>JAFBAO010000014.1 GCA_019247715.1 Caulobacteraceae bacterium
CGCGCCTGCGCGCCATGCTGGACGCCGGGCGCGCCGCCGATCCGCTGGCGGTGGCGCGCGCCTACCAGGCCCGCGACCGGTTCCGCGGCCGGCTGCAGCGGGTCTTCCAGGACGTCGACCTGATCCTCACTCCGGGGCTCGGCCAGATCGTGCCCACCTGGGAGGCGGTGGAAGCCCATGGCGACGACGTGGCGCGGCTGAGCCGGCTGCTCATGCGCTTCACCACCCCCTTCAACATGGCCGGGGTCCCGACCCTCAGCCTGCCGGCGGGCTTCACCGCGCAGGGCTTGCCGGTGGGCGTCCAGCTCATCGGCCCGCGCCTTGCCGAACCCGCCCTGATCCGCGCCGGCTGCGCCTTCCAGCGCGCCACCGACTTCCACACCCGCCGGCCGCCGCTTTAGTCTTTGAAATCATTGGAGCGGGCGGGGGGAATCGAACCCCCGACATTCAGCTTGGGAAGCTGACGTTCTACCTCTGAACTACGCCCGCTCGCGGCCGTCCGGCCGGGCCGCGCACCATAACGGAAGCCTTCGCCGGGGCAAGGCGGGCCGGGCTCCTACCGCCAGGGGCGGAAGTGCTTGGAGAGCTTCAGGCCCTGGCGCTGGTAGTGGGAGCCGTCCTCGCCGTAGAGGCGCGCCGGCCGCTCGGTCAGGGGCTCGAACACCAGCCGGGCCACGGTCTGGCCGTCTTCCAGCAGGAACGGGGTCTCGTGGCTTCTCACTTCGAGCACGCCGCGGGCGCCGACGCTGTCGGTCTGGAGGGTGCCGAAGCCGGGGTCGAAGAAGCCGGCGTAATGCACCCGGAACTCCCCCACCGAGGGGTCGATCGGGGTCATCTCGGCGGCCTGCAGCACCGGGATCTCGATGGGCTCCTTGGACGCCAGAATGTAGAACTCACCGGGATCGAGGAGCAGCTCGCCGCGCCGGGGGCTGAGCGGCTCCCAGAAGTCCCGCGGATCGTGGCCGTCCTCGAGGTCGAGGTCGATGACCCCCGCGTGTCGCCGAGCCCGAAAGCCGGCGAGCTCGGCGTCGAGGTCGACGCCCACGCTGCGCACCGAAAGCGTCTGCGCGCGTCCGCGCTTCAGCCGCAGCTGGTTGAGCCGGGTTCCCGCGCGAACCAGGACGGAGAAGGTCTGAGGGGCGATCTCCAGGTAGATCGGCCCCTGGTAGCCCTCGATGATGTCGTCGAAGGTCGCCCCATGGTCGGTGAGGGTGCGCACGAAGACGTCGACCCGGCCGGTGGAGCTTTTCGGATTGGCCCGGGCGCAGACGCCCTCGGGAAGAGTGAGCCGCTCGGCGAGCTCGGCGATGTAGACGCAGCCGCGCTCCAGCACCGCCCCCTTGGTGAGGTCGAGCTGGTGCATGGCCACGTCGCCGATGCGGTCGACCACCCGCCGCCCGAGTCCGGGCAGGAAAGAGGCGCGCACCCGCCACGCCCGCTCGCCGAGGCGCAGGTCGAGGCTCGCCGGCTGCATCTGATCGCGCGTCAGGGGCGCGGTGGCGGCTATCGCCCCCTCCGCCACCAGGGCGTCGATGGACTGGCTCGGCAGGATGCCGGCGACGGGGGCTGGGGCGGCCATCCGGCGACACTCGCCAAGCCACGCGAGTATTGCAACCTCCTCGCCGCTTGACCCGCCCCGGCGGGGCGCCTTCTATGCGCCCCTTTTTGGAGCGCGGACCATGAGCGAGGATCCGAAGGACTGGGAGCTGGCCACCCGACTTGTGCGGGGCGGCGCCATGCGTTCGCCCTTCGGCGAGACGGCCGAGGCGCTCTACCTCACCCAGAGCTTCGTCTACGAAAGCGCCGAGAGCGCCGACGCCCGGTTCAAGGGCGAGGCGCCGGGGTTCGTCTATTCCCGCTACGCCAATCCCACCGTGAAGATGTTCGAGGACCGGCTGGCGCTCCTGGAGGGCGCCGAGGCCTGCCGCGCGACCGCTTCGGGAATGGCGGCCGTGCACCTGGCGCTCACCGGCCTGCTCAAGGCGGGCGACCATGTCGTCGCCGGCAAGGCCCTGTTCGGCTCCTGCCGCTGGATCCTCGCCACCTGGGCGCCGCGGTTCGGTGTGGAGGCGACCTTCGTCGAGGCGTCGGACCCGGCCGCCTGGCGCGCGGCGGTGCGACCCAACACCCGCCTCTTCTTCATCGAGAGCCCGGCCAATCCGCTGCTGGAGATCACCGACATCGCCGCCGTCTCGGCGCTGGCGCGCGAGATCGGCGCCAAGGTGGTGGTGGACAACGTCTTCGCCACCCCGATCTTCCAGAAGCCCCTGACCCTCGGCGCAGACGTCGTGGTCTATTCGGCCACCAAGCACATCGACGGCCAGGGCCGGGTGCTGGGCGGAGCGGTGTTGGGCGAGACGACGCTGCTGGACGAAGCCTACAAGGACTTCATCCGCCATACCGGCCCGGCGCTCTCGCCCTTCAACGCCTGGGTGCTGCTGAACGGCCTCGTCACCCTCGACCTCAGGGTGCGGGCCCAGACCACCACCGCGGCGGCGCTGGCCGACCGCCTGGCGGCGCACGCGAAGGTGCGGGCCTGCCGCTATCCCGGCCGCGCCGATCACCCCCAGCACGAAGTGGCGCGCCGGCAGATGACCGGCGGCGGCAATCAGATGCTGGGCGGGAGCAACCTCATCGCGTTCGACCTCGGGACCCAGGCGGCCGCCTTCAACTTCCTGAACGCCCTTTCGCTGGTGGACATCTCCAACAACCTCGGCGACGCCCGCTCCATGGCCACCCACCCCACCACCACCACCCACCGCTCGATGACCGACGAGCAGCGGCTGGAGATCGGCCTGACCCCCGGCTGGGTGCGGCTCTCGGTGGGGCTGGAAGGGGCCGCCGACCTGGCGCGCGACCTCGATCGGGCTCTGGACAAGGCTTGATGCGCAATCCCCCAAGCCCGCGGCGGCCGGCCTACGAGGCGACGACCCGCGGCTTCACGGTCCGGGTGCGGCCGCAATACCTGCCCGATCAGTCCGACCCCGAGCGCAGCCGCTACGTCTGGGCCTATACGGTGGAGATCGAAAACCGCGGCGAGGCCAGCGCCCAGATCGTCTCGCGCCACTGGATCATCACCGACGCCCGCAACCGGGTGGGCGAGGTCAACGGCGAAGGCGTGGTCGGCGAGCAGCCGACCCTGAAGGCGGGAGAGGCGTTCCGCTACACCTCCTCCTGCCCGCTGACGACCCCATCGGGGGCGATGCGCGGCAGCTACCAGATGCTCGGCGAGAGCGGCGAGACCTTCGACATCGAGATCCCGGAGTTCTCCCTCCACCTGCCGGACGCAACCCGGCGGATGAACTGAGCGCCGGCGCCTACTCCACCGCCGTCGGCTCGAGCTTGTAGACCCGCGAGCAGTATTCGCAGGTCACGTGGATCTGGCCGTCAGGCTCGACCATCGCCGCGCGCTCCTCGGCGCCGAAGGCCTGGAGGACGGTGACGATCCGCTCGCGCGAGCAGCGGCAGAAGGCGGCGAGCGGCCGGGTCGCGAAGAGCCTCACCCCCCGCTCGTGGAAGAGCCGGTAGAGCAGCGTCTCGGGCGCGAGGCGGGGATCGATCAGCTCGTCCTCGCCGACCGTCTCGAACAGGAACTCGGCCTCGCGCCAGGCCTCGGCGGTGTCGCCGCGCGCCGCGTCCTCCGCGATATTCTGGATCAGCAGGCCGCCGGCGCGCCAGGCCGGGCCCGCCCCGCTGTCGGCCTGGCCCACCGCCAGGCGCACCCGGGTCGGGGTCTGCTCCGACTGGGCGAAGTAGCGCTCGGCGCAAAGCGCCAAGGTCTCACCCTCGATCGGGGTGACGCCCTGGTAACGCTCCATGTCGGCGCCCTGGTCGATGGTCATGATGAAGACGCCCTCGCCGAGCAGGGCCTTGGCGCCGGGCGCGCCCAGTCCGTCGCCTGCGGCGCCGACCCTCTCTGCGTCATAGCGACAATAACCGCGAAGGGCGCCCTGGGTGTCGTAGTCGGCCACCACATAGGCCACCGGCCCGTCGCCCTGGGCCTGGACGATCAGCCGGCCCTCGAACTTGAGGCTGGAGCCCACCAGGGCGGCCAGCGCGCAGGTCTCGCCCAGCAGGTTCGCCACCGCCGGCGGATAGTCGTGGCGGGTCAGGATCTCGTGGATGGCGGGCCCGAGGCGCACCAGGCGTCCGCGCACCGGCTGGCGCTCGATCTGGAACGGGGCCGCCAGGTCGTCGAGGGGAATGGATCTTTGGGGCACGAGGCGGATATGGGAAGCCGAGAGGCTTCAGCCTAGTCTCCCGCCCGACGCGACCTCAGCGCGCGCCGCAATCGCGCCTGGGCTTGGCCGTCTCCGCGCGTTTGACCGGCGCCGGACCCAGGTAGCGCAGGCTCACCTTCGCGGTTCCGCGGGGCGAGAACCCAAGCTTGCTGGCGGCGGCCGGAGAAAGATCGACGATCCGGTGGCGGACGTAGGGGCCGCGGTCGTTGACCCGCACCCGCGTGCTGCGGCCGTTCGTGAGGTTGGTCACCTCGGCATGCGAGGGCAGTGGCAGGGTCTTGCTGGCCGCCGTGGGAACCCTGGCGTCGAAGACCTCGCCGTTGGCTGTCCTCGCGCACTGGAATCGGCGCGCGTAGGCCGAGGCCATCCCGGTCTTCGCCGGCCCGACGCGGCCGGGAACCCGGTGCGGCGCCGCGTGGCGACCTGCGGTGTGCTCGTGGGCCGAGGCGCCGGCCAGGGTCAGACTCGCGGCCATCGCCAGGATGATGGACCCAAAGAGATCGTTCCTGCCCGGTCGGGACATCCGCCGCCTGTTCGGCCCGAGGTTCGAAGACTCGGGAAGTCCCCGCACGCGCAACCGGTTCCCGCGCGCTCGGCGGCGGGGCGCGGCGGCTCAGTGGCGCGGCAGGAGCGTGGCGATCACCGCCGCCCAGAACGCCGCAAGACCAACGACGGAGATAAGGAGGACCTTGCCGCGGTAGGACAATATCGCGCGGCGAGGGGCAAGCTTGACCCCAGACTCGGCAGTGTATTGCTGCAACGCCACGGCGTCCTCCCTCGGCGCCCCCGCAGCGTCATAGCATCGCCCGATCTGCGCCGCACTTGGAATGCTCTGCGACCGAGTGTCCGATCCTTCTCACGCGCCAGGAAACGTCGATCGCGGCGCTCACAGCGCCCCGAAGCACCAGGCGAGAATCGACTTCTGCGTGTGGATGCGGTTCTCGGCCTCGTCCCAGACCACGGACTGCGGGCCGTCGATCACGGCGGCGGTCATCTCCTCGCCCCGGTGGGCCGGCAGGCAGTGCATGAACAACGCCCGCGGCGCGGCCAGCGCCATCAGGGCTTCGTTCACCTGGTAGGGCTCCAGGGCCTCGAGCCGCGGGAACTTGTCCTGGTCGCCCATGGAGATCCAGGTGTCGGCGATCACCAGGTCGGCGCCGGCGACGGCGGCGCGCGGATCCTGGGTCACCTCGATGCGGCCCTGACGCCCGAGCGCGCGCGCCACATCCTGGTCGTCGGGCGCGTAGGCGGCCGGAGCGGCGATGGCGAGCCGGTAGCCGAACTTCGGCGCGGCGTGAATGAAGCTGGAGCAGACGTTGTTGCCGTCGCCGACCCAGGCCAGCGTCTTGCCGGCCAGCGGACCGCGGTGCTCCTCGAAGGTCATCAGGTCGGCCATGATCTGGCAGGGGTGGCTGCTGTCCGAGAGGCCGTTGATCACCGGCACGCTGGCGGCGGCGGCCAGCGCGCGGATGTCCAGATGGCTGTTGGCCCGGATCATCACCGCGTCCACCATGCGCGAGAGCACGCGGGCGGTGTCCTCGATGGTCTCGCCGCGGCCGAGCTGCATCTGGGCGTCGGTGGCGATGATCGAGGCGCCGCCGATCTGGCGGATGGCCGCATCGAACGAGAACCAGGTGCGGGTGGAGTTCTTCTGGAACACCATGGCCAGCACCCGATCCCGGCCGGGCGCGTCCGCGTCGACGCGGCCCTTCGGCCACCCGGTGCGCCGCGCCTTGCGGGCGTGGGCGTCGTCGAGGATCGCGCGCAGGTCGGCCGCCTCGATCTCCCAGAGGTCGAGGAAGTGCCGTGGGCCGTTCACGCCGCCGCCTTCGCCCGCGCCGCCTCGCAGGCCCGCTCCAGCTTCTCCACCGCCTCGCGCGCTTCCTCGCGGGTGATCAGCAGCGAGGGCAGCAGGCGCACGCAGTTGTCGCCGCCGCCGGCGATCAGCAGCTTCTGGTCGCGCGCCAGGGCCATGAACTCGCGGTTGTTGACGTGAAGCCGAAGCCCGATCAGCAGGCCCTTGCCGCGCACCTCGGCGACCACGTCCGGCCAACGCTCCAGCAGGCCGGAAAGCTGCTGGCCCAAATAGCCGGCGATGTCGCGCACGTTCTCCAGAGTCTCGGGCCGGGTCAGCTCCTGCACCGCCGCCAGCCCCACCGCCATGGCGAGCGGGTTGCCGCCGTAGGTCGAGCCGTGCGAGCCGACGGTCATGCCCTTGGCCGCCTCGGCGGTCGCCAGGCACGCCCCCACCGGGAAGCCGTCGCCGAGCGCCTTGGCCAGGCACATGATGTCCGGGGCCGCCTCCTTCGCCCACTCGTGCGCGAAGAGCTTGCCGGTGCGCCCGAGCCCGCACTGGATCTCGTCATAGATCACGAGGGCCCCGCGCTCGGAACAGAGCCGGCGAAGGCGCGCGAGATCGACTTCCGGCAGGGCGCGCGCCCCGCCCTCGCCCTGGACCGGCTCGATGATCACCGCGCAGGTGGTCTCGGTGACCGCCGCCTCCAGGGCCGCCATGTCGCCGTAGGGCAGCGTCCGGTATCCGGGCAGCGCGGGGCCGAAGCCCTCGGTGTAGGCCGGATTGCCGGCGGCGAAGATCGCCGCGTAGCTGCGCCCATGGAAGGCGCCCTCGAAACCGATCACCTCGATCCGTTCCGGCGCGCCGTTGGCCCAGTGATACTTGCGGGCGGTCTTCAGGGCGCACTCCACCGCCTCGGTCCCGGAGTTGGTGAAGAAGACCACGTCGAGGCCGGCGATCTCGGTCAGACGCCTCGCCAGCGCCTCCTGGCCCGGGATGCGGAAGATGTTCGAGACGTGCCAGAGCTTCTCGGCCTGGTCCTTCAGGGCCTGGACGAGCTTCGGATGGGCGTGGCCCAGGCCGGTGGTGGCGATGCCGCCCACGCAGTCGAGATATTCCTCGCCCTCGGCGGTGTAGAGGCGCACGCCTCGCCCACGTTCGAACGCCAGCGGGGCGCGGCTGTAGACGCCCAGGATGTGGTCGGTCGGAACGGTGGGCGCGGACTGCTCGGCCATCATTGCCCCCAAAGCGCAACGTCCCCGGGCGCGGGCGCCGGGGACTTTTGGAAGCGCGGGGTTTTCGGCCCAGCAAGGCGCAATGTCAATCGGAGGCTGTTTCTGGTTACGGGGTGGCAGTCTCGTGGCCGTAGATGAGGCGCTGAGGGGGCGTCAGCCGCAGGGGCGCAGAAACGAAGTTCGCCCGCGCCGGACCTCGTCGTTCTCCTCGTGCGAGCTAGCGATATAGGGCGTTGATCTCCGAGAACGGCATTGCCGAAGCCGCAAACGCGAAGCTGCCCTCGCGAAGCATCTCATCGGCAGCGGTTACCGCCGCTCCGAAAGCGAGCCTAAAGAGCGCGGAACCAACACTGATGCGCCTGACGCCAATATCTGCAAGTTCGCGCAAGGAAAATTGCGTATTCTTCAGGCCGACGATCACGTTTACTGGACGATCTACTGAGGACACCACCGACTGTATATCGGCAAGCGAAATTAGGCCCGGAGCGAACAGCACGTCTGCCCCAGCCTCCTGAAACGCCTGCAGTCGTCGGATCGTATCGGCGAGATCCTTGCGCCCAAAAAGGTAGTTCTCACATCGAGCGGTCAGCACGAAATCCCGGCCCATAGAGCGCACGGCGTCGACCGAGGCCACCACACGCTCGACTGCTTCTTCAAAACCGTAAATTTGGCTTTCAGCAGCGCTATTCGCGTCTTCGATAGATGCGCCTGCCAATCCAATTGCACCCGCAAGTCGATAGGTTTCCCTGACATCATCAAGACCTGCGGCGTACCCGTCCTGCAAATCGGCGCTCACGGGAATCGAGACGCTGTCGATGAGCGCACGACAGTGACGGAATACTTCATCGCGGGAGAGCGAACCCTCGGGCTTCCCCGACGCAAACGCGAGACCAGAACTTGTGGATGCGAGCGCTCGGAAGCCCTTGGCCGCGAGCATGCGAGCAGACCCGATGTCCCATGGATTGGGCGTAATCAGCGGCGTGGGCTGATAGTGCAGCTGTCGAAATTCACCGCCCATGTCCCGCTCGGTCATGACGCCCTCTCCCGCTTCATAAATGTGCTTCGCTCCGGAACATTTGAAGAACATTTCGATTCCGTCGAGCCAGCGCATTGCTCGCGCCGATCTTGCCACCTCTCCGCCCTGTTCCCAGCCGCCCGGGGTGACGCGACCAGGGCGCGCCTATAGGGGTTTGCGTCCGAGGAGATCGCCAAGACCATGGAAGCCGCAGAGCCCCGCCCCTCGTCCCGTGCCGTAACCGAAGGCGAATGGGCCGGCTGGACGCTCCACGGGACCGATCCGTTCGAGGAGGTGGCGGGGCCCTTCTACGCCCGCGAAGACGCCGCCGGGCGGACCACCTGCGCCTTCCGGGTGGCGCCCAAGCACCTCAACGGCGCCGGCGTCGCCCACGGCGGGGCGCTCCTCGCCTTCGCCGACTTCGCCCTCTACTGCATCGCCATGAAGGCGCTGGACGGCGCGGTGGGGCTCACGACCTCGCTCAACGCCGAATTCGTCGACGCCGCCCGCGAGGGCGACCTCGTCGAGGCTTCCGGGGAGATCGTCCGGGCCGGCGGGACGCTGATCTTCCTGCGGGGCGTTCTCGCGGCGGAGGGACGCCCGCTGCTCACCTGCTCGACGGTGCTGAAGAAGCTGCGCGCACGCTGAGCCTGGACCTGCCCCCTCCACTGCTGCGCGGCCCCGCTCCCCCTCTCCGGGGGAGGAAGGCGGCGAGTCTAATCTCCTCTTCCAGAGGGGGTGGCGCCTTGGAGGTCCGGAGGGGGCCCGCCGGGCGCCTCGCGCACCTCGATCCTCACGACGGTGCGCACCGCGCGCCACGGCTTCAGGTCGTCGCCGATCACCAGCCGGTAGGGGCCCTGGCGGGCGTCCAGCGGCGCGCCGTCCGCCTTGTCCGCCAGCACCACCGGACCGGTGCGGAACTCGGGGTCGGTCTCGGCGAGCGAGAGCACCACCGCATAGCCGTCCGCGCCGGTCACCGTCACATAGGCGCGCATCGGCGCGCCGTGCGCCCGGGGGCCGGTCGGGGTTCGCGCTTCGCGCAGGATCGCGGTGAGCGTCGGCCCCTCATAGGAAGAGGTCTTGGCCCCTTCGTGCAGGGTCGCCTCGGCGCGCGGCAGATCGGCGAGCCTCGCCGGCGTCATCGTCGTGGTCTCGCCGCCGAGGCCGACGACCACGAGGTCGGCCGCCGGCGCGCTTGCGGCCGCCGAGGGCACGATGAGAAGGACCAGCGCCGTCAGGGCCGCGGACGCGCGCCTCACGTCCCGGCGCCCGCCGACGGGCGCTCGCGCATGGCGGCGAACCAGCGGGTGAGGTTCTGGTGCTGCTCGGGGATCTGGAACTTCAGCAGCCGGGCGAAGTCGATGCCGATGAAGAGCACCCCGTCGGCGAGGGTGACCCGATCGGCGCCCAGCCACCGGCTCTCGCCGAGCCGCCTGTCGAAGAGGGCGAGCGAGCGTTCGGCCTGCTGGCGGTTGTTGGCCGAGACCTCGGCGACCTGGGTCTCGAGGGCCGCCAGCGCCGGGTGCCCGTGGCGCACCGCCTGCATCAGCGGATTGGCCGCGAGCATCTCGGCGCGGCGCAGCCACATCTCGATCACCGCGGCCTCCTTCGGATCGCGCCCGAACATGTTCGGCTCGGGGTAGACCGCTTCCAGGTAGCGGCAGATGGCCACCGATTCGGTGATCGTGGTCCCGTCGTCGAGGGTGAGCGCCGGCACCTGCGGCACGCCCGTGCGGGCAAGGTATTCCTCGGTCTTGTGGGCGCCGCCAAAGAGATCCAGGTCGACGATCTCGATGTCGTCGGCGCCCTTCTCGGCCATGAACCAGCGGACCCGGCGGGGGTTCGGGGCGCGGCGACTTTCATAGAGTATCATCGGGTCCTCCTTCGAAAAGGCGTGGCGGCGCCAGCTAGTGTGGTGGATCAGAAGTTCGCCCCATTGTCGCGGCGGGCGCTATGGCGAGCTTCTGATCCGTAAACCACACTAGAAACATATACTTGGCTAGTGTCCTTATCGATTCCGAAGTCCGACCGGAGGCGCCGCTCACGCTAGCGAACTTCGGAATCTGGACACTAGTCGTCGATCCACTCGCGCGGCGCCGGCATTTCGCCCTCGCCCATGATCGCCTGAAAGCGGCGCCGGATCGCAGGCAGCACGTTGGTCTCCGGGATCACCCAGAAGCGGCGCTGCTTGATCGCCTCGACGGTCTTGCGTGCGACGATGTCCGGATCCTGCCCCTTCGCCATCAGGGCGCGGTTGCGCTCGACCTGTTCGATACTGCGATTTTGGCGCGCGGCAGCCTCGATGGCCGCCACGTCGCGGCCGCCGCGCGTGCCCATCCGGGTGTTCGTCGCCGACGGACAAAGGCATGAGACGCCGATCTTCGTTCCCAGCAACTGGTAATAGGCGCATTCGGCGAGCCCCACCGTCGCGTATTTCGACACGATGTATTGGGGCGCGTTGAACGGAAACATCGGCTCCGAGGCGAGCAGGCCGCCGCTCGAAGCGGTGAAGACGAAATGCGCCTCCTCGTCCATCGCCTTCATCGGCGGAATGAAGGCGCGCAGGCAATGGATGTTGCCGTAGATGTTCACGCCGAACACGCGCTCCCAGGTCTCGAGCGGCGCGGTCTCGACGGGTCCGCCGGCGCCGACGCCCGCATTGCTGCACACGACGTGGACGCGACCGAATCTGTCGAGAGCGGCCCTGGCGAGGGCCTCGACGCTTTCCTGACGCGAGGTGTCCGTCTGCACGGCGAGCACCTCGACGTTGGCGCCGCGCAACGCGGCGGCGGCGTCTTCGAGGGATTCCGGGTCGAGATCGGCGAGCACGACATGCATGCCCTCTCGGCCCAGATGGTGGGCGAGCCGGAAGCCTATGCCGTTGCCGCCGCCGGTGACGACCGCGGTCTTTCCGGAGAGCGATTGCATTGGCCTCCCCCCAATCCTTGCGGGCGCCCGTCCCGATGGACGGCGATCTGCCCAGCCTATCCGCCGACCAGCTCCTTCACCAGTTCCGAGCGTCCGTAGACCTTGGCGAGCGCCTCGGTGATCGCGGCGGTGGAGACGGCGATGGTGCGGTTGAGGGCGCTGTCGTAGGTGAAGTCTCCGGCGATGGAATAGATGTTCCCGTCGAAGGCGGTCCCGACGATCCTTCCCTTCGCGTCCACGACCGGCGAGCCGGAGCTGCCGCCGACGATGTCGTTGGTGGTGACGAAGTCGAGCACCGCATCGGGGTCCAGCTTGCCCTTCGCCTGCAGCCAGCGCGGGGGCAGGTCGTAGGGCGGCGCGCCGGTGGCCCGCCCGTAAAGGCCGCCGAAGGTGGTGAAGGGCGAGGTCTTTCGCCCCGCCGCCTCCCACCCGGCCACCTTGCCGTAGCTCAGCCGCAGGGTGGAGGTTGCGTCCGGATAGACCTCGGGGCCCTCGAGGATGTAGCGCGCCCGCACGATCCGCTCGGCGGCGTCCTCGACCGGGCCGGTGACCTCGTCCTCCCAGACCTCGCGCGCGGCGCGCGCCAAGGGATCGGTGGCGAGCACGAACTTGATCATCGGATCGCCCGACGCCAGCACGGCCGCCGCCCCGCCGTTCCACAGGGCCCGCCGGACCGTCCGATCCCCGAGCCGGCTGCCCGCCACGAGACGGCGCGCCAGCGCGGCGGGCGCATCGCCGCCGAGCAGCATGGCGGTGGCGGCCGCCTCGGGCCCCAGCAGCCTTTGGGTGTCGGCCAGCCAGACCTCCAGGTAGAGCTGCTCCAAGGCCGGGTAGGTCGGCCGATCGGCGAGGATCAGCTTTTCCATGAGCGGCAGGCGGGAATCCGAGAACTCGGGCAGCCGCTGACCGGTCGGCTTCCCCCGCTCGGCCGCCGCCCGGACCAGGTCGCGCGCATAGAGGAAGAGCTGCGAGCCTTCGCCAGCCGCCGATTCCAGCTGCCGCCAGACGACGAACTGCCGTGCGTAGGCCGCCTGGCGCGCCTCGATCTCGGTCCATGGGTCGCGGACCTGCGCGGCCAGCTGCGGATCGGCCGCGAGCCGCGCCTTGGTCTCCGCTTCCTCGCGCTGGCGCGCGGCCATGAAGGCCGCATCGCCCAGGGCCGCTTGCCGCCCCTCGAGGATCTTGCGGGTGTTCTCTATCGCAAACAGCGGGCCGGCGGTGATCCGGCGCATTTCCGGCCCCTGGCTGGCCAGCGCCGTCAGCCTCTCATGCAGCTCGGCGTTCTGGGCCTGGAGCAGCGGCACGGCCACGTCCCGAAGCGTCTGGAACTGGGCGACCGTGAGGCGCCGTTCCGTGACCCCCGGGCTTCCCGCCACGAACACCGGCTCGCCGGCGCCGGGAGGGCTGGTGGACCAGTCGAGGTGGTCGGGCGTCGCCGCGGGGCGGCCGCGGTCGTAGAGCCGCAGGAAGGCGCAGTCGAGATCGTAGCGGGGGAAATTGAAGTTGTCGGGATCGCCGCCGAAGAAGCCGGTCTGGAACTCCGGGGTGAAGACCAGCCGCACGTCGTCGTAACGCCGGTACTTGTACATCTTGAAGAGGCCGCCGTCGTAGAAGCTCACCACCTGGCAGCGATAGCGCCGGTCGGCCCCGCAGGCCGCCCGCTCGGCGTCGGCGATCGCCGTCTGGCGGGCGTCGGCGTAGGCCCCGCCCGTCTTGCCGCGGCCGGCCTCGAAGACCGCCCTGGTGACGTCCTTGATCGACACCAGGATCTCGGCGCCCAGCCCTGGACAGGGCGCCTCCTCACCGCGCCGGTCGGCCTGGAATCCGTCGCGGACCAGGTCGCGGCCCGGCCCCGAAAGGTGCTCCAGACAGGCGAAGGTGCAGTGATGGTTGGTGAGCGCCAGCCCTTCGGGTGAGACGATCGAGCCGGAGCAGCCGCTGGTCAGGCGCACCGAGGCGGCCCGCAAGTGGTCGAGCCAGCGCGAGTCGAGCGTCACCCCCAGGGTCCGGCGCACCTGGACGACCGGCGCCTGGTCGAAGGGCCACATCCCCTCGTCCGCCGCGGCCGGCCCGGCAAGCGCGAGGATCCATGCCGCCAGGGCCGCGCCGAAGCAATTGCGGATCATCTTCCGCCATGTCTTGGCGCCGTTCGCCCCGCCCGTCCATCGGCCTGCAGGCGCGAAGCCCGTCAGTCGTGGGCGGCCTTCCAGCCCCTGCCGCCACCTACGGCGCGGGCCTCCCGTCAGCGATCGTCGTCGTCGTAGTCGCCGCCGTACGGACGCCCGTGGTAGCCGGGCTCGCGGTCGTAGTAGCCGTTCCGGTCGTAGTAGCCGCGGTCGTCATAGGGATAGCCGCGGTCGTAGTAGGTGTCGTGGTTGTAGCAGTGGGTGGAACCGGCCCCGATGCCGGCCCCGACCGAACCGCCGGCCAGGGCTCCGACCGCCGTGCCGGCGCCGTTGTTGTGGTGACCGCTGGCCGCGCTGCCGATCGCCGCGCCGGCCACGCCGCCGATGATCGCTCCCGCCACGGCGTTGCCGGCCCGCCTGTGCTGGCAATAGTCGTTGTAATCGCGCCCGTTGTAATAGGGTTGAGCGGACGCGAGGGTCGGGGCGACCACTCCCGCCAAGCCGATCGACGCCGTCAACGCGATAATCGCCGTCCCCGCAAAAGCTTTTTTCATCGTCTCTTCCTTATCTAGGGGCGGCGCGGGACTTAGCCTCGCGCCGCCGTACAAGGGAACTGACCTTATAAACCGCCAAGCCCCCACTTGAGTTGCAGGCGGGCCGCATCCACCGCCGGATCGGCGGCGACCGGCCTCGGCCCGCTCACGAACGGAGGCGGGGCGCCACATTGATCGGGGCCGCGCAGCGGCCCACTTTTCCGAACACCAACTCGGGGGAGGGGGTGATGCTGGAGTACCTTTCGCGTCTGCTGGATACGCACACGCTTTCGCCGCACGGATTTTGCCTGCTGTGGCGGCCGGAGCTCCTGTGGACGCACGTGGTTTCCGACGCCTTGATCTTCGCGGCCTACATGACGATCCCGGCCGCGCTCGGGGTGATCATCCACAAGCGGCGCGATGTTCCGTTCGGCTGGATGGTGATGTGTTTCGCGCTCTTCATCACCGCCTGCGGCTTCACCCACCTGATGGGGATCTGGACCCTCTGGCGGCCCGACTACGGCCTGGAAGCCCTGGTGAAGGCGGTGACCGCGGTGGCCTCGATTGGCACGGCGATCGCCCTTTGGACGCTGATCCCCTTGGCCGTCAGCCTCCCCTCCCCGGCCGCCCTGCGGGCGGTGAACGAGGAGCTTCGCCGGAGCATCGCCGAGCGCGACCTGGCCATCGCCGAGCTGCAGAACGAGAAGGCGCAGCGCCAGCGCTCCGAGCAGGCCCTGCTGCAATCCCAGAAGATGGACGCTCTTGGCCAGTTGTCCGGGGGGATGGCCCACGACTTCAACAACCTGCTGCAGGCGGTGCAGGGCTCCCTGGAGCTGATCAAGCGGCGGGCGGCGGACGTGGTGAAGGTCCAGCAACTGGCCGAGAACGCCATCGAGGCGACCGAGCGGGGCTCGCGCCTCACCGCCCAGCTTCTGGCCTTCGCCCGCTCCAAGCAGCTCAAGGTCGAGCCCTTTATCCTCTCGGACTTCATCGTGGGGACGCGCGACCTCGTCGCCCGGGCGGCCGGAAGCCTCATCGACCTGCGCTTCGACCTCGGAAGCGAGGACCTCTGCGTGCAGGCCGACCGCACCCAGCTGGAGCTCGCCCTGCTGAACCTGGTGATCAACGCGCGCGACGCCATGCCCGGCGGCGGCTGGATCGTGGTGAGGACCCGCAAGCTGGAGGTGGTGATGCCGGATCCCGACCTGGCGCCGGGGCTCTATGTCGAGCTCAGCGTGGTCGACACCGGCCCCGGCATGACCCCTGAGGTGCGCACCCACGCCTTCGATCCGTTCTTCACCACCAAGCCGGTGGGCCAGGGGACAGGGCTCGGCCTCGCCCAGGCGTACGGCGTGGTGAAGCAGGCCGGCGGCGTGGCCCGTATCGAGAGCCTGCCGGGAGAGGGCGCGTGCGTCTCGCTGTTCCTGCCGGCCACCCTCGATTCCCAGCCGCCTGTGGTCCGGCCGGCCAAGCCGTTCCGGCGCCGACGGATGAGCGGCCTCGTGCTGGTGGTCGACGACGACAACCACGTGCGAGAGTTCGTGGCCGGCGCCCTGGACTCCTTCGGGCTCGCCGTCATCGGCGCCACGGACGGCCAGCAGGGCGTCGATGCGGTGCGCAGCGCCAAACCGGACCTGGTGCTGATGGACTACGCCATGCCCGGCATGACGGGCGCCGAGGCCGCCAGGCTGGTGGCGGAGGAACGTCCCGACCTTCGGGTGGTGTTCATGACCGGCTACGCCGACTCCGAGGCCCTGGCCGCCGTCCTCGGACACGACGCCGAGGTGCTCAGAAAGCCGTTCCGGATGGAGGACCTCGCCGAGGCGGTGGAGAAGGCGCTGCGGGCGCCGAGCGGCGCGTAAGGCTTTCGCCGCGGCGCGCCTTTGCAGCCCAAGCCCGGCCGCTTGACGCTCGTTGCGCCCCCGCGCAAAAGGCGCCGACCTTGAAGGAGGAGCAGCAGCCCATGGCGGACATCCGCTTCGACGAGAGAGTGGCGATCGTGACCGGCGCCGGCGGCGGCCTCGGCCGCCAGCACGCCCTGGAGTTCGCCCGCCGGGGCGCGAAGGTGGTCGTGAACGACCTCGGCGGCGCCATGGACGGCACGGGGGGCTCGTCGGAGGCCGCGGGGAAGGTGGTCGAGGAGATCAAGGCCGCCGGCGGAGAAGCGATCGCCAATGGCTCGTCGGTCACCGACGACGCCGGCGTGGCCCTGATGGTCAAGCAGGCCATGGACGCCTGGGGCCGGGTGGACATCCTGATCGCCAACGCCGGCGTGCTGCGCGACCGCTCGTTCTCCAAGATGGAGATGAGCGATTTCGAGTTCGTCCTGAACGTCCACCTGATGGGCTCGGTGAAGTGCGCCAAGGCCGTCTGGGAGATCATGCGCGAGCAGAACTACGGGCGGATCGTGGTCACCACCTCACCCACCGGCCTCTACGGCAACTTCGGCCAGACCAACTACGGGGCCGCCAAGGCCGGCCTGGTCGGTTTCATGCACAGCCTGAAGATCGAGGGCGAGCGCAACAACATCCGCGTCAACACCATCTGTCCGATCGCCGCCACCCGGATGACCGAGACCATCATGCCGCCGGAGATCCTGAAGCGGCTGAGCCCGGAGTTCATCTCGCCCGGGGTTCTCTACCTCTGCTCCGAGGACGCCCCCTCGGGCGTCGTCCTCACCACCGCCGCCGGGGTCTTTTCCGTCGCCCGCCTCTACGAGACCGAGGGGGCCCTGCTGGGCGATCACCCCACGCCCGAGGCGGTCCGCGACAACTGGGCCAGGATCGTCGACGAGACCGGCCAGAAGCATTTCGCCAACGGCGGCGAAATGGTCCAGAAGTACTTCCGCCACATCGCCGGGGCATGAACCAGGGACCTCGCCGGGCGACGGTCTGAAACGGCCGCGGGCCTGCACGATGGGGCCGGACGCCCAGCGCCTCAGCTTCGGCCGTCTTCTGGCCTTCAGCCTGCCCGGCGTGCCGATCGGCGGCCTGGCCGTGGCGATGACGGTCTATGTGCCGCGCTACTACGCCGCCCATTTCGCCCTCGGCCTCTCGGCGGTGGGCGCCGCCTTCATGAGCGTGCGCCTGATCGACATGTTCTTCGACCCGGTGATCGGGGCTGTGATGGACCGCACCCGCACGCGGGTCGGCCGCTATCGGGCCTGGCTGATCGCCGGCGCGCCGCTGCTGGCCATCCCCGTGGTCATGCTGTTCATCCCGCCCGGGCCGGTGAGCTACGCCTACCTGGTCGGCTGGCTGCTGATCTTCTACGTGGGCGGCTCGGTGGTGACGCTCTCGCACATGTCCTGGGCCTCGGTGGTGGCGGCGTCCTATCACGAGCGCTCGCGGGTGTTCGGCGCAATCCAGATCACCAGCGTCATCGCCGCCACCCTGGTGCTGGTCATCCCGAGCCTCGTGGGGAGCCGCAGCGGGGCCGGCGACGTCCAGGCGATGGGCTGGTTCATCGCGCTGGCTGCGCCGCTCGGGATCGCGCTCGCCGCCTCGGCCACCGCCGAACGGATCACCCCCGACGTCGGGGTGGAGCGGTTTCGCGTCCGCGACTACCTGGAGATGCTGGCCCGGCCGGACATGCGCCGGATCGTCCTCTGCGACGCCTGCCTGACGCTCGGGCCGCAGTGGATGTCGGCCATCTACCTGTTCTACTTCCACGACGCGCGCGGCTTCACCGACGCCCAGTCGCGCTATCTCTTGGCCCTCTACGTGGTGGCCGGCATCCTGGGCGCCGGCGTCTTGAGCTGGCTGGCCACCCGGATCGGCAAGCACCGCACGCTCATGATCAGCGCGGCCGGCTATTCGCTGGGCCTGACGGGACTGAGCTTCGTGCCGAAAGGCGCCTTCGCCCCGATGCTCGGCTTCATGTTCGCCATGGGCTTCCTCTCTTCGAGCTTCGTCGTTCTGGTGCGGGCGATGACCGCCGACGTCGGCGATGCGGTGCGCCTGGAGACCGGCCGCAACCGGATCGGCCTGCTCTTCGCTTTCCTCACCAGCACCGAGAAGATCGCCAACGCCCTCAGCATCGGCCTCACCTTCGGGGTGCTGGCGCTCATCGGCTACGACGCGCGCGAGGGGGCGGCCAATACCGCCGGCGCCATCGGCGGTCTCGAGCTGGTGTTCCTCATCGGGCCGATCAGCTTCGTGATGCTGGGGGCGGCGAGCCTCGTCGGCTACCAGCTCGACCACCGGCGCCACGCGGCGATCCGCCAGGCGCTCGATGAACAGGACGCCGCGCATCGAGGTTAGGCGAATCTACGCGTCCTGTAGTCCCGCTCTCCCCGGCGAAGAGCGCTACCGCCGCCACCTCTGCGCCGTCACCCCGGGCGGAGCCACGAAGCGGCGCAGACCCGGGGCCGGAAGCGCCCCAGCCGAGTTGACCTTCGTCAATGAACCGGCGCGTCCGGCCCCGGGTCTACGCCGCGCTTCGCCCGGGGGTGACGAACGTCGGCGAGGCGCGATGAGCCGGAGGGTCCCGGCCTCGTCTAAGCCCCGAGCGCCCTGGCCGCCGCCAGGAACGCCTTCGCCACTGGCCCCTCCGGCTGGGCGGCGGTCAGCGGCGCACCTTCGTCGGAGGCTTGCCGCAGGGCGATGTCGATGGGGATCTCGGCCAGCAGCGGCACGCCCAGCCGGTCGGCCTCCGCCTTGGCGCCGCCCCGCCCGAAGATCGGGATCGGCGCCCCGCTGGCCGGGTCGGGGAAATAGGCCATGTTCTCGATCACCCCGGCGATCGGGGTTTGGGTCTGGGCGAACATGGCCGCCGCCCGGCGCACGTCGATCAGGGCGATCTCCTGAGGCGTCGAGACGATCACCACCCCGTCGATCTTCAGCTTCTGCACCAGGGTCAGCTGGATGTCGCCGGTGCCCGGGGGCATGTCCACCACCAGTACGTCCAGCGGCTCGGCCTCGCTCGCCCAGCGCACGTCGGCGATCATCTGGCGCACCGCCGACGAGGCCATGGGGCCGCGCCAGATCATCGCCCGGCCCTCGTCGACGATGAAGCCCATCGACATCACCTTCAGCCCCCAGGCGCTGATCGGGGTGAGCTTGCCGTCCTCGAACTTCGGATCCTCGTCGACGCCCAGCATGCGCGGCGCCGAGGGACCGTAGACGTCCGCGTCCAGCAGACCGACCCTGAGGCCGAGCGCGCCGAGCGCGCAGGCGAGGTTCACGGCCACGGTGGACTTGCCGACCCCGCCCTTGCCGCTGGCCACCGCGATGACCCGCTTCACGTGCGCCGGGCGCTCGGCCTCGGCGGCCACCGGCCGGGCCTGGGGATCGGGCGCCACCTGGGCCGCGCCGCGCCGCACCCGCGTCGCTCCGGGCGCCGGCGCGCGGGAGGCGGCGGTCAGCACCACCTGCGCCTTGGCCACGCCGGGGACCCGCTTCAGCGCCGCCTCGGCCGCATCGCGCACGGGCGCGTAGAGCCGGGCGTCCTCGGACGCCACCTCCAGGATGAAGCCGGCCCGGCCCTCCCCGATCATCAGGCCCTGGACCAGCCCCGCGGCGACGAGCCCGCGGCCGGACTTGGGATCGATCACCGTGTCGAGGGCGGCCAGCACCTGGTCGCGGTCGGGCGGGGCGGGAGCGTTCATGGGCGAGCGGCCATCTTGCCGCTTCATATCCGCGTCCGGTCGGCGCTTTACAAGACGCCGGCCGGCGCCAGCGCGTGGCGCACCTCGTGGAGGGTCTCCATCACCGCCACGCAAAGGGCGCGCATCTCGGGGGTGGGCGCCAGCAGGTCAGGGACCATCACCGTCATCATGCCCGCGGCCTGGGCGGCCCGCACCCCGTTGTGGGAATCCTCCAGCGCCAGGCAGTCGGCCGGCGCGACGCAGAGCCTCTCGGCGGCCATGAGGAACGGGTCGGGGCTGGGCTTGCCGCGCGGGTAGTCGCCGGCCGCCACCACCGCGTGGAATCTCGGCAGCACCCCGCTCGGGCCCAGCGTCCGGCGCACCGCCGCGTGGGAGGACGAGGTGGCGATGGCCCGCGGCACGGCGCGGGCGTCCAGATGGTCCAGCAGCTCGACCGCCCCGGCCTTGAGGTCCAGACCCGCCTCGCAGGCGGCGTGGATGCGCCGGTCCACGTCGGCGTAGAAGGCCTCCAGCGGAAAGGCGGGGCCGAAGTGGGCCCGCGCGAGCCGGTCGCTCTCGGCGCTCGGCAGCCCCACCATCTGCTGGAAGACCGCCTCGGGCAGCGCCCCGCCGTAGGCCGGCGCCAGCTTGATCATCAGGTCTCGGATCAGGACTTCGCTGTCGACGATGAGCCCGTCCATGTCGAAGACGACGGCGCGAATCGGTCGGGGGAAGACCATGGACAGCCGTACAGCGGGCTGGAGCGGAAGAAAAGGCGGCTGGCGGCGAACGCTCGTCGGCGACGCCCCACGATGGGTTGCGGGGAGCGGTCCTGCCTTCAAACCGCGAGCGAGATCTCGGCCGTCACCCCGCTCGGCGAATAGTCGACGGCGAGCACGCCGCCAGCGCCCTCGACGATGCGCCGCAGCAGAACCGTCCCGTAGCCGCGCCGCTTTGGCGGCTGGACCGGCGGACCGCCAGTTTCGCGCCATCTCAGGCTCATGCGTCCGCCGACGTTCCGAGACGCCACCGACACGCGCCCGTTCGGCGTCGACAGAGCGCCATATTTCAGGGCGTTGGTCGTCAGCTCATGGACGGCCAGCGACAGAATGCTGCCGGCCTTGTGCGAAAGCTCCCGCCCATCCTCAAGCTCCAGGCTGAACTTCGTGAGATCATAGGCCTGCAGCTCCGCCATCAGCAGGTCGCGCAAGGTGACCGCCCGGTTGTCGACCCGATCGCCGATCTCCTGTTGGCTGGCCCACAACCTCTGGCTGATGGTTCTGGCCCGCTCAGGCATATCGCTCAGGCTTTGCTTGACGATGCACTGAGCCACGAACATGGCGTTCTTCAATCGGTGATGTTCTTCGCGCGCGATGGTGAGGTGGCGAGCGTCTTCCTCCCGCAGCCGGGACACCGCCCGTTCGTACCTGTCGATGACGACGATGATCAGCCCGCACGAGCCGGCGTAGAGCGCGACGTTGAGCACGTCGGACACCGTAACCGAGACGAAAGCGTACAGCGGCGGCATGAAGAAGGAGTAGGCGGCCAGGCCGCCAAGCACAGCGGCCAGAGCGCCGGCGCGGCGGCCGCCGACCAATATCGCCGCCACCGTGGCGGGATAGTAGGTGGAGTAGATGACAAGCCCATGCACCCCCGTCGCCTTGGCGGCGAGCCGGACCAGGGTGGCGACCACCACGCACAGCACCGCGAACCCGTACGCTTCGAGCGAGCGCTCGCCATGGCGGCGCACAAGAGCGGCGCAGGCCCGGAATGAGAAGCGACCGAGCGCCGAGCGCGGTGGCGGCGGGACACGCTCTTCGCGCGGAGTCGAGGCGGGCGGACCGGCAGGCGCCGCGCGTTGGCGCACACTGGCCGCCGCAACCGCCGCCGCATCGGCGATGGTCTGGAGACGCATCAGTTCTTCAGGCTGCGGCTGACGTTTCTCGGACCAATAGGCGCCGAGGGCGGCGACGGGCGCGTCGCGTCCCACGGGGACCATGGCAAGGCTCTTCACGAAGGTGGGCCTGTAGGCGTCAGCCGGAATGCGAGGGTCCTCGTAAATGTCGGCGATGGCGACCGTTTGCCGGTTCATCATGCACCAGCCGGAGATGCAGGCCCGCATCGGGAAGCGCCGGCCCTTCCACAGCGGCGAGACGGCGTCCTCGTCCGCGTAATGGCAGCGATCCGCGTCGCGCAGGACGAAGGTGGCCCCGTCGGCACGCAGTGACGCGCGCACGGCCTGGCTGGCGATGGCCATGATCTCTTCCAGCGACTTGGCGCTCGAGAGCCGCCGCACGAAAGCGAGCAGACTGACGTCCTCCCCGCCGCCCTCGAGGGACAGCAGCGCGACGCTACCTTCGCTGCGGTTCGGCAGTTTCATCCTCCCAGGACGCCGGAGGCCGGCGCCAGACGGCGTCGGCGACCGAGACGGCAGATGGTGCGCGCGCCGCCAGACACAAATCCCCCGTGCTGCAACGCCTAGGAAGAAAATGGACGCGACGACGCCCTCGCCCGTCAGGCGACACCCATCAAGCATGGAGCGGGCTGACCTGACCATCGGGTCAATGCCTGAGACATCAAGCCGCGCCAGTAAATGAGTTTGCGGCCAAAGCGGGCGCCCTCGGCGCGGGGCGAACTTCTGATCCGCCACACTGGAGTCCTTGGCGTCCTGCTTCGACCCGAACTTCGGGCGCCCGTGGATCAGATAGGGCCGTTCGCCTCAGTCCGTGACGAACTGGTCGGCGCGGTATCCCTGGAAGTAGAGCAGCGCCGTGAGGTCGGCGTGGTCTAGGCGCGCGTCGGCCTGGCCGGCGAGGATCGGCTTGGCGCGGTAGGCGACCCCGAGCCCGGCCGCCTGGATCATCGGCAGGTCGTTCGCCCCGTCTCCCGCCGCCAGGGTGTCGGCCACGGCCACGCCGGCCCCGGACGCCTCGGCCTTCAGGCAGGCCAGCTTGGCCTCCCTGCCCAGAATCGGCTCGGCGACCCGGCCCGTGAGCGCCTCCCCGTCGTCGATCAGCCGGTTCGCCCAGCTGGCCTGGAAGCCGGCGGCCTGGGCCACGCGACTGGTGAAGAAGTCGAATCCGCCCGAGACCAGCACGCAGCGCGCGCCGTCCGCGGCCATGGTCGCCGCCAGCGTCCGCGCCCCGGGGTTCAGCCGCACGCGCTCGTCGAAGCATCGCTGCAGGTCCGCCAGCGGCAGGCCGGCGATCATCGCCACCCGCTCCCGGAGGGCGTCCTCGAACTCCACCTCGCCGCGCATGGCCCGCTCGGTGATCGCCGCCACCTCCCGGCCGATGCCGACCAGGTCGGCCAGCTCGTCCAGGCACTCGCAGCCGATGATGGTGGAGTCCATGTCGGCGATCAGCAGCCGCTTTCTGCGCCGGCCGGCGAGCTGGGCGCAGACGTCCGCCGCCTTTCCTTCCAGCGCCGTCTCGGCGGCGGCGCGGATGATGGTGGGGTCGTCGTGCTCGAGGAAGACGTCCGCGGCCCCCGGCCCCAGCGCCTGCGTCTGCTTGACGGGCGCGCCGCAGGCTGCGACCGCTTCCAACGCCTTCGGCAGGGCCTGTTGCAGGACTTCAGGGTCCGGCGCGACGACAGTCAGGACAATCTGCATGGCCCCTCAACGCCTTGAGCCCCGCATCTGGCTGATCGCCGGGCCCACGGCAAGCGGCAAATCGGCTCTGGCCCTCAGGTTCGCCCAGGCGGTGGGCGGCGAGGTCGTCAACGCCGACTCCATGCAGCTTTATCGGGACCTGCGGCTTCTCACCGCCCGCCCCTCCCCGGCCGAGGAGGCGGCCGCGCCCCACCACCTCTTCGGGATCGCCGACGCCGGCGAGGCCTGGTCGGTCGGCCGCTGGCTGCGGGCGGTCTCGCCGCTGCTGGCCGAGATCGGGGCGCGCGGCCGGCCGGCCATAGTCGTTGGGGGAACCGGCCTCTACTTCACGGCCCTGACCCGGGGGCTGGCCGACGCGCCGGCGGCCGACCCGGCGGCGCGTCGCGCGGCGGAGCAGCTCTTCGAGACCCTCGGCGAGGCCGAGTTCCGCCGGCGGCTCATGGCGGCGGACGAAGGGGCGGCCAGCATCGCGCCCGGCGACCGCCAGCGCCTGACGCGCCTCCACGAGGTGGCCGCGCGCGGCGGCGAGACTTCGAGCGTGCGGCGGAGCAAGACCCGCCCCGCCCTGGCGCCCGGGACCTGGGCCGGCGTCGTGCTGGAGCCGCCCCGGGCGGCGCTCTACGCCCGCTGCGATGCGCGGCTGGCGGCGATGGTGGAGGCAGGCGCGCTGGAGGAGGTGCGCGCGCTGCTGGCGCGCGGCCTTTCGCCCTCGCTGCCGGCCATGAAGGCGGTGGGCGTGCGCGAGCTCGCCGAGGCTCTGACGGACCGGGCCACCCTGGCCGAGGCGCTCGCGCGCGCCCAGCAATCCACCCGCCGCTTCGTGAAGCGCCAGCTCACCTGGTTCCGCAACCAGACCCCGGGCTGGCCACGGATCGTCGATCTCGACGCCGAGGCGCAGTGGCGCGACTTGGCCCGGATGGCGCGGCTGGCTTAAGGGAGACCCCGTGACGCGCCTATCTCCCAGCCGGCGGACCCTCGTCGGCGCCGCCCTCGCCTCGCCCTTGATCCCCCTCGCCGGCCGAGGCGCCGCCGCCCCCCTTCCCGCCCTAGGCCCCGCGCGGCCTTTCGCCTTCGCCCAGCTGAAGGCGGCCGCGGCCGCGTCGGCGCGTCGGCCCTACGCACCGCCGTCGCTTCGGGGCGACCCGGCCGGGATCGACTACGACGCGGTGGGGGCGATCAGCTATCGTCCGGAGGCCACGCTCTGGGGAAGCCTGCCGGGCGATGCAGGCATCCGCTTCTTTCCGCGCGGGAAGTACGCGCGCGAGCCGGTGGACATCTATGCGGTGCAGGACGGCCAGGCCCGCCAGACGCTCTACGCCGGCCAGCTCTTCCAGGTGTCGGACCCGCAGGTGGCGCGCATGCTGGCCCTCGCGCCGGGGTTCTCCGGCTTTCGGGCCATGAACGGCGACCGGCGGACCGACTGGCTCGCCTTCCAGGGCGCGTCCTATTTTCGCAGCGCCGACCCGTTCAACCAGTATGGCCTCTCCGCCCGTGGCCTCGCCATCAACTCCGGCGGGCCAGGCCCCGAGTCCTTCCCACGCTTCACAAGCTTCTGGCTTGAGCGCAGCGCGGCCGGCGAGCTCACGGTCAATGCGGCGCTGGAGGGCGAGGAGGTCGCCGGCGCCTACCGCATCGCCTGCCGGCGTGGCCCTTTTGGCCTCGTCCAGGAGATCGAATGCGCCCTCTACTTCCGCAAGGCGGTGGAGCGGCTCGGGGTCGCGCCGCTCACCAGCATGTTCTGGTACGGCGAGAACGATCCGGGCCTGCGCCGGGACTGGCGCCCGGAGATCCACGACTCCGACGGCCTGGCGATCCTCACCGGCGCCGGCGAGCGGATCTGGCGCCCGCTGGCCGATCCGCCGCGGGTGGTCACCAACGGCTTCGCCGACCGGCGCCCCGGCGGCTACGGTCTTCTGCAGCGGGACCGGACGTTCGACCACTACGAGGACGACGGGGCCTTCTACGATCGGCGCCCGAGCGCCTGGGTCGAGCCGCTGGAGGACTGGGGCGCGGGGACGGTCGAGCTGGTGGAGATCCCCACCGGCGACGAGACCAGCGACAACGTCGTCGCCTTCTGGAGACCGGCCGAGCCGGTCCGGGCGGGGGACGCGCGCGCCTATCGCTACCGCCTGCACTGGTCGGCCGAGGAGCCCGCTCCGCCAGGCGTGGCGCGCGCCGTCGCCACCCGCGTCGGCCAGGGCGGACGGCCCGGCCAGCCGCCCCGGGCCGGGGTGCAGAAGCTGGTGGTGGATTTCGACGGCGGCGCGCTCGGCGGCCTTGGCCGCACGAGCGGCGTGGAGGCGGCGGTCAGCGTCTCGCGCGGGCGCCTCGAGGACGCGGCGGCCTACCCAATAGTGGGAACCTCGGCCTGGAGGTTGATGATGGACGTGACCATTCTCGATGCGGATTCGACCGATATCCGGGCCTTCTTGCGCCGCAATGGCGAAGCTTTGACGGAAACCTGGACCTACCAGCTGTTCCGACGCTAGGAAGCGAGTACTGAACGGGCGCCGCGGGGAGAAAATGTTGCGACCGAAAGTGGCGCCGCGAATTCGCCCAAATTTTGAGTGGTCTTGCGGCCCGCGTTTGGTGTCGGGCTCACGGTGCGGACTCGGTCGCCGCTCGCGATCGTTCCGGTAAAACACAGAGACACATGAACGCGCTGGCCAAGCTACCCGACGCGCTTGCCGATTTTATTAACCAAGATTCGGCGTTCTTCGACGATCTCCCTGACGATGCGCCGCTGGACATGCCGGCGCAGTCGTTGCGGCGTCGCGGGCACGCCCGGCCGCTAAAGTCCGTCGCCGCCGTCAGGCTGGGCGGTCTGGTCCTGGCGACCCTCGCGCTCACCGCCCTCGCCCTCCTTCCCATCGGAGCCCTGCTGGGCGCGGATTCCTTCAGCGCGCTAGACGTGGTGATCCTCGCCCTGGTCGGCCTGCTCTTCGCCTGGGGCGCCTTCTCCTTCCTCTCGGCCGTGGCGGGATTCCTGGCCATGGGCGGGCGCGCGCCCTGCCCTCTCGGCCTCGACGAGAACGCGCCGCTGCCACAGCTGAAGCGTCGCACCGCCGTCCTGATGCCGATCTACAACGAGGCGCCCGAGCCGGTGTTCTCACGTCTCCGGGCGATCTGCGAGTCCATCGACGCGGCCGGCGAAGCGGGGAGCTTCGACGCCTTCGTGCTCAGCGACTCCACCGACGCCGCCGTCCAGGCGAGCGAATACCGTCACTACCGCCGCCTCCGTCTGCGGCTGCGCGGAGCGGTGCGGGTCTTCTACCGCCACCGCCGGGAGAACGTCGCCCGCAAGGCCGGCAACATCGCCGACTGGGTCCGCCGGTTCGGCGGCGCCTACGACCACATGGTGGTGCTGGACGCCGACAGCCTGATGGAGGGCGCGACGCTGGTGCGGCTCGCCGGGGCCATGGAGCGCGCGCCGGACGTGGGCCTCATCCAGACGGCGCCGGCGATCATCAACCGCCAGACCCTGTTCGCCCGCGCCGAGCAGTTCGCCAGCCGCCTCTATGGACCCATGCTGGCCCATGGCGTCGCCTGGTGGTCGGGTTCGGAAGGCAACTACTGGGGCCACAACGCCATCATCCGGGTGGCCGCTTTCGCCCGCCACGCGGGGCTCCCGCAGCTGGCCGGTCCGAAGCCGTTCGGCGGGCACGTGCTCAGCCACGACTTCGTCGAGGCCGCCCTGCTGCGCCGCGCCGGTTGGCGGGTGCTGCTGGCGCCCCGGCTGCGGGGCAGCTACGAGGAGAGCCCCCCCACCCTCGCCGGCCTCTTGGCGCGCGACCGCCGCTGGAGCCAAGGCAACCTGCAGCATACCCAGATCGTCTGGGCGCGCGGCCTGCACTGGATCAGCCGCTTCCACCTGGTCCGGGGGATCTCGGCCTATCTGGTGGCGCCGATCTGGCTGATGCTGCTCGCCTGCGCCACCCTGCTGGCGCTCTTCCCCCAGTGGGGCGAGAGCGTAGGCGTGCGCGTCTACGTGGGCGACCGGAGCTTCGACCTGCAGGCGGCGGCCGCGACCTTCGCGGTGGCGCTGGGCTTCCTGGTGGTCCCCAAGGCGCTGGCCTATGTGCGGATGCTGGGCGAACCGGCCGAGCGGGCCAGGTTCGGCGGGCCGGCCCTGGCGGCGGTCAACATCGTGGCCGAGACCCTACTCTCCACCCTGGTCGCCCCGCTGATCATGATCAGCCACACCCGCTCGATCGCCGCGGCGCTTTCCGGCCGGGATTCGGGCTGGACCGCCCAGGCGCGCGAAGCGACGCGGCCGGATCTGGTCCAGTCGCTGCGCCTGCACGCCATGGACACCCTGTTCGGCTGCGGCCTCCTCGCCGTCGCCCTGGCGACCTGCCGGCCGGTGTTCGCCTGGATGAGCCCGGTGATCGTCTCCCTGACGCTCGCGGTTCCGGCGGCCATGGCGCTGGCCAGCAACCGCCTGGGCGGCGCGGCGCGGCGCGCCGGGCTGCTGCTGACGCCGGAGGAGCGCCAGCCCCCGCAGATCCTGGTGAGGGCCAACGCCCATCGGGCCCACTGGCCGAAACCGTGACCTAAGGACGCAACCCTTCCTTGACGCCTGCCCCTCAGGATGGCATCTGCTGAACGGTTACGTGAGGAGCAGCTCGATGCGCCATGCGCGCCTCGTACTTAGCTGGCGGCCGGTAGCGGCGGGGGCCTGACCCCCAGCCGACCATCGGTCGCGCGTCCGCAAAGGCCCCCTCAGCGGGCCTTTTTTCTTGCCCTCCTCACCCCTTGAGCCGAAGCAGAATCCCATGACCGCCCATCCCTCCCTCGAGGTCCAGACCGACCCGCAAGCCGAGATCATGACCGGCGCCCAGATCGTGGTGCGCGCCCTCGTCGACCAGGGCGTCACCGACCTCTTCGGCTATCCGGGCGGCGCGGTGCTGCCCATCTACGACGCGCTCTTCGACGAGCCGCGGCTGAACCACATCCTGGTCCGCCACGAACAGGGCGCGACCCACGCCGCCGAGGGCTACGCCCGCTCCACCGGCAAGCCCGGCGTCGTGCTGGTCACTTCCGGCCCCGGCGCGACCAACGCGGTGACCGGCATCACCGACGCCCTGATGGATTCGATCCCCCTGGTGGTCATCACCGGCCAGGTGCCCACCCACCTCATCGGCACCGATGCGTTCCAGGAGTGCGACACGGTGGGCATCACGCGCCCCTGCACCAAGCACAATTACCTGGTGAAGGACGCCGCCGACTTGCCGCACGTGCTGCACGAGGCGTTCAAGATCGCCACCTCCGGCCGCCCCGGCCCGGTGGTGGTCGACATCCCCAAGGACGTCCAGTTCGCCAGCGCCGCCTACGTCGGCCCGGACAAGGCCCGCTCCAGCCACAACTACCATCCGCGGGTGGAAGGCGATGCGGCCAAGATCGCCGAGGCCGCGGCCCTGATCGCCCAGGCGCGCCGGCCGATCTTCTACACCGGCGGCGGCGTCATCAACGCGGGGCCGAGGGCCAGCCAGGCGCTGCGCGAGCTCGCCAAGCTCACCGGCGCCCCGGTCACCTCCACCCTGATGGGGCTGGGGGCCTTCCCGGCCAGCGATCCGGCCTGGCTCGGCATGGTGGGGATGCACGGCGCGTTCGAGTCCAACAACGCCATGCACGACTGCGACGTCATGGTGGCGATCGGCGCGCGGTTCGACGACCGCGTGACGGGGCGCCTCAACGCCTTCTCGCCCGGCTCCAAGAAAATCCACATCGACATCGATCCTTCCTCGATCGGCAAGGTGGTCCGGGCCGACATCGGCATCCTGGGCGACGCCGGCCACGTCCTGGAGGCGCTGGTCGAGGTCTGGAAGCGCCGCCGGCTCTCCATCGATGCGGCCGCGCTGAAAGCCTGGTGGGCCGAGATCGACGGCTGGCGCGCCCGGCGGGCCTTCGCCTACCGCCCGTCCGGCGAGCTCATCAAGCCGCAGTACGCCGTGGAGCGCCTCTACGCCCTTACCCGCGACCGCGACGTCTACATCACCACCGAGGTGGGCCAGCACCAGATGTGGGCGGCCCAGTTCTTCCATTTCGAGGAGCCGAACCGCTGGATGACCTCGGGCGGGCTGGGGACGATGGGCTACGGCCTGCCGGCCGCGGTCGGGGTCCAGGTGGCCCATCCGAAGAGCCTGGTCATCGACATCGCCGGCGACGCCAGCGTCCAGATGACCATGCAGGAGATGTCCACCGCCATCCAGTTCGAGCTGCCGATCAAGATCTTCATCCTCAACAACGAGTGGATGGGGATGGTGCGCCAGTGGCAGCAGCTGCTGCACGGGGAGCGCTACAGCCATTCCTATTCGGCGAGCCTGCCCGATTTCGTGAAGCTGGCCGAGGCGTTCGGGGCGGTGGGCCTGCGCGCCACCCGGCCGGACGAGCTGGACGCCAAGATCCAGGAGATGATCGACACGCCCCGGCCGGTGATCTTCGACTGCTGCGTCGAGCGGGCCGAGAACTGCTTCCCGATGATCCCCTCGGGCAAGGCCCACAACGAGATGCTGCTGGGCGAGGACGCGGGCGACATCGGCGGCGTCATCGACGCGGCCGGCCGCAAGCTTGTGTAGGCGGCCATGAGCGTCGATCCCCCCGCCTCGGCCTACGACATGGGCCACGCCGACGAGACCGAGGCGCTCGGCACCTTCGCCATCCTGGTGGACAACGAGCCGGGCGTGCTCCACCGGGTGGTGGGGCTTTTCGCCGCGCGTGGCTACAACATCGAGAGCCTCACGGTCGCCGAGACCGACCGCAACGCCCACACCAGCCGGATCACCATCGTCACCCGGGGGACGCCCCAGGTGCTGGCCCAGATCGAGGCCCAGCTCCAGAAGATGGTCTCCACCCGCCACGTCCAGGACGTCAGCCGCGACCCCAACGGGGTCGAGCGGGAGCTGGCGCTGGTGAAGGTCAGGGGGACCGGGGCCGAGCGGGTGGAGGCGCTTCGCATCTCCGACATCTTCCGGGCCAAGGTGATCGACACCACCACCCAGAGCTTCATCTTCGAGATCACCGGCGCCCCCTCGAAGATCGACCGGTTCGTCGACCTGATGCGCCCGCTGGGCCTGGTGGAGGTGTCGCGGACCGGGGTCCTCTCCATCGAGCGAGGCGTGGAGACGCTCTGAGTTGGGCCGGAGCGGGCCGTTCTTCAATCGGCAACCACGATCGCCTATATAAGGCGGGTCCGGACTCGTCCGGACTATGGAGATAAACGCGCGCGTAATAAGCGGACTGGACCCGGGTGCGATTCCCGGCGGCTCCACCAACACCCTTCCGCGTTATCGGCGGGAGCCTATGGGGCCGATCAGCATCGACAGACGTCTAAAGGCGTTGCTTTCTCCCGGCGTGGCTCACCGTTTCGGGCCATTTACTAACTGCGAACGATAACTTCGCTCAAGAATACGCCCTCGCCGCGTAAGCGGTGCGGTCGGATTCGACCTAAAGTCCTGATGTCTTAGCAGCGTCAGGCGGGGCTCGGGGGGCGCCTGGCAACAGAAGCCCCCCACTTCACCTCGACGGGCAAGTGTTCAGACTGTGGAACGCGGCTTTTTCGCACCGCGCCGGCCCTTGCTTCGCCAGCCTGCCGCGCTACCCTTGGCGCATGGCGGGCGAGGATCGGCAGAACGATCTGATCGGGTATGAGGCGCTGCACCAGGAGGCGCTGCGCGGGGTGGTCCGCGCCGTGCTGAAGCGCTGGGGCGCCAACGGTCCCGAGGGCCTGCCCGGCGCCCATCACTTCCTGATCACCTTCAAGACCCACGCGCCGGGGGTCTCGGCCCCGCGCGAGCTCCTGGAACAGTATCCAGACGAGATGATGATCGTCCTGCAGCACCAGTTCGCGGATATGGCGCCCGGGGAGACCTATTTTTCGGTCACCCTGAAGTTCGGCGGCCGGCCCAAGACCCTCTCCATCCCCTACGCGGCCATCACCCAGTTCGCCGACCCGGCGGTGGGCTACCGGCTGCAGTTCAGCGTCCCGGAGACGAAAGGCCCGGCGCCGGCCTTGCCGGCGGCCCCGGCGGCGGCGCCCGCCCAACCCGGCGCCGAAGCCTCGGGGGAGAAGATCGTGTCGCTGGACCAGTTCAGGAAGAAGTAGGGGCAGGCGGCGGGGATGCGTCAGTGGCCGCTCGTCATCTTCCTGGCCCTGCTCAGCGCCTTTTCGCAACGGCCCGCCTGCGCCTCGCCCGCGGCCTTCGCCGATTGGGCCGCCGTGGTCGTGGCCGGCGACGACCACGCCCACTCCGGAGACCTCACCGAGACCTTCGACAACGCCCGCCGGGACGTCGCCGCCGAGCTGGTGCGCAAGGGCTTCTCGCCCGGCAACGTGCTGCAGTTCTCGGTGCGCCCCGAGCTCTACCCGGCGGCCAAGCCCCTGAAGGCCGACCTGGCGCCCATCTACGATGGCCTGAGAAGCCTCGCCCAGCGGGCCAAGGGCGGCTGCCTGGTCTACTTCACCTCGCACGGGGCGCCGCAGGGGGTGGTGCTCGACAACAGCCTGCTGCCGCCCCGGCTGATGGATGACATGGTGAGCACCTCCTGCGGGAACCGGCCCACCGTGGTGATCATCTCGGCCTGCTTCTCGGGCGTGTTCATCCCGGCCTTGGCGGCGAACAACCGGATGATCATCACCGCGGCCCGCCCGGACCGCACCTCGTTCGGCTGCGGCGCCAACGACAGGTACCCCTATTTCGATGCGTGCCTGCTGCAGTCGCTCCCGGACGCCCACGACTTCTCGGCCCTCGCCCCGAAGGTCCAGCAGTGCGTTGCCTCGCGCGAGACCGAGCTCGGCGCCTCGCCCCCCTCCGAGCCGCAGGTCTGGATCGGGCCGGCGCTGCGCCCGGTGCTGCCGCTGATGGGCTTCGCGCCCGCCAGCGGCGGCGCTTCGTGCTCAAGCCCTTGTCAGAACCGGGTGGGCGGCTAAACCCCCTGCCACCACGCCGGGGAGATCCATGACCGCCGCCAGGACTGAGACCGACACCTTCGGACCCATCGAGGTCCCGGGCGACCGCTACTGGGGCGCCCAGACCCAAAGGTCGCTGCAGAACTTCAAGATCGGCTGGGAGAAACAGCCCCTGCCGGTGGTCCGCGCGCTCGGAATCGTTAAGCGCGCCGCCGCCGAGGCCAACATGGCGCTCGGCAAGCTGGAGCCGAAGATCGGCCAGGCCATCGTCGCGGCGGCCCAGGAAGTCATCGACGGCAAGCTCGACGACCACTTCCCCCTGGGGGTCTGGCAGACCGGCTCGGGCACCCAGTCGAACATGAACGCCAACGAGGTGATCTCGAACCGGGCGATCGAGGCGTTGGGGGGGAAACTGGGCTCGAAGGCGCCGGTCCATCCCAACGACCACGTGAACATGAGCCAGTCGTCCAACGACACCTATCCCACGGCGATGCACGTCGCCGCCGCCGAGGAGGTTGTCCACCGGCTGCTCCCGGCGCTCAGGACGCTGCATGGGGCGCTGGCCGCCAAGGCCAAAGCCTGGGCCGGGATCATCAAGATCGGCCGCACCCATACCCAGGACGCAACGCCGCTCACCCTAGGCCAGGAATTCGGCGGCTACGCTCAGCAGATCGCGAACGGGATCGGGCGCATCGAGATGACCCTGCCGCAGCTCATGCAGCTCGCCCAGGGCGGCACCGCCGTCGGCACCGGCCTCAACGCCCCCGTCGGCTTCGCCGAGAAGGTGGCCGAACAGATCGCGGCGATCGCCGGCCTTCCCTTCACCTCGGCCCCCAACAAGTTCGAGGCGCTCGCCGCCCACGACGCCCTCGTCTTCACCCACGGGGCGATCAACACCGTGGCGGCCAGCCTCTTCAAGATCGCCAACGACATCCGCTTCCTCGGCAGCGGCCCGCGCTCCGGCCTGGGCGAGCTCGCCCTGCCCGAGAACGAGCCCGGCTCCTCGATCATGCCCGGCAAGGTGAACCCCACCCAGTGCGAGGCGCTCACCATGGTCTGCGCCCAGATCTTCGGCAACCAGACCACCATGACCATGGCCGGCGCCTCGGGGCACTTCGAGCTCAACGTCTTCAACCCGGTGATGGCCTACGACTTCCTGCAGTCGGTGCGGCTGATGGCCGATGCGGCCGTCAGCTTCACCGACAACTGCGTGGTCGGGATCGAGCCGCGCGAGGACAACATCAAGGCCGCGCTCGAGCGCTCGCTGATGCTGGTAACCGCCCTCGCGCCCAAGATCGGCTACGACGCCGCCGCCAAGATCGCCAAGACCGCCCACAAGAACGGGACCACCTTGCGCGAGGAAGCGGTCGGCGGCGGCTACGTCACCGAAGCCGAGTTCGACGAGCTCGTGCGCCCGGAGAAGATGATCGGGCCGGGCTGACATCGGCGGGCGCGCTGGAGCGCCTGAACTCAACAACGACCGCTTCTTGGCGATGCCCCGGCGGCCGCGCTCGACCCTGAGCGGACCTTGCGAGGTGGCTCGGCTCTAACGCCATCTCGCCACCCTTAAGGCGGCGGGAGGCCTGGTCCCCTGGTTTCCGAATGCAATCCGATGCTGTTGAATTGTTGGTCCTGCATGCCAGGACAGGTTTCATGAAGGGCAGCCGTCATGATCTGGGCAACGTGCTCCATCATTGGAGTCATCGCCTTTCCGAAGCTGCCTACGAATCGAACGACCACCGGGTTCTTGCCCAATGCATCAGCCTCTGCCTCCTCCGCCGGGGTGGGTGCCTTGACCGGCGGGCTGTTCGGGGTCGGTGCAAGAAGCATAGGTCTCAGCTGATAGACGTGGTCCAGGACGGTCAATTCCCCGTGGGTGAAGGCGGGTTCGAAGCCGCTAGCCATGTCTGCCCTGAGCGCGAACTCTTGATCCTGCAGATGAGCATCCACCGCTTGAATGAAGGCTGCCTTTGTTCCGGCAGCGCAGCTTGCGAACGTGGTTTCGGGCATCTGACGCGCAGCGAAGTCCAGACCTTCCGGGATGCCGGCCTTGGCCATGATGCCAAGCAGCACTGAGAGATCGGCCGGTGCGTAAGCCTCGATAAGGTCCACTCCAGAGGCCGATGGCGTTGCTCCCGCCCGAATTGAAGCCTCCATCAGCGCCAATCGGACACTGACAGCTTGCGACTCTACCGGAGTAAGTGCCGCCCCATCGAACATACTGGCCTGCAGCTGTCCCCCAGATGTGGCGAGCTGCAGAACCCTGCCGTGGGCCTTAATGAAAAGCGGGAGCCCCATCTCGGTTAGCACGCGATAGTCGTGGGGAGCCGGGATGAGGGTATTGCGGATGCAAATGACGATTTGAGCTTTGAGGTCCGCTGTAGGCGCGGAAAGCGGCTTGGACGTTTCGGAGGGGTCAAAATCAGTCAATCGGTCCTGTGTGGAGACCGAACCAGGCATAAGACTGCACGATGCGTAGGGCCTGTCCAAATCTCTAGCCGTCGAAGCGAACGCTCCGCTAACGCCAAATGGCATGCCGGCTAATGCCGCCAGCGTCGCAGTCAACGTGACGAAGGAATGCCAGACCGGTCTCATGCCCTATGGTGACGCCAGCTATCCGCGTTCGCAACCTTTCGGAGAAACTCGGAACGTCCGCTTTCCACCATTAAGTCAACGACCGCTCGGCGGAGCGGCTCGCCGAAGGTCGGCTTCGCGGACCCAGCGGCTGGCGGACTTCGACCCTTAGCCGAAGCCGTAGTTCGATTGAATGCACCTGTTCAGGCGTGTATACGCACTTCGGCACTACTGTAGGGGGGGCAGATGAGGCGGGTGATCGCAGCAGCCGTCTTGGCCGCTTGCGTGGTCGTCGCGAGTGCGCACGCCGCCCCCGCCTCGACGTTCGTCCAAGCACCCGGTCCGCAGGGACCGTTGAAGGGGCTGCTCTCGTCACCGGGCGGCAAGGTGCCGGTCGTGCTGGTGATTCCGGGATCCGGCAACGTCGATCGCGATGAGAACGGTCCCGGGATCAAGGCGGCGCCGTTGAGATTGCTTGCGGAAGGGCTCGCCGATCATGGGGTGGCTTCCGTCCGTATCGACAAGCGCGGGCGGTACGCCAGCGCCGCAGCCGGAGACGCCAATAGCGCCACTGTCGAGAAGATGGGGCGCGATGTTCACGCCTGGGCGGGCGCGCTGACGGCGCAACTAGGCATCTCCTGCATCTGGGTCGCGGGTCACAGCGAAGGTGGTGTAGTGGCAATTGCCGCCGGCCGAGACCCGGATCAGATCTGCGGCCTGGTATTGATCTCCACGCCGGGCCGTCCGCTAGGCGTGATCATGCGGGATCAGCTTCATGCAGCGCCGGAGCTGCAACCGCTGCTCCCCGCCGCCGACGCCATTCTGTCCAAGCTCGATCGCGGCGAGCACGTTCCTGCGGCCGCCATTCCCGGACCGCTCATGGCGTTGTTCCGGCCCGCAGTTCAGGACAAGCTAATCGTCGATCTCCACTTCGATCCTACTGCTGCACTCGCGAGCTATAAAGGGCGCGTTATGATTGTACAGGGCGAGACGGACTTGCAGGTTTCTCCGGTCGACGCCCAACGCCTCGCCAACGCTCGACCTGACGCGAAGCTTCTGCTCGTCCCGGGCATGAACCACGTCCTCAAGATTGCGCCCCTGGAGAGGGCGGCGAATTTCGCCGCATACACAGATCCCAGCCTTCCTCTCGCACCTGGCGTGGCCGAAGCGATCGCCGCCTTCGTGAAGCTTCGCGCTCCGCGCTGATCGTCGCTCCTGCATTGCCTCGCCAACTTCGAACGTCGGTCGGCGGGTTTCCACCCTAGCTGGAAATTCAGGAGGTCCGGTGTGCGGTGAGGCTTCCTCTGGCCAGGCGACCCGGAAGACGAAGTGGGAGACCTGCGCGCCGCCCCTCCAACCCAGGGGGTGCGTCCGGTTTGTCGGAATGGCGCTTCAGGCCCGGCGGCTGACGGCGAAGTCGGCGAGGGACTCCAGCGCCTCGCGCCATTCGCCGCGGGGGAAGACCCCGAGCGCGTTCTTGGCCGTCTCCGCATGGTCGGCGGCGAGGTCGAGGGTGGCTTCGAGCGCCCCCACCCCCACCACCAGCGCGCGCGCGTGCCGGAAATCGGCCTCCGTCTGCTCGTTGCGCCCGATGGCCCGTTCCCAGAAGCTCGCCTCGCGCGGGCCGGACCTGGCGATCGCCAGCAGCAGGGGCAGCGTCGCCTTGCCCTCGCGGAAGTCGTCGCCGGCGTTCTTGCCCAGGGTCTCGGTCGCCCCGCCGTAGTCCAGGGCGTCGTCGGCCAGCTGGAAGGCGAGGCCGAGGCTGTGCCCGAAGGCCCTGAGGGCGGCAGCCTGGCGCTCGTCGGCGCCCGCCGAGACGGCGCCCGCCTCGGCGGCCGCGGCGAAGAGCTCGGCGGTCTTGGCCCCAATGATCTCCAGGTACATCGCCTGCGAAAGCTTCAGGTCGTGGGCCCGGGTGAGCTGCAGCACCTCGCCCTCGGCGATCACCCGCGAGGCCCTGGCCAGGATCTCCAGGGCCTTCTGCGAGCCGGTCTCGACCATCAGCTCGAAGGCCCGGGCGAACAGGAAATCGCCGACCAGGACGCTGGACGGCGCGCCCCAGATCAGATGGGCGGCGACCTTGCCCCGGCGCAGCTGGGACGAATCGACCACGTCGTCGTGGAGCAGGGTGGCGGTGTGGATGAACTCCACCGCCGCCGCCAGCTTCAGGGCCGCGTCGCCCCGGCCGCCGGCCAGCCGCGCCGCCCCCACCGTCAGCAGGGGACGAAGCCGCTTGCCGCCGGCGGCGATCAGATGCTCGGCCAGGGCCGGGATGATGCTCACGGGGCTCTGCATCCGCGCCAGGATCAGCGCGTCGACGCCCTGCATGTCCGCCTGGGCGAGATGGAAGAGGCGGTCGGCGGAGCCGGTAGGACGCGCGATGGCCGCTTTGACTGCGTCCAAGACAAGGCTCCTCGTGGCGCCGCCCGGCGATCTCTCCGTTGCGGGGACAATGGTGGCGGCATAGGGGAGCGTCAAGGCAAGCACAAGCGCGAGGCGCCCGGCGATGGACGAAACCGGCCAGGCGGTTACCTGCGACCGCATCCTGGGCGGTCGGGCGACGATCCTGCAGCCCGCCAAGGGTTACCGGGCGGGTCTCGACGCCGCCCTCCTGGCCGCCGCCTGTGACGCGGCGCCCGGAGAGCGGGTGCTGGAGGCCGGCTGCGGGGTGGGCGCGGTCCTGCTGGCGGCGGCGCTGCGCCGGCCGGGGGCGCGGTTCGTGGGGCTCGAGCGGGACCCGGAGGCGCTGGATCTGGCGCGCCGCAACATCGCCGCCAACGGGCTCGCCGAACGAATCACGGCGCGGCTGGGCGACGTCGGCGAGGCGGAGGCGGGCGAGGCCCTCGAGGGCTTCGATGCGGCGCTGGCCAATCCGCCCTTCTTCGACGATCCGGCCGCCCTGCGCGGTCCGCATCCGGCCAAGCGGGCGGCCTGGATGGCCGACGCCGGCCTCGCCGGCTGGGTCGCCTTCCTCCTGGGCGCGGTGCGGGAGGGCGGGTCGATCACCCTGATCCATCGGGCCGAGCGGCTGGCCGACGTGCTGGCGGCCCTGGGGCCGAAGGCGGGGGCGGTGCGCGTGCGTCCGATCCATCCCTTCGCGGACGCGCCGGCCAAGCGGCTCCTGGTGCGCGCCGTCAAGGCGAGCCGGACGCCGCTGCAGATCCTGCCGCCGCTGGCGCTCCATGAACGGGGCGGGGCCAAGCACGCCCCTGAGGCCGAGGCGGTGCTCAGGGGCGACGCCGACCTTCCCTGGACCTGAAAGGCCAGCGATGACCGTCCAGATCGCCCTCCTGCGCGCCGTCAACGTGGGCGGCCGCAGCCTCGCCATGGCGGAGCTGCGCGCCTGCGCCGAAGCGCTGGGGCTCAAGCAGGTTCGCTCCATCCTCCAGAGCGGCAATCTGGTCTTCGAGAGCCGAAGCCTTGCGGGCGGCGAGCTCGAGACGGTCTTGGAGGCCGGGGTCAGAAACCGATTCGGCCTCGCCGCAGACGTGCTGGTCCGCAGCGATGTGGAGTGGGAGGCGATTCTCGCCGCCAATCCTTTCGGGGAAGCGGCGGAGAAGGATCCTGCCCGCATGGTGATCATGCTTCTGAAAGGCGCGCCCGGGCCGGCGGCGGTCGAGCGCTTGAGCGCGGCCATCGCCGGCCGCGAGACCCTGAGCGCCAACGGGCGGGAGCTCTACATCACCTATCCGGACGGGATCGGCGCCTCGAAGCTCACCGGCGCGGCCATCGAGCGCGCCCTGGCCGTGCGGGGCACGGCCCGCAACTGGAACACCGCCCTGAAGCTCGCCGCGGCCGCGTCGCCGGCGTCCGACTAGACCGCCAGCGCCTCGCCAATTCCGTTGGTCCGGGGCCGGTGCTCTGCCGCGCCCTCGAAGTAGCGGCGAGGATTTTCGTACAGCAGATGATCCATTTCAGCAGGCGCCACGCCCAGCTCCTGCAGACGCGGCGCGATCACGCGGCTGATGTGCAGCGGACCGAAGGCGGTGAACATGCTCTCGAGCTGCGGGTCCGAGGACATCTGCCCGAACATGTGGAACACGCAGTCGTGCGAGAGAATCACCTGGTCGCGGCGGCCGGCGCGCAGCATCGCCGCCACCGACTGGGCGCGGGTCTCGTCCGGTATGATGTACTCGAGTCCGAAACGATCGAAGCCGACGTAGGCGCCGGCCTTGGCGATCGCCTCATGGTAGTGGTGGTCCGGATTTCCGCAGCAATGGCCGACGATTACCCGATGGGCGGGGACGCCCCGGTCGGTGAGCGCCTTCAGCTGCAGCTCGCCGTCTACCGCTTCGGTGTGGGTGATGATCGGCGCGCCGGTGGCGTTGGAGGCCGCCGCCGCCGCCTCCATGACCTTCTGCTCGAACTCGGTGAACGGCGCCTTGCCGGTGGCCACCTTGATCACGGCCGCCTTCAGTCCCGTCGAGCCCACGCCATCGGTCAGCTCGGTGACGTAAAGGTCGGTCAGCGATTTGACGCCGTCCGGATCGATCGCCAACCTGGCCTTCCAGTGGGGCCCCGCGTACAGGTCCAGATAGAGGCCGGTTGCGAAGAGGATGTTGAAACCGGTGCGGGCCGCCACCTCACCCATGATGTCGACGTCGCGCGAGGCGTCGTTGGGGCAAGGGTCGAGCAGAGTGGCGAATCCCGCCGACTTCAGCTCCTCGATGCGGTCGACGCAGACATCGATGATACGCCGGCGATCCGGTGCGGGCGTCCGGCTGTCGGCCTGCCAACCGGCGAAGCCGCCCACGAGGTGCTCGTGCATCAGCGTCTTGCCGAGGTCCTGGCTTCCCAAGGGACCGTTCACCGAATTGAGCAGCACCTGAGCCTCTCCCTCTCGCCCGGGCTCTCAATGTCGCCTGTTCGACCGCAGCGATCAACCGAGCCGCTGCCAGGCCGCGCGAAGCGGGCCTGCCGTCGATCCCTGCGCGGGATGCGCCAGAGGGGCGTGCCGCCGGCGCCGCCGCCCGCGTCGGCGCGGGCCTCGCGAGCCGCGCGTCGGGCCTAGTTACGCGCCTGGTCCACCAGCTTGTTCTTCGCGATCCAGGGCATCATGGCCCGCAGCCGGGTTCCGACCTCCTCGATGGGGTGCTCGGCGCTGCGCCGGCGGGTGGCCTTGAAGCTGGGCTGGCCGGCGGCGCATTCGAGCATCCAGTCGCGCACGAAACGGCCCGACTGGATGTCTTCCAGGATCCTCTTCATCTCGGCCTTGGTCTGCGGGGTCACCACCCGGGGGCCGGAGACGTATTCGCCGTACTCGGCGGTGTTGGAGACCGAGTAGTTCATGTTGGCGATGCCGCCCTCGTAGATGAGGTCGACGATCAGCTTCACCTCGTGCAGGCACTCGAAATAGGCCATCTCCGGCGCGTAGCCGGCTTCCACCAGGGTTTCGAAGCCTGCCCGGATCAGCTCCACCAGCCCGCCGCAGAGCACCGACTGCTCGCCGAAGAGGTCGGTCTCGCATTCCTCGCGGAAGCTGGTCTCGATGATCCCCGAGCGGCCGCCGCCGATGGCCGAGGCGTAGGCGAGGCCGAGGTCCAGCGCATTGCCGGTGGCGTTCTGGGCCACCGCGATCAGGCAGGGCACCCCGCCGCCCCGCTGGTACTCGCTGCGCACCGTGTGCCCGGGCCCCTTCGGGGCCACCATCAGCACGTCGATGGTGGGCTTGGGCTCGATGAGCTTGAAGTGGATGTTGAGCCCGTGGGCGAAGAGCAGGGCCGCGCCGTCGCGGATGTTGGGGGCGATATCCTTCATGTAGAGCCCGCCCTGCACCTCGTCTGGCGCCAGGATCATCAGGAGGTCCGCCCAGCCGGCGGCCTCGGCGTTGCTCATGACCTTCAGGCCCTCCGCCCCGGCCTTCTTGGCGGTCGCCGAGCCTTCGCGCAGGGCGACGGCGACGTTGGCGACGCCGGAATCGCGCAGGTTGAGGACGTGGGCGTGGCCTTGCGAGCCATAACCAACCACCGCGATCTTCTTGTCGAGGATGCGGGCCAGATCGGCGTCCCGATCATAATAGACGCGCATGGCTTCCTTCTCCGGCGCTCGAGGAAGCCGCTATCGATAGGTTTTTTCCCACGCCGTCAAGGCGCTGGCGGCCGGCCAGCGCCCCCGGCGGCCGCTCACCAGAAGACGTCGCGGTAGACGCTGAGGACCTCGCCGGTCCAGACGTCGACCAGGATGGCGTCGCTGCCGACCCTCACCCATTCGCAGCCCACCGGCGGGGGCGGAAGGCCATAGTCCTCGTAGTCGAGGTAGTATTGGCGCCCGAACCAGCCGAAGGGGAGGAACTCCCCGTACCGCCAGCTTCGCGCATACCAGCCGTGCGGCGCGTAGTACCGGGGTCCGCGATACCGGTGCTGGGCGTAGGCCTGGCGCGGGAAGGCGCCCGGATTGAACCACTGCCGTCCGCGGTCCTGGGCCCGCATCTGATGGCCGCCGGGCGCCGCGCCTGGCCCGCCGCCGCCCCCCCGGTGTTCGCCGCCCCCGCGCCACTGGCCGGCGCCCTGGGCGCCAGGGTTGAAGGCGCCGGGCTGACCCTGTGGCCCGGGCTGACCAGCCCCCGGCCAGCCGTGATGCTCGTGGGGCTGGCCCGGGGCCGGAGACGGCGGGCCGCCCTGGGCGGCGGCGCCGGCCTGGCCTTGCCAAGGCGCGCCGCGGCTGTGGTAGCCCGCGCCCGCCGGACCGGGGCCGCCCGGATGGGGCGCAGCGGCGGCCGGGGCAGGCGCTGGCGGAGCGGCCGGCGCAGGCGGCGGCCCATGCGGACCGCCGGAGCCAGGCCCGGCCGGGCCTTGAGGGCCGCCACGGCCGGAGGCGCCGCCGCGACCGTGCCAGGTCCCTTGATCCTGTCCGCCTCCCTGGTCCTGCGGCTGGGCCTCGGCCGCCGCGGCCGAGGCGGTCAGGGCCAGCGCGAGCGCAGCACTTGCGAGGTGTTTCATGGACGGCTCTCCTTGGCGGGATCTTGGTCCCGCAGCTTCGAAATGGACCCATGTCTTGCGGCTTCGCGAATGAACGGGCCTTGAATAGGATCAATTCCTCCGCTTCATCTTCCTCCCGCCTCTATGCCGCGCAAAGCCGATGGCCGCCCATCCCGCCGACATCACGCATTTCTGGCGCACCGCCGGGCCCAAGCGCTGGTTCGCCAGGAGCCGGGCCTTCGACGACGCCATCCGGCTGAAGTTCGAGCCGGTCCACCATGCCGCGGCGCGGGGCGACTACGACGCCTGGATCGAGAGCGCCGAGGGCGCGCTCGCCCTGATGATCCTGCTCGACCAGTTCCCGCGGAATCTCTACCGCGGCTCGGGCCACGCCTTCGCCACCGATCCCCTGGCCCGCCGCTTCGCCGCCGAGGCCATGGAGCGCGGCTGGGATCTCGCCACCGAGCCGCTGCTGCGGCGGTTCTTCTACATGCCCTTCATGCACTCGGAGGATATCGCGGACCAGCGGCGGAGCCTTCGCCTGTTCGAGGCCCTGTCCCAGGAGCCGGGCGAGAGCCGCGAGGAGTGGGCGACCCACCATCACGACGTCGTCCAGCGCTTCGGCCGCTTCCCGCACCGCAACCGGGCGCTGGGGCGCACGACCACCCCGGGCGAGCAGGCCTTCCTCGACGAGGGCGGCTTCGGCGGCTGAGGCGGCGAGCGCCCTTTTTCTGGGGAGAGCCCGCAAAACTCCATATGCTTTCGGCGAATCGCTCCCCAAATAGCCTTCCGCCCCGCCTGGGGATGGAGCACCTGCTTTGACCGCCCCTCTACCCCTTCGGTCCTCGCCTCAGATCGGGACGCCGCATCCCGAGGAGCAGTACCTCGACCTGCTGCGCGAGATCCTGGCCGACGGCGCGACGCGCAATGACCGCACGGGCGTGGGCGCCCAGGGGGTCTTCGGCCGCCAGCTGCGGTTCGACCTGGCGGGCGGCTTTCCGCTCCTCACCACCAAGCGGCTGCACGTCCGCTCGATCGTCGTGGAGTTGCTCTGGTTCCTGCGCGGGGACACCAACGTCGCCTGGCTGCGCGAGCACGGCTGCACCATCTGGGACGAATGGGCCGACGCCGCCGGCGAGCTCGGCCCGGTCTACGGCAAGCAGTGGCGCTCGTGGGCCGCGCCCGACGGGCGGGTGATCGACCAGATCGCCGCGGTCCAGCGCTCCATCCGCGAGAGCCCCGAAAGCCGCCGCCACGTGGTCAGCGCCTGGAACCCGGCCGACCTGGAGGCCATGGCGCTGCCGCCCTGCCACTGCCTCTTCCAGTTCCACGTGGCTGACGGGCGGCTCTCCTGCCAGCTCTACCAGCGCTCGGCCGACGTCTTCCTGGGCCTGCCCTTCAACATCGCCAGCTACGCCCTGCTCACCCTCATGATGGCGAAGGCGACAGGGCTGCGGCCCGGCGATTTCGTCCACACGCTGGGCGACGCGCACCTCTATCTGAACCATGTGGAGCAAGCGAAGCGGCAGCTGGAGCGGACGCCCTATCCATTCCCGCAGCTGCGTCTCGCCGACAAGCACGACATCCTCGCCTTCGAGGAGGCCGACATCGTCCTCGAGGGCTACCAGGCCCACAAGCCGATCAAGGCGCCGGTGGCGGTCTGAACCGGTCGCCGGCCGGGGTCGGGCTCAGGCTTCCGCGGGCTCGGCCGCAATCATGGTCATGCCCGAGAGCCGGGTCTTGGCCGCCGCCAGGTCGTCCGCCGGCGTGATGGTGATGTTTCCCTGAACGAGGCCCATGGCGGCGCCGATCTTCAGGATCGTCACCTCGCCCGCCTTCGCGTCGAGGTCATAGGTCGCGGGCTTGCTCTGCGCGCCGGCGAGGCCGCCGAAGCCCGCGACGAGCACATGACGGCCAGGCGAGAGCACCAGCCGCGTGAACCTCGGGCTCTTCAGCTGCACGACTTCGCGCCCGTCCACCGAGAGGTTCATGCCGGCCGCTTTGGCCACGAAGCCCTCGCGATAGAGGTAGGCCAGCGCCTTGCCTTCGGGCGGCTGGAAGCTCAGCGCCGCCTCGCGCTCGGCCGCGCTGGCGGCGGCGACCTTCCGGTTCCCCGCCAGGTTGGCGAGGATGTAGGCGGTGAAGGCGCCCATCATCGCGCCCAGGACCGGCCCCTCGGGGCCTGGCCCAGCGACCACGGCGAGAAGCAGGCTGACCACGAAGGCCACCGCGACGCCGATAAGAATCTGTGGGAGATATTTCGCCATGGCCCCGCCCCCGAAAGCCTTGATCGGCCGAGCCTACGGCGAAGCGACTTGACCGTCCATCTGGCGCTCGTGCTCGCCCGGGCCCGCAACGGCGTCATCGGCCGCGACGGCCGCCTGCCCTGGCGCCTGAAGGGCGACATGGTCCGCTTCCGCGCCCTCACCCTCGGCAAGCCGGTGATCATGGGGCGCAGGACCTGGGAGAGCCTGCCGCGGCGGCCGCTTCCGGGGCGCACGAACCTGGTGCTCTCGCGCGATGGCGCCTTCGAAGCGCCGGGGGCGGTGGTCTGCGAGGACATCGCCGAGGCGATCGGCATCGCCCGCGAACAGGCGGCGGAGGACGGGGCGGACGAGGTCTGCGTCATCGGCGGCGCTGACGTCTTCGCCCTGACCTTGCCGCGCGCCCGGCGGATCTACCTTACCGAGGTCGAGGGCGAGCCGGATGGCGACGTCTTCATGGCGTCCGTCGACGAGAAGGGGTGGACGGAGCTCAGCCGGGAGGCCCATCCGGCCGGGCCGGACGATGAGTTTCCCACCGTCTTCAGGGTGCTCGAACGGCGGTAGCCGATAGTTCAGCGTTGAACTACCTGTCGCAACCATCCATTGGGCGTCTCACTTGAGCGCCAGCACCACCGGCCCGTAAACCGGGTCGGTCACCCCGAGGCCGCCTCCGAGGTCCTCCAGCATGTCGCGGAAGGTGTCCAGGGAGGCGATCATGACGCTCCGCGCATCGGCCAGGGCCTGCATGTCCGCCCACTGGGCGATAATGCAGAAGCTGCGCTCGCCGGTCTTGATGATGTTGGCGTGCTGAAGACCGGGCCAGTCGGGGGCGATCTTCCGGTGGGCGTCGAGGAACGCCTGTTCCTGGCCCGGCTTCACCCGAAAACGCACGGCGTTGAATGCGGTCATGGCCGCCTCCCTGGATGTTCCATCCGGAAATTACACCCAAGCCGCCGGCGCCTCCATGGCGAGGTCTGGACCGCCGCGGATGGCGCGGCGGCCCGAAGACCCTTGAGCTACCAGCCGTAACGGTCGCCCCAGTAGCGCCGGTGATGGTGATGGCGCCAACCATAGTCGCCGTAGCCGTAGCCGTAGTCTCCCCGCCATCCGTCCCGATAGGCGAAACCATGGTCCCGGCGGCCATAGTCGCCGTAGTAGCCGTCGCGGCCGGCGTCGCCGCGATCGCGGTGGTATTCGTGGCCGCGGTCGCCGAACGCCGGGTCGGCCAGCGCGAGCGCCGGGGTCGCCAGCGCCACGAGGGTCGCGCCGGCGACGAGGGGTTTCAGAAATCGCATCGTCATGCTCCTTGTTGCGAGCCGGACGCCGGAAGCCTCCGGTCTCGATGGCGCCACCTTGCGCGCGCGCCGCTGAGCCGGACCTGACGCTTCCGTTGGCGCACGTTCATCCGTCCCGCCGCGCCGGAGCGGCCGCGGCTGCCTAAGACCGCCGGACAGTGCTATTGTGGGCGCTCCGGCCGGTTACGGCCCGCGAGGCCCTTCGCCATGAAAATCCAAGCCCTGGGTCACGTCGTGCTGAAGGTGGCCGACGTCGCCCGCGCCGAGCAGTTCTACAACGGCCTGCTCGGCCTTCCCATCTGCGCCCGCCTCGACCAGGGGGGGATGAGCATGACCTTCTTCACCCTCGGCGATCACCACAACTTCGCGGTGGCCGAAGCGGCGGGCGCGCAGAAGGCGCCGGCCGCCGTCGGGCTGCATCACGTCGCCTTCAAGATCGGCGACAGCATGGATCAGCTGCGCGAGGCCAAGACCCGGCTCGACGCCGCCGGGGTCGGCTCGGTCCCCATGGACCACGAGGTGACCAAGTCGCTCTACCTCGAGGACCCGGACGGCAACGGCGTGGAGCTCTACGTCGATGTGTCGGACGTCTGGCGCAAGGAGCCGCAGCGGGTCGCCTACGCCGCTCCCCTGAAGCTCTGACAGCTCGGCGGCCCGCCACTTCGGCCCCGTCGCCTCCGGCCCCGTTGCGTCCAGCCCCGTTGCGCCCGGCCCTTGGGCTGGCTATCTCCGCGCCGACTTCCTCAAAACCAGCCGGATCCGCGGAGCTCCCATGGCCGCTCAGTACATTTTCCAGATGCAGGGCCTCACCAAGGCCTATCCCGGCGGCAAGAAGGTCTTCGAGAACATCTGGCTGAGCTTCTATCCGGACGCGAAGATCGGGGTGGTGGGCGTCAACGGCTCGGGCAAGTCCACCCTGCTCAAGATCATGGGCGGGATCGACCAGGAGTTCTCCGGCGAGGCCAGGCCTGCCGAGGGGACCAAGATGGGCTACCTCGAGCAGGAGCCGCAGCTCGACGACCAGCTGGACGTCTGGGGCAACGTCATCGCCTGGTGCGAGGAGAAGAAGCTGGTCGACCGCTACAACGCCGTCGCCGCCAAGCTCGGCGAGGACTACTCGGACGCGCTGATGACCGAGATGACCGAGCTCCAGGAGAAGATCGACGCCGGCGACCTCTGGGACATCGATTCCCGGATCGAGATGGCCGTGGACGCCCTGCGCTGCCCGCCCAACGAGGCCATGGTGGACAACCTTTCGGGCGGCGAGCGGCGGCGGGTGGCGCTGGCGCGCCTGCTGCTCTCCAAGCCCGACATGCTGCTCCTGGACGAGCCCACCAACCACCTCGACGCCGAATCGGTGGCCTGGCTGCAGCACCACCTGGAAAACTTCCCCGGCTGCGTGATCCTGGTCACGCACGACCGCTATTTCCTCGACCAGGTCACCAAGTGGACGCTGGAGCTCGACCGCGGCAAGGGCCTCCCCTACGAGGGCAACTACTCGGCCTGGCTGGAGCAGAAGGCCAAGCGCACCGCCCAGGAGCAGAGCGAGTCGGAAGCGCGCAAACGCGCCATCGCCCGCGAGCTCGAATGGGTCCGCTCTTCGCCGAGCGCCCGCCGCTCCAAGTCCAAGGCGCGCCTAGCGGCCTTCGACGAGTTGGTGAACGCCGCCGAGCGCGAGAAGCAGACCTTCGCCCAGATCCAGATCCCGCCGGGCCCCAGGCTCGGCAGCGTGGTGATCGAGGTGGAGGGGCTGGAGAAGGAATACGGCGACAAGGTCCTCTTCAAGGATCTCTCGTTCAAGCTGCCGCCCGGCGGCATCGTCGGCGTGATCGGCCCGAACGGGGCCGGCAAATCCACCCTCTTCAAGCTGGTGATCGGGCGCGAGAATCCCGACGCGGGGGAGGTCCGGATCGGCGAGACGGTGAAGCTCGCCTACGTGGACCAGAGCCGCGACGCCCTGGACCCCAAGAAGACCATCTGGGAGGAGATCTCCGGCGGGCTCGACATCATGAAGGTGGGCGGCCGCGAGATCCCCAGCCGCGCCTACGTCGGTTCGTTCAACTTCAAGGGCGCGGACCAGCAGAAGAAGGTCGGCCTGCTCTCAGGCGGCGAGCGCAACCGGGTCCACCTGGCCAAGACCCTCGCCGAAGGTGGCAACGTGATCCTGCTCGACGAGCCCACCAACGACCTCGACGTGGAGACCCTGCAGGCGCTGGAATCGGCGCTGGAGGACTTCCCCGGCTGCGCGGTGGTGATCAGCCACGACCGCTGGTTCCTCGACCGGCTGGCCACCCACATCCTCGCCTTCGAGGGCGACAGCCACGTGGAATGGTTCGAGGGCAACTTCGAGGCCTACGAGGAGGACAAGAAGCGCCGCCTGGGCGCGGACTCGCTCATCCCCAAGCGCATCAAGTTCCAGAAATTCGGGCGGTAGGTGTCCGAGAGCTCCCTACCGCGCCGCAGCGTACTCCGCCTCGCCGGCGCCGGCCTGGTGGCTGCGCCCGCCGCCGCCCTGGGCGCGGCGCCCGCCGGGGCGCCGGTCGAAGGCGGCAACGCGACGCTGGTCTCCGAAGGGGGCTGGGTCAAGTTCTTCGCCGTCCAGCGGGTGTGGGGCTATGCCGACCGCACCAGCCTGCTGCCCGGCGAGCCGCTGAACCTGATGGTGGCGGGCGGGCCTGGCGAGCCGGAGCGGCAGGCGCACCTGGAGGTGTTCCGGATCGGCGCGGACGGCGCCCAGACGCTCGTCTGGAAGAGCGATCCCACGCGGATCACCTATCGCCCCGCCACGCGCTCGGCCGCCGCCATCGGCCCGGACTGGCCGGCGACCTTCGCCGGCATCGACACCCGCGCCTGGCCCCCCGGCTGCTATTCGGCCGACGTCGTGGAGCAGGTGACCGCCACCCGCGACGTCAAGGTCGCCCAGTGGATCGTCCGCAACCCCAAGCGCGCCGGCGCCGTGCTGGTGCGGCTGGGGACCAACACCTACCAAGCCTACAACGCCTGGGGTGGCCACAGCCTCTATCCCAGCGAGGACGCCGAGACCCGGGGCGTCGTGGTCTCCTTCGACCGGCCGGCGCCGCCCAGCTTCTTCGAGTACGACGTCTATCTGGCCGGCTGGCTGGAGCGGCTGGCGCCCGGCCTTGGCGGCGTCGACTACGCCTCCAACTTCGACATCCACCGCGACCCGGCCCTGATGGACGGCTACAAGCTGGTGATCTCGGCCTCCCACGACGAATACTGGAGCGGCGAGGAGTTCGACGCCTTCGAACGGCGGATCCTCAAGCAGGGCCGGAACGTCGCCTTCTTCGGCGGCAACGGCGCCTACTTCCAGGTGCGCTACGCCGACGCCAACCGCCCCACCGGCGGCGCCGACGAAGGGCGCCAGTTGGTCTGCTACAAGGACGCCGGCGACCCCGTCCTGCAGCGCGGCGGCAAGCTCGATCCGGCGGTCCTCGTCACCGACCTCTTCCGAAAGGACGCCCGCCGGCCCGAGACAATGCTCATGGGGGTGGCGTTCCAGAGCTGGTTCGACCCGGCCGGCCCCTCGCGCTTCCCATACCGGGTCGCCCGGACCGACCTGCCGTTCTTCGAAGGCACCGGCTGGCGCGCGGGCGACGCGGCCGCCGACGTGGTCGGCTACGAGTGGGACAACCGCGACCCCCTGAACGACGGCCAGCGCCTGTGGGACAAGGCGAGGTCGCGCAACGCCCTGATCCCGGCCGGCGACATCCAGGTGCTCTTCCAGGGCCGTCCAGTGGACATCCATGGGGCGCCGGGACTGGCCGAGGCGGTCTACTTCCGCTCCAGGGCCGGAGCGCAGGTGTTCAGCGCCGGCTCGATCCGCTGGGCCTGGGGCCTCGGCAAGGAAGGCTTCGTGCAGCCCGCCTTCCAGCAATTCAACGAGAACCTGGTCCGCGCCCTCAGCCGTTGACCGCCGGCGCCGCCGAGCTCGTCAGACGACCCCGTCCAGCCGCTCGATCTCGGGCGCGCCGTCCATGAACGAACCCATCTCGCGGCCGAGGCTTCGGAAATGGTCGGAAGCGCGGTGCGCCTCCACCGCCGCCTGGTCCTGGTAAAGCTCCAGCACCTTGTAGGTGTCGGGATCGGTCCGGCTCTTGGTCAGCTGATAGCAGAGGTTGCCGGGCTCGTTGGCGCGCACCTTCTGGGTAAGCGCCTTGAAGACCGCCTCGAACTCGGCGTTCTTGCCCTTCTGCACCTTGATGGTGGCGATGACCCCGATCATGCGCGTCCTCCTGCGTTCGTTGGGCGCTACCTAGCCGCCGCCGGACGGAGCGGGCAAGCCGAACTTCTTCCTGGCCCAGCGCTTCTTCCTGGCCTAGCGGCGGCCGCCGTCCCAGCCGTAGGCCACCCACGAGTGGCCGCCCAGGTGACGCGCCTCGATGACGCCTGGATCGGCGGACGCGCGGATGGACCGCCGGGTCCTCATCGCCACTCCGGCCAGCGCCAAGAGCGCCACGCCCATGAGCGAGATCACCACCACGGTGGCGGCGAACACCAACGCCAGGACGGCCCCCACCGCCGCCGCGCCCGCCCAGGCGATCGCGCCGCCCACCAGGGCGAGGGCCCGCAACGCAGAGCGTCTCGGCGCGCGCGTGATCTCGGCCCTCGATCCTTCCATGACGTTCCTCGCCGGCGTTGTTTCGTACTTCGGCGCCCAGCCTTGCAACGTCAACCTGCTCTGCGACGGAATCTTGGCAGGGCCTGCTAAACAGGCGCCGGAGTCCAAAGAGTCGCGCGCGCCATGGCGGAGAAGAAGCCCCGCGGGGGCTGGGAATTCTGGATCGATCGCGGCGGCACCTTCACCGACGTGATCGGGCGCGACCCCGCAGGTCGCGAGCGGAGCGCCAAGCTGCCGTCGGTCTCGCCCGCCTACGAGGACGCGGGGGTCGAGGCCATGCGCCGGATGATGGGCGTGCCCGCCAGCGCGCCCTTCCCAGCCGCCAAGGTCGCCGCGGTGAAGATGGGGACCACAGTCGCCACCAACGCCCTCCTGGAGCGCACCGGCCCACGGACCCTGCTGGTGACCACCCGAGGCTTCGCCGACGCGCTCGTGATCGGCGATCAGGCCCGCCCGAAACTCTTCGCCCTCGAGATCGAGAAACCCGCGCCGCTCTTTGCTGGCGTGGTGGAGGCTAACGAGCGGGCAGACGCCGGCGGCCGGGCGGTTCGTCCCCTGGACGAAGCCGCGCTCGCGCGCGCGCTCGCCGTCGCCCAGACGGACGGTTTCGAGAGCGTGGCGATCGCCTTCCTGCATTCGGACCTTTTCGGCGATCACGAGCAGCGGGCCGGCGCCCTCGCCAGGGACGCGGGTTTCACGTGGGTCTCGCTGAGCTCGGAGGTCTCCCCCTTCCCCCGCTTCCTCCCCCGGGCCGAGACCACGGTGGCCGACGCCTACCTGACCCCCGTGGTGGCGGCCTATGTGGCGCGGCTGACCGAAGTTCTGCGCGGCGCCCCGCTCTACTTCATGACCTCCGCCGGCGCCCTGGTGCGGGCCGACGGGTTCCGCGGCCGCGACGCGGTGCTCTCGGGCCCGGCCGGGGGCGTGGTCGGGGTGGCGGCGAACGCCGGAGCGGCCGGCGGCCGGCCGGCGCTCGGCTTCGACATGGGCGGCACCTCCACCGACGTCTCCCGCTACGCCGGCCTCCTGGAGCGGCGCGACCGCGCGGAGGTGGCGGGCGTCCGGCTCCGGACCGCCATGCTGGACGTGGAGACGGTGGCCGCCGGCGGCGGCTCGATCCTCGCCTTCGACGGCCTGCGCGCCCGGGTGGGACCGGCGAGCGCCGGCGCCGATCCGGGTCCGGCCTCATACGGCCGCGGCGGGCCGGCCACCGTCACCGACGCCAATCTGGTGCTCGGAAGGCTGGACGCGGCGCGGTTTCCGGCCGTGTTCGGCCCGGACGGCCGCCAACGGCTCGATCCGGCCGCCGCCGAGGCGCGGCTCGGCGAGCTCGCCGCCGCCATGGGCGCGACGGATGCCCGGGCCGCCGCCGAGGGCTTCCTGGCGGTGGCGGTGGAGCAGATGGCGGGCGCGATCCGCCGGATTTCCACCGAACGCGGCTTCGATCCGCGCGGCCACGCCCTCATCGCCTTCGGGGGCGCCGCCGGTCAGGTCGCCTGCCAGGTGGCCGACGCGCTCGGGATCGCCGAAGTGATCTCGCCCCGCTACGCCAGCCTTCTGTCCGCCTGGGGGATCGGCCAGGCGCGGATGCGCACGCTCGAGGCCGAAAGCCTCGGCCGGCGCCTGGATGCGGCGGGGCTGGCCGTGGCGCAGGCGGCCGCCGCGCGGCTGCGCCAGGCCGCCGAGGCGGCGCTGGGCGCCCAGGGCGCGCGGACCGGCAGGGTCGAGGCGCGCCTGCGCCTCCAGTACGCCGAAGCCGAGGCCGCCCTCCCCGCGCCGCTCACGGACCTCGCCGGAGTGAAGGCGGCCTTCGAGGCGGCCCACCAGCGGTTGTTCGGGTTCTTCGAGCCGGGCCGGTCGATCCTCATCGCCAGCGTCGAAGTCGAGGCCACCGAATCTTCCGCGCCCGGCGAGCCCCCACCCCCTGCCCCCTCTCCTCGAGGGGGAGGGGAAGGTCCGGCGCTGATCGTGCGCCCCGACACCCAGATCTGGGTCACGCCGGGGTGGCGGGCCGAGGAGGCGGCCGACGGGCTCATCCGCCTGACCCGGATCGCCGCACCCGTCCGCGAGGTGCGGCAGGCCGCCGACGTCGCCGATCCAGTGACCTTGGAGCTCTACAACCGGCGCTTCATGGGCGTCGCCGAGGCCATGGGCGCGGCGCTGGAGCGCACCGCCCAGTCGGTGAACATCAAGGAGCGGCTGGATTTCTCGTGCGCCCTCTTCGACGCCGCCGGCGGCCTGGTGGCCAACGCCCCGCACATGCCGGTGCACCTGGGCTCCATGGGGGCGAGCGTGCGGGCGGTGCTCCAGCGCCACCCGCGTCTGAGGCCCGGCCAGGCCTTCGCCCTCAACAACCCCTACGCCGGCGGCACCCACCTGCCCGACATCACCGTGGTCATGCCGGTCTTCGAAGGCGGGGGAGGAGATGCGCCCGGCTTCTTCGTGGCCGCCCGCGGCCACCACGCCGACGTCGGCGGAACCGAACCGGGCTCCATGCCGCCCTTCTCGCGCACCTTGGCCGAGGAGGGGGTGCTTCTCGACGCCCTGCCGATCATGGAGGGCGGGGTCTTCCTGGAGGCCGAGGTCCGCCGGACCCTGGAGGCCGGCCCCTGGCCCGTCCGCGCGCCGGGCCGCAACATCGCCGACCTGAAGGCCCAGATCGCCGCCTGCCAGGCCGGCGCGGCGGTGGTGGCGGCGATGATCGCCGAGCACGGGGCGGTCGAGGTGGCGCTCTACATGGGCTTCGTCCAGCGGAACGCCGAAGCGGCGGTGCGCCGGGCGATCGGGGCCTTGTCGGACGGCCAGGCGATCGTCCCCATGGACGGCGGCGCCCGGATCGCGGTCCAGGTGCGAGTCGACGCCGCCGGCGGGCGCGCCCGGCTGGATTTCACCGGCTCCTCGCCCCAGCTCGCCTCGAACTTCAACGCCCCCGCCTCGGTGGTCGACGCCGCGGCCCTCTACGTCTTCCGGTGCCTCGTGGACGACGACATCCCGCTCAACGCCGGCTGCCTCGCGCCGCTCGAGATCGTCGTGTCGCCCGGCTCGATGCTCGATCCCGGCCCGCCCGCGGCGGTGGTGGCCGGCAATGTGGAGACCAGCCAGCACCTTGTGGACGCGCTCTTCCAGGCGCTCGGCGTCATGGCCAACGCCCAGGGGACGATGAACAACCTGACCTTCGGCGACGCCGCCCATCAGTACTACGAGACCCTCTGCGGCGGGGCCGGCGCCACCGCCAAGGCGGCGGGGGCGAGCGCCGTCCACACCCACATGACCAACTCGCGCCTCACCGACCCGGAGATCCTGGAGCGGCGTTTCCCGGTGCGGCTGGAGTCGTTCGCCATACGCCGCGGCTCCGGCGGCGCGGGCGCTAACGCCGGCGGCGACGGCGTGGTCCGGCGCCTCAGGTTCCTGGCGCCCATGGAGGTCAGCCTGCTCGCCAGCCGGCGCGACCACGCGCCCCAGGGCCTGGCGGGCGGCGGCCCCGGACTTGCCGGCAGACAGCGGTTGATCGAGGCCTCGGGCGCGGTAAAGGAACTGCCTGGCTGCTTTTCGATCGACGTGCGGCCAGGCGACGTCATCGAGATCGAAACCCCAGGGGGCGGCGGCTTCGGACCGCAGACGACGCCCAGCTGACCCGCCTTATGAGGACCGCGGCATGACACCCACCGCCATTCTCGCCGCCGCCCTCCTGGCCTCCGCGGCCGCGCCGCCGGACAACGCCGGCGAGCCCCTGCCGCCCACCGCGCCCAGGGTGGACTATCAGCTCACCGCCTGGTGCTACGGCGCGCTCAAGGAATATCTGGACATCTACGAGCAGGTGAAGCCGGAGCTGGTGGACATCGACAAGATGTTCGGGACCTCGGTGAAGGAGGCCGAGCCCTACCAGTCCGACATGGCCGCCGCCCGCGTGGAGCTGAAGATGATCGCCAATGCGGTCACCCTGGCCCAGAAGGCGAGCCCGCGGCCGATCAACGAGGAGAGCACCACGGCCATGCGCCAGGGGGCGGCGATATGGTCGGTGGCCGAGACCAAGAGCCGCCGCGAGCTGGCCCGCGCGTGGCTCACCTGGGCCTTGCCGGACCGGTGCGATTCGGTGGCCCGCGAGGTGGCGGCCAAGTCGGCCCTGTTCAGCGGCGCCCTGAAGTACAACGACCCGCCCGCGCCGCCCGCCGCCGCCGAGGCTCCGGCGCCCGCCCCGCCACCCCCGCCTGAGGCCGCGACGCCGGCCGCACCGCCGCCGGCCACGTCTGCGGACCAGCCGGCGCCGGACGCGGCCGCGAGCGGGGCGCCGAGCGCCAAGCCCTAGCAAGCGCGCGCAAGTCCACGAGGCGCGGCGTGCGGCCCCTTAAGCTGCGGCGCGCTCCGGATCGTAATTGAGGATCGGCGCCAGCCAGCGCTCGGCCTCGGCGAGCGGCCAGCCCTTCCGCCGCGCGTAGTCCTGCGCCTGGTCGCGCTCGATCTTGCCCACCCCGAAATAGTGGGCCTCCGGGTGGGCGAAGTAGAGGCCGGAGACGGAGGCCGGCGGGGTCATGGCGCAGCTTTCGGTGAGCTCGATCCGGGCCGCCGCCTCGGCCTCCAGGAGCCGGAACAGGGTCCGCTTCTCGGTATGGTCCGGTTGGGCCGGATAGCCGGGCGCCGGCCGGATGCCGCGGTAACGCTCGGCGAGCATCGCCTCGATGTCGAAGGGCTCGCCCGGCGCATAGCCCCAGAGCTCGGCGCGCACCCGGTGGTGGAGGGCTTCGGCGAAGGCCTCGGCCAGACGGTCGGCCAGGGAGGTGGCGAGGATCGCCGAATAGTCGTCGCCGGCGGCCTTGAACCGGCGCACGATCTCCGCCTCGCCGTGCCCGGCGGTGACCGCAAAGCCGCCCAGGTAGTCCGCGCCCTCGCCGATCGGGGCCACGAAGTCGGCGAGAGCCAGGTTCGCCTTGCCCTCGCTCTTGGCCATCTGCTGGCGCAGGGTGAAGAGCCGCGCCCGCTCACTAGCCCGCGTCTCGTCGGTCCAGAGCACGATGTCGTCGCCGCTGGCGTTGGCGGGCCAGAAGCCGACCACGCCGCGCGCCTCGAACCAGCGCTCGCCCACGATCTTCTTCAGCATGGCTTGGGCGTCGGCGAAGAGGCCGCGCGCGGCCTCGCCCACCACGTCGTCCTCGAGGATCGCCGGATAGCGGCCCACCAGCTCCCAGGTGGCGAAGAACGGCGTCCAGTCGATGTAGCGGACGAGCTCGGCGAGATCGTAGGGGCCGAAGGCGCGGGTCCCCAGGAAGCTCGGGGCCGAAGGCCGGTAGTCGCTCCAGTCGATGGCGTACTTGCGCGCCCGGGCCTCGGCGAGGCCGGTGCGGTTCTTGGCCTGCTGGCCGCGGCCGAACTGCTCGCGGATCCGCGCATACTCGGCCCGGGTCGCCGCCTCGGCCTTCGGCCGCTCGGACGTCGACATCAGCGCCCCCACCACGCCCACCGCCCGGCTGGCGTCGGTGACGTAGGTTGTGGATCCGCGCTGGTAGGCCGGCTCGATCTTCACCGCGGTGTGGGTGCGGCTGGTGGTGGCGCCGCCGATCAGCAGCGGCACGTCGAAGCCGCGCCGCTCCATCTCCCTGGCCACGAACACCATCTCGTCCAACGAAGGCGTGATGAGCCCCGAAAGCCCGACCATGTCCGCCTTCACCCGCTGCGCCTCGTCGAGGATCCGGTCGGCCGGGACCATCACCCCGAGGTCCACGACCTCGTAGTCGTTGCACTGCAGGACGACGCCGACGATGTTCTTGCCGATGTCGTGGACGTCGCCCTTGACCGTCGCCATGAGGATGCGGCCGGCGGAGCTGCGCGGCTTGCCCGCCGACTCCGCCTCCATGAAGGGCAGCAGATAGCCCACCGCCTGCTTCATCACCCGCGCCGACTTCACCACCTGGGGCAGGAACATCTTCCCCGCCCCGAAAAGGTCGCCCACCACGTTCATGCCGGCCATCAGCGGGCCTTCGATCACGTCGAGCGGCCGGGAAGCCGCCAGCCGCGCCTCCTCGACGTCGGCCTCGATATGGTCGCCGATGCCGTGGACGAGGGCGTGCTCCAGCCGCGCGCCCACCGGCGCGGCGCGCCAGGCGACATCGGGGGTCTTTTCCACCGACTTGCCGCCTTTGTAGCGCGGGGCGAGCTCCACCAGCCGCTCGGTGGCGTCGGGCCGGCGGTTGAGGATGACGTCCTCCACCGCCTCGCGCAGCTCCGGCTCGATCTCGTCGTAGAGCGGCAGCTCGCCGGCGTTGACGATCCCCATGTCCATGCCCGCGGCGATGGCGTGGTAGAGGAACACCGAGTGCATCGCCCGGCGCACCGGCTCGTTGCCGCGGAACCCGAACGAGATGTTCGAGACGCCCCCCGAGACCCGCGCGTAGGGAAGCTGCTGCTTGATCGCCCGGGTCGCCTCGATGAAGTCGACCGCATAGTTGTTGTGCTCCTCGAGCCCCGTGGCGACCGCGAAGATGTTCGGGTCGAAAATGACGTCCTCGGGGGCGAAGCCCGCCGTCTCGGTGAGAAGCCTGTAGGCCCGCTCGCAGATGGCGACCTTGCGCGCGCGGGTGTCGGCCTGGCCCTGCTCGTCGAAGGCCATCACCACCACCGCCGCGCCGTAGGAGAGGCAGCGCCGCGCGTCCGCCAGGAACTTCGCCTCCCCCTCCTTGAGGGAGATGGAGTTCACGATCGCCTTGCCCTGGACGCACTTCAGGCCCGCCTCGATCACCTCCCACTTGGAGGAGTCGACCATGATCGGCACGCGGGCGATGTCCGGCTCGGCGGCGATCAGGTTGAGGAAGGTGGTCATGGCCCGGGCGCTGTCGAGCAGGCCCTCGTCCATGTTGACGTCGATGACCTGGGCGCCGGCGGCCACCTGCTGGCGCGCCACTTCAAGGGCGGCGGGATAGTCGCCGGCCTCGATGAGCTTGCGAAAGCGCGCCGAGCCGGTGACGTTGGTCCGCTCGCCGATGTTGACGAAAAGAGGTCTCATCGGGGCCTTCTACGCCAGCTCGAACGCTTCGAGGCCCGAAAGGCGCAGCGCCTTCGGCCGCTCGGGGAGTTCGCGCGGCGCGACGCCCTCCACCGACTCGGCCACGTGGCGAATATGGTCGGGAGTGGTGCCGCAGCAGCCGCCGAGGATGTTGACGAGGCCGCTCCTCGCCCACTCCTCGAGGTGGCAGGCGGTCTCTTCCGGCCCCTCGTCGTACTCGCCGAAGGCGTTGGGAAGGCCGGCGTTGGGGTAGGCGGCCACTAGGGTGTCGGCGATGCGCGCCAGCTCGGCGATGTGCGGGCGCATGAGCTCGGCGCCCAAGGCGCAGTTGAGGCCGACCGCGAAGGGCCTGGCGTGCCGCACCGAGTTCCAGAACGCCTCCACCGTCTGGCCCGAGAGCGTGCGTCCGGAACGGTCGGTGATGGTGCCCGATATCCAGATCGGCAGCGGCGCCAGCCCCTCGGCTTCCAGGTCGAGGATCGCCTTGATCGCCGCCTTGGCGTTCAGGGTGTCGAACACCGTCTCGATCAGGAAGATGTCGACGCCGCCCTCGTGCAGGGCGCGGGCCTGCTCGGCGTAGATGCTGTAGACTTCGTCGAAGGTGACGGTCCGCGCCCCGGGATCGTTCACGTCGGGCGAGATCGAGAGGGTGCGGTTGGTGGGGCCGAGCGATCCCGCCACGAACCGCGGCTTTTGCGGCGTCTTCTGGGTCCAGCGGTCCGCAGCGGCGCGGCCAAGCTGGGCGGCGGCCAGGTTGATGGCCCGCACCTCGCCCTCCAGGCCGTAGTCGGCCTGGGAGATGGCGTTGGCGTTGAAGGTGTTGGTCTGGGCGATGTCGGCGCCGGCCTCGAAGTAGGCGTCGTGGACCTCGGTCACCACCTCGGGCCGGGTGAGGCACAATACGTCGAAGTCGCCCTTCAGCGGATGGGCGTGCGCGGCGAACCGCTCGCCGCGGAAATCGGCTTCCTCGAGGCCGCGACGCTGCAGGTAGACGCCCCACGATCCGTCCAGGATGAGGATCCGCTCACGGGCGGCGGCCTTCAGGGCGGCGATCCGGTCGTCGCGGTTCACTGCAGCGCCTCCTTGGCGGGCTGGGTCTCACGCACGCCCAGCACCCGGCAGATGGCGTAGACGAGGTCGGCCCGGTTCAGGGTGTAGAAGTGGAAGTCGGAGAACCCCTCCTCTTCCAGACGCGCGCACATCTCGGCGGCCACCGAGCCGGCGATCAGCCGGCGGGTCTCCGGGTCCTTGTCGAGGCCCTCGAACAGGCTGGTGAGCCATGCCGGCAGGGCGATGCCGCACTGCCCGGCCATCCGCCCCAGCCCCTTGACGTTGGTCACCGGCATCACCCCCACCGAGATCGGGATCTCGATCCCGGCCTTGCGGATCTGGTCGGCGAACCGCAGGAAGCCGTCGATGTCGAAGAAGAACTGGGTGATCGCCCGGCTCGCGCCGGCGCCCACCTTGGCCTTCAGCACCTCGATGTCGTGGGCGGGCGAGGGGCTTTCCGGGTGCGTCTGCGGATAGACGCCCACGGAGATCTCGAACGGAGCACGCGCGCGGATGCCGGCGGTGAGCTCGGTGGCGTTCGCGTACCCGTCCGGGCGCGGACGATAGACGCCGCCGATCTGGCCGGGCGGGTCGCCGCGCAGGGCCACGATGTGACGAACGCCCGAGCGCCAGTAGTCGTCGATCACTTCATCCACGTCTGCGCGGGACGCCTCGACGCAGGTGAGGTGGGCGGCCGGCCGCAAGGTGGTCTCGTTCAGCATCCGGATCACCGTGCGGTGCGTGCGTTCGCGCGTGGAGCCGCCGGCGCCGTAGGTGACCGACACGAAGTCGGGGGCCAGCGGCTCGAGGCGGCGGATCGCCCGCCAGAGCTCCTCCTCGGCCTCCGGCGTCTTCGGCGGGGCGAACTCGAACGAGACCTTGAGGCGCCGCGTCTCGCGCCCCCCCGCCCGGGCGACGGGGCCGAGGGCGCTTTCGCCGTCGCCGACCGCGGCGCTCATGCGACCCTCCTGAGGCGGCCTGCGTCGTGCTCGGCGCTCCACACCTTCACGGTCAGCCCGCCGGCCGACCCCGGCGGCAGCGAGCGGCGCTGGATGCGGCCGAGCCCGGCGGCCGCGAGCCAGCCTTCGATCTCGTCGTCGCCGAAGCCTAGCCGGCGGTGCCGATGCTCGGCGCGCAGGAACTCCAGGTCATGGGGCGCGAAGTCGACGATGAGCAGACGACCGGCCGGCGCCACCAGGCGCGCGGCCTCCGCCACCGCCGCCGCCGGCTCGCCGAGGTAGTGCAGCACCTGATGCACGACGACGAGGTCCGCCTCGCCGTCCGCAAGTCCGGTGCCGAAGATATCGCCGTGCCGAAGCTCGCAGGCGCCAAGGCCCGCGCCGGCGACGTTGCTGCGGGCGATGTTGAGCATCTGGCGGGACAGATCGAGGCCGACGGCGCTCTCGGCCTTCGGTCCCAGCAGCGTGAGCATCCGCCCCGCGCCCGTGCCGAGGTCCACGAGCCGGCGGAAGGGGCCCTCGCCGGTCGCCTCCAGGATCGCCGCCTCCACGGCCGCCTCGGAGACATAGAGCGAGCGGATCTCGTGCCAGCGGTGGGCGTTGTCGGCGAAATAGGCCGCCGCCTCGCCGGCGCGCTCGGCCGCCACCCCCTGAAGCCGCTCGGCGTCCCGGCGCAGGACCGCGTCGGAGGGCGCGATCAGCCGCAGCGCCTGGTCGAGGAGGGTTCGAGTGGGCCCCGGCGAGGCGAGCCGATAGAACACCCACGCGCCGTCCGGAAACCGCTCGACGAGGCCGGCCTCGGCCAGCAGCTTCAGGTGCCGGGAGACCCGGGGCTGGCTCTGCCCGAGGATGCGGGTGAGCTCCAGCACCGCCAGCTCCTCGCGCGCCAGGAGCGCCAGGATGCGCAGCCGCGTCGGCTCGCCCGCCGCGCGCAACACCGCCACCGCCTGGTCCGAGGTCATCGCCCATATAAAGATATCTTTATGTGAGAAGTGTCAATGGCGAATTGGTCAACCGCCCGTCGGCCGCCGGCGAGGCGCAGGGCCATCGCTCGGCGCGTGGACCGGCGCGCTCGTGACCTCTTGGATCCGCCTCTCGTCGACCTTGCCCCAGAACGCGGCCCAGGTAGGGAACCCGGCCGGAAGCGTGGCCAGCATTTCGCTTCCCAACCAGTCGTTGAACGGCGGGTTCGGCCGCTGGGTGATGTCCTGGGAATACCAGCGCTGCTCATTGCGTCGGACGAAGAACCACTCGCCGTTGCGCCGCGTGTAGGTGTCGAAATAGCAGATCGCCATGACGATCCACTTGTCGCCGTACTCGTGCTCGGCGCGGCAATAGACCTGGCCCCTGGCGTTGTCCGCGTCGACGAACTCGATGCGGTGCCCGCAGACCTGATGGATCGAGCGATAGAACTTTTCGAGGGCGGGCGTGATCCACTGACGCAACACCTCGCGACCGACGCCGTGGCGGCCGCAGTTCACGTCGTCGACGAACAGCGACACCCAGGTGTCCACATCGCGCGAGCCCACGGCCATGGCGTAACGGATCGGCAGCTGCTGGATCGCCAGCGTCGATTCCACCCGGTCGAGCCGAGCGGCGAGATCTTCATTCATGTGGTTCCCTCCCGGGGGCCGACCGCGGGCAGTTCTACCCGACGGTAAAGTCCCAGACTGGCGTTCCAGGTCGAGAAGATCAAGGCTGTCTCGATCGCGCCGGCTGTGCGGCCGTGGCGGGCTCAGCGCGGGAGGTAGCGGGCCTCCTGCATCTCCTCGATGTAGGCGAGGAACATGTCCTCGGTGTCCCGGCATTCGTGGAACCCGGCCTGGCGGATCTTGATGGTGCTGAGGATGGGCGGCGGCTGCTGCAGGGCCATGTAGTGGACGGTGTAGTCCAGCCCCATCCAGTTGCCCGAGATGTCGCCATAGGACAGGCGCTGCAGATCGTGCTTCGCGACGATGCGGTCCCAGACCGGGCCCTTGTCGGCCATCATGGTCGCCAGCGACATGGTTTGCGGACGCTCGAGCTCCATGCCGAAATGCCTGGCCAGGCGCGGGAAGAGGTTTTGCCAGTCGAGCACGTCGCCGTTGGTGACGTTGAAGATCTGATTGGCGGAGGCCTGGGCGTTGGACATCCCCCAGGCGATGGCGCTGGCGAGCAGGCGCGCATCCACGAGCTCGACTAGCCCCGCCCGGAGCGGGCCTGGGAAGCGCAGCGGCAGGCCGAGCTCGCGTGAGATCGCGCAGTAAGCGCCGATCGCCGAGATGTGGTTCGTGGGCGCGCCAGGACAGAGGCCCACCACGATCTGCGGCCGGTAGATCGTCCAGGACCAGGCGCGTCCCCGCTGGCGCTCGAACACATAGTCCTGCTGCGCGTGGTAGAAGCTCGGCGGCATGTGCATCGGGTCGCGCTCGCGCGCCGGCGCCTTGATCGGCCCGAGGTGGACGCCGTACGCCTTGGTGCCTTGCAGGAACGCGAAGTTCTCCAGCGGCGCCTTGGCGGCCTCCAGCGCGTCGAGCACGTTCTTCAGCATCCCGAGGTTGGTCTCGATGTGAGTCGCCTCGGTCCAGGCGGCGGAGAAGGTCGGCTGGTCGAGCACGGCGGTGTAGAGCACGTGGGTCACGTCCCCCATCGTTCCCAGGGCGGTCATGGTGGCCGCGCGGTCCGTAAGATCGACGGTGACATAGTGGGCGCGGGTGGCGACGGGCGGCGCCTTGCGCGAGGCGCCCGCCACCGCCCAGTCGGGCCGATGACTCAGAAAATGCTCCATCGTGTTCCAGCCGATGGGACCTCGTCCGAGCACCAGGATCTTCTTCGTCATGCGGCCCTCCCAGGAATGGGCTTTCCTAAGCCTGAGCTCGCAGGAGGGCCACCTATCCCACGATCGGATTGGCCAGCGGCTCGCCGGCGAAGAAGCGGCGCAGGTTCTCGCGGGTCATGGCCACCATCTTGGGCACGGCCGCGGAGGTCGCCCCGGCGGTGTGCGGCGAGAGGACCACGTTCGGCACCCCCGCCCAGCGCTCGGCCGGGGTCGGCTCGGCGGCGAAGACGTCCAGGGCGGCCATGCCGAGCCGGCCGCTCTTCAGCGCCGCGATCAGCGCGTCCTCGTCCACCAGCTGACCGCGGGCGACATTGACGAGCAGGCCGTGCGGGCCGAGCGCCTTCAGGATCCCCGCATCGATGATCCGGCGGTTCTCCTCGCCGGCGCGGGCGGCGACGACGAGGATGTCGCTGGCGTCGGCGAGGGCGGCGAGGCTGGAGGCGCGGGGCCAGCGGGCGTCCGGCTTCTCGTTCGGTCCCCACCAGGCGATGTCGAGGCCGAAGGGCTCGGCACGCCGGGCGATGGCCGACCCGATGGCGCCCAGGCCCACGACGCCCAGACGCCGGCTGCGCAGCGACGGGGTGATCCGCTTCTCGGTGGCGACCCAGTGGCCGCCGCGCACGATGGCGTCGCCCTCGACGATTCCCCGCCAGGCCGCCAGCATCAGGCCCAGCGCCTGGTCGGCGACGTCCTCCTCGTTGACGCCCGGCGAATGGGTGACCTTCAGGCCGCGCGCCGCCGCCCAGACAAGGTCGACGCCGTCGTAGCCGGCCGTGAAACAGGCGATGAGGCCGAGGTTCGGCAGATGCTCGGCAAGGCCTTGGTCGAGCGGAAACTCGCCGGCCACCACCAGGGCGCGGATCTTCTGGGTGGCCTCCAGCGGCGGCGCCTCCCAGAGCCGCCAGACGGTGAAGTCCGGCTCGAGCAGCGGGCTCAGCACGCCCAGGTGCGGCTGCACGATGAGGACGGCGGGCTTGGAGTCGGACATGGGACAAACCGCTCGCAGCGCTTGCCGCACCTCTTACCCCGCAGCCGATCGGCGCGCCAGTTTGGGCGAACGCCGAGCCGCCGGAGGCGGCGGCGCTTCGTGCTCGGCGCCCGTTCATGTAGAGAGCCGCGATGGCTGAACCTCCAAGCGGCGCCCTCGTGCTCTTCTCCGGCGGCCAGGATTCCAGCGTCTGCCTGGCCTGGGCCCTCGACCGATATGCGCGTGTGGAGACGGTGGGCTTCGACTACGGGCAGCGCCATCGGGCGGAGCTGGCCGCCCGCCAGGCGATGCGGGCGGGGATGGCGGAGCGTTTCCCGGCCTGGGCGGCCAGGCTCGGCGGCGACCACATGCTGGACCAGCGGGGCTTCGGCGCGATCGGCGAGACCGCGCTCACCACCGAGCGGGCGATCGAGATCACCGAGCGGGGCCTGCCCTCCACCTTCGTCCCAGGCCGCAACCTGGTGTTCTTCGTCTACGCCGCGGCGCTCGCCGACCGGCTGGGCCTCGAGACGCTGGTGGGCGGCATGTGCGAGACCGATTACTCCGGCTATCCGGACTGCCGGCGCGCGACCCTCGACGCCATGGAGACGGTGCTGGAGCTCGGCATCGAGCGGGCCTTCCCGATCGCCACCCCGCTCATGCGGCTCACCAAGGCCGAGACCTGGGCGCTGGCCAAGGGCCTGGGCGGCGAGGCGCTGGTGGAGCTGATCCGCGCCGAGAGCCATACCTGCTACCTCGGCCGGCGCGACGGGGCCCACGACTGGGGCTTGGGCTGCGGCGCATGTCCGGCCTGCGAGCTGCGCGCCAAGGGCTGGCGCGAATGGGCGGACGCCGGGCGTCCGGCGATGACGCCATGACCTATTCGGTGAAGGAGATCTTCCTCACCCTTCAGGGCGAGGGCGGCCAGGCCGGGCGGGCCGCGGTCTTCTGCCGGTTCGCCGGCTGCAACCTCTGGAGCGGACGCGAGGCCGACCGGGCGGACGCCGTCTGCCGCTTCTGCGACACTGAGTTCGTGGGGACCGATGGGGCCGGCGGCGGCAAGTTCGCGAGCCCCGAGGCCCTCGCGGCCGCCGTCGCCGCCGCCTGGCGCGGCCCGGCGCAGGGCAAGCTGGCGGTGCTGACGGGCGGCGAGCCCTTGTTGCAGCTCGACCCGCCGCTGGTGGAGGCCCTGCACGCCGAGGGCTTCTCGATCGCCCTGGAGACCAACGGGACCCTGCCGGCGCCGTCCGGGCTCGACTGGATCTGCGTCAGTCCGAAGGCGGGGGCGCCCCTGGCGCTCGTCTCTGGGCAGGAACTGAAGCTCGTCTATCCGCAAGCGGGCCTCGATCCCGCCGATTTCGAGCGCCTCGCCTTCGAGCGCTTCTCGCTGCAGCCGATGGACGGCCCGGACCGGGAGGCGGCGACGCGGGCGGCGATCGCCTATTGCCTCGAGCATCCGCGCTGGCGTTTAAGCCTGCAGACCCACAAATACCTGGGCATTCCGTGAGCTGAAGGAGGCTCGGCCTCCGACCCGATGACCGACACCGAGTTCGAGATCACCAAGGCGGCCGGCTTCGATGCGGCCCATCGGCTGCCGGACGGGCCGCCCGACTCGCCCTACGCGCGCGTGCACGGCCACTCCTTCCGGGTGGAGGCGACCTTGCGCGGCCCCGCCAGGGCGCCGGTGGGGTGGGTGGAGGACCTGGGCGCGCTCGATCAGGCGCTGAAGGCCGCCGCCGCCAGGCTGGACCACACCCTGCTCAACGAGACGCCCGGCCTGGAAAGCCCGACGCTGGAGGCGCTCTGCCTTCACTTCGCACGCGAGCTGAGGCCGGCCTTTCCGGCCCTGACCCGGATCGTCGTCTCCCGCCCCAGCATCGGCGAGAGCTGCGCGCTGGCGGTGGAGGATGCGTAGCCCGGCGCTTCACTCGCCGGTCTTGGTCTCGGCGTCGGTGGACCGACGGAAGGGGCCGCGGTAGGCGGGATCCTCCCGCCGCCGCCGGTCAGGTCCGAAATAGGTCGGGGTCCTGATGAAGGGCCGCGGATGCTGGATCACCCGCGTCACCCGCTCGATGACGCCGCGGGCGGTGACCGGCTTGCTGAGGAACTCCGTGACCCCCGCGTCCCGGGCCTCCGCCACCCGCGAAAGGGTGGCGTGGCCGGTGATCATGATCACCGGCGCCATGGGATTGGGGCTTTCCGGCGAGGTGCGGATCTGGCGCACGAACTCGATGCCGCTCATCGGGGTCATGGCGAGGTCGGTCATCACGATATCGATAGGATAGCCGCGCATAGCGCGCAGGGCCTCGGCCCCGCTGCTGGCCTCCATGATGTCGCGCACGCCGATGGCCCTCAGGATCTCCGTGAGGAGCACCCGCATGTGTTGGTTGTCGTCCACCAACAGGATCTTGAGGCTGTCGAACTTCACGGCGCCCCCGGCGCAAACCGGCCGCGTTTGTGCGTCCGGCCCAAGATCGCGTCAAGTTCGAAACCGGCGTTCCGCGATTCCGTCGCAGGTCCGATTTCACCAGTAATGTTAAGGAGTTGCGAAATCCGGCGGGCGCCGGCTCAGGGTCGCCGCGCGCCCCCGCCGGGGGCAAAGGCGCCGCCGCCCGTCTGTCCGCGATGGCGCAGGAAGGCGTCCGCGAGCACGCAGGCGGTCATCGCCTCGACCACCGGGGCCGCCCGGATGCCGACGCAGGGATCGTGGCGTCCGGTGGTGCGGACCTCGATTTCCTCGCCGGCCTCGTTGATCGAGCGGCGGGGCGTCAGGATCGAGGAGGTCGGCTTGAAGGCCACCCGCGCCACGATCGGCTGGCCGGTGGAGATTCCGCCGAGCACGCCCCCGGCGCGGTTGGAGAGGAAGGCGGGGCCCGCATTGCTCATCCGCATCTCGTCGGCGTTCTCTTCGCCCGAGAGCGCGGCGGCCGCGAATCCGGCCCCGATCTCTACCCCCTTGGCGGCGTTGATCGACATCAGCGCCGCGGCGAGCTCGGCGTCCAGCTTTCCATAGAGCGGCGCGCCCCAGCCGGCCGGAACGCCGCTCGCCTCCACCTCGATCACCGCCCCGGTGGAGGAGCCGGCCTTGCGGGTCTTCTCCAGATGCGCCTCCCAGACCGGGACTATGGCCGCGTCGGGCGCCCAGAAGGGGTTGCGCTCCGTCTCGTCCCAGTCCCAGCGCCCGCGGTCCGCCGCGTGCGGACCGATCTGGGCCAGCGCCGCGCGAATCACCACGCCCGCCCCCAGCACCTTGCGCGCCACCGCCCCGGCCGCCACCCGCGCGGCCGTCTCGCGGGCCGACTGGCGTCCGCCCCCGCGATAGTCGCGCACGCCGTACTTGGCGAAATAGGCGTAGTCGGCGTGGCCCGGGCGGAAGGAGGTGGCGATGTCCGAGTAGTCGCGCGAGCGCTGGTCGACGTTCTCGATGATCATCGAGATCGGCGCGCCGGTGGTCACCTGGCCGGCGGTCTTGGCGTCCTCAAAGACGCCGGAAAGGATCCGCACCGCGTCCGGCTCCTGGCGCTGGCTGACAAACCGGCCCTGCCCCGGCCGACGCCGGTCGAGCCACCTTTGGATGTCGGGCGCGGCCAGCGGGATTCCCGGGGGACAACCGTCGACCACGCAGCCCAGCGCCGGCCCGTGGCTCTCGCCCCAGGTCGTCACCCTCAATAGATGGCCGAAGGTGTTGTGCGACATGGCGCGCTTCTTAGCCGAACGCGCGCGGCGCGGCCAATCAGGCGGCCCAGGCGGCGGCGAAACGCCGGAGCCGTTCGCGGGCGGCGCTCTCGGAAGGGACCGGTTCTGCGAGCAGGCGGATGAAGAGGTCGCCCGCCGGATGCACGCCGCGGGCCGGCAGCCCGGCGCCCGGAATGCGCACCAGGCGCCGCTCAGCGGTCTTGCGGCCGATCCAGATATTGTATTCGCCCACCGGCGTCGGCGCCGCCACGCGCCCGCCCACCGCCAGCAGGAAGGCCGGCGCCCTGGCGCAGGTCCAGAGGTCGCCGCCGCGCAGCTCGAGGTCCGGCTCGGGAATGACCGCGACCACCGCCGTGAACATGCCGATCCTGAGCCGCTCGCCGTCCCGGGCCCCGGCCGGGATCCGCACCCTGAGCTGTCGGCCGTTCGGAAAGACCGCCAGTGCTTCGCCGCCGCCGAGCGCCACCAGCGGCCCGATCACCGCCCGGGCTTCCATGAGCGGCGCCGGGCCGCGCACCGCGGGCAAGGCGGGCGCCTGCAGCGCCCGATGGGCCGCCACCACCCGCCGGAACCGCGCCGCGTCGCCGCCCGGACGGTCTGGATGCGCCTGCATGGCCGCCGCCCGGAACGCCCGCTTGGCCGCTGCGGCCGAGGCTCCGGCCGGCAGGCCGAGAATGGCGCGGGCTTCGGCGAGGGTAAGCTTGGAGTCGGCGGGCATGACCGGCAGCCTCGCCCCGGGATCGTCAAGAGGTGGTTAAAGGAGCGCGGGCCCCGTGTGCGGCCGAGGCTGAATCGAAGACCGGCTTCCGCTATAGCGGCCCCATGACGCGCAAGCCGCCCATCCCGGCATCGCCCAGCGAAGACGATTACGTCCGCCAGGTGATCGAAGCCGAACCTCCGCCGCTGCTGCCGGAGGGCGATCCCATCGCCCTCTTCGAGACCTGGCTAGGCGCGGCGACCAAGCGCGAGATCAACGATCCCAACGCCATGACGCTGGCCACCGTCGACGCCGCCGGGCGGCCCGACGCGCGCATGGTGCTCCTGAAGGACGTCGATCAACGCGGCTTCACCTTCTACACCAACACCCGGAGCGCCAAGGGCGAGGAGCTGGCCGCCTGCCCTTCGGCCGCCCTGGTCTTCCACTGGAAGTCGCTTCGGCGCCAGGTGCGGGTGCGCGGCCCGGTCGAGCCGGTGAGCGAAGAGGAGGCCGACGCCTATTTCGCGACTCGCGCGCGACCCGCCCAGATCGGGGCCTGGGCCTCGGACCAGTCTCGCGAGCTGGAAGGACGCCTGGCGCTCGAGGCCAAGGTGGCCGAGGTCGGCCTGCGTTTCGGCCTCGGTCGGGTTCCCCGCCCGCCCCACTGGTCGGGCTATCGGGTGGTCCCGGAGGTGATCGAGTTCTGGCGCGACCGGCCCTTCCGTCTGCACGAGCGGCTGGTGTTCCACCGGGCCAACGAGACCTGGACCACCAGGCGGCTCTATCCTTGACCCCTCAGGAGGCGGTGTTCGCCTGGCTGCGGGGCCAGGCCGAACGCGAGATCGAGACCTCGTGCGCTCGCGTGTTCCTGATGAGAGACCGCGCGCTGAAGCTCAAGAAGCCGGTGGATTTCGGCTTCCTCGACTTCACCACCCTGAGGAAGCGCCGCTGGGCGCTCGAGCGCGAGCTGCGGTTCAACCGGGCCACGGCGCCCGACATCTATCGCGCCCTGATCCCGATCCGGCGCAGGCAGGACGGCGCGCTCGCCCTCGGCGGCGATGGCGAGATCCTCGACTACGCCCTGGAGATGCGGCGGTTCGACCCGGACGCCGTGCTCGCCGAACATCCCGAGCGGGTCGACGGCGCGCTGGCCGAGTCGCTCGGGCGGACCGTGGCCCGGTTCCACGCCGCGGCGGTGGTGAAGCCCGACGGCGGCGGCGTGAAGGCGCTGGGCTACACGATCGGCGTCAACGCCGAGCAGCTGCGCGATTTCGCGGGGCTCTTGGGCGCGGCTGCGGTCGAGCGGCTCCTCGAAGCGACCGATGCGGCGTTCGCGGCGGCAGGGCCGCTTCTGGAGCGCCGGCGCGCCGAAGGCTTCGCCCGGCGCTGCCACGGCGACCTGCATCTCGGCAACCTGCTCCTGGAAGACGGGGTTCCGAAGCTCTTCGACTGCATCGAGTTTAACGATCGCCTGTCGGAGATCGACGTCTTCTATGACCTCGCCTTCCTGGTCATGGACCTTTGCTTCCGGGGCGCCGCGCCGGCCGCCAACCGGCTGCTGAACGCCTACCTGGACGAGGCGGCGCGGAGTTTCCCCGAAAGCCTTTGGGAGGGCCTCGCCGCCCTGCCGCTGATGCTGTCGGCGAGGGCCGCGGTCCGCGTCCACGTCGCCGCCCACCAGGGCGAGACCGCGGCGGCGAAGGCGTACCTGGCCGCTGCGACCCGCCATCTCAGCCCGCCGCCCCCCCGGCTCGCCGCCGTGGGCGGCCTCTCGGGCGCCGGCAAGACCACCTTCGCGCGGCTGATCGCGCCCAGGTTCGGCGCCGCGCCGGGGGCGGCGATCCTGAGATCGGACGAGATCCGCAAGCGCCTGGCCGGCTTCGGTCCGCTCGAGCGCCTGCCTGCCGAGGCCTACACGGCCGCGGCCAGCGAAACAGTCTACCGGGAAATGCTGCGGCTCGCCGGACGGGCGCTGGACGCCGGCCGAGCCGTGGTCCTCGACGCCGTCTTCCTCGAGGGCGCCGAGCGCCAGGCCGCCGCCGCCATGGCCGCCGAACGCGGCGTCGCCTTCGAGGGCTTCTGGCTTCAGGGCCCGAAAGCGCTCCTGGCCGGGCGGCTCGCCGCGCGCGCCGGCGACGCCTCCGACGCCGATGCGCAGGTGCTGGAGGCGCAGCTGGCCCGCGATCCGGGCGTCATCGACTGGGTCGTAGTCGGCAGCGCCGATCTGGAGGCGACCGCCAGAAAGGTGGGCGGCGCCCGCGACAGTTGACGCAGGCTTTCCGCCCGCTCCATGTTCGCGCCAATACCTTGGGGAGGACGCTGATGCTCGGCCTGATGCAGGATTGGCCGCTGACCGTGGACAAGATCCTGGACCACGCCGCCGAGTGGCATGGCGGGCGCGAAATCGTCAGCCGGTCCCTCGAAGGGCCGATCGTCCGCACCACCTACGGCGCCATGCACGATCGCGCCAAGCGGATCTCCAACGCGCTGAAGGCCATGGGCGTGAAGCTGGGCGACCGGGTCGCCACCCTGGCCTGGAACTCCGGCCGGCACATGGAGGCCTGGTACGGCATCATGGGGATCGGCGCGGTCTGCCACACCCTCAATCCGAGGCTGTTCGCCGATCAGCTCTGCTACATCATCAACCACGCGGAGGATAAGGTCCTCTTCACCGACCTCACCTTTCTGCCCACGCTGGTCGAGCGGCGCGCCCAGATGCCGAGCGTCGAGCAGGTGGTCGTGATGACCGACCGCGATCACATGGGCGCCGCGGCGGCCCTGCCGGGGGCGCTGTGCTTCGAGACGCTGGTGGAGGAGCATTCGCCCGACTGCGTCTGGGGCGGGTTCGACGAGCACACCGCGGCCGGCATCTGCTACACCTCGGGCACTACGGGGAACCCGAAGGGCGTGGTCTACTCGCACCGCAGCAACTTCCTGCACACCCTGGTCACCCTGCAGCGCGACGTGATGGGCCTCTCGCTGCACGACGTCGCCCTGATGGTGGCGCCGATGTTCCACGCCAACGCCTGGGGCCTCGCCTTTTCCTGCCCGGCGGTAGGCTGCAAGTTGGTGATGCCAGGCCAACGGCTCGACGGCGCCGCGGTGCTGGAACTGATCGAGACCGAGGGGGTCACCTTCGCCGGAGCCGTGCCCACCGTCTGGCAGATGCTGCTGCAGGAGGTGCGAGCGCGCAAGGCCAGCTTCTCCACCCTGAAGCGGGTGCTGATCGGCGGCTCGGCGGTGCCCGAAGCGCTGATGCGCGCCTTCCACGACGACTACGGCGTCGAGGTGATCCACGCCTGGGGGATGACCGAGACCTCGCCGATGGGCACCCTTGGGGTCCTCACGCCCGAGATCGCCGCCCTCCCCTACGAGGAGCAGCTGCCGTACCGCCTGAAGCAGGGGCGCACGCCCATGGGCGTCGAGCTGAAGCTCGTCGACGACAGCGGCCGGCGCCTGCCCCACGACGGGGAGACGATGGGACGCCTGAAGGTGAAAGGGGGGTTCGTTGCAGCCCGCTACTTCAAGGCGGAGGGCGGCGACATCCTCGACGCAGACGGTTTCTTCGACACCGGCGACATGGCCACCATCGATGCGGCCGGCTTCATGCAGATCACCGATCGGGTCAAGGACGTGATCAAATCGGGCGGCGAGTGGATCAGCTCGATCGAGATCGAGAACCTCGCCGTCGCCCATCCAAAGGCCATGCTGGCCGCGGTCATCGGGGTGGCGCATCCGAAGTGGGACGAGCGCCCGCTGCTGCTGGTGAAGCTGAGGGAAGGGGAGTCCGCCACCCGCGCGGAGTTCCTGGAGTTCCTCGAGGGCAAGATCGCCCGCTGGTGGATGCCTGACGACGTGGTGTTCGTGGACGAGATCCCACTGGGCGCCACCGGCAAGATCGACAAGAAGCTGCTGCGGCATCGCATGGAAGGTTATGTGCTTCCAACCGCGCAGGCCGACGGCGTCAAGTGAACTTCGGACGCATCTCGTCGCGCTTCCTAATCAACGCTCAATTCGGAACCACGTTATCTTGGAAACGTTGGTTGGCGGTGTGAACGCCAATAGCGCTCTGATCTTATTTCCAGCCTCGCTTGGGGGATCAGACGCTTCAAGGAGCGAGCAATCATGCCTACCAATATTTCCCCGACGTTCTTGCGCGGCTCGTTAGCGGCCGCGCTGGCGGCGCTCGGCCTCGCCTGCGCGGGTCCGCTGCACGCCCAGCCGTATGACGACTACGGCTACAATGGCTATGACGACGCCAGCGCCGTGGGCGGCGTCGTGGTGACTGCGCCCTATCGCCATCAGCGCAGTTCCACCACCGGCGCCCCGATCGAGACCGTCTCGATGTCGCGCGTGGTCGACGTCAGCGATCTCGACCTGAACACCCACTGGGGCTGGCGTGTGATGCGTCAACGCGTGGCGAGCGCGGCCCGGGACCAATGCGACCAGCTCGAGACCCTTTATCCGGTCGCCGCCCAGGACAACCCGCCTTGCGTGCGCCGCGCCGTGCATGAAGCGCTGGCCAGCGTGCGCGAGAACCTCGCCGAGCGGTGAGATCCGGCGCTCCGGCTCAGGCGGGCCGGTAGTCGTTCCCCAGGCCGGGCGCTCCCTCGGTGGCGACCCGGCCTGAGCGCACCAGTTCGATGACGTGCGCCAGCACCGAGTGCGCACCGGCCGCGTGCAGCCTTGGATCCACCCCGGCGTACATGTGCGGGACCATCTCGCCGATCCGCCGATCGCCGGCGGCGAGCCGCTGCAGGATCTGCTGCTCGCGATCCAGTCGGTGGGCCTTGTAGGCGTCCAGGAAGGGACCGACCTCGGTGACCGGCGGGCCGTGGGTCGGCCAGAGCGTGGCGAAGTCCCGCGCGCGGATCAGGTCGAGGCTGGCGAGATAGTCGCCCATGTTCCCGTCTGGCGGCGTCACGACCGTCGTCGACCAGCCCATGATGTGATCGCCGGTAAAGCAGGCGTTCTCCTCGGCCAGCCCATAACAGATGTGGTTGGAGGTGTGGCCGGGCGTAGGAATGGCTTCGAGAGTCCAGCCGTGCCCCGGAATGACCGCGCCGGCGCAGACCGACACGTCCGGGAGGAACCGGTCGTAGCCTGCCTCCAGCTTCACATCTCCCTCCGGCCCTTCCGGCGGCGTCTCGGAGACCGCGCAGCCGTAGACCACGGCGCCGGTGGCCGCGGCGAGCGGCTTGGCCAGCGGCGAATGGTCCAGGTGGTGGTGAGTGACCAGGATGTGGCTCACCCGCTCGTGCGCCACCGCATCGAGGATCGCCTGCAGGTGCGCGGCGAGGTCCGGCCCCGGGTCGATCACCGCCACCCCCTCGCCGCGGCCGACGATGTAGGTGCCGGTGCCGGTGAAGGTGAAGGGGCCGGGGTTCCTGGCGATAATCCGCCGGACGAGCGGCGAGACCTGCTGGACGGCCCCGTACTCGAACTCGATGGCCTTGACGAACGGGATCACCGGCTCAGGTCCCTTCTCTGGGCTCAGCTTGGCGGCAGCAGAGGCTCGAGGTCGTAGCCGGCCGCCTTGGCGAGGCGGATGAGCTCGTGACGCGGCGTCCTGCGCGCTCCGTGCTCGCCGAGCGCCCAGGCGGCGATCGAGCGGGTGCCCGAGCGGCAGAACGCCAGCACCGGCCCCTTGGCGGCGGCGACCGCCTTGGCCTGGGCGTCCGCCTGCTCTGGGGTCGGCCGACCCACCACCGGGATCGCCAGGTACTCCGCGCCGGCGTCCTTGGCGGCCGCCTCGATCTCGCGCCCGGCGGGCTGGCCCGGGGCCTCGCCGTCGGGGCGATTGTTGATGATCAGGACGAAGCCCTGGGCGACCGCCGCCCGGGCCTCCTCGGGGGTGATCTGCGGGCTGACCGAAAGATGCTCGGTGACCTTGCGAAACTGGCTCATGCGGCTCTCCGGCGTG
>JAFBAO010000051.1 GCA_019247715.1 Caulobacteraceae bacterium
ACGCCTTCCTGAAGCGGCGGACCCACTTCGCCCTGGTGGTGGACGAATACGGCGCCCTGCAGGGCCTGGTGACCCTCGAGGACATCCTGGAGGAGATCGTCGGCGAGATCGAGGACGAGCACGACCTGGCCATCGAGGGGGTGCGCCGCCAGCCCGACGGCTCGGTGGTGGTGGACGGCCAGGTCACCATCCGCGACCTCAACCGGGCCCTGGACTGGAACCTGCCCGACGAGCATGCGGTCACCGTCGCCGGCCTGGTCATCCACGAGGCCCAGACGATCCCCGATCCCGGCCAGACCTTCATCTTCCACGGACACCGGTTCCAGGTCCTGCGCCGGCAGCGCAACCAGATCACGGCGCTGCGGGTGGGCCCGCCGGCCGCCCCCGAAGACGACGCCTGAGCCGGCCGGCCGCGCCGCTGCGTTTTCCTGCTTGACCTCGGCGCTCCCGGCGGCCCTCATTCAGCCTCTCGCAGGCCGCCGGAGTCCGACATGGTTGCCGACTTCAAAGGGCGTCGCGTCCTGGTGGTCGAAGACGAGATGATGATCGCCATGCTGGTCGAGGACATGCTCGCCGAGCTCGGCTGCGACGTGGTGGGGCCGGCCCACGGGGTGGGCGACGCCCTGGCCCTGGCCAGGTCCGATCAGTCCCTCGACGCCGCCCTCCTGGACGTCAACCTGGCCGGCGAGCCGGTTTTCGCGGTGGCCGACGCCCTGCGCGAGATCGGCGTGCCGGCGATCTTCTCGACCGGTTACGGGGCCACCGAGCTTCGGGCGGTCGACCGCGGCTCGCCGGTGCTGCAAAAGCCCTTCCGGGCCGGCGACCTGGCGCGGGCCCTCGATGCGGCGCTGCGGACCGCGGGCGCGGGTTAGGTCCCTTCCTGCGGCGCGAGCGCCTGGACCGAAAGGGCGTGCACCGGCCCGGCAAGCTCCTCGGCCAGGGTCCGGTAGACCATCCTCTGGCGCTGGACGCGCGGCACCCCCTTAAAGGCGGCGGACTCGATCACCACCTTGAAATGGGTCTCGCCCCCCGGCCGCGCGCCGGGGTGGCCGGCGTGGCGGGCGGAGTCGTCTTCCAGGTCGAGGCGGGAAGGTTGGAAGGCCGCCTCCAGCTTGGAGCGCACGGCGTCCGCCACCTGTCCCATGCTTCGGCTCCTCATTCGCTGAGTGTCAATTCTTGATCGGCAAAACTTCGCACGCATACTTCGGATGATGTCGACGTCCTTTCAATATCGCCCGCGGTTCGTGGACATCCGCGTGCGCCCGCCGGAGCCCGAGGCGGAAGCGGAGGCCCAGCCCAGCCCCGCCGAGCGCCTCTGCGACCACGCGGACTGCCGGCGGCCGGGCGTGGCGCGGGCGCCCAAATCGCGCGACCAGCTCGACGAGCACTACTGGTTCTGCCAGTCGCACGCGGCCGAGTACAACCGAAGCTGGAATTTCTACGCCGGCCTCAGCGAGGAGCAGATCCGCGCCCGCCAGGTGGAGGAGGCTTCCACCGGCGGCCGGCCGACCTGGTCCTTCAAGGCTGGGCGCGGCTCGCGCGAGGCCGCCGCGGCCGCCTCGCGTGGCTTCTTCCGCGACGCCTTCGGCCTCTTCGGCCAAGGCCGCGCCCAGACCGAGGCAGAACGGGCGGCGCACGAGAAGCAGCTCGGCAAGCTGGAGCGAAACGCCCTGGCCGACCTCGACCTGGACGCCACCGCCGACGCGCCCAAGATCCGCCGGCGCTACACCGAGCTCCTGAAGCGTTGCCATCCGGACGCCAACGGCGGCGACCGCTCGGCGGAGCACAGGCTCCAGCGCGTGATCAAGGCTTTCCGGACCTTGCGGAAGGCCAAATTGGTCTAGGCTGCGCGACGTCAGCCGTTTGCTTCGACTTCGTTTCCCGCTAAACGCCCCGCCATGCCCACCGCCGCCCAGACCGAGGACGAAATCCTCCAGCAGTTGATCCCCGACCGCCGGGTGTCCGTGCGAGAGACCTTCGGGGTGGATTCCGACATGCAGGTGCCGGCCTTTTCGGTCCGCGACAGCCACGTGCCGGACCTCGACGACGCCTACCGGTTCGACCCGCAGACCACGCTCGCCATCTGCGCCGGCCTCGCCTACGACCGCCGGGTGATGATCCAGGGCTATCACGGCACCGGCAAGTCGACCCACATCGAGCAGGTTGCCGCGCGGCTGAACTGGCCGCTCATCCGGGTCAACCTCGACAGCCACGTCTCTCGGATCGACCTGGTGGGCAAGGACGCCATCGTCCTGCGCGACGGCAAGCAGGTCACCGAGTTCCGCGAGGGGATGCTGCCCTGGTGCATCCAGCGGCCCATGGCCCTGGTGTTCGACGAATACGACGCCGGGCGGCCGGACGTGATGTTCGTGATCCAGCGGGTGCTGGAGGCCCAGGGCAAGCTGACCCTGCTCGACCAGAACCGGGTGATCCGGCCGAACGCCTGGTTCCGGCTGTTCTCGACCACCAACACCATCGGGCTCGGCGACACCACCGGCCTTTACCACGGGACCCAGCAGATCAATCAGGGCCAGATGGACCGCTGGTCGATCGTCACCACCCTCAATTATCTCGCCCACGACGTGGAGGCCGAGATCGTGACGGCCAAGGCCCCGGCCTACGCGAAGACCGCCGAGGGTCGGCGCACCATCGCCGCCATGGTCCGGGTCGCGGACATGACCCGCAACGCCTTCATGAACGGCGACATCTCCACGGTGATGAGCCCGCGGACTGTGATCACCTGGGCCCAGAACGCCGAGATCTTCGCGGGCGACATCGGGCTCGCCTTCCGGCTCACGTTCCTGAACAAGTGCGACGAGCTGGAGCGCCCGACGGTGGCCGAGTTCTATCAGCGCGCCTTCGGCGGCGACCTGCCGGAAAGCGCGGCGCGGGTGCGGGTGGTCTAAGGGCCCCGTCGGGCCCCTTAAGATAGAAGCCGGATTACGCCGCGGCGGCGCGGCGCCGGACGATCTGGGCGGCCTTCTCGTCGCGCACCAGGCCGCAGAAGCCCGCGGCGATGTCGAGGAAGGCGCGGGCGCGATCGCGGTGCTCATCCTCGCCGGAGCGGATCTCCTCGAGGACGTCCTCCACATAGCTGTCGAGCCGCTCCTCCAGCCCCTCCACCGCCTTGGCGCGCGCCGAGGCGAAGCCTCCGGCGGCGGCGCTGGTGCGGACCTCGCTGATGAAGGTGAGAAGGGCGGTGGCCTTCGCCACCTTCTCGGGATCGGGATCCTGCATGAGCTTGGGCACGCCACGGGCGGTCCGCGGCCCGAGCCGAACGGTCTGAAGCGGCAGCGCCAGCCCTACGGCCGCGTCCGCGGCCTTCAGGTGCGCCTCCACGGTGGCGGCCAGGGTCTTCTTCTGGCGAGCCAGGCGGCTTCCCCAGGGGCCGGTGGGGCTGACGTTGATCGACTGCTCAACCTCGGCGATCTCCACGGTCGTGGCGTGCGCCGCCTCGGCCGCGGCTCGCGCTCCGGCCGGGCCGGAGGCGGGATGGAACTCGGTCAGCGCGGCCAGGCGCCGGTCGATATCGCTCAGCACCCGCTCGCCGAACACGGCCAGCTCGGAGCCGGAGACATAGGCTTCGTTCGGCCGGTCCATCTCTCCGGAGATGATCCGGAGGATGAGCCAGGGTTCGGTGAGATGGGCGGCAAGCATCTCGAAGAAGAGAGGCCCTGCGTCCTCGGCCACCGCCACCACGTCGCGATAGGTTAGGCGAAGCTTGGCGGCCTTCTCGCTGTTCATCCGGCCGAGCCACTCCGGCATCTGGTCGAGGGCGCGCCGCACGAGCGGGGCGATCTCCAGCGCCAGGGCGAGGACCGACCGGCCGGCGCCGGCGTCGGCCGCCGCCGCGCTGGGCGCGAACGCAGGATCTTCCTCGCGCAGGCCCCTTACCACTCGGGCGCAGAGGGCGTCGAAGACGTCCGCGGAACTCTCCGGACCGCGCCAGTCGTCGGCGCGGGCGCGGGCGGCGGCGAGGTCTTCTCCGGCCTCGGCCTTCAGCGCGTTCCAGATAAGGCTCAGCGTGCGCGGCGGAAAGCGGAGCCCCCCGAAGGCGGAGGGCGGCGCGCAGAGGGGGGCGACGGGGGCGAAGGTGAGGTTGCGGGCCCGCCGCTCGCTCGCCTCGCACTCGACCATCCGCTGAACCTTGCTGAGGCCGCCGTCCCGGCCGCCGTCTGCGGAAAGGGCGAGGAGCAGATTGCGCACCGCGTCGTCAGGCGCCTGCTCGATCAGGCTCCTCACCAGCTCAAGCTTGGCCTCGGAGATCTGCCCCATCGATTCCCCGTGAACGCGGACCCGCGCCGTTGCGTCCGATCATGCTGAACAGGGGTTAAGGTTTTGCCAAACCAGGGGTTGGCGCTCGGGCCCGCTACAGCGGCGCGCAGGCGCCCTCCAGCCACGCGCGGACGTCGACGGCCGTTTCGGGGCCGATCACCGCCAGGACCCGGGCGTGGTAGGCGTCCAGTTGCGCCCGCTCCTCGGGCGTCAGCATGCCGGCGACCACGAGGTTGCGGTCGATGGGCGCGAGGGTCAGGGTTTCGAACCCCAGCATCGGCCGCTCCCCGCCGGCGATCGACGCGGGCTCGGTCACCACCTGCAGGTTCTCGATCCGGATTCCGTACGCGCCTTCCTTGTAGTAGCCCGGCTCGTTGGAGACGATCATTCCCGGACGCAGCGCCACCTGGCTCGCGAGCTTGGAGATTCGCTGCGGGCCCTCGTGCACCCCGAGGTAGGAGCCGACCCCGTGGCCGGTGCCGTGGTCGAAATCGAGCCCGGCCGCCCAGAGCGGCGCGCGAGCCAGGGCGTCCAGCGCCGAACCGGTGACGCCGGCCGGGAATCGGACCCGCGCCAGGGCCAGGTGCCCCTTGAGGACCAGGGTGAAGCGCTCGCGCATCTCCTCGCTAGGCGCGCCGATGGCGACCGTGCGGGTGACGTCGGTGGTCCCGTCCAGATACTGGGCGCCGGAGTCCACCAGCAGCAGGGAGCCGCGTTCGGCGCGCCTGGCGCGGCGGAAGGTGGGCCGATAGTGGACGACGGCGCCGTTGGCGGCCGCCCCGGCGATGGTGTCGAAGGAAAGGTCCTTCAGCGCTCCGGTGGCCTCCCGGAAGCCCTCCAGACGGCGCACGAACTCCAGCTCGTCCGGCAGGGTGACGCTGGCCTCGGTGGCCACCCAGCACAGGAAGGCGGTGAGGGCCGCGCCGTCGCGGACATGGGCGCGCCGCGCCCCTTCGATCTCCGTTCGGTTCTTGCAGGCGCGCGGCATGGCGACTGGGTCGGGACCGCGGACGATGCCTGCGCCGGCCGACTCCAGGGCCAGGAAGTACCAGGCGGACGACTGGGCCGGATCGACCAGAACCTGCCGACCGGCCAAGGCGCCGATCGCCGCGGACAGGGCTTCCGGCGGCGCCAGGGAAACGGCGGCGCCTAGCCAGGCCGGCAGCTCGGGCGTCACCTTGGCTGGATCGAGGAAGAGCTGGGCGGTCCCGTCGGCGTTCAGGATCGCTTGGGAGAGCGGCAGCGGCGAGCGGATCACATCGCCGCCCCGGATGTTGAAGAGCCAGGCGATCGAGGCTGGCGAGGTGATCAGCGCCGCCTCGGCGCCTTGCTCGGCGAGACCGGCGCCCAGCCGCAGACGCTTCTCCTGGGAGGCTTCCCCCGCGTACTCGAGCGGATGCGGCCGCACCGGGGCCTGGGGCTGGGGCGGCCGGGTGGGCGCCCAGGCGGCGTCCAGGGGATTGGGCTCGACCGGCGCGAGCTTCGCGCCCGCCTTGGCCGCCGCCGCCCGCAGGCGCTCCAGCGCCTCGGGGCTGTGCAGCTTCGGGTCGTAGCCGATGGTCCAGCCGGCCTTGGCCTCGGCCTGCAGATAGGCGGGCACCCCGCCCTCCGTCAGGTCGCGGATCTCGTAGAGGCCCTGGTCGACCTGGTCGCGGGCCTGCAGGGTGTAGCGGCCGTCCACGAACAGCGCCGCCTTGTCGCGCAGCAGCACCGCCGCCCCCGCCGAGCCGGTGAAGCCGGTCGCCCAGGCCAGGCGGTCGTTGGCGGGCGGCAGGTACTCGTTCTGGTGTTCGTCCTCATGCGGGATCACGAAACCGTCCAGGCCCTGGGCGGCCATCGCCGCCCGGATCAGGGGCGCATGCTCGGGGCCGAAGGACGGATCGGCGGTCTCATCGAACGTCTGGCGCATGCACGCGATGTAGGGCGGCCGGGAGCGGAAGCAAAGGCGCCGCTAGCGCTGCAGCACCAACGTCGTCCACGCCTCGCGGTCGAGCCGCCGGCGTTGGCGCAGCCCCTGTGCGCGATAGGCTGCGCACACCATCCGGGCCTGGGACCGAAGCAGACCCGAGAGGATCAGCACCCCGCCCGGAGGCAGCCGGCGGGCGATCTGGGGGGCGAGGCGCACCAGCGGGCGGGCCAGAATGTTGGCGAAGACGAGGTCAAAGGGTCCCGCCTCCGAGGCCGCCCTGTGGCTCAGGCCGTCGGCGCGCACGAAGCGGACCCGCGCGCGGTTCAGCCGAGCGTTCTCGGCGGCGATCCGCACCGAGATCGGATCGATGTCCGTGCCCACCACCGTCTGCGCGCCGGCGCGGGCGGCGGCGATGGCCAGAACGCCGGTCCCGGTCCCCACGTCGAGCACCCGCCGGAAGCGTGCGCCCTTCAGCGCCGCGTCGAAGGCCGCGAGGCACCCGGCGGTGGTGCCGTGGTGGCCGGTGCCGAACGCAGCCCCCGCCTCGATGCGCAGGTCGACGAGGTTGACCGGAACCCTTCCCCGGTCGTGGGCGCCGTAGACGAAGAAGCGCCCCTCGCGGACCGGCGGCAAGCCGGAGAGCGCCAGCGCCAGCCAGTCGGCGTCGGCCAGCGGCGCCGAGGCGACCGCCAGGGCTGGCCGGGCGGCGAGCACGCGGCCGAGCGCCTCGGCCTCGGCCTCGGAAGTCGGGTAGGCGTCTATGCGCCAGGCGTCGCGGGACTCGTCCTCCTCGAGGAGCGAATAGGCCAGGCCCTCGAGCTCCGGATCGGCTTCGAGCGCGCCGGCGGCGGCCTCTATTTCGCGCCTCGCGCCGCGAGCGGTGATCTGGAGCGGTCCGCAATCCATCAGCGTCGATCTAGCGGCCCGAGCGGCGCCTGGCGAGCGCCGTGGACGCGCCGGAAAAGTTGATCGCCGTGCGCCGGAACGAAGCTTGCCGGGGGACTTTGAAGGTCGGGGTGGGGGAGCAAGCCAGACATCGGACAATCTACGGGAGACTCGGTCATGGCCGAACCTCAAGCGAACACCCAGAACCAGCCGCGGGGCAAGGAAGGCGCCACCGCAACGTCGGGAGGGCAGGGAGAGCTGCGCAGTTTCGATCGGTCCGCGGAAGGCCGCGCCGGTCAGATGGCCCAGGCCGCCGGCCAGGGCGCCCGCCACGTCGCCGAGGCGGGCCGCGCCGCCGGGCAAGGGGCCGCCGAAGTCCTGCGGCGCTCGTTCGATCCCTTCCTGTCGCTGCAGCTCGACATGAACCGCTGGTTCGACGAGTTGTGGCGCCAGGCGCTCGGCTTCCGCGCCGCGCCGGCGGCCCAGATGCTGAGGCCGTTCGGCCAGCTCACCTCGGGGGGACTCTTCGGCATGCCGCCAGCCGACATGCAGGAGACCGAGGACGCCCATCTGCTGGCCATCGAGCTTCCGGGTCTGACCCCCGAAAATGTCGACATCGCCTTGAACGGCGACACTTTGAGCGTCTGCGGCCACAAGGCCGAGGAGACCGAGAACGCCTCGTCCACCTATCGGATGAGCGAGCGGCGGTTCGGCCGCTTCGAGCGGAGCTTCCCGCTGCCCCCCGACGTCGACCGGGGCAGGATCAGCGCCCAGTTCCGCGACGGCGTGCTGAAGATCGCCCTCCCCAAGGATCCCAACGCCACGCCCAAGCGCTCGAAGATCGAGATCAAGTCGTAGAGTTCCGTGAGCTGGCGGCTCAGGCTGGACCGACCTGAGCCGTCGTCTCTAAGGACGCCGACCCCGGGGGGCCGGCGGCGGCGCGGCGACCGGCGGTCGCGCGGGCGGCCTCGCAGCTCCGGCGGGCTCGATCGTCGCCTGGTAGGTCGCGCTCTCGGCCGGGGCGGTGCCCTTCAGGATGTCGCCGCCCGCCGACGGATAGTCCTGCTTGGCCGCCGCATAAGCGGAGAGCGCCGCCGGTCCGCCCGGCCGCTCCATCCGCAACGCCGGCCGCTCGAGATGATAGCAGCCGCAAAGGCCGAGACCGAGGAGACCGACGCCCACGGTCGTCCTGACGTTCATCACCAGCTCCTCATCCGCAAGGCCGCCGCCGGCGCCAGCTGCGCTGGCGGGTGACGCCGCAACGCAATCGCGACATCCCTGGTTGCGTGTAAGGCGTTTGCGGTACAAGCTTCAGCGTCTCGCCTTTCGATTGTTGAGACGCAGATTCTTGTCTTTATGAATTTTCACGAGCAATAGGAGAAGACGATGCGCAACGCGTTCAACATCGTCATGAGAATTGTCAGCACCCTAATCGGCCTATTCATGATCTTCATGGGCGCCATCTGGATGATGCAGGGCCTGAACGTCGGTCCGAGGGCCATTCTGAGGGGTTTCATGGTCAGCGATATCCGCTGGACCATCTATGGCGCCATCCTGGCCCTGTTCGGGGTCGGCCAAGTCTTCTGGACCAACACCCGCCAGGCGAAGGCCTGAATTCAGTCGCTCACGCCTCGGATATCCTCGGCCGGTTCGCCTGACTGAAGCCCTGGCGTTCGATCACGCGCGCTCGACGAAGCTATCGATGACCTTCTTCTCGCCGGCCTTGTCGAAGGCGACGGTCAGTTTGTTGCCTTCGATCTGGCGCACCAGGCCGTAGCCGAACTTGACGTGGAAGACCCGGTCGCCGGCGCGGTAGGCCCCGGCCCCGGGCTCCGAGACCGCCACCAGGCGGCCCTCGCCTTCGATGACCTGAGTGACCCCGGCCGGACCGCCACGATAGTTCCGCTCATGCGCCCGCTTCCAGCCCGGCGAGGCGTAGCCGGCGCCGAAGGCGCCGCCCTCGTCCCAGCGCGAGGCCTCGCGCATGCCCGGGCCGCCGCCGTAGTAGCCGGTCTCCGAGGCGGCCTCGACGTTGTCGGCCGGCAGCTCGTCGACGAAGCGGCTGGGAAGCTGGCTGGTCCAGCGGCCATAGACCTGGCGGTTGGCGACGAAGGAGACGCGCGCCTCCTCGCGCGCCCGGGTCAGGCCGACGTAGGCCAGCCGCCGTTCCTCCTCGAGCCCCTTCTCGCCCTTCGCGTCCATGCTGCGCTGACTCGGGAACACCCCTTCCTCCCAGCCCGGCAGGAAGACCAGCGGGAACTCCAGCCCCTTGGCCGAATGCAGGGTCATGATCCGCACCGAATCCTCGCCGCTCTCCCGGTCGAGGTCCATCACCAGGGAGACGTGCTCCAGATAGGCCTCCAGGGTCTCGAAGGCGGCCATCGACTGGATCAGCTCCTTGAGGTTCTCCAGCCGGGTCTGGCTGGTGGGCCCCTTGTCGAGGCGCAGGGCGTCCGTGTAGCCGCTCTCCTCGAGGATGGTCTCGGCCAGCCGCGGATGGGCCATGGTCCCGGCCAGGGCCCGCCAGCGGTCGAGGTCGCGCAGGAAGTTGGCGAGCGCCGTGCGCGACCTGGGCGTGAGCTCGTCGGTGAGCACGATCTGGCGCGCCGCGGCGGCGGCCGAGATCCCGCCGGACCGGCCCACCGCCAGCAGCTTCTGGACGGTCGCCTCGCCGACGCCGCGCTTGGGGACATTGACGACCCGCTCGAACGCCAGGTCGTCGTCCTCGGACTGCACCAGACGCAGATAGGCGTGGGCGTCGCGGATCTCGGCCCGCTCGAAGAACCTCGGGCCGCCGATCACCTGGTATGGGATCCGCAGCATCACGAACCGCTCTTCGAAGGCCCGCATCTGGAACGAGGCGCGCACCAGGATGGCGCCCTCCCGCCATCGGCGCCCGCCCTTGACCCAGCGTTCCAGCTCGTCGGCGATCAGCCGGCTCTCGGCCTCGCCGTCCCAGACGCCGCGCACCTGCACCTTGCGCCCGCCGTCAGCCTCGGTCCAAAGGGTCTTGCCAAGGCGTCCCTTGTTGGCGGCGATGAGCCCCGAGGCGGCGGCGAGGATATGCCCGGTGGAGCGGTAGTTGCGCTCCAGCCGGATGACGCTCGCGCCCGGAAAGTCGCGCTCGAACCGCAGGATGTTGTCCACCTCGGCGCCGCGCCAGCCGTAGATCGATTGATCGTCGTCGCCGACGCAGCAGATGTTGCGACGCGCCTGGGCCAGCAGTCGCAGCCACAGGTACTGGGCGACGTTGGAGTCCTGGTACTCGTCCACCAGAACGTAGCGGAACCGGTCGTGATAGTCGGCCAGCACGTCCGGATGGCCGGTGAAGATGCTGAGGTTGTGCAGCAGCAGGTCGCCGAAATCGCAGGCGTTCAGGACTTTGAGCCGCTCCTGGTAGAGGGCGTAGAGCGCCTGGCCGCGGTTTCCGGCGAAATGCGCGCCCTCCGCGGCCGGCAGCTTGGCGGGTGTCCAGCCGCGGTTCTTCCAGTGGTCGACGAGGTTGGCGAAATGCCGGGGCGTCCAGCGCTTCGAATCGATGTTCTCGGCCTCCAGCAGCTGCTTGATCAGCCGCTCCTGGTCGTCCACGTCGATGATCGTGAAGCTGGATTTGAGCCCCACCAGCTCGGCGTGCCGGCGTAGAATCTGGGCGGCCACCGAGTGGAAGGTGCCGAGCCAGCGCAGCCCTTCGGCCGCCGGGCCGAGGATGGCGGTGATGCGCTCGCGCATCTCGCGGGCGGCCTTGTTGGTGAAGGTGACGGCCAGCAGCTCCCAGGGCCGCGCCCGGCCGGTGGCGAGGATGTGGGCGAGGCGGGTGGTGAGCACCCGGGTCTTGCCGGTGCCGGCGCCGGCCAGCACCAGCACCGGCCCGTCGATGGCCTCCACGGCGGCGCGCTGCTCGGCGTTCAGGCCCGCGAGGTAATCGGGGCCGGCGGGGCGGGCGAGATCGGAAATGCGGGCGGCGGGTTCAGGCAAGGGATGTGAGGACGATCGGGGACTCGGGACGACGGGACTCGGGGACGACAGCTTATGTAGCACGTCCCCCGTCCAGCTGTAGTCGCCGGTCCCGACGTTGCGTTGACCGGTCGCGGCGGGCTGCCTTAAGGCTGGCGCCCTTTACGGGGAGCTCAAGCGCATGGCGCTCGGCATTCGCGAGAAAGGTCTGAAGGGCCTCGGACGCCTCGCCGCCTACTGGGGCGCCGGGTCCGATCTCGAGCGGCTGGTGGCCGCCCATCAGGGCGACCGGCTGTTCAAGTGGCGGCACTACTACGAGGTCTACGAGCGGCACTTCGGAAGGCGCCGCGGCCGGCCGATCACCCTGCTCGAGATCGGCGTCGCCAATGGCGGCTCGCTGGCGCTTTGGCGCAAGTATTTCGGCCCGCAGGCGCAGCTGGTCGGCGTCGACATCGAGCCCGACTGCCGGCAGTACGCCGGCCCCGGCGTCGCCATCGCCATCGGCTCGCAGGGCGACCCGGAATTCCTCCGCCGCCTCGCCGCCGAACACGGGCCGTTCGACATCGTCATCGACGACGGCAGCCACATCTACGAGCACCAGCGGGTCACCTTCGAGACGCTGTTTCCCCACATAAAGGCCGATGGCCTCTACGTCTGCGAGGACCTCCACACCTCCTACCGGACCGACGGCGAGTTCGGCGGCGGGCTGCGCCGGCCAGGCACCTTCGTCGAGTTCCTCAAGGAGCAGATCGACGAGCTGAACGCCTGGTTCTGGCGCGAGAAGGTCGAGGAGGAGCCGCACGCCCTGGCGCGGGTCGTGCACGGGATCCACTTCTATCCGACCCTCGTGGTGATCGAGAAGCGGCCGAGCGCGCCGCCGGTCGTCGCCCACGTGGGCTCGCGCCTGCGGCGGCGGCTCTAGTTCAGGGTGGCGCCGAAGAGCTTGGTCAGCTCGTCCCAGTGCCGCTCGGCCGCCGGTTTGTCGTAGACGGGGAAGTCCTCCATCGTCCAGCCGTGCAGCGCGCCGGGGTAGATCTCGCAGCGGTGGTCCACGTGCGCGTCGGTGAGCGCCTTTTCCAGCCGCTCGGCCATCTCGGGCGGATAGGAATTGTCCTTGTCGGCGCCGGCGACGTAGACGCGGCCCTGCATCTTCGGCGCGAGCAGGTGGGGGCTCAGCGGCGAGTCGGTGGCGAGGGCGCCGCCGTGGAAGCTGGCCGCGGCCGCCACTCGGTCAGGAAAGGTCCCGGCGGCGGTGAGCGAGATCGCGCCGCCCATGCAGTAGCCGGTGGTTCCGATCTTGCGCCCGGCGATGTCGCTGCGGCTGTCGAGATAGGCGATGAACGCCCGCGTGTCCTCGGCGCCGGCGCGCCGGTTGTCGGTCGAGCCCATCAGGTGGCCGAGCGCCGCGCGCACGTCCGGCGCGGCGAAGACCACCTTCGGATCCAGAGGCTCGTAGGGGCCGGCCCGGTAGAACAGATCCGGCAGCAGCACCACGTAGCCGGCGTCGGCCAGCCGCTGGCCCATGGCCAGAAGCGTGGGGCGTATGGCGAGGCCGTCCATGTAGAAGATCGCCGCCGGCCATGGCCCCGCGCCGCTCGGCGTGAACACGAAGGCGCGACAGTCGCCGTCGTTCGTGCGGATCGAGATCTGTTCCTGGGCCACGCTAGTTCCTCCTGGCAGAGGCCGCCGATCGCGGCGCCCGAGGTTCCTGACACGCCCCGGCCATGGGCTCCAGGCCTTTCGCGCTCACATCGGTTCACGGGGACGGCGCCGCGAACGCCGCCGATCCTAGCGCAGCGACTCGCAGTCGCCTTGCGAGCGGCAACGCAGGAAGGCCGCGCAGATGGAGCCCGCAAACCTGTCGGTTTGGCCAAGCTCGTCGATCATCCCGATGTCCGCGTCGTTCACGCAGGCGACGCCTTCGCCCGCCGAAGAGCACCGCGCCAGCTCCGCCTGCCGCATGCGAGTCTGGGCGTCCTGCGGCAGGGAGGACATGAAGTCGTCCACGCCGTCGCGCAGCTGCCCAGGGGATAGCAGCTGCAGCTGGCTCTCGGGACACTGACGGTCGAGCTCGGCGTAGTAGTGGTCCGTCGTCGGCCCCTCCGCCGGTTGGGCGGCGACCGACCAAGCGATGGCGGCGCCGGCGAGGGCCAGGATCATAGAACCGAAACGCATCACCCCCACTCTAGCTGATTCAGGGCCAATCCGCGCCGGCCAGCCGGCCTGCGGCTCCCGGGCCCCTGCGGGGACCCTTGTTGCCTTAGCCGCAGCCCTCGTCTAGGGGCGATATCGCTCCCGGGCGCGAGGCGGGGCGCCCGCGGCCCGGATCGCTGCGTGGGAGGCTCGGGTGACGAATGGCGATCCTGACGACGTCGGGCCCGGCGGAGAGGAAGCCGAGGCGGAGCGAGAGGCGACGGTCATGCCCTGGATCTGGGGCGCGATCGGGATGGTGGCGATCGCCGTCTTCATCGCCTGCCTGATCTTCATCAAGCCTCAGGCGCCGCCGCCCGCCGTTCCTCAGAAATCGGCGCCGGCCGGCCAGGCGCGCTGACCGAGCCCTGCGCCGCTCCATTGGCCGCATGGTCGCCCACGTGTTCGAGTAGGAAGGAGGACGTCATGGATGTAGTTCGCGAGGAGAGGGAAGGCGCGGTCATCGTCACCTTCAACCGGCCGCAGAAGCTCAACGCCGTCAATCTGGAGATGCGCGCAGTGCTGACGGGCGCCGTCGACGATCTGCGCGACCGATCCGACCTGCGGCTGCTGCTGATCAAGTCCACCGGTCCCTATTTCACCGCCGGAATCGACATCAGCGGTCAGCGGGTGGACCAGCCCCCCGACGTCAACCGCTCGAGCTTCGTGGACTATCGGCGCGACTACCGCCGGCCCCTGCACCTGCTGTTTGACGAGATGGAGGAGATCGAAAAGCCGGTGGTCGTGGCCATCCAGGGAGTCTGCCTGGGGGTGGGGGTCGAGATGTCGGGCAGCGCCGATTTTCGCCTCGCCTCCGCCAATGCGCGCTTCGGCCTGCCCGAGATCGACATCGGGGTCATCGCCGGCAGCGGCGGCACCAGCCGGTTCACCCGGCTCTGCGGCATCGGCTGGTCCAAGTGGCTCAATATGGCCGGCGAGCAGATCGACGCTCAGACCGCCATGATCGCCGGCTTCGTACAGGCGATCTATCCGGCCGAGACCTTCGAGGACGAGGTCTGGGCCTTCTGCAAGCGGGTGATGTCGCGTCCGGCCGACGTGCAGGGCGCCTCCAAGACCGCCATCGAGCTGAGTTATGACCTCGACCGCAACAGCGCCCGCCGCGTGGAACGGCTGACCAACACCTCGCTGGTGCTGCGCGATCGCCGCCCCCTGATCGAGAAGGTCATGGACCGGTCCAAACGCAACAAGACCTGAGCGTCGACGGCTCAGTGCCTCACGGTCGCCAGCAGCAGGCTCGTCTCGCTGGCGGCGATGCCTTCGATCAGGCGCACGGCGTCCAGCGTCCGGCTGAAGGCCTCCAGGTCGTCCACCTCCAGCTCGGCCACGAGGTCCCAGCGGCCGTTGGTCGTATGGATGGCGATGACCTCCGGCAAGCCGCTCAGGGCCTTCACCACGGCCGATGACCGGCGCCCCTCCACGGCGATCATGGCCAGGGCCCGAACCCGCGCCTCGCCCGCTCCAGGAGCGGACCTGACCGTGAAGCCGCCGATCTCGCCCCTCGCCAGCATCCGGTCGATCCGGTTCTGGACCGTGCCGCGGCTCACCTTGAGTGTCTTGGCGAGGCTCGCCACCGCGGTCCGCGCATCGCGGCGCAGAAGGGCGATGAGCTGGCGGTCGAGATCATCCATGACAATTCGCTATTAGCTAAGAGCAGATCGCTCAGGATCCACGGCGTAATATAGCAAGAGATCGGCTTTTCGCTAGCCGGGCGGGCCCCCACACTTCGAGTCGCGTTCCGCAAGTCCGTGTGAGCCATGCCCAGATTCCTCATGACCGACCCATCGCACTATGCGGTGAGCTACCGGATCAATCCGTGGATGAGGCCCGAGGCCTGGGACGCCGGCGGCGCAGGCCTGAGCCGGCGGGCGGCGGCCGCCTCCCAGAGCCTGGCGCGCATCCTCAGCGGGCTCGGCGCGGCCATCCACTGGGTCGGCGCCGCCGAAGGGCTTCCGGACCTGGTGTTTCCGGCCAATGCGGCGGTGGTGCTGGACGGCCGCGTTCTCCTGGCGCGGTTCCGCTGCCCAGAGCGGCGGGGCGAGGAACCGGTCTTCCGGCGCGCGTTCGAGCGTCTGGCCGCCCAAGGGCTCGTCGCGGAGATAGTGACCCTGCCGGACGGCTGCTTCCAGGAAGGCGCGGGCGACGCCATCTGGGACGCCGGCCGCCGGCTCTTCTGGACCGGCTGGGGCCCGAGGTCCGACCGCGTCGCGTCCGATCACGTCGCCGCGACCTTCGGGCGCCCCGTGGTCCCGCTCGAGCTGGCCACCGAGCGCTTCTACCATCTGGACACCTGCTTCTGCCCGCTGGCCGGCGGGGAGATCCTCTACTATCCGCCCGCCTTTTCCGCCGACGCGCTCGCCGCCATCCGCGAGCGCGTAAATCCCGGCGACCTCATCGAGGCCGACGAGCACGAGGCCGCCGCCTTCTGCGTCAACGCCATCAGTCTCCGCCGCGAGCTGGTAATGGCCAGCGCCCCGGCGAGCCTGCGCGCCAAGCTGGCGGCGCGCGGCTACCGGCTGCGCGAGACCGAGCTCGCCCCCTTCATCCTGTCCGGCGGCGCAGCCTTCTGCATGACGCTGCGCCTCGACCACGCCAGCGTCCCCAAGGAGACCGCTTATGACCGACAGCCTGACGCTCGCGCGCTCGCCTGAGGCCGCCAGCCTCATCGACCTGGAGGCGCGCTACGGGGCCCGCAACTACAAGCCCCTCGACGTGGTCCTGACCCGCGGGGAGGGGGTCTATGTCTGGGACGTGGAGGAGCGGCGGTATCTCGATTGCCTCTCCGCCTATTCGGCGGTCAACCAGGGCCATTGCCATCCGAAGATCCGCGAGGCGCTGGTCGCCCAGGCGGGCCGCCTTACCCTGACGTCCCGGGCCTTCCGCAACGATCAGCTCGCGCCCTTCTACGAGGAGCTCTGCGCGCTCACCGGGTCGCATCGGGCCCTGCCGATGAACTCGGGCGCCGAGGCGGTGGAGAGCGCCCTGAAGGTCGCCAGGAAGTGGGGCTACGAGGTCAAGGGCGTCCCGCAGGGGGCGGCCGAGATCATCGTCGCGGCGGGCAACTTCCACGGCCGCACCCTAGCCATCGTCGGTTTCTCCACCGACCCCCAATCGCGGACCGGCTTCGGCCCCTTCCCCCCGGGGTTCAAGGTGGTTCCCTACGGCGACGCGGCCGCCCTGGAGGCGGCCATGACGCCCAACACCGTCGGCGTCCTCCTGGAGCCGATCCAGGGCGAGGCGGGGGTGATCATCCCGCCGCCCGGCTATCTGCGGGCCGCCAGGGCGCTGTGCACCCGCCACCGCGCGCTCCTGATCCTGGACGAGATCCAGACGGGGCTGGGCCGCACCGGCGCGCTCCTCGCCGAGGAGCACGAGGGAATCGAGGCCGACCTCACCCTCATCGGCAAGGCGTTGGCGGGCGGCTTCTATCCGGTTTCGGCGGTGCTCTCCAACGACGAGGCCATGGGGGTCCTGAAACCGGGCGAGCACGGCTCGACTTTCGGGGGCAACCCGCTGGCCTGCGCGGTCGCGCGGGCGGCGCTGAGGGTCCTGGTCGAGGAAGGCATGATCGAGAACGCCGCTCGGATCGGGGCGAGGCTGCAGGCGGCCCTCAGATCCGTCGCCTCGGCGGCGGTGAAGGAGGTGCGCGGCCGGGGCCTCATGATCGCGGTGGAGTTGCATCCCGACGCCGGCGGCGCGCGGCGCCTCTGCGAGGGGCTGCAGCGGCGCGGGTTCCTCTGCAAGGAAACCCACGACCATACGATCCGCGTCTGTCCGCCCTTGATCCTCACCGCGGCCCAGGCCGACGAGATCGCGGGCGCCTTCGAGGTCGAACTTTCGGTCCTTTCCAGGTAGGGTTTCCGCCGTCCGGCCAGACGCGGTGTCTTGACCAAGGCGCGCATCGCGTCCCATCTGGGTTGAACGCTGGACAGAGATCGGCCTAACTAGCCGAACATCGTTCAACGAAACGGCCGTCGCGAAGGGCGGTCCTAGCGTCCTCGAAGGGAGCAGCTTTGCCTCAGCTAGAGTACTCTTCGCCGTCGACGGCGGACGATGCGGTCCGCGCGCTCGCCGCGGCCGGCGGGTCGGCCAAGGTTCTCGCGGGCGGGACCGACCTTCTGGTCCAGCTTCGCTCGGGGCGGATCCGCCCGAGCGTCATCGTCGACCTGAAACGGATCGCCGGAGCGGTCGGGATCCGCGAGGAAGCCGGGGCCTTCGTCATCGGGGCGGCGACGCCGGGGGCCGTGCTGGGCGAGCATGCGGCCCTCTCCAAGGCGTGGCCGGGCGTGGTCGAGGCGGCCAACCTGATCGGCTCGACCCAGGTGCAGGGGCGCGCGACCCTGGCGGGCAACCTGTGCAACGCCTCGCCGGCCGCCGACAGCGTTCCGGCCATGATCGCCGCCGGCGCGACCTGCGTGGTCGTGGGGCCGAAGGGGCGCCGGGAGATCCCCGTGGAGCAGGTCCCGAAGGGGCCGGGCGAGACCAGCCTCGCCCCGGACGAATTCCTGCTGGAGATCCGCCTGCCGCCGAGGCCGCCCCGTTCGGCGGACGCCTATCTGCGGCTGATCCCCCGCACCGAGATGGACATCGCCGTCGTCGGGGCTGGCGTGTCGCTGACCCTCGACGCCGAGGGCGTCATCACCGCCGCGCGCGTGGCCCTGGGGGCCGTCGCCCCTACCGTCATCCTGGTTCCGGAGGCCGGCGCGGCCCTGGTGGGGAGCCGGTTGGGCGATCAAGCCCTGGAAAAGCTGGACGCGGCCGCCAAGGCGGCGGCCCGGCCGATCAGCGACAAGCGCGGGACCGTCGATTATCGGACCAACATCGCAGGCGTGCTGGCGAGGCGCGCGGCCACGATCGCCTATCAGCGCGCGGAAAGTCGGGCATGAGCAAGCAACACGTCACCACCACCGTCAACGGCGACCCAACCGAGTTCCTGGCCGCGCCGGGGACCACGCTCCTGGACGCCTTGCGCGACGAGCTAGGGCTGACCGGCGCCAAGGAGGGCTGCGGCTCGGGCGACTGCGGCGCCTGCAGCGTGGTCGTCGACGGCCGGCTGGTCTGCTCTTGTTTGATGCTCGCCCCGGAGGCCGAGGGACGGCGGATCGAGACCATCGAAGGCATGGCCCAGGGGGGGCGGTTGCATCCCCTGCAGCAGAAGTTCCTCGAGCATGCGGCCCTTCAATGCGGATTCTGCACGCCCGGGTTCCTCGTGGCGGCCAAGGCGCTGCTCGAGCGGAACCCCGATCCGGACGAGACGGAGATCCGCTATTGGCTGGCCGGCAACCTTTGCCGCTGCACCGGCTATGACAAGATCGTACGGGCGGTGATGGACGCCGCCGCGGAGATGAGACAAGTGCGGAGGGCTTCATGACCGACGTGATGGACCGGCCCGCGCTCCGGGTGGTGGGCGAACGCCCCATCCGCCCCGACGGCGTGGACAAGGTGACCGGCCGGGCGCAGTTCGGCGCGGATTTCAACCTGCCCGGCATGCTGGTGGGCAAGATCAAGCGCAGCCCGCATGCCCACGCCAAGATCGTCTCCATCGACACGCGCAAGGCCAAGGCGCTGGCGGGCGTCAAGGCGGTGGTCACCGCCGCCGACTTCCCTGACCTCGCTTCCGAGGAGGTCGAGGCCGGAGAGGCCGCCGGCAACCTGCGCGACCTCTCGATGAACTGCATGGCGCGCGACAAGGCGCTCTACGAGGGCCACGCCGTGGCGGCCGTCGCCGCCACCTCCGCCGCCGTCGCCGACGAAGCGCTGGCGCTGATCGAGGTCGTCTACGAGGTGCTGCCGCACGTGATCGACGTCGAAGCAGCGATGGCGCCGGACGCGCCGGTGCTGCACGAAGGGCTGTTCACCAAGGGCGTCGAGCCAAAGCCGACCGCGCCCTCCAACATCGCTGCGGTCAACAAGCTGGGCCGCGGCGACCTCGCCGAAGGCTTCGCCCAGGCGGACGTCATTGTCGAGGCCCGCTACACGACCAAGGCCGTGCACCAAGGCTACATCGAGCCGCACGCCTGCATCGCCCAATATGGCCAGGACGGGCAGTGCCTCGTCTGGTGCTCCAGCCAGGGCCAGTTCATGGTCCGCACCTACTGCGCCAAGATCCTCGATCTCGAGGCCGCCGACATCCGGGTGATCCCCTCCGAGATCGGCGGTGGTTTCGGCGGCAAGACGACCGTCTATCTGGAGCCGCTGGCGATCGCGCTCTCGCGCCAATCGGGTTTTCCGGTGAAGATGGTGATGACCCGGGACGAGGTGTTTCGGGCCACCGGACCCACCTCGGGCGCCGTGGTCGAGGTCAAGCTGGGCGCCAAGCGCGACGGGACCATCACCGCCGCCGACGTCGTCCTGAAATACCAGGCCGGCGCCTTCCCCGGCTCGCCGGTCGGGGCCGGCTCCATGACCGCGCTCGCCTGCTACGACATCGCGAACGCGGCCATCACCGGCTACGACGTGGTCACCAATTCGCCGAAGGTCGCCGCCTACCGCGCCCCGGGCGCGCCCATTTCAGCGTTCGGCATGGAGAGCGCGGTCGACGAGCTGGCCCGCAAGCTGGGGATGGATCCGATCGCGATCCGCGAGAAGAACGGCGTGGTGAGCGGCGTGAAGGCCGTCTATGGCCCGACGTTGCGTGACATCGCCTACAAGGACACGCTCGAGGCGATCAAGAGCCACCCGCACTATTCCATCCCGCTCGGACCCAACCAGGGGCGCGGTCTGGCGGCGGGCTTCTGGTTCAACATCGGGGGCGAATCCACCGCGGCCGTACGCATCAACGACGACGGTTCGGCGGTGGTCGCCACCGGCAACCCGGACATCGGCGGCTCGCGCGCCTCCATGGCGATGATGGCGGCCGAGGTCCTGGGCCTGCCGATCGACCAGGTGCGCCCGGTCGTCGCCGACACCGCCTCGATCGGCTTCTCCATGCTCACCGGCGGCAGCCGTGTCACCTTCGCCACCGGCATGGCCGTGGTGGAGGCGGCGAAGAAGGTGGTCGAGGATCTGAAGCAGCGGGCCGCCCAGATGTGGGAGGTTCCGGCGGACAAGGTGGCTTGGGAGAACGGGGCCGCCGTCTGCCTGGACCCGGAGAAGCCGGCCGCCAAACCCCTGTCGATCGCCGCCATCGCCGCGCGTGCGGGCCGCACCGGCGGTCCGATCACGGCCGAGGTGGGCCTCAACGCCCAGGGCGCCGGCCCCGGTTTCGCCGTTCATCTCTGCGACGTCGAAATCGATCCGGAGACCGGCCACGTCACCGTGCTGCGGTATACGGCGGCTCAGGACGTGGGCAAGGCCATCCACCCGTCCTACGTGGAGGGCCAGATCCAGGGTGGCGTGGCCCAGGGCGTCGGCTGGGCGCTGAACGAGGAATACATCTTCGACGCCGAGGGGCGGATGGAGAATCCCGGGTTCCTGGACTACCGGGTGCCGGTGGCCTCCGACCTGCCGATGATCGACGCCATCCTGGTGGAGACGGCCCCCAATCCGCGCCACCCGTTCGGCGCCAAGGGCGTCGGCGAGGTGCCCATCGTGCCGCCGCTGGCGGCGGTGGCCAACGCGGTGCGCGACGCGCTGGGCCTGCGGCTCACCGACCTGCCGCTTTCGCCGCCCAGGATCCGGGCGGCGCTGGACGCCCGGGCGAAGTAGCCTTGGCCCACGTGGTGATCGCGGGGTCGAACGGCCGCGAGTTCACCGGCGGGCTGTCGGAGTTCGACGTGGGCGCCACCACGGTGCGGCGCCTGATCCTGGAGCTGGACGATCGCTATCCGGGATTCGGCGACTACATCGAACGCCGGATGGCCATCGCCATCGACGGGGAGATCCACCAGGACTCGTACGGCGCCGAGCTTGGCCCCGACAGCGAAGTCTACCTGATCCCGAAGATCGGCGGCGGCTGAGGCGACGGCGCCGCCCGGGAAGCCCGGGCGGCGCCAGCCTTTAGCTTGGAGAGCGGAACGCTCTAGTCGTAGTCCCGACCGCGTCCGCGCATGGACCGGCCCCGACCGTCGTCCTCGTCATACCGGCTCCGGCCGCGGCCGCGGTCCGGATCCTCGCCCCAGCCGCGCCGGGCCGCCCGCGAGTGACCCTCGGGATCTCCGTACCAGCCGCTCCGACCGTGGTCCGAGCTGCGCCAGCCGCGCCGGGAGGCCTCCGAGTGACCCTCGGGATCGCCGAACCAGCCGCTCGGCCGGTGGTCGGGATTGTCCCAGCCGCGCCGCGAGGCTTCGGAGTGACCTTCGCGGTCGCCGAACCAGCCGCTCGGCCGGTGGTCGGGATTGTCCCAGCCGCGCCGGGAGGCTTCCGAGTGACCCTCGGAATCTCCGAACCAGCCGCTCTCGCCGTGATCGGGATTGTCCCAACCGCGGCGCGAAGCCTGGGAATGGCCCTCGGAATCCCCGAACCAGCCGCCCTGGCCGACGTCATCTGTGCGGCCTCGGCTGTCGCGCGGGGCTCTTTCGGCCCGCTCCGACCTGATCTCGCCGCCGCGGCGGGCGCCGCGCGAGCGGTCGTCGTCGTAGTCATCGTAATCGCGCGAGCGCCGGAAGCTCCGCTCGCCCCGTTCAGAGGCATAGCGGCGATCGTCGTCATCACGGTCGCGTCCGCGATACTCGCCCCCCGACGAGCGCGAAGAATATGGCATAGCTGGCTCCGTTGTCATTGCGTCCGGAAAAACGTCCGAACGTTATCACAACGCGAACTTGGCAAGATGGATGCTCGAATTTTTCACCAAAGCTGGGAACTATTGTTTACTTTCGCGCTAACGAGGGGGGGAATACAGATTTTATTGTTTAGTTTGAATGAAAAAATTTTCTGGACGGACTGGCTGTGCTTTAGCCCGCGCGCCCGCCGAACCGCAAGCCGCGATTTCCCCTGGGAAAAAGGCTGCAGTCTAGTTTCCGGAAAGGGAGTCCAAATACTTAAGCCAGCCTCGCGAAAGCGCAGGCAGTCCGAAGCGCCAAAGAATGAACAGCATATCCATTTCGGAATAATGCCGATCCCTCTCCGAACGTTGCCGAAGCCAGCGGGTCCGGGGATAAATACTGCGCGATCTCGGCTTGATCACGGTCAAGCGGCCCCCCTTCGATCGGGCGCGCCCTCGCCGGCGACGGCGGGCCGCAGGGGTTGATTTCGATGGCGTTGAAGACGCTTGATCGCGCCAGGGCCGCAACCGGAACGCCAAGCACGGAGGCGCAGAGCGTGATCGATCTCCACTATTTTCCCACGCCCAACGGCAAGAAGGTGACGATCTTGCTGGAGGAGTGCGGGCTCCCCTACCGGATCGCGCCCGTCAACATCGGCCGGGGCGAACAATTCGCCGAGCCCTTCCTGAAGATCAGTCCCAACAACCGCATGCCTGCGATGGTCGACCACGCGCCGTCCGACGGCGGGCCGCCGCTCAGCCTCTTCGAGTCCGGCGCGATCATGATGTACATCGCCGAGAAGGCGGGGAAGTTCTACCCGCAGGACCTTCGCGGCCGCCACGAGGTCAACCAATGGGTCATCTGGCAGATGGCCAACCAAGGCCCGAAGACCGGCGAGTGCGGACATTTCCGGCGCCTGGGCCCCGAGGCCGGCGATCAATCCTACGCGATCCGCCGCTTCACCGATGAGGTGAACCGCCTCTATGGCGTGCTCAACAATCGGCTTTACGACCGGCCCTACGTCGCCGGCGACGACTACACGATCGCCGACATGATCTGCTATCCGTGGACGGTGAACTGGGCCGGCCAGGGCCAGGACATCGAAGAATTCAAGCACTTCAAGCGCTGGTTCGAGGCGATGTCGGAGCGGCCGGCGGTGCGGCGCGGCATGGACGTGGGTGTCGGCCCGCAACCGGACCCGTCCACCCTGTCCGAGGGGGAGCGCGAGCGCCTTCGCAAGCTGCTCTACAACCAGCGGGCCAGGCCTGCGCCTGACGCTCAAGGCAGAGGTTCGCCGCCTGCGTAGCCGGCGCGATTGACCCAGAGAGCCCACGGGCCGATGGTTCGCCTGAGAGAGGTGGGGGCGCGGCCCACGCCGCCGGCACCCGGGGAGAACACATGGACGAGAGCGACCGTCGGATCATCGACAACCTTCACGCCTTCGCGGACCGCGAGATCGTCCCGATCGAGGAGGCGCTCGGCGCCACCTTCACCAACCCGAGGCTACACTACGACGAGACCGGCAAGGAGACTCCGGCGATCACCGACGCCCGGCGACGGGCGCGGATGAAGTCGGCGGAGGCCGGATTCTACACCATGTTCTGCTCGAAGAAATTCGGCGGCGAAGACCTTGGCATCCGTCTCTGGTTCCTGTGCTGGGAGTCCATGTTCCACCGCTACGGCATGCCGAAGACGCAGCTGGTCTACGAGATACTCTCAACCTTCTTCAGTGGCCCGCACGAAGTCTGGAACCATGCGTCGGAAGAGCTTCGCGCCGAGGTGATGCCGGGGCTGGCGACCGGCAAGCTGCAGGGCTGCTTCGGGCTCACCGAACCGGACGCCGGCTCCGATTCCTGGATGATGCGGACCCAGGCCGTGCGCGACGGATCCGACTGGATCATCAACGGCTCCAAGCAGTGGACCACCAACTCGCCGACCGCCGACTTCATCATGCTCTACGCGGTCACCGACAAGGCGATGCTGACGGCGCGCAAGGGCGGGGTCACTTGTTTCTACGTTCCCACCTCGACGCCCGGCTTCAAGGTGGAGTCGGTGCTGAGCATCCTGGGCGAGCTCGGCGGCAACGAAGGCATCCTCAGCTTCACCGACATGCGGGTCCCGGACAAATACCGGATCGGCGAGCTCAACCGCGGGTTCGACCTGGCGATGCTGGGCGTGCGGCACGGGCGGCTGGCCAACGCCGGCAGGACCCTGGGGACGGCGCGCTGGGCGCTGGAAAAGGCCATCGACTACGCCAAGGTGCGCCGCACCTTCGGGGCGGCCCTGGCCGAGCATCAGACGATCCAGAACTACCTCGCCGATGCGACGATCAAGCTCTATGCCGGCCGGCTGATGGCCCTCGATGCGGCGACCAAGGCGGACCTCGGGCGCGACATCCGCACCGAGGCCTCGATGGCCAAGGCCTTCTGCACCCAGGCGGCGTTCGAGATCATCGACAAGTGCATGCAGATCCACGGCGGCATGGGCCTGGCCAATGAGACCAAGCTCTACCAGGCGCTCCACCAGGCGCGGGCGACCCATGTCACCGAGGGGCCGAACGAGATCCAGCGGCGGTCCATCGCCCAGAACCTGCTGCGCGGCCGGGTCGATCTGACGTTCGAGTGACACGCGGGGGCCGCGCGCCGCCGCGCCCGAAGGACTGTCAGGCGGCCTTTTTGGCGAGCCGGCTGGCTTTGTGCGCCAGTTCGATGGCCGCCATCGGCTCGCCGACGCCCAGCGGCCGGAAGGCCTTGCCCTCGAGCCGGTCCTTGTTGATCCAGAACTGCGTGAGGTTGTCGACATAGTCGTCCGGCAGGTCGGAGGCCGCCTTCACGCCGGCGTAGACGCGCGACAGCTCCGGAACCGCCAGGAGCCGGTCGTTGCGCTCGGTGCGTCCATGCTCGACCTCTTCGGCCTCGAGGGCGCCGATCAGGCGCACGCTGACGAGGGCGCCCACGCAGGTGGGTTCGTCTGCGAGCACCATGACGTCCAGGGGGTCGCCGTCCTCGGCCAGGGTCGAGGGGATGAAGCCGAAGTCGGCCGGGAAGCTCATGCCCTCCGGCAGCAAGGACTTGAGCAGGAAGAGCTTCGAGCTCCGGTCGAAGTCATACTTCCAGCGGCTGCCCTTCGGGGTCTCGATCACCGCGCGGCAGACGCCGGTGGATCGGTCTAGGTTGTGTGGAAGCTTGGTCAGGTCAGGCATGGATCGGAAACCGGGCGATGGCGGGCGGCCAACGAAGCGGCCACGGCTAAAGTTCCGCGCGCCGACGAATTTTCCGCCTATTCAGGCCCTTGCGGGTCTTCTTCGGGACGGTCCGCCGCGCCGTCGCCGATCCGATAGGGCGGGAGAGGGGGGGAACAGCGAAGCAGGACGTCGATGAGCAGGCCCGGGTCGGCCTTCACCGGAGGCGGCTCGCCGAAGACCGCCACCCACAGCGCTTCGATCTCCGCTTCCGATCGAGACATCCTGGATCCGTCACTGGCCGCCACCCCGGCAATTAGGGCCTCGTTGGTTGTCCGGCCGTTGAGCGAGGTGGTGAATCGCGGCGGCGGGCGACGAAAATTACGCTCCGCGCGACGGCTGGCGCTTTGGCGAAGGCCCGATCCGCGCTACCAGCCGGGCAGAACGGGCCGGGGCTTCGCGGGTGGGCGGGGCCGCGAGCGGGCGGAGGCCGATCCGGATTGGAAGCCAGACACAATCTGGACCTGGTGCTGCTCGCCCTCGGCGTCGTCACCGGCGGGGCCACCCTGGCCGGCGGCGTGGCGGCGCTCCGGTTCCGCTCGGCCATGGACCTCTTCCTCGGCTTCAGCAGCGGGACGGTGATCGGGGTCGCCCTCTTCGATCTGCTGCCCGAGGCGCTGCAGCTCGGCATCCCCGCCCGCACGGTCGTTGAGCTCACGACGGCGGTCGCCGTGGGCTTCGGGACCTATTTCCTCATCGATCGGGCCGGGCTGATCCTGGCCCGCGACGGAAGGGGCGGCCACCGCGGACACCTCGGCGCGGCCAGCCTCACCCTTCACAGTCTCATGGATGGGCTTGGGATCGGCTTGGCGTTCCAGGTGTCGGCGGCGGCCGGCGCCATCGTCGGCGTCGGCGTGCTGGCCCACGACCTCATCGACGGCCTGAACACGGTCACCTTGAGCCTTTCCGGCGGCGCCGGTCGCCGGGCGGCGCGCCGCTGGCTGATCGCCGACGCGCTCGCGCCCCTGATCGGCATCGGGGCCTCGCGCCTCGTCCAGGCGCCGGGGCCGAGCCTGGCCATGCTGCTCGCCGTGTTCGCCGGGTTCTTCCTCTACATCGGCGCCAGCGAGCTGCCGCCCCAGACCCACGATCGCAGCGCCCGCCTTTCCACCGTGGCCGCGACCCTCCTCGGCCTGGGCCTCATCTATGCCGTCGTGCGGCTGGCCCGCGGTTAGCCGGGACCTCAGACATCGGGCAGGATGGTGCCGTTCACGCGCATGCGGGCGATGTCGGCCTCGCCGTAGCCGATCTCCTGAAGGATCCCCACCGTGTGCTCCCCGACCTTCGGCACCGGCCCCATGGGCCGGCGCACCGGCCGGCCGTCCTCGAACACCGACCATGGGTTGGCGACCTGGCGGATCGGGCCCTGCGGGGCCATGACCTCGACGAAGCGGCCGTTGGCGATCGCCTGCGGGTCCTCGACCACGTCGACCACCCGCTGAACCGGCTCGTGGCGGGCGCCGACGGCGTCCAGCTTGCGCCGCGCCTCGGCCAGATCGTACTGGGCGAAGATCCCGTCGACGATGTCGATCAGCGCAGTCTGGTGCTCGCGCGGCGGTCTCGGGCCGGCAAAGCGCGGGTCGGCCGCCAGGTCAGGACGCTCGAACGCCCGGGCCAGGTTCTCCAGGTTGTCGTGGTACTGGATCCAGCGTCCGTCGCGGGTCTTGAAGTTGTTGGCGAGGGCCATGGCCGCGCGGTGGCGGCCGCGGCTCGGCACCACCCGGCCGGTGTTGAGCTGGTTGCAGACGTCGGTGCCGAAAGCCCAGAGCCCGTTCGCCAGCAGCGAGGTGTCGATGAAACGGCCTTCGCCCGTGACGCGCGCGGCGGTGAGAGCGGCGAGGATGGCGGCGCAGGCGCTGATGCCGGTGATCCGGTCGCCCACCGACTGGCGGAAGGGCAGGGGGTCCTCGCCCTCGATGGTGAGCAGGGCCGTGCCGCCGCCGCGGGCCCAGAAGCCGAGATTGTCGGTGGCGCCGCGGTTTCGGTCCGGACCCTCCTGGCCGAAGCTCGACACGACCCCATAGACCATCCGCGGGTTGAGTGGGTGCAGGGTCTCGTAGTCGAGCTTGAGCTTGGCGAGCTGCCCCTGCAGCACGTTGGTGACGAAGATGTCCGCGTCCTTGACCAGCCTCAGGATGATGTCGCGGGTGTCCGGGGCGGCGGTGTTCAGGGCGATGTCGCGTTTGCCGCGGTTGTGCAGGTCGAAGTTGGTGCTGCCGAGGGCCGAACTGCGTCCGCCCCGCATGGGGTCGCCTTGGTGGGACTCGATCTTGATGACGTCGGCGCCCCAGTCGGCGAGCAGGCAGGTGGCCGCCGGCGCGGCGACCATCGAACCGAATTCGATCACCCTAAGTCCTTCGAGCATTCCCGTTTGCTCCTCGCCCGTTCCGGCCGATCGAAGCCGGCCCGTCTCAGCCGAGGCCTATCAGATTAGCCCGAACGGGGGGAAGGCCGCGCCTTACCGCGGCGCGCGTCCCCACAGCCTCGCGCTGGCGAGCCTTGCTCCGGCGACCCGAGACTCGAGCTTTCGCCAGGCGATGTCCGGCCAGACGTTGGGAAGCCCGCGGAAGGTGGAAAAGCCGCAGTCGGCGCCCGCCATCACCCGCTCGCGCCCCACCACGCCCGCATAGCGCTCGATCCGCTGGGCCACCAGCTCGGGGTGTTCGATGTAGTTGGAGGTGGAATCGATCACGCCGGGGACGATGATGGTGTCGGGCGGCGGTCTGACGTCTTCGAAGACCTTCCATTCGTGCTCGTGCCTCGGATTGGCGCCTTCGATCAGCAGGCAGCGCGCCTTCACCTTCAGGACGGCGCCGATGATCTTCTCCAGCGGGATGTCGTGGTGATGCGGTCCTTCGTAGTTGCCCCAGCAGAGGTGAACCCTCAGCTTTTCGGCGGGAATGTTGCGGGTGGCCTGGTTCACCGCCGCCACGTTGCGTTCGACGATTCCCACGAACGCCTCGTCGCTGAGGTCCGCGAAGGCCAGGTGGCGGCCCATGGCGAAGTCGGGGCAGTCGATCTGCAGCAGATGGCCGGCCGCCACGATGGCCTCGTACTCCGGCCTCAACGCCTCGGCCACCGCCTCGATGTAGGCGTCCTCGTCCGGATAGAAGGCGTTCTTCTGGAAGACCGACACCACGCCCGGCGAGGCGGCGTTCATGAAGGCGCCGTACGGTCTTGCGTCTTCGAGGGCGGCGGCGAAGTTGTCCAGGTCCTCGCGCAGGGCCGCCGCGCTCTGGGGGGCCACCGGACCGACGCAGCACACCCCGCCCGCGCTCGGCACGACGCCGCCGATCTCGATCAGCTTGCGGGCGTAGTCCGGAAACGCCTTGAGGTCGGCGGCGGCGTGGCCCCGCGATTCACCGCCGAATCCGCTCAGCCGCTCGGTGACGTAGGTGGCGTAGCTTACCTTGCTGAACTCGCCGTCGCTGACCAGGTCGATCCCGAGCTCGACCTGGCGCTTCACCACCGCGGCCACCTCGGCCCGCAGCTGCGCCCTCACCCTGGCCGGGTCGGCCCCCGGATCCTTCTCGCGCAATTCCAGCAGCTCGATCAGCGCCTCCGGTCTGGGCAGGCTGCCTACGTGGGTCGTCAAGATCCGGTCTTCGCCGACCATGTCGTCTCACCCATGCTGGATGCGCCGCCGCACGTCGCCTCGCGCAGGCCGTGTCGGATCGGCGAGCCTGCGCAAGCTCTATCGGATCGCCGCCGGCTCTGGAACCGGCGCCTTTCAGGAACCAAACGGAAGCTTCAGCGTTGTCGGACCCGGGTGGCGCGAACACGCCGGAGGGTGGCGGTGGAATTTGCGAGGCCGCCAGCCGGGGCCAAGGCGGGCGAACCCGTGGCGCCCGACTCCACCCCGTTCGAGACGACCGAGCCGGAACAGCGGGCCTGCCCCGAGTGCCAGGCGTCCAACGCAGCCTGGCGGCGCCTTTGCCAGCAGTGCGGGTCGCTCCTCGAGCCGCCCGAGTCCGCGCGAAAGACCCGGTTCTTCGAGATCGCGGGGGTGGAAAGGTTGCTGGCGCCCCCGCAACCGGCGGCGAAGGCCCCGCGGCGGCTGCCGGCGCCGGCCCCCTCCGGGCCGGATCGGCAAGAGCCGGCCGCGGCCGCGTCGGGCGGGCGAACGCGAACGGAGCGTCAGGCCAAGCTGCAGCTGCTCGCGCCGCCGGCGCCCGCGCCGAAGCCCAGCCCCGCGGCCAAGGCGCCCAAGCCGGGCCGCACCGCCGAGCCGGCGCCCAAGCCCGCTCCCGTGACCGCCCAGGTTCCGGCCCTCAAGACCTCCGCGCCGCCGCCGGCGCGCCAGGCGCCGGTCCTGCCCCCCAGCACGTCGCCCAAGAGCGGCGCCAGGCGCTCCCCGCTGCGACTGGCGGCGATCGTCCTAGCGGCGGCTGGTCTCGCGCTCGCCGGCTATGGTTGGCTTCAGCGCGGCCGGCCCGCGCCCCAGACGCCGGTCCCGGAGGCGGACGCCAGGCCTGCGCCGGCGCAGCCGCGGCCCACTCAGGCGGTGGTCCAGGCGCAGGCGTCCGCCCTGCCATCAACGTCCTCGGCGGGGTTTGGGGGCGCGACGAATCCGGGATCCCAGGTCGGCCATCATCGAGGCCGTCCGACCCTCCACGGGCGCGCCGGCGAGACCCGCGGCGTCGTCGCGGGCCGGACCGGACACGGCGCCGCTGCGGATCATCGCGTCCATCGTCACGCGCGGCGCTCCTCGCATCACGCGCCTGCCCACCGCTGCGTGCACATCGGTTGCCAACCCGCCAAGACGCACTTGCCCCCTTACCCGGTGGGACGCCCTCCCTGGCCGGGCGCCTGAGACGAACGGGCGTTGGCCTCGCGCCCAATTTAAGCCAAGTTTCCGGTGTCGCTCTGCTAGAGTTGTCTTTCAAGCTGCGCAATAATAGCTCGCAAGCTGGCCGAAGACTTAAAGAATTAAGCGTAGCTATAAGGGATAGCGCCACGATGACGCATGGCCAATGCTGGTCTATCGGGTCATTTCTGGTCGCTAAGCAGCATCCAGACCAGGGATAGCTGCGTCGGACCCGCCTTGGCGGGAAGCCCCCCGAGGGCGGCCGCCGCCGCTTCGTCGCTCAAGAGCATGTGGGAAAGTTCAGTGCGCCCAACCCGACCTCAATTGGCCACGCCAATCGCCGCGGCCCTCGCGGCCTGCAAGCGCCATTTCATCGCCGCGGCGATCTTCAGCGCGCTCTTGAATCTGCTGTATCTCAGCCCGACGCTCTACATGCTGCAGGTCTACGACCGGGTGGTGCCTTCGCGCGGGCTCGCCACCCTGGCGTTCCTCACCTTCGTCCTGCTGGCCGCCCTCGGCGCCTTGGCGCTCCTCGACATGGTGCGCTCGCGCCTTCTGGTCAGGGCGAGCGTGCGGCTGGACCGGATCCTGTCGGGTGCGATCCTGGATGCGACCCTCTCGCAGCCGGCCGCCTCGCGCGAGGGATTGACCAAACAGGCGCTTCGGGAGTTCGACACCTTCCGTCAGACGCTCACGGGCGTCGGCGTGCTGGCGCTCTTCGATGCGCCCTGGACGCCGATCTACGTCCTCGTCTGTTTCATCATCCATCCAGCGCTGGGGCTGCTGGCGCTCGTCGGGGCCGCGGCGCTGCTCTTCCTGACCTGGCGCAACGAGCGGGCGACCCGGGCCCGCATCCAGAGCGCCAACGAGGCGGCGAACATCGCCTACGTCAATCAGGAGTTCTCGGCCGCTTCCGCCGACGTGATCCGCTCGCTGGGCATGCGCCAGGCTTTCGTACGGCGCCATCTTCACGAACGTGAGGCCGCCAATCTGCTGCAGGCCCAGGCCAGCTTCGCCGGCGGCGGCTACATGACCATGACCCGGTTCCTGCGGCTGTCGCTGCAGTCGCTGGCGCTGGGCCTCGGGGCGCTGCTCGCCATCGAGAACAAGATCTCGCCGGGGGCGATCTTCGCCGCCTCGATCCTGATGGCCCGCGCGCTTGCGCCGATCGAACAGGTGCTGGGCGCCTGGCGTAACGTAGTGCAGGCGCGCGGGGCCTTCCGGGCGCTGACCAGCCTGCTCCAGCATGCGGCGTCCAGGCGACCCTCGACGCTGCTTCCGCCGCCGCGCGGCGTCCTCGAGACCGAGCGCCTGACGGTGCTGGCGCCTGGCCGGCAGGCAACGATCCTGCGCGACGTCAGCTTCCGAGTGGAGGCTGGCGAGGCGGTGGGCGTCGTGGGTCCCAGCGGGGCGGGCAAGTCCACCCTGGCGAGGGTGCTGGCGGGCGCGGCGCTGGCCGACCATGGCGGCGTCCGCTTCGACGGCGCCGACGCCAAGGACTGGGATCCGGAGCGGCTCGCCCAATTCGTCGGCTTCCTCCCGCAGGCGCCCACGCTCTTCGCCGGCACCGTCAAGGAGAACATCGCCCGGTTCCGCACGGCCATGGACGAGGATGTCGAACGCATCGACGAGATGGTCGTACAGGCGGCCAAAAAATGCGGCGCCCACGAGATGATCCTGCGTCTCGGCGACGGCTACGAGACCGTGATCGGCTGGGGCGACAAGGGGCTCTCGGCCGGCCAGGCGCAGCGGATCGCGCTGGCGCGGGCGCTGTTCGGTGATCCGTCGGTGCTGATCCTCGACGAGCCGAACGCCCACCTCGACGCGGACGGCGAGGCGGTGCTGGTGCGCACCCTGGCCGATCTGAAGGCGGCCGGAACCACCATCCTGGTGGTGGCCCACCGGACCGGGGTGCTGGCCGCGGTGGACAAGCTGATGGTCCTCCAGGAAGGCCGGCTGGAGCTCTATGGCCCGAGGGACGAGGTGATCCAGCGGATCAGCGCCCCCGCGCACGTGCGGCCGGCCGCGGCCCCGGCCCCCGCCCACGTCGCCCCCGCGGCCGCCTGAGGCGAGCCGAACTCAAAGGAGCGCTCAAGTGAAGCTGCAACTCCCCGCGCCGGCCGCCATGGCCACGGTCGCCTCGACGCTGCGTTCGGCGGTGGCGCCGATCGACGTCGACGTCGACGATCCGCGCCGCGAGATCCGGATCGGCGGCGCCGTCGCCGGCGCCTTCCTGTTCTTGTTCCTGGGCTGGGGATCGATCGCGCGTCTCGATTCGGCCGTGGCCGCGCCCGGCGAGGTCACCGTCTACGGCCACCGCCAGACCGTTCAGCATCGCGACGGCGGTGTGATCACCGCGATCCACGTGACCGAAGCCCAGCATGTGAAGGCCGGCGACGTGCTCATCGAACTGGCCGGCGCGGAGTCGCAGGCCGACGAGCAGTCGCTGGCCGCCCAGGTCATCGCCCTCGAAGCCCGGCGGGCGCGTCTGCAGGCCGAGCAGCTAGGCCAGGCGGCCATCGCATGGCCGGCCGAGTACGCCAGCCTCACGGGCGCCGACCTCGTCCAGGCGCGCCAGGCGCAGGCGATCCAGCAGGCCCAGTACGACGCGCACGCCGCGGCCCTCGCCACCCAGAAGAGCGTGCTCAGCCAGAAGACCTCGGAGCTCGGCGAGCTCATCCGCGGCTATCAGAGCGAGATCGCCTCCTCCGATCGGCAGCAGAAGCTGCTGGGGGACGAGCTCAAGGGGATCCAGTCGCTGGCCGCGCGCGGATTTGCGCCGCTGAACAGAGTGCGCGAACTGCAGCGCAACCAGGCTCAGATCGCCGGCCAGCGCGGCCAGTACCTGGCGAGCGTCGCCCAGTCGCGGCAGGAGGCGCGCGAGACCCAGCTCGAGATCATGCAGGTCGACAAGACCGACGGCGACAAGATCGCCAGCGAGCTCTCGGAAGTGGAAACCGCCCTCAACGACGCCCTACCCAAGCTGAGCGCCGCCAAGGACAAGCTGGCGCACGCCCAGATCCGCGCCCCCGCCACCGGATCGGTGGTCGGGCTGTCGGTCTTCACCGTCGGCGGCGTCGTCCAGCCAGGCCAGCGCCTGATGGATGTCGTGCCCGACAAGGCGCCGCTCCTCATCGAGGCCCGGATATCTCCCAACGACGCCCAAGGCCTTCGTCCGGGTCAGAAGGCCGAGGTGCGTTTCCCCAGCCTGCACGACCGGGGGCTGCCGATCCTCAACGGCGAGGTGGCCAGCGTCTCGGCCGACAGCCTCGCCGACGAGAAGACCGGCACGCGCTACTTCACCGCGGAGGTCAAGGTGCCGCTCGCCCAGCTCTCCGCCTTCGAGCGGGCGCGCAGCCCCGGCTTCGAGTTGAGGCCCGGCCTGCCGGCGCAGGTGCTGGTGCCCCTCCACAAGCGCACCGCGCTCCAGTACCTGCTCGAGCCGTTCAGCAATGCGCTTTGGGGTTCGTTCCGGGAACAGTGACCGGCGAGGGGGGGGCGCCTAGCTTTTCCGGCCGAAGATCCAGAAGGCGATCGCCCCCCAAACGGTGATGTTCGCGATGAGGCCGACCACGAGCGGCCAGTTGAACCACAGCTTCTCGGCTCCGCGCTCCCCAGATTTGTTCTTGGGCATCGCCTTTTCTCGTCGCCGTCGCCAGCGTTGTTCTTCAGCGCAGCCGGAACGCCAGTCTGGAGCCTAGTGTGGTGAATTTGAAGTTCGCTCGATTGATGGGGCGGGCGCTGAAGCGAACTTCAAATTCGTAAACCACACTAGATTCAAAGCTTTGCTAGTGTCCTCATCGAGTCCGAAGTTCGCACGGGGCCCGTCCCCATCCACTGTCGAACTTCGGACTCGGGACACTAGGCGCCGAAGATAGGCCCGAGTCGCGGGCGAAGGCCATCGGCCGGTCGGCGCGCGGTTCGATGGCGTGCGGCCGGGAACATAGCGAAGCGCGGCGCGCTTAACCGGCAGGATCACGGCCACGCTGCCGGCCCCCGGGGCCGGGGGATGGGCCTAGCGCGGACACGGGCCTGATGACTTCCAATCGGCGGAGGCCCGCGCATCCGGCCCCGGCTCAGGAAATCGTCAGGTCCTTCTACGACCGGTACGGCTGGCGCAGCGACGGCGCCATGTCCGGCGAGGACAAGCTGTTCCGCCAGTTTCCCCATGCGCACCAGACCTATGCGCGAGGACCGGCCGCGCGGGTGCTCCGTCTGCTCGCCCCGATCGGGGGACGCCTTCTGCTGGTCGGCGGCGGGGATCTGCCGCAAAGCCACGTCGAGATCTGCGCGGCGTTCGAGCGCGCGCACTGCCTGGACATATCGGCGCCGGCGGTCGAGCAGGCAAAGGCGATCCTCGGCGACCGGGCGGTCTGCCAGGTCGGCTCCATCGTCGACAGCGGCCTTGAAAGCGCGACCTTCGACGCCGTCTTTTGCGCGCATGTCGCCTACCACATCGACCGCAGCGATCAGGAGCGCGCGGTCCGCGAGATGCTGCGGCTGGTCAAGCCTGGAGGCCGGGTGGTGATCATCTACGCCAACCCCAGATCGCCCTTTGCGATCCCAGGCGAGGCGATGCGGCGGCTGAACGCGGGCTGGACCCGCAGGCCGAGCGGGACGGAGCTCGCCGAGGCGCCGCCTCTCTACTATTACGCCCATCCGCTTTCGTGGTGGCGGCGCTTCGCAGACCCCCATGTCGGCGTGCGCTTCGAGCCCTGGGAGGCGATCGGCAGCCGCCCGGCCCGGGCTCTGCTGAAGAGCGGAGCGCTGGCGCGCGCGTTCTATCGGGCCGCCGCCGCGCTGGAGAGCGCGGCGCCGTCCCTGGCCGTGGCGCTTTGGCAGTACCCGATCGTGGTCATCGACAAGCGGCGCTGAGCCCGCCGGCACGATCCTTGGCGGCGCCCGCCCTCAATAGCACCCGCGCTTCAGCAGCACCGCCGGCACCGTCCTCAGGATCAGCCAGCCGTCCAGCAGGAGGCCCCGGTTGCGCGCGTAGAGGCAATCCATCGCCACGCGGGTGCGGTAGCTGACGTCGTTGCGCCCGCTCACCTGCCACAGGCCGGTGATGCCAGGCTTCACCGCATAGTAGTGACGGATCCTGCCGCCGTAGCGGGCGACCTCCGCCTGGACGATCGGCCTCGGGCCCACCAGGTTCATCTCGCCGCGGATCACGTTGAGCAACTGCGGCAGCTCATCCAGGCTCGAGCGGCGCAGGATGGCGCCCAGCCGCGTCACCCGCGGATCGCGCCGCAGCTTCTGATCGCGTCGCCATTCCTCGCGGGCGGTGGGATTGTTCTCCAGGAGTTCGGCCAGACGCGTCTCGGCGTCCCTCGCCATCGTCCGGAACTTCATGCAGCGGAATGGACGGCCGCCGCGTCCGACCCGGCGATGGGCGAACAGGACCGGTCCCCGGTCCTCGACGAAAATGCCCGCCGCGATCAGCAGCAGCAGCGGCAGCAGGACGAGCAGGAGGAGGAGGGCGATGGCAGCGTGCGCCGCCGCCAGCAGCCGCTCACGCTCAGACGGGGCCTCGCTCCTCGCGGGGACTGCGCCCCCCAAGGCGTGGCGGGTCAATGCGTTCTCAGACATGCTGTCGGAACGGACTCTCAGGGTGGAACAGCCAAACCGTAAGATTAATGTAATTGGGCTTTGGCGGTTCCAGCTTGACTGTAACTTCAGCCGGACGGTTGTCCTGTCGCCAGCTTCTGGCGCAGAAGCGCGAGCCTTGTCAGGTCTTTCGAAATAGCGAAGCCAGTATTTCTTGAGTCACTAAAGAAAAAAGGTGCGCAGGTCAGCCGGCCTGCGCACCTCGGGAGTCTGTTGGTCGCCCGCGCGGGTTAGGGCGTCAGTTGAACACCAGGTCGTTGGCGTGAAGGGCGCTGGTCGGCGCCACGTGATCCAGCGTCATGTGCAGCGGGTTCACACGCCCGTTTGCGCCGAGCGCCTCGAAGGCCTGGCTGAGGCTGGCCGAGTCGGTGGCGGCGGAGGGGTTGGTCAGGTGCAGCGACGCCCAGAGGTCCTGCTGGCTGGACGTCTGGCCGCTGGTGGTGGGAACGGTCTGCGCCGTGCTGGCCGCATGCGTCGTGACAGTCGTCGGATGCCAGTTGTTGGTGGTGGTCGACGGCTGCCAGTTGAAGCCCGACAGGCTAGGGAAGCTGATCGTGTGGCCGCCCCGGCCGCCGGTAGTCGTGCCCGGATCGGTTGGCGTCGTCGTCGGCGTCGACGGAGTCGTGGCCGGGGTCGACGGAGTCGTGGTCGGGGTCGACGGAGTCGTTGTGGTGGTGGTCGGGGGCGTCGACGGAGTCGACGGAGTCGACGGAGTCGTCGTGGGGTCGGAGGGGGTCGTGGGCGTGCTGGGCGTCGTGGCGTCGGCGGGCTTGGATTGGTAGGCCCTCACCCAGTCGATGTTCATGCTGGAAGGGAAGGGCGTGGTCGAATCCACGTAGCCTGGCCAGTAACCGCCGACCGCCAGGTTGAGGAGCATGTACATCGGCTGGTGCATGTCCGACGGCGTCGCGACCTTGTAGACCTCCTGGTTGTCGAAATACCAGGTGATGTAGTCCGACTCCCAGTCCACCCCGTAGGTGTGGTAGCCGGTCGACATGTCGGCCACGGTGGTGGCCTTGGTGTCCGAAGCGTTGTTCGAGCCGGTGTGGACCGTGGTGTAGAGGGTGGTGGGATCCTTCCCCAGAACCTCCATGACGTCCAGCTCCGGCGGCCAGGTGTTGTTTTCGGGCATCAGCCAGAACGCCGGCCAGAAGCCTTGTCCAGCGGGCAGCTTGGCGCTGATCTCGAAGTAGCCGTACTCCTGGCTGAAGGAGTGCGAGGATTCCAGCAGGCCGGACGTGTATTTGTAGTTGTTGATTTCAGGCTGAATCGAGGGATCGGCTGGAGCCGCGGTCAGGCTCAACACGCCGTTGTTCACAGTCCACGGAACCACCGACTTGGTCGGGCCGTAGTTGCTGTTGATGTACCATTCCTGCTCGTTGTTGCCGGTGAGGCTGGCGCCGTTGGCGCTGTCGGATGAGGTGGCGAGGGTCGTCGACCAGGTGCCGGAGGATCCGTTCCACAGGTTGAGCGAGTTGAACTCGTCGTCGAACGTCATCGTGGCCGTGCCGGAAAGGTTGTTCGGATCGATTGACATGGAAACTCCTGACAAAAAGGGGCTCATCCGCAGTCAGGAGACTGCAGAATACTGAAACTAACTGTTGCTATTGGGTGGGGGTTCTGCCGCTAACGGCGGATGGCGCGAGCGAGGCTCATGCTGGTCTCTCCGACACTCAAGACGCCCCGCGGTCCTGATAGCGACCTTGGCCGAGGCTGTGGCCGAGGCAGAAGGTCGCAGAAGTGAAGCTGCCCCCCGCGCGCCCTGGCGACGGCGGCCGCTGCGACACTCTGCCGTCCGACTTTGGGCCCCGGCTCTGCGGGCGAGCGGACCCGCTCAGCGCGCGATCGGGAACCGAAGCGCGCGCGGCGCTTTGACTGGGCCGTCGACGCATTTGCGCGAGCCTTGCGATCGACCGTTCCCGGCCAGACGAGGCGTGTGCGGAAAAGCCGATGAGTTCTCCCCTGGTCACGGTCGGGATCGCCAACTTCAACGGCGGACGATTTCTCGAGATCGCCATCGCCTCGGCTCTGGGACAGGATCTGCGGGAAATCGAGGTGATCGTCGTCGACGACGGCTCCGACGACGACAGCGTGGCGCGCGCCGTCCGGTGGGCCAAGCGCGACCCCCGCGTCCGCGTGGAGCGTCTGCCTAATCGGCGTGGGCCGGGCGGCGCCCGCAACCGGGCGATGGATTTGGCGCGCGGCGAGTGGTTCGCCATCCTCGACAGCGACGACCTGATGCATCCCGCGCGCCTTTCGCGGCTGCTGGCGCGCGCCGAGGCCGACGGCGCCGACATCGTCGCCGACGACCTGCTCGTCTTCGAGGACGCTTCGCCCGGCAAGGCGCGGCGGTTCCTGGGGCGCGGCCGCTCGCGGACCCCCACCTGGCTCACGGCGGAGGAGTTTGTCCTGGAGACGCGGCTGCTGCGCAGCCGCTCGGACCTCGGCTACCTCAAGCCGATGATCCGGCTTCGCGCCTGGCGCGCGTCCAAGGTTCGCTACGACGAGACGATGCCGATCGGCGAGGACCACGACCTGCTCTTCAGGCTGCTGGCGGCGGGCCTCGCCTGCCGGATCGATCCCTTCCTCGGCTACTTCTACCGCAAGCACGCCGCTTCGGTCTCGCACCGGCTGAGCGCCGAGGCCTTGAGCGAAATCGTCCGGGCGCATCGGGGGCATCTGGCCGCGGCGCCGCCGGGCCGCGCGCCCCTGCTCGCGGCGCTGGCCCGGCGCGAGGCCTCCATCGCCACGGCGCAGGCCTTCGTCGAGGCGGTGGCGGCTCTGAAGCGCGGCCGGTTCCGGCGGACGGCTCGCGTGCTGGCCGGACGGCCGCAGGCCGCGCTGCTCCTGCGGATGCCGGCCGTCGCCGCGGCGCGGCGGCTATGGGCGCGGATGTCGCGATCGCCAAAGCCGGTCCAGCCCTCGGGCAAACAGGTCTGGTTCGTGTGCCGCCAGCGGGTGGTGGGGCGCACCAACGGCAGTTCCACCTATCTGCTGGATCTCGCCGAGGCGGTGCGGCGGGCGGGCTTCACGCCGCGCCTTCTGCAGCCCTCGCCCTCGACCCTCGGGCGATGGCCGATAATGTGGCTGAAGCCGGCGGTGAGGGTCTTCGGCTCCATCCGCTTTCGGGGCGTGTTCCGCCTCGGCCCGCTGATGGTCGCCCGGGACCCCGGCGTCTGGCTGGCGGCCGCGCGCGGCGCGGCGGCGAAGGTGCTGGCCAAGCTCGGGTTGCCGAGCGCTTGGCTAAACGCCCGGCCGGCCCCCTACGCGCCCGCCGCCGAGTGGCTCGACGATGACTTCCTGTTCGTCGCCCGCTGCATCCGCGGCCAGGCCGACATCCTCGTGGCCGACTACGCCTGGCAGACCGAGGCGCTCGCCTACGCCCTGCGGCCGGATGCGTCGACGGCGGTGGTGATGCACGACCTCTTCCACCGCCGGATGGAGGTGTTCCGCGAACCGGAAGCTCCGGCGGCGGTCGCGCGCCTCGATCGGGATGCAGAGCTGCTCCTGCTCGGCCGTGCCGACGCCGTCATCGCGATCCAGAAGACTGAGGCGGACGAAGTCGCGGGCTGGCTTCCACACCGCCGCGTGCTGGTCGTCCCGATGACCGCCGAGCCGGCTTCCACGCCCCATCCCGGCGACGCTTCGCGCATCCTGTTCGTCGGCAGCAACACCGGGGCCAACGTCAGCGGCCTGACCTGGATGCTCACCCAGGTCTGGCCGGCGCTGCGCGCGGCGTTCCCGGGCCTGGAGTTCCTGATCGCCGGCAGCGTCTCACGCGCCCACCTGCCTTCGGCGGAAGGGGTCCGCTATCTCGGGTTCGTCGAGCGGCTGGACGAGCTCTACCGAACCGCGGGGGTCGTCGTCTCCCCGCTCATCGCCGGCTCGGGGCTCAAGATAAAGCTGATCGAGGCCCTGTCCTACGGCAAGGCTTGCGTGGCCACCTCGATCACCCTCCAGGGGGTCGAGCAGGAGACCTCGCATGCGGTCGCCGTGGCGGACACGCCGGAAGCCTTCGCTTCCGCGGTGATCCGCCTGCTTACCGACGAGCCCTCACGCACCGCCCTCGGGGCCCGCGCCCTGGCCGCGATCCGCAGCAGCTTCACCGCCGACGCGCGTCACGGCGAGTTCATCGACTGGCTGCGCGACCCCGGCTCGCCGGCGCCCCCGCCGGCCCAGGCGCCGGCCGAGCCCAGTCGGGCCGAAGCGGCGGCCTAAAAACGCGAAATCAGCTGCGTCCAAACCGGACCTGGCGCGTTGGGGCACAAAGAGAACTTGGCTGCGGGGCTTCGTGCGGATCGCCTATTTCGTCCACGATCTTTCCGACGCGGCCGTCTTGCGGCGGGTGCGCATGCTGCGCGAGCGCGGTGCGGAGGTGACCGTCCTCGGTTTCCGCCGCACCGCCGCCGCACCGGCCTTCGTGCACGACGCGCCGGCGGTGGATCTGGGGCGGAGCTTCGACGGCCGCCTGGGCCGGCGGGCGCTCGGCGTCGTGCGGCAGGTGCTGAGGGCGCCGGCGTTGGCGGACGTCCGGGGCGCGCAAGTAGTGCTCGCCCGCAGTCTCGAGATGCTGGTGGTCGGCGACGCCGCCCGCCGAGCCCACGCGCCGAACGCGCGGCTCGCGTACGAATGCCTGGACGTCCACCGGCTGATGGTGTCGCCTGGCCCGGCGGGGCGGCTGCTGCGCGCGCTGGAGCGGGCGATCCTGCGCCGCGCCCAGCTCCTGATCGTCAGCTCCCCGGCGCATCTCACGTCGTATTTCGAGCCGCGGCAGGGGTTGAACCGAAGTCTGCGGCTGCCGGTGCTGACGGTGGAGAACAAGGTCTTCGAGCTCCCAGCGGCGCGGCCGCGCGGCTGCGTGCCGGCGCGCCGGCCCGGGCCGCCCTGGCGGATCGGCTGGTTCGGGATGCTGCGCTGCCGGCGCAGCCTGGAGCTGCTCAGCCAGCTTGCCCGGCGCCGTCCGGGGCAAGTGGAGGTGGTCATCGGCGGCCGTCCGTCCGAGCGCGAGTTCGCCGACTTCGAAGCGGACGTCGCCCGCACGCCGGGGATGATCTTCGCCGGCGCCTACGCCCCCGAGGATCTGGAGGCGCTCTACGGAAGCGTCCATTTCAGCTGGGCGATCGACTACTTCGAGGAGGGTGCAAACTCCCGCTGGCTGCTGCCCAATCGGCTCTATGAGGGTGGCCGCTATGGCGCGGCGCCCATCGCGCTGAAGGGAACCGAGGTCGGGCGCTGGCTCGAGCAGCGGGGGCTCGGCCTGGTGGTGGAGGATCCGCTCTACGATCTGGAACGGTTCTTCGGCGACCTCGACGCCGGCGCGTACAGAACCCTGGAGGAAAAGAGCCGCCGGGCGCCCCCCGAATGGTTCCGCGCTGGAACCGGCGACTGCGGCCGGCTCCTGCAGGCCCTCGGAGGCCTGGCCTGATGGACGGCGGCGGCAGGCCCGAGGTGGGGCGAGGGGCCGTTGTCGTCATCCCGTGCCTCAACGAACGCCCGCACATCGCCGCGGTGATCGCCCGCCTTCTGGACGATCCGGGCTGGTCCGATCCCCTGGTGGTGGTGGCCGACGGCGGCAGCGACGACGGCGGCGCCGAGCTGGTCTCGGAGCTCGCGGCCCGCGACCCTCGGATCCGGTTGGCGCACAACGCCAAGCGGCTCCAATCGGCGGGGGTGAACCTCGGCGCGGCGCTGCATGGCGCCGGCCGGCGCTGGCTGATCCGGGCCGACGCCCACGCCGACTATCCGCAAGGCTTCGTCTCCAGCCTCATCGGCGAGGCCGAGCGGGTCGAGGGCGCGGCCTCCGTGGTGGTCGCCCTCAGGGCCGACGGGCGCGGCGTCTTTCAGCGGGCCGCCGCCTTCGCCCAGAACTCGCGGCTCGGCGCCGGCGGGTCGGCCCATCGCCGGGCCGGCGAGGCGTGCTTTGTCGACCACGGCCACCACGCCCTCTTCGACCTGGAGCGCTTCTGGGCCGCCGGCGGCTACGACGAGACTTTCACCCACAACGAGGACGCCGAGCTCGATGTGCGGCTGCGCCGGGCCGGCGGGCGGATCTGGCTGACGCGCCAGGTGGAAGTGCTCTATTTCCCGAGGCCGAGCCCCCTGACGCTCTTCCGGCAGTATCTGAGCTACGGCCGCGGCCGCGCCCGCACCCTGCTGCGCCACCGCGAACCGCCACGGGTCCGGCAGCTCTTGCCCCTGGCGGTCGCGCCCGCCCTGGCGGCGCTGGCCGCCGCGCCGGCCTGGCCCCTTGCCGCCCTGCCGGCCGGCGCCTGGGCGCTGGGGTGCTGCGTCTACGGCCTGGGCATCGCCGCGCGGCGGCGGAGCGGCTCGGCCGTCCTTTCCGGTCCGGCCGCGATGATCATGCACGCCGCCTGGTCGATCGGGTTCTGGAGCCGGCTCCTCGAACAGGGCCGGGCGCGTCCGACCGCCCCGGAACGCGAGGCAGTCCGGTGAGCGTCGAGCGGCCGTCCGCGTTGTCGTCGAGGGCGCGGCTGGACGAGGGTGTGGGCTTGCGCGGTCGGGCGCCGCGCCCCCAGGCGCTGGACGCGCCGCGCGCCGCCCCGGCCGCGCCCCGGCGCGAAGGCTACCGCCCCGACATCGACGGCCTTCGCGCCGTCGCAGTGCTCGTGGTGGTTCTCTACCACGCGGGCGTGGCGGCGGCCTCGGGCGGTTTCGTCGGGGTGGACATCTTCTTCGTGATTTCCGGCTACGTGATCTCGAAGAGCCTGCTGGGCGACATCGAGGCCGGGCGGTTCTCCGTCACCGGCTTCTACGAGCGGCGGATCAAGCGGATATTCCCGGCCCTGTTCGTCACCATGGCGGTCACCTTCGTGGCGGCCGTGGCGCTCCTCCTGCCGACCTACCTGCTGGACTACTGCAAGAGCCTGATCGCCACCGCGGCGTTCGTCTCCAACCTCTATTTCTGGAAGAACTCCGGCTACTTCGCCAACGGCGCGGATCTTCGGCCGCTGCTCCACACCTGGTCGCTGTCGGTGGAGGAGCAGTTCTACATCTTCGCGCCGCTGACCCTCTTTGTGGTGTTCCGCTTCTTCCGGAAGCGGTGGGCGCTCGCGCTGACGCCGCTGGCCCTGGCGTCGCTGGGGCTCAGCGTTTTCGCGAGCAAGGTCGGCCCGACCGCCAACTTCTTCCTGCTGCCCACCCGCGCCTGGGAATTGCTGCTCGGCGCGCTGGTCGCCCTGACGGCGCTGCCGAGCGTGCGGGCGCGATGGCTGAGGGAGCTCCTGGCGGCGCTCGGCGCGTCCGGCGTCGCCTTCGCTGTCTTCGCCTACACGCCAGCCACGCCGTTTCCCGGGATCGCCGCCCTGCCGCCGTGCCTGGGGGCCGCGTTGCTCATCCACGTCGGGAGTTGCGGGGGCTCGTGGCCGACCCGGCTGCTGGCCCTCCCGCCGATGGTGGCGATCGGCCTCGTCTCCTACTCCCTCTACCTGGTCCATTGGCCGATCATCTCCTTCCTCACCTATTATCAGCTGCGCGCGCCCGGGCCTGCCGAGGCGCCCCTGGTGGTCGGTGCGAGCCTGGCGTTGGCCTACGCCTCCTGGCGCTTCGTGGAGCAGCCCTTCCGCAGCCGAAGCTTCCGCCCTTCGCGCGCGGTGGTGATCGGCGGCGGCCTGCTGGCGATGGCCCTGGCCGCCGCGCTCGGGGCCGCCGGCCTCGCCGCGAAGGGCTTCCCCGGCCGCTTCCCAGGCTTCGCCGAGAGCGCCGCCCGGCAGGCGGGCGGACCGGAGGGCCTCTGCTTCCTCGACAACGATCCCGATCCCACCCGGTGGAGCGCCGCGGGCTGCACGCTCACGCACGGCGGGACGGAGAAGGCGCTGCTCTGGGGGGATTCCTACGCCAACCACTACGCGACCGGGATAGAGGCCTACGCAGCGCAGATTCCCTACAGCGTCATGGAATATGCAGCCGCGGGCTGCCCGCCGGTGCTCTCCTATTCGGCCTACAACCGCCCCGGCTGCCAGCGCTTCAACCAGCATGCCATCGCGATCATCCGCGAGCAGGGGATCCGGACGGTGGTGATGTCGGCGAGGTGGGCGGACCTCGAGCGGCGCGGGCTGGGCGGGCTCGCAGACACCCTGGCGGTTCTCTCGAAGCTGGGCGTCAACGTCTATGTGATCGGTCAAAGCCCAATGTTCACCGCCGACGTCCACGTGATTTCCTTCCGCGAGGGGGAGCGGGGGCGGGATGTCTGGCCGATCAGTTTCGATCCGTCATTGAACCGCAGGCTGGCGGCGATCGCTGGGCCTGCGCGGTTCGTCGACCCCCTTCCGGGCCTTTGCCAGGGGACGATCTGTCCCTATCGCGAGCGCGGCGAGTTTCTGTTCGCGGACGAGGGCCACTTTTCCCCGGCCGGCAGCCTGCGGGCGGTGGCGAGCTACTTCCCGCTGCTGCGGCGCTCGGCGCCGCCCGCGCCGGCCCGCCAGGCCGCGGATTCAGCGATGCGCCGGTAGCGAGGGCCGCGGGCGGCGATAGGGAATCCGCGGTCTCGCCGCCGCGGGCGCGAATCCAGGCCGTGGACGCAGCGTGCGATAGGGTCGCCTGAGCGGGCTGGGGCGCGCCGGCGCCGCAACCAGCCGGGCGATCGGCTCGAACCCGAAACCCAGCGCCGCCATCAGCAAGGTGGTCTCGAAGTCCACCGACGCCGGCATCAGGCTCTCGAATGGGGTGCGCGAGAGCTGGAACACCACCAGGCCCAGGTAGAACGCCGCGACCAGCGACGGCTCGCGCACCGCCCGCCGCATCAGCCGTAGCAGCGCGAAGAGGAAGACCGCCAGCGTCAGGACGGCGCCGACCCAGCCGAAATGGATCAGCAGCTCGATCAGGGTGTTGTGGAAATTGAACCCCATCCGGGTCCCCACGTGGGCGTATTGCCAGATGCCCTCGGCGTCCAGATCGCCCTGAACCCAGAAGGCCTCGAACCCGCGACCGAACATCGGCCGCTCACGGACGAAATCCATGGCCCGGTACCAGAGGTAGCTGCGCCCGGTGAGGGTCGGATCCTTGTGGAAAAGGTTCAGGGCCTCGGCGGTGACGCTGTTGGCGAAGGCGTAGCCGAACATCCCGCCGGCGAGGAGCAGAAGGGCGAGGACCGCGCACACGACGCCGCGATTGCGTGGCCGGAAAGCTCCCAGAGAGGCGACCACGAGCAGCGTCGCGGCCGCCAGGGTGAAGGCGATGACGGCGCCGGCCGACCGCGAGAGGTAGACCATCAGAACTCCGATCGCCGCCAGGCCGAGCGCGGCGATGACGCCGGCCCAGAAGCGCCTGCGGAGCGAACAGGTCAGCAGGAAGACCGACAACAGCGCGCCGAGCGCCGCCGTCATGCCCAGCAGGTTCTTGCCCTCGTTGAGGCCGGTGAACGCCGTCTCGCCGCCGCTCATCGCCGAGCCCACCGTCACCGAATGGCCGAGCGTCAGGGAGACGAGGAGGTAGAGGCCGAACGCCCCGCAGGCGCCGGCCAGCAGCGCCGCCGGCCGCCGGCTCGCCGACATCAGAAGGCCGCCCGCCACGGTCATCACCAGCTCCAAGGCGTGCTTGAGCGTGACGTCCGGGTGGTCGGACCAGATGAGCGAAGCGAGCGCATAGGCCGGGATCAGCAGCAGCGCCCAGCGTCGCGCGAAGATCGCGACGGCCTCGCGCCGCCGAATCCACCCGTAGCCGAGGACGGCCGCGAACGACATCGCCGGCCCCGCCGTGGTCAGCTGCGGAACGAACAGCAGCGGCAGCAGGATCGCGAAGGCGGCGAGCGCCTCGAAGACCCCGGAAGTCCAAAACACTGTTGGCGCGCCCGTCTGCGACGGCGCTGCGGCGGCTGGTGTGGCGGCGACCAAGTCGGGGACCCCTCGCAGAGCTTCGGCACGGCCTTAACTGCCCTCGCGAAGCCTGGTTCCTGCGCACGGGAACGCAGACGCGGCCAGCGGAGTTTTAGCCAAACGGAGGGACCCGGCCGCCGGCGGCGCTGACGGCGGTCGGGTTCCGAGTCGGCTTTTCGGGAGGCCTCCGATGAAAACACGGCTGGAGCGGGCGCCGATCGCGGGCGCCTTGGCCGTCTTCCTGCTTCTGCTGCTGGCCGCCCGGCCTGCGGAGGCGGGCGATCCGGCGCCGCCGTCGATGGTCAGTCCGACGACCCTCAACACCACTTCGGCCTCGTCGGTCTCGGCGGACTACAAGATCGGACCCGACGACCAGCTGGACGTCAACGTCTTCCAGATCGGCGACCTCAGCCGCACCGTGCAGGTGGATTCCGGGGGCAAGATCCTGCTGCCGCTGATCGGCCAGATGAACGCCACCGGCCGCACGGCCGGGGAGCTCTCGCAGGACATCGCCGCCGAGCTTAGAAAGAAATACGTGAAGAACCCGCTGGTCACCGTCACCGTGAAGGATGCGGCCAGCCAGAGGGTCACGGTGGACGGCTCGGTGCTCGCGCCGGGGATCTATCCCTTGCCCGGCCCCACCACCCTCATGCAGGCGATCGCCCTCGCCAAGGGGACCGATCCGAAGACGGCGCAGGAGCACAAGGTGTCGTTGTACCGGCTGGTCGACGGGACGCGGTACGGTACGACTTACGATCTGGCGGCCATCCGCGCGGGGCGCGCGCCCGATCCGCAAGTCTACGGCCGCGACATCATCATCGTGCCGGGCTCCGGGATGAAGACTCTCTGGCACGAGTTCTTGAACGTGGCGCCGATCATTGCCTGGGCGCATCCCTAGCGGCGATGGAGGGATCGAAGGCTCTCACTGCGCTTTTCTTATGGGGGGTGGAAGACGCGCGTGCGGAACCAACCCGCACTGTTCGGGGTTTCGCAAGCGAGGCCGCAGACCTTGGTCGAGCGACGGCGCCTGGGGTCGCCGGAGTCGAACGAGGGGGGGCCGGGAGACCTTCCCGACTATCCAGAGGCGCGTAGCGATCGCCGATCCAGCCAGTCGCAACAGGTCGCTCTAGAGGTATTCGAGCAGTATCGGGACGAGCATGACCAGTCTAATCGCAAGCCCGCCGCAGCTGCCCGCCGAACGCGAGGCGCACCTTCCGGCTCCCGTCAACGAGGGACCGCGAGCCCGAGAGATAATCGGAATCATCCTGCAACGGCTTTGGCTGGCGCTGGGGGTCGGCTTCGTGGCGGCGTTGCTGGTCCTCGTGATGCTGTGGCGGATGACGCCGACCTATGTCGCCACGGGCTCGGTGATGATCGAGCCGAAGCGCGAGAACCTGGCGAAGACCAACACCTCCGAGAACGACCAGGGCCTGCCGCCGGACACCAGCGCGATCGACAGCCAGGTCGAGGTCCTGAAATCGCCGGCGCTGGCCGAGGCGGTGACCCGCAGGCTCAAGCTCTACGACGACCCTGAGTTCAATTCGGCCGCGCGCGGGCCGGGTCCGTCGCCGGCGCCGAGCTCTGTAGACGTGGCGCGGGTGGCGCAGAACGTGCTCGGCCACACCCGGATCAAGCGGGTCGGCCTGACCTACGTCGTGAACGTGGGCTTCGCCGCCCACACGCCGCTGAAGGCCGAGCGGATCGCCAACGCCTACATGGACACCTATCTCCAGCGCCAGCTGGACGACAAGATCGCGGCGGTGACCAAGGCCAACACCGACCTTGGCGGCCAGGTCGAGCGCCTGCGCGAGGAGGACGAGGCCGCTCAGGCGCGCCTCGCCCAGTACAAGATCGACCACAACCTGTTCAGCGCCCAGGGCGCGACCATGGCCGAGCAGGAGGTCTCCAATCTCAACCAGCAGATCGCCCAGGCGCGGGCCGATGCGGCTGAGAAGCAGGCGCGGCTCGATGCGGCGATGTCGCAGGTTCGTCGCGGCGGCGGCGGCGCCGACGTCGGCGCGGCGGTGGTCAACGACACCATCCGGGCGCTGCGCCAGCAGGAGGCCGAGAAGAGCCAGCAGCTCGCCCAGCTGCAGGCGATCTTCCAGCCCGAATATCCCGAGGTCCAGAAGACCCAGGCCGAGTTGAACGACATCCGGACCCAGATCCAGGCGGAGCTGAACCGGATCCTCTCGAGCGTCCACGCGGACGCCCAGGCCTCCGCCCAGAGGGAAGGCTCGCTCATCGGGAGCCGCGGCTCCGCGCAAGGCGGCCTCGTCGCCAACAACAAGGCCGAGGTGGGGATGCTGGCGCTGCAGCAACGCGCCGACGCCGCCAAACAGATCTACGAGGCCTACCTCAACCGCGCGAATCTCCTCGCTTCCGAGGGCTCCCTCCAGCAGTCCGACGCGGTCGTCACCTCCCTGGCCGCCCTGCCGCTGAAGCCGACCTCGCCCAACATGCGGATCGGGGCCGCGCTGGCGATCCTGCTCGGCCTCCTCGCCGGCGGCTTTGCGGTGTTCGTCACCGAAATGTGGGATCGGCGGCTGCGCAGCCGCGGCGACGTCGAGGCGAGGCTGGGCGTGCCGTTCGCCGGGGTCATTCCCCAGGTCCCGGCCAGGGCGATGTTCAGCCGCCAGGACAACCGCAGCCAGATCGCCAAGATCGCCAAGGGCCTCATCGAAAGCCCCTACTCCAGCTTCGCCGAGAGCTTCCGCAACCTGCGCGCCTTCCTCACCTATTCCGACAGCGCTCCGAACGCCAAGGTGCTCGGCGTCACCTCCTCCGTCCCGCGCGAGGGCAAGACCATCTCCTCCCTCTGCCTGGCGCGAACGCTCGCCTTCAGCGGCGCGCGCGTGGTGGTGATCGACTGCGACCTGCGCAAGCGAGGGCTCTCGCAGCTCACCGGCCACCGTCCCGTCGGCCTGGTCGAGGTGATCCAGGGCAAGGCCAAGCTGGACGAGGCGCTCATCTGCGATCGGCCGTCGGGCGCCTGGATCCTGCCGTCGGCGCCGATGACCACGCTGCCCCACGATCTGTTCTCCGACCCGGGGACGGATCGGCTGTTCGAGAACCTCGCCCCGCATTTCGACCAGATCATCCTCGAGCTGCCCCCCGTGCTGGGGCTGGCGGACGCGCGGATCCTTGCCGCCAAGGCCGACCGCGTCCTCTACCTCATCCAGTGGAACAAGACGCCGGCCCGGACCGCGCAGTCGGGGCTGGACGTGCTGCATGAGCTCGGCGCCAACGTGGTGGGGGCCGCGCTCACCCAGGTCAACATCCGCCAGCAGGCCCGGTACGGCTACTGCGACAGCAGCGACTACTTCAGCTACTTCACGCAGTACTACATGGTCCCGGACGGACGTTAGCCGGCCGCCCGATGCCGGAGCTGAGCTTCCAACACCGACGCAGGATGCGCGCCTTCGGCCTCGCCGGCGGCGGGGCGGCCGCGGTGGCGGCGCTGCTTCTGGCGGCGCTGATCGCCCTCACGGCCGGTCCGCGGCCCAGCCTCGCCCAGGCCTCGGCGCCGCTCTTGCGCGCCCCGGACGGCAGGGCGCTCGCCATGACCTTCGAGGCCGATTTCCGAAGGCCGCAGGACGCCCCCGGGCGAAGCCGCCTCTGGCGGACGACCTACGGCGACGGCCACGACAACGGGCCCAGCCAGCGCAACATCTCCAGCAACCACGAGCTGCAGGTCTACATCGATCCCGATTATGCGGCCGAACTCAATCCGCTCGCCGTCCGCGACGGGGTGCTCGAGATCACCGCCCGCCCCACTCCAGAGATCCAGGCGGCGAAGCTCTGGGGCTTTCGCTACATCTCGGGCCTGATCACCACCCAGCCCTCGTTCGCCCAGCGGTACGGCTATTTCGAGATCAGCGCCCGGCTGCCGCAGGGCAAGGGCCTGTGGCCGGCGCTCTGGATGTTGCCGGCCGACATGACCTGGCCGCCCGAGATCGACATCATGGAGAGCATCGGCGATCCGCTGACCGCCTACATGTCCGTGCACGGCAAGGCCGCGAGCCCCTACACCAAACAGGTGACGCTGGCCGACAGGGGCTTCCACACCTACGCCGTCAGCTGGGATGCGCGCGAGCTCGTCTGGTACGTCGACGGGGCCGAGGTGTCGCGTCAGCCCACCCCGCCGGACATGGACAAACCGATGTACCTGCTGGCCAACCTGGCGGTGGGCGGGATCTGGCCCGGGGCGCCGGACGAGGCGACCCGCTTTCCCGCCACATTCGCGATCCGCTACATTCGGGCCTACAAGTTCGCCTGAGCGGAGCGGCTTGCCCGAGCGGTCTAGGCAGGGCCCGGGCTGGGCGTCCAGCGCGGCTCGCCCTGCTCGAGGGGCTCGCTCTCGCCCCGGCGGGTGCGCTGAAGCCGCCGGCGTGCGCGCCGGGCCGCCATGATCGCCGCCTTCTTGGCGGCCGCCTTGGTGAAGGCGAAGCCGCTGGCGACGCGCCCGCCGTCCTCGTGCACGCGCCAGCGCCAGGTTTGCGGCAGCCGGCTTTTCCTCACGCTGTAAAGCATCGGCAGGCCACCCGAGCGCCAGCGCCCCAGACCATAACCATCGCGGCGCCGGATCGTTCCGCCGCGCAAGGGCGGGCCCGTCGTCGCGGAGGCGAAGCTGCGCATGCGTCTTGAGAGGCGGGCAGAGTCTGTTACGACGACGCCGTCAGCCTGCCTTCGCCGCGCGCGGAGCGGGCGCTCCTGGTGGCGAGGAAACCTGAGGGCCGTGGATAACGCCATCGATCTTGGGCGTCCGGAGCCTCTCGAAGCCCCCTCGTCCTCGGAGCTCGAGGCGGAGGCCGCCTACGAGCGGTTCGTCTGGGCGAACCTACCCCGAAATTTCGCCGGCCACTTCATCCACGGCATGCTGGGAATGACCGGGTTCCGGTTGTTCAACGCCCCCACCTTCCTGCCCGCCTATCTGCTGCAGCTCACCCATTCGCCGTTCCTGGTGGCTTCCGGCCAAGCGCTTCAGCAGATGGGCGGCGTGGTTTCGCCGGTGGTGGGCGCGACGGTCATCGAGCATCGCAAGAAGGTGCTGCCGGTCTCGATGCTGATGGGCACCTTGATGCGCCTGCCGATCCTCGGGATCGCGATCGCCGGCTGGACGCTCGCGGCCCACCCGGGGGCGGAGGCCGCGACGATCCTGGCCTTCCTCTTCCTGATGGGACTCTTCTCCGGGGCCCAGCAGGTGGCCTTCCAGATGCTGCTGGCCAAGGTGATCCCCATCCGGCGTCGCGGCCGCCTGCAGGCGCTCAGGAACGCGGCCGGCGGCGCGGTCGCGGCGTGCCTCGCCTGGGCGGCCGGACACTACCTGATCCAGGGCGACATGTTCGGCAACGGTTATTCGACCACCTTCCTGCTCGCATTCCTGCTGACCAGCGCCGGCCTCTCCGCGGTGCGGCTTCTGGTGCGCGAGCCCGAGCCTCCGACGTTGCGTCCGAAACGGCGGCTGCGCGACCGGGTGCGCGACTTCCCCGGCCTGCTCGCCGCCGACCGCGACTACCGATACTTCATGGTGGCCCAGACCTGCGCCGTGACCGGCCGCATCGCGGCGCCTTTCTACATCCTCTACGCGGCCCATGTGATGGAGCTCTCGGGCAAGAACCTGGGCCTGGCGACCTTCGCCTTCCTGGGCGCCGATACGGTGACCAACATCATCTGGGGCTTCATGGGCGACCGCTGGGGCTTCCGCTCCACCTTCGTGGGCGCGCTGGGCCTGTGGATCGCCGCCACCGTCCTCTTGATCGTGGCGCCCAGCATGGCGCTCGTGCTGCTCGCCTTCTTTGGCCTGGGTTCGGCCCAGTCGGGCTTCCTGATGAGCTCCCAGACCATGGTCTTGGAGTTCGGCGCTCGCGACGACGTGCCGATGCGGCTCGCCCTTTCCTCGACGGCTCAGGGCCTGATGTCCACGCTCGGCCCCCTGGTCGGGGGGGTGGTGGCGGCGTCGTTCGGCTACCTGCCGGTGTTCTGGATCTCGATCGCGTTCGAGGCGATGGCGCTTTGTATTCTCGTCACCCGCGTGCGCGAGCCGCGCTTCAGGCGCGCCGAGGCTTGATCCGGCGGCCGCGCCTCAGCCGGCGATCGGGGGTTTGAAGAGGCCGGCCGGCGAGGCGGTGAAGACCTCGACGCCGGTCTCGGTGACGCCCACCGTGTGCTCGCACTGGGCGGAAAGCGACTTGTCGCGGGTGACCGCCGTCCAGCCGTCGGCCAGCAGCTTCACCTGATGCTTGCCGAGGTTCACCATCGGCTCGATGGTGAAGAACATCCCGGGCTTCAGCACCGGTCCGGTTCCGGCTCGGCCGTAGTGCAGGATGTTCGGCGCGTCGTGGAACACCCGCCCGACGCCGTGCCCGCAGAAGTCGCGCACCACGCTGCAGCGCTGAGCCTCCACATAGGCCTGGATCGCCGCGCCGATGTCGCCGACACCCGCGCCCGGCTTCACGGCCGCCAGCCCCTGGGCGAGGGCTTCGTAGGTGACGTCCACCAGCCGCCGCGCCCGGGCCGAGACCTCGCCGACCCCGTACATCCGCGACGTGTCGCCGTGCCAGCCGTCGACGATCACGGTGACGTCGATGTTGACGATGTCGCCCTCGCGCAGGGTCCTGGGCCCCGGTATGCCGTGGCAGACCACGTGGTTGGGCGAGATGCAGAGGGTGTGGCCGTAGCCTTTGTAGAAGAGGCAGGCGGGTAGGGCGCCGGCGTCCAGGACGAACTCGCGGGCCAGCCGGTCGAGATCCTCGGTCACCACCCCGGGGCGCACCTCGGGGACCAGCATGTCGAGGCACTCCGCCGCCAGCTGGCCGGCCCGCCGCATGCCCTCGAACGCCTCGGCGGCATGGAGCTTGACGGCGCCGGTGCGCATCGAAGCTTCCAGCGCGTCGTCGACAAAGGCCATGGTCTACTCCGGCAGGGGGGCGTCGGCCCAGGGAACGCGCCGCGCGATGCGGATCGCCTCGGGGCTTATGTCGCAACCATAGCACAAAACTTCAACACCGGCCGTCGCGGCCTGGGCGAGGCCCGCGGCGTAGGCCGGATCGAGGTCCGCGCAGGCGGCGAACCGGTCGCAGTCGGTGCGCTGGATCACGAAGAGCTGCACCGCCCGCGCGCCCTTGGCGGCCTCCGCCGTCAGCTCCCTCAGGTGCTTGGCCGAGCGGGCGGCGACGCAGTCCGGGAACTCGGCGAGGGTCCCGGCTCGGCGCAGGTGGCAGTTCTTCACCTCGACGAAGCAGGGCGCCCGTCCCGGGGCGCTGAGCAGGAAATCGACCCGGCTCGCGGTCCCGAACCTCACCTCCCGGCGATGCAGGGCGTAGCCCGCGAGCTCGGGGATGGCTTCCTCGGCGAGGGCTTCGGCGACCAGGCGGTTGGGCGCCAGGGTGTTGACGCCCACCAGGCCGCCGTCGGCCTCCACCAGCTCCAAGGTCCAGCCGAGCTTTCGCTTCGCGCCGTCCGCCGCGGAGACCCAGACCCGCATCCCCGGGGTGTTCAGCCCGAGCATGGCCCCTGGGTTCGGGCAGTGGGTCACCACCTCGCGCCCGTCCTCCAGGAGGACGTCGGCGAAGAAGCGCTTGTAGCGCTGGACGAGGCGCCCGCGCGCCATCGGTTGCGGCAGAAGCATGGGCAGCCTATGCCGTCGAACATCCTCCTGCGTCCAGGCCCCGAGACCATGGCAAGCACCGACCGCGTCACCGCCGCCGTCCTCATCATCGGCGACGAGATCCTGTCGGGGCGGACCCAGGACACCAACCTCAACTTCATCGCCAGGTACCTGACCACCTACGGCGTCGACCTGGCCGAGGCGCGGGTGGTGCCGGACGTCAAGGCCGAGATCATCGCCGGCCTCGATGCGCTGCGGACCCGCTACGACTATGTGATCACCACCGGCGGCATCGGCCCCACCCACGACGACATCACCGCCGACAGTGTCGCCGAGGCTTTCGGGCTGCCGCTGATCGAGCACCCCGAGATCCTGGAGATCATGACCCGCCGCTGGGGCGGCGCCGAGCTCACCCCGGCCCGGCGGCGGATGGCGCGGGTGCCGGAGGGCGGCACGCTGGTGAGGAACCAGGTCCAGGGCCCGCCGGGCTTCCAGATCGGCAACGTCTTCGTCCTGGCCGGCGTACCCACGGTGATGCGCGGGATGATGGACGACGTCGTTCCCCGCCTTCGCACCGGCGCGCCGGTGCTCTCGCGCACCGTGCGGGTGGACGGGGCGGGCGAGGGGGTGATAGCCGAGCCGCTGGAGCGGGTGGCCAAGGCTCATCCGGCGCTCTCCATCGGCAGCTACCCTTTCTTCGGCCCCGAGGGCTACGGCTCCAACCTGGTGGTCCGCGGCCGCGAGACGGCCGAGGTGGAGGCCACCGCCGAGGAGCTGATCGCCGCCCTCAAGGGCCTCGGCGCCAAGTCGATCGCCCGGGTGGACGACTGACGCCCTTCCGGGCGCCGGCGAGCCGGGCTATGGCGCCTTCGCGCCTGTGCGGGCGTGGCGGAAGAGGTAGACGCAGCGGACTTAAAATCCGCTGGGGGTAACCCCGTGCCGGTTCGATCCCGGCCGCCCGCACCACTCCCGGAAGGGCTAGGACCGCGCAGGCGGTCTCGTTACGGCCTCAGTCGCGGTCAATCCTTGAGCAGGAGCGCCGGGCTGCGCGTGCGGCGGCCGGACCTTAATTGACTTGCGCCGTCTTCCGGCGCTCCAGCGGAAATCCATCTGGAGGGCGGAGAGAGAGATGGCGTGGGAAAAGGAGCTTCCGCCTCGTGCGGGAGATCAGGCGGTTCGCTTCGCCGTTGCGGATCGCGTCACCTGCGCGGTCTGCGGCCGGCCGGCGCGCTCGACCCGGGAACGCGAGGCGCGCAAGTGCGCCTATCACCTCGACGTCTTCAAGACGCCGCCCTGAGGGGCGCCGGACGTGCGCAATGATCGCTCCGCGCTCGGCCTCGCCGCACGGGTCTACCTGCCGGCGCCGAGCGCCGTGGCGGCGGTTTGCGGTCTGACGAAGACCACCATCCGCGCCGCCAGCCCCTCGTCGTCGACCGTTGAAGTGGTCGATGGCCGCCAGACGATAAGGCTCGGAGGCGTCCGCGCGGCTTGCCAGCTCCATGACGCACTGGCGCCCGACGGCCATGAAGCTCAGGGGAATGATCTGGGGCCGCGTCCGGCCGAGGAAGCTCGAATAGAAGGCGCCGATCGCGGCGCGGCCGCGCAGCGTCTGCCCGTTCGGGGCGACGAAGACGGCGGCGGGAGCGAAGGCGTCGGCGACGTGATCGTACTCGCCCGCCTGGATGGGCTTTACGTAGGCGTCAGCGACCTGGCAGGCGGTTCCGGGCTCCGGCTCGGCGGCGCTGGGAGGGGTCTGGAAGACATCCCCCTCGATCGGGATGACAGCGCCGGCCGCCAGGGCCGAGCACGGCGCGCCGCCGAGGCTCAAGGTCAGGGCGGCCCAGACCGCCGTGGATGCCGACCGCATGGGCTGCGCCCTCCTTTTGCCTCCCGCGGACCTCAGTCTAGCCGGCCGGGCCGGCGCGTCTACCAGCCGCCTGGTGCGGGGCGCCCACCACGGCGGGGCCCTGTGGCGGCGGGAGCTTGAGGCGGCCCGGCAGGCGCCGCACGGCGGCGGTGAGCGGACGCTCGAGGAAGATATAGAGCAGCCAGCCCGCGGCGGCCGAGGCGATCACCGTGGCCGCCACCCGGAGGGCCGTGGGCCCCTCGGGGAGCACGCGATAGCCCAGCGCCACGACGAAGACATGGAAGAGGTAGATCGAATAGGAGCCGTCGCCGACCGCCTTGGGGACGCGCCAGAGCCGCACGAAGCCCGCGCCCTCCAGCATCAGCGCGCCCGAGACCAGGGCGAGGGCTGGCAAGCCCCAGTAGAGCGTCCGCAGCGGACCCTCGCCGACCCCGAGCACCTGCTCGAGGGCGAAGGCCGCAAGGCCCAGCAGCGCCAGCGCCAGGCCCAGCGGCGCGCTGCGGGGCAGCGAGCCCGCCGTCCAGAGCCGGCCGAGCCAGACGCCCGCCAGGAACTCCGCGAGCATGAGGCTCGTGTAGACGGCCGCGGCCGGGCCGCTCGGCTTGGCCAGCAGGCCCGCGGTGATCAGCAGCGCGATGAGGCCCGAGAAGATCACGAGCCGCCGACGGCGTGGCGCGATCAGGCTGGCGGCGAAGAGGGCGTAGAAGAACATCTCGTAGTCGAGCGTCCAACCCTGGATCAGCACGGGCGAGGGCTTGCCCCAGGCGTCTTGGAAGGGGATGAACAGGAGCGAGCGGACGATGTCGGCGGGGGAGAACCCGGGCATCCAGAGGAAGTGCGGCCGCAACGTCGCGACCGCCACCACCAGCAGGGTGGCGACCCAGTAGGGCGGCGCCACCCGCGCCAGCCTTCGCCAGATGAAGCTGGTGGGGCTGCTCTCGCCGCTCTCGGTCAGGGTCCACATGATGAAGCCGCTGATGACGAAGAACACGTCGACGCCGGCTGCGCCCACCGGGAACTTCGCGGGCGTCGCCTCCAGGGAATGGAAGACGACCACGGCCAGGGCGGCGGCGGCGCGCAGGTACTGAACGGAAACGATCTCAGGAAGTCGGCGCTGCGGCTGCGCCCCTTCAGGAGCGGCGGACATCGACGCCTTGCGCCTCGCGGGAGGGCGCAGCGACCCGTTCCCGAGGGTGGAGGGCTTGGATTGGAGACGGGGCGGGGCGGCCATCGGCGAAGCGGCCGCGCAGAGCCTTGGAGCCCATGTGCATCGCTGGCGGCGTCTCCGTCCCTTTTATGACGGATTTCTAACGGCCAAGCCGCCGCAACGGTTGCACGCCCCGGCGAGGGCCGCGGCAACGCTCCGCGCCGTTCGCGCGTTCCGGCCTCGGCCGGTGGTGCGGCCGCAGCGGAGTCATCAGCCGTATGGGCGCCTTCCGTCGCGTGCGTATTCCCTGGAAGGCGAAGGCGGCCGCCTTCCGGATGCTGGGCGCCATGCCGGCGGGCGCCGAGCTCTACTACCTGCTTCAGCGCTACGTCACCAAGACGATCCCGCGGAACCTTTCGCAGACGCGCGGTGGTGAGAACGCCTATCTGCACCACATCCGGGCTATGGCTGAACGCCACCCGGATCTCTCCGGCGTTCGCCTGCTGGATATCGGCGGCGGCTGGGACCTCTACAGCAACCTTCTGTACTACGCCTTCGGGGTCGACCAGCAGATCGTGGTGGACGTCAATCGCTGGTCGAAGGCGTCCCTCGTCAACGACATCATCGACCAGCTCCGGGCCGCGCCGCCGCCCGGAGCCGTTCGAACGCCGAGCCAGCCGGTCCGCAAGGATCGGTTCGAGGACGACCTCCAGGAGCAATACGGGATCAGCTACCGTGCTCCCTGCGCCGTCGAGACCCTGGAGCTGCCGGCCAACACCATCGACGTCGTCACGTCATCGAGCGTGCTGGAGCATGTTCCGGCCGGAGAGATTGCGGGTCTGCTCCGGGCTTGCGTCAAGCCGTTGCGCCCCGGCGGGATCATGAGCCACGTCGTGGATTTTTCGGACCACTACTCCCACTCGGATGGTTCGATCTCCAACTTCAACTACTGCACCATGTCCGCCGAGGAGTGGAGCAAGTACAATCCCGGCATCCATTTCCAGAACCGGCTCAGGCATGCGGATTATCTGAAGCTGTTCCATGATGCGGGGCTCAGTGTGCTTAAGGATTCCTATTGGAGCGAGCCCCGCACGGCGATCGCGCAAATCAGGCTGCACGATGATTTCCGGCGTTACGACGCCGACGATCTGCTGATCCTGGGCTCGCACTTCGTGCTGGCGCCCGGGCAGGCCAAGCCGAACGGACGCGCCCGGTAGGCGGAGGCCGGCGCCTGGGCCGGAATGCAACGCATGGCGCCGGACAGCGTTGGGCGAGGCATGGGTCACCGGATTGCGGGCGGGTGCGGGTCATGAGCAACCCTGCGGGCAAGAGTCGCTCGGTGGCGGTGATCATCCCGGCTTTTAACGCCCAGCAGACGATCGCGGCGGCGGTGCGCTCGGCGCTGCGCGAGCCGGAAGCGCGCGAGGTCGTGGTCGTCGACGACGGATCGGACGACGACAGCGCCAAGCTCGCCGCCGGCTGCGACGACGGCTCCGGCCGGCTGCGCGTGATCCGGCAGGCCAACCGGGGGCCGTCCGCCGCCTTCAACCGAGGCGTAGAGGCCTCCAGGGCCGATTACGTTTGCCGGCTGGACGCCGACGATCTTTTCTGGCCTGGCCGTTTCGAGGCGATCTTCGCCCTGGCGAGCGGGGCCTGGGATTTCGCCGCCGACAAGCTCCTCGTCACCCACGAGCTCGACGGCGCGGGGCCCTGCCGCCCCTGGGTCGGGGAGGGGGTGACAGGTCGCTTGAGTTTCGCGGCCTTCGTCTCGGGCAACATCGGCGATCCGCGCCACGCCCGCACCGAGCTCGGCTTCCTGAAGCCGCTGGTCAGCAGAGCGTTCCTCGAGCGGACCGGACTGCGGCAGAACGAGCAGGTGCGCTATGGGGAAGACTTTCTTTTCTACGCGGGCGCCCTGGCGCTTGGGGCCCGGTTCGAGATCGTCGATCACTTCGGCTATGTGGCCCTCGCCCACCAGGGCTCGCTCAGCTTTCGGCACACCGCCGAGGATCTTCGCCGCCTCCTGGCGGCTGAGCGTCAGCTCGCCCAGCAGCCGCTGGCGTCGCCGGATCGTCGGGCGCTCGCCCGCCACGTCCGCCACGTCCAGGACAAGCTCCAGTACCGGCTGGCGCTCGAGGCCAAGCAGCGCGGCGACCTCCTCGGCGTCGCGCGGCTGGCTGCCGGCGATCCCCATGCGCTCGGCCACATGATCGCCCAGACGCTGCGGGCGCGGCTGGACAGGGCCTGCGCGAGCCCGCAATGAGCCGCCGATCTTTGGCGGCGCCTAGCGGGACGGGCGCCGGCGAGGGCGCAGACGAGCGCGAAGGCCGCGTCCGGGTGGGGACCTCCGGCTGGGCCTACCCGCACTGGCGGGGCCGTTTCTATCCAGACGCGCTTCCGGCCAGCCAGCAGCTCGCGTACTACGCCGCCCGGTTCGACACCGTGGAGATCAACGGCTCGTTCTACCGGCTGCCCACCGAGGCCGCCGCCCAGGGGTGGGCGGCCAGGACGCCGGCCGGATTCGTGTTCGCCTGGAAGGCCTCGCGCTACATCACCCAGGCCAAGAAGCTGAAGGAGCCCGAGGCGCCGCTGGCCCTGGCGTTCGGGCGGATGTCGCCGTTGCGTGACAAGCTCGGGCCGGCGCTCTTTCAGTTGCCGCCGGGGTTCAAGCTCAACCGCGACCGGTTGGCCGCGTTCCTGGCGCGCTTGCCGAAGGGGCGGCGCTGCGTGGCGGAGTTCCGCCATCCGAGCTGGTACGACGAGCAGACCTTCGAGCTGCTCGCCGCTCACGACGTCGCCCTCTGCGTGTCGGACCATCACGACGCTCCGGCGCCGTGGGTGGCGACCGCCAGCTTCGCCTATGTCCGCGGTCACGGTCCGGGCGGCTGCTACGTCGGCCGCTACGCCGGCGCGGAGCTCGACCGCTGGGCCCGGCGGATCGCCGAGTGGCGCTCGGCGGGCCGCGACGTCTACGCCTACTTCGACAACGACACCGAGGGCGCGGCGCCGCTGGACGCCCAGGCGCTGAAGCTGAGGCTCGGGCTGGCCGGAGGCGGCGGCGAGGACTTTGCTGTGAAGAACTGTCGCAGGACGCCCATTGCCTCGATTGCGCCGAAAACCCGCCGCCTTGCCGCCCGGCTTGGCCGTGCACCATCGACGAATCGATTGGAGGGAGGCGGATGAACGACCATCTCGACATCAAGGGCGCATCCGGCGCCACCTACAGATTCATGCGGTTCAAGGAGGGGCGCCCGCTGTCGCCCGCTGGCGGCAACTTCCTCTTCGGGCGCTACACGGGCTCGAGGTTCGAGTTGCTCTATGCGGGCGAGGTCCAGAACCTCTTGAAGGACGCCCGGAGCAAATGGCAGGAGGCGGTGGAGCGCTATCAGGCGAGCACGCTCTTCACCCGCCTCAACATTTCCGAGCGGGTGCGGCAGGTGGAGCATGACGACATCGTCAAGGCCCACGAGCCGCCGATGAACGAAGATCCGGAAGCGCCGGCGCACACCGCGGCGAACCTCACCACCCTGGTGGTCGCCGACGCGCCGCGCGTACCGCTTCTCGCCCGCCGCGAAGGCGCCGAAGCCACCGCGCCCCGTCCGGAACTTGTGAGCGTGCGCAGGGCAGGCTGAGGTAGGGATCGCGTTGGGCTGGCCGGCGCGCCCGGCCTGAAACACGCCCGCCTCGGCTCGGAAGCCGAGACGGAAGGGATGCAGAAAAGAGAGGTCGGGGCGGCGCTCCAGATTGCAAGGTCTGGAGCGCCGCGCCTCGCTTGAGGACGTTAGAACAGGAAGCCCGTCTCCAGCAGCAGACGGTACTCGCTCGACTTGTCGGCGTTGGCGCCGAAGCCCGAGAAGCCTTTGGCGTAGTGGCTGAGCCCGACGTAGGAGAACTCCGGCCGGGCGAAGAACACGCCGTGCTGATAGGTGGGCGTCAGCGTCACGGAATAGGCGCTGCTGCCCGGCCCGAAGCCCAGCAGGTCGGCCGCGCCGCTCTCGGACTCGTATTCGAAGCGTCCGGCGAGGCTCCAGTCGGAGTTGAAGCTGTATTTGGCCAGGATCGCCCCCGCCCAGATCTGGCCGTGGACCGAGCCGACCGTGGCGTTGTCCGGGGTGGTCTGGAACTGGAAGTAGGGCTGGATCATCCAGGGACCCTGGGTGTGGGTGTAGATCAGGTTGTAGACCTGACCGTTGGCCAGCGAGCCCACGACCCTTGTCTTGCCGGCGTTGCCTTCGGCGGCGAAGGTGAGGCTGTTGGAGCTGTTGAACGTATAGGTGATCAAGCCCGAAACGTTCGAATAGGCGTTGGTGTAGTAGCCGTCGGTCACCGCCACCGACATCGCCCAGGGACCGAAGGTCCCGTTCACCTGGACGCCCTTGCTGACCAGCGGCTCGGTGTTCCAGAGCAGGCCGCGCTCGACGTTGACGTTCTGGAAGGTCCAGCCGAGCTCGGCGCCGATCAGGGTGGGCAGCGCGCCCGCCTGGATGCTGAAGTTGGCGTTGGGAACCAGCTTCACGTAGCCCTGCGGCAGATAGCCGAAGGTGTTCGGGGTGACGTTGCTGGCGTAGCCGTAGGGAACCCCGAGGGTCGGAAACGAGTAGGCGCCCGCCTGGAAGTAGAACTGCACAGGGCCGTCGGACTTGTTGACGATGATCTGGGCGTTGGTGATGTCGAAGAAGGCGCTGCGGTCCTTCAGGAAGCCCACCGGCTGAGACGGCGACTGAAACATGGCCATGCCGCTGATCACGCCGTCGACGTTGATGTTGCCGAGCGGCCCGGCGTCGAAGGTGGGCGGATGCGGATTGGCCGAAAGCGTCGCGCCCATCGCCGGCGCGGCCATCGGCGTGGCGGCTGGCGCCGCAGGTGCGGCGGCGGCCGGGGCTGCGCCGGCGGGCGCCTCGTCGGCGGCGGCGAGGCCGCCCCAGGCGAGGCCGAGCGAGGCGACGCTCGCGCAAAGAACCAGTCTCAACTTGCTCATCGATATCCCCTGTTTTGAACTTTCCGCCGCTATCCCTCCGGCGGCCCCGCAGGTGTTCCCGTTCGGGGAGAGGCAATTGGCGAACGTCGCCGCCAACGCCCATTGCAAAGCCATCGTGGCCGTGGGTTTTGAGGAGCTTGGGCGGAATTTTGTGCGCCGCACCCGTGCGACTGTCTAATTTTTGGGCGCCTCGTGGTGACCAAAAAATACTCAGTGGTTTTGCCGCCGAGGACGTAAAAAATCCATTCCGAAGGCGACGCTCGCCCGCAAAGGAAAGCTAAGCCTCGCCGGCTCAGCGCCGGGCGAGCGGGGCCGCCCCCAGGTGGGCGCCGGCGTCCACCATCAGCGTCTCGCCGGTGATGTGGCGTGCGGCAGGGGAAGCGAAGAAGATCGCCGAGCCGGCGATGTCCTCGGGTTTGGAGGCGGCCTTCAGGGGGCTGGACTGGGCCGCGTTCGCCCGCACGCGCTCGACGACGTCGGGCCGCAGGCCCTTGCCGAACCAGGGGGTGTCGATGAAGCCGGGGCAGATGGCGTTGATGCGGATCTTCGGGGCGAGCGCGCGGGCGAGCGAGATGGTCATGGTCACCAGCGCGCCTTTGGAGGCGGCGTAGGAGACCGAGGAGCCGATCCCCATCACTGCGGCCATCGAGGCGGTGTTGACCACCGCCCCGCCCGCCGGCGCGGCCTCCAGAAGCTCGCGGCAGGCGCGGATCATCTGGTAGGGCCCCACCACGTTAACGGCATAGACGCTCAGGAAATCTTCCGCCGAGAGGGCGTCGAGCTTGGAGTGGTCGCCAGCGAAGCGCGTGACGCCGGCGTTGTTGAAGAGGGCGTCGATGCGGCCGTACGGGCGGGCGGCCTCGGCGATCCGGCGGCAGTCTTCATCCCTGGCGACGTCTCCCTGGACGAGGATGGCCTTGGCGCCGGCCGACTCGACGAGGCGGCCAGTCTCGCCCGCCTCGGCCTCGCTGGACGCGTAGTTGATGATCACCACGCTGGCGCCGCGTTCGGCGGTCTCCACCGCGATCGCGCGTCCGAGCCCGGTGGAGGCGCCCGTCACCGCCACCACGAAGCCGTCCAGATCCTTGCCCGCCATCGAAGCTCCTCGGGGATGCTGTCTGAGGTCCAATAGAGGGCGGCGGCCGGTTTGTCTTGGTCGCGATCCGGGCTAAAGCGGGCGGCCATGAAGGAGGCCGCCCTCACCCAGCTGGGCCATCAGACCAAGGGCTTCGCCAGTCCGGGCGAGGCGATCCTGGAACGGGTCCCCAATCCGCACCCGGGCGCGCTCTATCTGGCCCGCTTCACGGCGCCGGAGTTCACCGCCCTCTGTCCGGTGACCGGCCAGCCGGACTTCGCGCGGCTGGTCATCGACTACGCGCCCGCCGAGTGGCTCATCGAGTCGAAGTCGCTGAAGCTCTACCTCGGCGCCTTTCGCAACCACGGGGCCTTTCACGAGGACTGCACCCTCGCCATCGGCAAGAAGATCGTCGAGACCGCCGAGCCCCGGTGGCTCCGGATCGGCGGCTACTGGCACCCCAGAGGGGGGATCCCCATCGACGTCTTCTGGCAGAGCGGCCCGCCGCCGGAAGGCCTGTGGCTGCCCGACCAGGGTGTGGAGGCCTATCGCGGGCGTTAGGCATGCGCCGCGCCACAGTCAGGAGCAGAAGATGGACCAACGCGCGATCTTGGCGCCCCGCCGGGCGCTGATCACCGCCGCCGCGGCCGGCGCGGTGCTGGGCCTCGCCGGCTGCGGGAAAAACGACGCCAAGGGCGAGGACGTCTCGGCCACCGAGGATCTGATGCGCGAGCACGGGGTGCTGCGGCGGATCCTCGTCGTCTACCGCGAAACGGCCGCCTTCGTGCGCGCCAACTTCTCCGGCGTCGACGGCCGGCAGATCTGGCGGGCGGCGGACCTCTTCCGCCGGTTCGGCCAAGCCTATCACGAGCAGCAGCTCGAGGAGGCGCACATCTTCCCGGGCGCGCTGAAGGCCGGAGGCGAGGCCGCCGCCCTCGTGCCGGTGCTGATCGCCCAGCACGCCCGCGGCCGGCAGATCACCGGCTACATCCAGGCCAAGACCGCCGGCGGGGCCATCGCCGGCGCCGACGCCGGCGCGCTCGCCGAGGCCCTGGAGAGCTTCGCCCGCATGTACGAGCCGCATGCCGCCTACGAGGACACCATCGTCTTCCAGGCCTGGCGCGCGTCGCTGTCCAAGCAGCAGCTGGCCGAGGCCGCCGAGCAGTTCGAAGACATCGAGAAGACCGCGTTCCACGGCGACGGCTTCGACTTGGCGGTCCGCGAGATCGAGGACATCGAAAAGGCGCTGCGCGTCCACGGCCTCGCCCGCTACACCGCCCCTGCGCCGGGCGCGGCGGACGCCGGGGTGCTGCCCACGCCCCAGACCGAGGAGGGGGCGGACTAGGCGCACCGCGAGGCGGTCTCGTCGCGCGCGCGTCTTTAGAGACCGCCAACTTGGGCGATGTAGGATCGCAGATGCGCCTCAGCGGAGGAGGCGGCAGCGGATTTTTTTGGGAAACTCAAGCTGGCGCTCGTCCGTTTCCGGCGCCATATCCTCTCGTCAAGGGCGAGCGCTGCGTCTGGGGGTCCCCTCCGGGCCGGTCACGAAGGGAAGACGCGATGGCCAAGCACCTGGAAGTTGTCGACGCTGCGGCCACGCCGCCCGTCTGGGCCGCGCTGCGCAACGAGGCGGCCCACCTCGCCAAGTCCGAAGCCAGTCTCGCCTCGCTCCTCAACGCGGTGATCCTGCGCCACGACGCCCTTTCGCGGGCGCTCTCCTACCAACTGGCGCGCAAGCTTTCCGACCAGGAGCTGCGGGCGATGAGCCTCAGGGAAATCTGCGACGAGGCCTACGAGGCCGACCCGGATATCGTCGCGGCGGCGGAGGCCGACCTGCGGGCGGTGTTCGAGCGCGACCCCGCCTGCAAGGGCTACGTCCAGCCGTTCCTGTTCTTCAAGGGTTTCCTGGCCCTGCAGACCCATCGGGTCGGCCACTGGCTGTGGCGCCAGAGCAGGGAAGGGTTCGCCTTATATCTGCAGAGCCGGATGTCGGAGCTCTTCCAGGTGGACATCCATCCGGCGGCCGTCATCGGCCGCGGCGCTTTCTTCGACCACGGCACCGGGATCGTCATCGGCGAGACGGCGGTGGTGGGCGACGACGTCTCCATGCTGCATGGCGTCACCCTCGGGGGCACCAGCGCCGAGCGGGTCGAGCGCCACCCCAAAGTCGGCCGCGGGGTGCTGATCGGCGCAGGCGCCCACATCATCGGCAACATCACGATCGGCGACTTCGCCAAGATCGGCACCGGCTCGGTGGTGACCAAACCGGTCCCCTCCGGCTGCACCGCCGTGGGCGTTCCCGCCAGGCTGATCAACTGCCCCACTTGCAGCGAGCCTTCCAAGACGATGGACCAGACGCTGGTGGACGCGGCCTACGACTACGTCATCTGAGGCTTGCGACCCTCGGGAATGCAGCTAGGGTCCGGCGGCAATCGAGATTGGGAGCGCCGCCCGTGGACCAGAGGGACATTGACCGCATTCAGGCCCACCTGAAGCGGACGTTCGGCAATCCCCACATCCAGCTTCGCCCGCGGCCGAAGCAGAAGGATTCCGCCGAGGTCGAGCTGAAGGGCGAGTTCATCGGCGTGGTCTACCAAGACGAGGACGAGGACGGCTCGTTCATGTTCGAGATGGCGATCCTCCCGGAGGATCTCGACGCCTGAGCCGCGTTGCGAGGAGCCCTTGATGCCCCAGGGCGCAGGACCCAACGCCGACCAGGTCGCGCACTGGAACGGGCCGGCCGCGGCGACCTGGGTGGCGATCCAGGCGCGTCTCGACCGCCAGATAGAGCCGATCGGCCGCGCGACGATGGACGCGCTCGCCCCCGGCGTCGGCGACCGCGTCCTCGACATCGGCTGCGGTTGCGGCGCGAGCACGCTGGAGCTCTCCCGCCGGGTGGGCGCGGCGGGCGAGGCGCTCGGGATCGATCCCTCCGGGCCGATGCTGGATGTCGCCCGACGCCGCGCGACCGAAGCCGGTCTCGCCCAGGCCCGCTTCCTGGAGGCCGACGCCCAGACCCACGCCTTCGCGCCAGCGAGCTTCGACAAGGCCTACTCCCGGTTCGGGGTGATGTTCTTCGCCGATCCGGTCGCCGCTTTCGCCAACGTCCGGCGCGCTTTGAAGCCTGAGGGGCGCATCGCCTTCCTGTGCTGGCGCACCCCGGCCGAGAACCCGATCATGAGCCTGCCGATGGCCGCGGCGCGGCCGCACCTCCCGGCGCCCGCATCGCCGCCGGATCCGGGCGCGCCCGGCCCCTTCGCCTTCGCCGATCGCAGCCGGATCGAGACGATACTCGCGCGCGCCGGCTTCGCCGACATCGGGGTCGTCGCCCACGACGAGAAGCTCACCGCTGGCCCGCTCGACGAGGCGGTCGACACGGCGTTGCGGATGGGGCCCCTCGGGTCCTTTCTTCGCGAACATCCGGAGTTCAAGGCGGCGGTCGAGCCGGCGGTGCGCATCGCCTTGGCCCAGCATCAGTCTCCGCGCGGCGTCTTCCTGGACTCGGCGACCTGGATCGTCACCGCCCGCAACTCCACGGTTTAGCGGTCCGATCGTCAGATCGGCGCCAGGCCCTGCCGGAAGCGCTTCCAGTTCTCCACGTAGCTGCGCGCGCCCCCCGTGAGCCCGGCCGCCTGCTCGGGGGTAAGCGTGCGCGCCACCTTGGCGGGCGAGCCGAGGACCACGGAGTTGTCGGGGATCTCCTTGCGCTCGGTGACCAGGGCGCCGGCGCCGATCAGGCAGTTGCGACCGATGCGCGCGCCGTCGAGGATGACCGCGCCCATGCCGATCAGCGAGCCGTCGCCGATCACGCAGCCATGCAAGGTCACGCTGTGCCCGACGGTGACGTTGTCGCCGATGATCACCGGCGAGCCGGGGTCGGTATGCAGCACCGAATTATCCTGGATGTTGGAATTTTCCCCGATGGTGATCGGATCATTGTCGCCGCGGAGCACCGCCCCGAACCATATGCTGGAATTCTTCTTCAGGATTACACGGCCGATCACCACCGCATTTGGTGCGATCCAGTATTCGCCGTCGGGTGGGAAAACTGGTATCTTGTCGCCCAATTTATAGGCAGTCATCCGGGTACATCCTATTCTTGAATTCGGCCGCTTGCTTAACGGATCGGAAACCTCGCTAATCCATTCTAGACGGGCGATTCGAGGGGGCGAAGGCCCTCTCGCATCCCGCCGCGGGGGTCGCCCCGCGGTCTCCTCGCAAACGGAGAGCCGGGTGTCGCGTAACGGGTCGGGGCGGTTGAGATCGCCGCCCAGCTTCCCCAGCAGGGACCGCCCAGGCGGATCTCCCGCGCATCCAGCCAACCCCACCATCGAAGGGCGAGCCGAACCGGCCTCGCCCTTTTTCTTTGGCACCAGCGGAGTCTGATCATGACCAAGCGAGCCCTCAAGCGCACCGCCCGTGAAGCTGTCTTCGACGTCAGCCCGTTCGAGGACGAGGGGAAGGTGCGCCGCTTGCCCTTGGCCAGGGGCTGGACCCCGGTTCAGGAGGCCGAGCGCGAGCAGGCCTATCTGAAGACGGTCAAGGCGAAGTCGCAAGGCCAGCGCCGGCTGCTGGAGGCGATCGATTCCAAGGCGCTGGTCCTGGCGCTCGGCCCCGCCGGCACCGGCAAGACCTATCTCGCCATCGCCAAGGCGGTGGAGGCCCTGGAGGCCGGCCGGGTCGCGCGGATCGTGCTTTCGCGGCCGGCGGTGGAGGCCGGCGAGTCGATCGGCTTCCTGCCCGGCGAGATGGAGGACAAGCTGGCTCCCTATCTTCGTCCCCTCTACGACGCCCTTTCGGACCGGCTCTCGATGAAGCGGGTGCGGGCCCTGATGGCCGAGGGAGCCATCGAGATCGCCCCGGTGGGCTTCATGCGCGGGCGCACCTTGAACAACGCCTTCGTGGTCATCGACGAGGCGCAGAACTGCACCTATGTGCAGCTCAAGATGCTGCTGACCCGGCTGGGTTGGAGCTCCACCATGGTGGTCACCGGCGACCCCGGCCAGTCGGACCTGCTGCCCGAGCTCTCGGGCCTGGCGGCCGTGGCCGAACGGCTGCAGGCCATCGGCAGCGTCGGCGTCGTGCGCCTCGACGAGGCCGACATCGTCCGCCATCCGCTGGTGGGCGAGATGCTGGCGGTGCTTTAGGCGGGGCGGCCCCGGGCGCGCAGCGTCGCCTTCACTGAGCGCCGGGACCACCCCGGCGCTGGGCTTCCAGGGCTTCGCGGCGCGCCTCCAGCTCCAGCCAGTCTTCCTCGGCGCGGGAAAGTTCGGCGCGGGCGGCGGAGAGGCGCCGTGAGAGCGCATCGAAGGCCTTGGGATCGCGGGCGTAGAGGCCGGGATCCTCGAGCCTCGCTTCCAGCTCCACGATCTCGTCGGAGAGACGGGGCATGGCCGCGTCGAGCTCTTCCAGGCGCAGTTGATCCTTGTAGCTCAGCTTCGCGGGCGCGCGGGACGGCGCGGCCGGGGCCGTTTTGGGGATGGGCTTCGGCGCCGCTGGGCGCTCGCGGACCGCGTCGAAGAATCCCGGGTTCTGGCGGACGAAGTCGCTCCAGCCGCCCGGCGTCTCGACGACGGCTCCCTTTCCGTCCAGGGCGATGGTCGAGGTGGCGAGCCGGTCGATGAAGTCACGATCGTGGCTGACCAGGATCAGGGTGCCGTCGTAGTCCGCGAGCGCCTTCTCCAAAAGATCGAGCGTGTCCATGTCGAGGTCGTTGGTCGGCTCGTCCAGCACCAGGAGATTGGCGGTCCGCGCCAGCGCCCGGGCGAGCAGCAGGCGGTTGCGCTCGCCGCCCGAAAGGCTCGTCACCGGCTGGCGCAGCTGGCTGTCCTGGAAGAGGAAGTCGCGCGCATAGGCCGCCACGTGACGTGGCTCGCCGCGCACGATCACCTGGTCGCCGCCGGCCGGCGCCAGGGCCTCCAGGAGGGTCATCTCGCCGCCCAGGTCGGCGCGGGCCTGGTCCACGTAGGCGATCTCGAGTCCGGTCCCGAGCTTCACCTCGCCGGCGTCGGGTTCCAGCTCGCCCAGCAGCAGCTTGACCAGAGTGGTCTTGCCGGCGCCGTTCGGGCCGACCAGGGCAAGCCGGTCGCCCTTCTGGACGCGGGTGGAGAAGCCCCGGATCAGGGTCCGCCCGCCGAAGCTCTTGGCGATCCCCGTCGCCTCGATGACCCGCCGGCCCGAGGCGGCGCCCGACTCGGCCGTAAGAGCGAGGGTCTTGCGCTGGTCGCGCAGGAGCTCGGCCTTGCGCGCGCGCATGGCCGCCAGCTCGCGGGCCCGGCCCTCGTTGCGGGTCCGCTGGGCGGTGATCGAGCGATAGAACCAGTAGGTCTCGCGCTCTATCGCCTTGCTCAGCTTGCGAAGCGACTCGGCCTGGTCGGCTGCGATCCTGGCCGACCAGGCGTCGAAGGCGGAAAAGCCCTTGTCCAGGCGCCAGATCCGCCGGTCCTCCAGCCAGAAGCAACGCGAAGTGATCCGCTCGAGGAAGGCGCGGTCATGGCTGACGACCAGGAGGGCGGCGCGGCTGGCGGCCAGCATCGCCTCCAGGGTCTCGATGGCGAAGATGTCCAGATGGTTGGTCGGCTCGTCCAGCAGCAGCACCTCGGGCCGCTCGGCGAAGGCGCGGGCCAGGGCGGCGCGGCGGGTCTCGCCGCCCGAGAGGCCGCTCGTCCCGCGGCCAGGATCGAGCCCGAACGCCTGCAGCGACGCTTCGGCCTCGTGCGGCGGCGCGCCGCCGGCGCAGGCGTGCTCCCGGAGCGTCTGGCCGCCGATGGCCGGCTCCTGCGCCACCACGGCGATTCTCGTGCCGGGCGCCATCGTCCGCTCGCCCCCGTCGGGCTCGATGAGGCCCGCCAGCATCCGCAGGAGCGTCGACTTGCCCGCCCCGTTGCGTCCCACCAGGCAGGCGCGCAGGCCCGGCTCCAACGCCAGGTCGACCCCGTCGAACAACATGCGCGGGCCGTCCGCCAGGCGCACGTCTTTCAGCGCGATAACCGGTGTGCGCGGGTTCACGGCTGGACCTCGGATCGGTTGGTGGACGAGCGCTTAGCCGAAAGCCGAATACCCCCCGTCCACGGCCAGCGTCGCCCCGGTGACAAAGCCGGAGGCGGCGCTGGCGAGGAACACCGCCGGGCCGGCCATGTCGTCAGGCCTTCCCCAGCGACGGGCCGGGGTGCGGGCGATGACGGCGGCGTCGAACTCGGCGGAGTTCTGGCGCGCCGAGGCGGTCATCTCGGTCTCGATCCAACCGGGGAGGATGGCGTTCACCTGGATGTTGTCACGCGCCCAGGCGGCCGCCTGCGCCTTGGTGAGCTGCACGAGGCCGCCCTTGGTCGCGCCGTAGGCGGCGGTGAAGGCCGCGCCGAAGACCGAGTACATGGAGCCGATGTTGATGATCTTGCCGCCGCCGGCGGCCTTCATCAGCGGATGGGCCGCCTTTGAGGCCACGAAGGCGCTGGTGAGGTTGGTGTCGAGGACCCAGCGCCACTCGTCGAGGCTGAGGACCTCGGGCCGGCGGCGGGAGACGACGCCGGCGTTGTTCACCAGGATGTCCAGACGCCCGAGCCGCCGGGCGGCGTCCTCGACCGCCTTTTGGCAAGACCCCTCCTGAGCGAGGTCGGCCTCGAGCGCGCACGCCGCGGCGCCCAGCGATTCCAGTTCGGCGACGGCGGCCAGGTTCTTCTCGCGGTTGCGGCCGATGATGGCCACGGCCGCGCCGGCCTCCGCGAGGCCCTTCGCGATGCCTAGGCCGATACCGCCGTTGCCGCCGGTGACGATGGCGGCCCGACCCTTCAGGTCGAAAAGCCCCATGCGCTAGAGTCTCCTGGGCTGGGCGAGGGCCGCCACGCTGGCCGAGCCGATCGGGCCCGCCTCGTCATAGACCCAGCACTCGCCGATGGCGACGCCGTCGGCGGCTTGGTGGTTGACCGCCTCCAGGCCGACCCAGGGGGTTGTCGGCAGCCGGCAAAGGTAGAGGGTGACGTCGCTGTTGATGTAGAGCAGGCCCTTGTCGCCGGCGTTGGCGAAGGGGCTGGCGAAGTCGGCGGCGAGCGCGACCCGGGTGAACGGCGTCACCGGCTCGCCCTCGATCATCTCGCGGATCTCGCGCATCCAGACCCGCTTGGGCGCCATCGTCCCCATGGCGCCGGCGATGAAGCGCATGTCCCAGAGCGGCATCCGCGGGTCCACGTCCTCGCGTTTCGGCAGCGTCTCCGGCCCCGGCGCGTCCCACGACGGCGGACTCCAGATCGCGCCCTCCGGCGCCTCGCCGCGGCGCAGCAGCTGGACGCTGGCGCGAGCGGCGCTGGCGCCGGCGCTGAGAAGCTCGGCGTCGATGACCTTGATCCGGTATCCGTCGCGCACGACGCGGGTCACGATCTCGATCGGCGACAGGTCGGGCAGGCGGTACATGTCGACGGTGAGGCGCGCGGGCAGGTAGTCGGGCCCGCCATGCCGCCGCTCGATCTCGCGCGCGAGCAGCCCGCAGACCACCCGCCCGTGCAGGGAGCTGCTTCTCCAGGGGCCGCGGGCGCTGCGGGTGGGGGCGAAGCGCTCGCCGTCGCGGCGGAAATACGGCTCCTCCCCCATGCTAGTAGGCGCGCCCGATGAGGACTTCCTCGACCGCCGGCGCGCCGGTGAAGAGGCAGTCGCCGCCAGGGCCGCCCTGCTCCAGCGGAATGTTCCGCAAGGAGAGCTTGAGGCCCTTCAGCCGGGCGTCGACCGCTTCCAGCGCCGCGCCGGTCGGCCTCGACCAGGGGGCGCGCACCCAGCCGCGGAACGGCGCGCCTTCGTCCTCGTCGGCGGCCGCGCCGAAGTAGTCGGCAAGCGCCTCGAAGCTGCGGATGTCGGAGCGGATATTGTCGTCGAGCCGCGCCTTGGCCTCGGCGTAGAGAGCCGACTGGATATCGGCGAGGATCCGCGGCGCCTCGGCGATGAAGGCGTGTTGCGCCATGGCCTGCGAGGCCACCTTGTCGCCGTCGCGCAAGGCGTCGCGCCGCAGGAACACCACCTGACCGGAAGCAGCATCTCGCGGCCCCGCCTCGACGATGATCGGCGCGCCGCGCCGGACCCAGTCCCAGCGCTTGTCCGCCGAGCGCATAGCCCGGGTGTCGAGCAGGGCGCGCATCCGCTCGCCGAACGCGGTCTGGCCGTTCAGCGCCTTCGCCAGGCTCTCCCCATAGGCGAGAACCTCGGCGTCCTCGGGCTTGTCGCGCAGGATCGGGCAGATCACCACCTGGCGCGGGGCGATGGCGGGGGGCAGTCGCAGACCGTCGTCGTCGCCGTGGGTCATCACCACCCCGCCGATCAGCCGGGTGGAGACCCCCCAGCTGGTGGTGTGGCAATATTCGAGCTCGCCCTTGGCGTCCTGGAACCGGATGTTCTGGGCCCGGGCGAAGTTCTGGCCGAGGTAGTGCGAGGTGCCGGCCTGCAGGGCCTTGCCGTCCTGCATCATGGCCTCGATGGAGTAGGTGGCGACGGCGCCGGGGAAGCGCTCGTTCTCGGGCTTCTCGCCGGCCACAACCGGCATGGCGAGGGTAGTCTCGGCGAAATCACGATAGACTTCCAGCATCCGCATGGTCTCGGCCCTGGCGTCGGCGACGTCGGCGTGGGCGGTGTGGCCCTCCTGCCAGAGGAACTCCGAGGTTCTGAGGAACAGGCGCGTGCGCATCTCCCAGCGCACCACGTTGGCCCACTGGTTGATGAGCAGCGGCAGGTCCCGGTAGCTCTTGATCCAGCGCTGGAAGGCGTCGCCGATGATGGTCTCCGAGGTCGGCCGCACCACCAGCGGCTCCTCCAGCGCCGCGTCGGGATCGACGACCAGCTCGCCGCCCAGCGCCTTCAGCCGGTGATGGGTCACCACCGCCATCTCCTTGGCGAACCCCTCCACGTGGGCCGCCTCCTTGGCGAAGAAGCTCAAGGGGATGAAGAGCGGGAAGTAGGCGTTCTGGTGGCCGGTCTCCTTGATCCGGCGGTCGAGATCGCGCTGCAGCTCCTCCCAGATCCCATAGCCCCAGGGCTTGATGATCATGCAGCCGCGCACCGGGCTGGTCTCGGCGAGCTCGGCCTCGCGCACCACCGCCTGATACCATTCGGGAAATGTCGAGCGGTTGCCGCTCATCCGGCTGACGCTCAGCGCGCGCTGCATGAAGAACCTCCGTCGGGAGGCTCCTTAGCGGCCTGCGGGCGCGGGCGCCACTGCCCGCGGGCGCGGCGCGGGCCGCCGGCAAGCCGGCGAGGGCGTCACGGGACCGGGCGGCCGTCCAGCACCGCCAGGCGCAGCGGCCGCGGAGCCGCCGCCGCCTCGCCGTTGATCCGCTCGACCGCCAGTTCCCGCCTCGCCAGTCCCGCGAGGCCGGGAAACGGCGAGAGGGGCTGATAGAGCCCGAGGAAAAGGTCGACCGCGCCGCCGGAGCTGCGCAAAGGGGCGAAGACCACCTCCAGCCGCACCGGCGGTTCGGCCTCGCCGGCGGCCGCGCGCAGAACCGCGATGTCTCCGGCGGCGAGCGTTGATCCCAGGATGTCCGCCACCAGAGGGCGGTGCGCCGGGCGCCAGACCGCCAGCAGGTCCTCGCCGGCCAGCGACCTGCCGTGGAGGCCGTTCACTGTCTCGCCCGCCAGCCGGAAACGATACACGCCGGCGTCGTCGCGGACGGCCAGGAAGACCTGCGCCGCCAGCTGGAAGAAGTCCGCGAGGTCGATGTCCGCCCGCGCCGGCGGCGCATGACCCCGGCGGCGGCTGCGCCAATAGGTCTGCAGGAGCTCGGTGTTCGAATGGAACATAAGGGGCCCACCCAGAGTCGCTCCGAAACAGAGACGAAGCGCCCAAGGGTTGCAGGAAAGCGGCCGGCCAACCCTTGGCCGCGCCAGAACGGGACAGCTTCAGGCGCTAGTGTGGTGGATCAGCGGTTCGCCCCATCGTCGCGGCGGGCGCTGTGGCGAACTTCTGATCCGTAAACCACGCTAGAAACATATACTTGGCTAATGTCCTCATCGATTCCGAAGTTCGAGCGGAGGCGCCGCTCACGCTAGCGAACTTCGGAATCGGGACACTAGCTGCGCGGCGCGGCGGGTCCCGAGGCTGCGGCCGCCGCCGACCGCGGCTTGACCACCAGGCGCCAGGCGGTCTCGGGCTTCAGGTAGGTTCCGGCGGCCTTGCGGACGTCGGCGGCCGAGACGCGCTCCAAGGCCGCCTCGGCGCTGCGCAGGATGTCGAGGCGCCGCGGATCGGCCTGGGCCCCCGAGAGCCCCGCCAGCCAGTACTCGTTGGTCGCCACCGCCTTTTCCAGGCCCTCTATGCGGGGCTTCTTGGCCCGCTGCAGCTCGTCGTCGCTGATCTCCCTGGTCCTGAGGTCGGCGGCGATGGCGCCGACATCGGCGAAGAAGCCCTCCAGCCTGGCCGGCGGCGCCTCCACCTGCGCGCTGACATAGCCCCAGCGCGGCCAGACCAGGCTGGCGCTGGCCCGGGCGGAGGGCGAATAGGTGACGCCCTCCTGAAGACGCAGCACGTCGATGAGGCGCAGCTGCAGCACGTCGGCGAGGATGATGTTGACGCGCGCGCCCTGAGGGTCGGCGAAGAAGTCGGCGGTTGGCCAGGCGATGAAGCCGATCGCCTGGTCGGCGCGGCCGTCGTGGGAGAGGCTGACCGGCTCGGCCGCCGGGGCCGGGAAGCTGGGCGGAGGGGCGGGCGTGGCCTCCGATTCCGGCGCGGGCCGCTCGGGCAGGGCGCCGAAGGTCTCGGCCACCGCGGCGATGGCCTTGTCGACCGTGACGTCGCCGACCACGGTCACCTCGATCGCCCCCTTGGCGAGGGCCGGTCCGAGCTGGCCCTTCAGGCCCTCCAGCGAGGCGGCCGCGATCTCCGCCTTGGCCGGAAAGGTCCAGCGGCGGTCGCCCCCGTGGATCATCCCCTGCAGGTCGCGGCCCAGGACCCCGCTGTCGGTGGCCTGATACTGGCTCTCCAGCACGCCGCCGTAGGCCTTGATCCGCTGGAAGGCCTCCGGCCGCCAGCCGGGCTCGGTGACATAGGCGGCCAAGACCTCCATCTGGGTCGAGAGGTCGCTCGTGCGGGTCTCGCCGCTGAGGGCGAAGGCGTCGTCTTCGCAGGCGAGGTTGACGCCGTAGACCTGGCCGGCCAGGGCGCGCTCCGCATCGTCGGCGCTGATCTTTTCCAGGCCGCCCTCGGCGAAGGCGGAGCCCGCCCAGACCATCGACTGGCGATCGGCGGGCAGGCCCTTGAGGCCATCGCCGATGCGCACGCGCACCAGCACCTGGTCCTGACGGAACTTGGTCGGTTTGACCGTCAGCCGCACCCCGTTCTGGAAGCGGACCTGCACCGTGTCGAGGTCCGGGACCTCCTTCCGTTCAGCGACCTTGCCGGGCGTCCCGAAGTCGGAATAGGGCCAATCGGCCACCTGCAGCGCGCCCGGCGCTTCCAGGGGTCCCGACTGGGCGGTCTGGAAGGCGACGCGCAGCGCCTGTTCGCCGCCGTCCACGGGCGAGGGGCTCGAGAGGAACACCAGCGGGCCCTCGCCCTCGAAGGCAGCCTTCAGAGCCTGGGAGACGGTCTGGGCGGTGAGATCCTTGGCGACCGCCTTGAAGAGGGCGAGATCGTCGGCGGGGCTGGTCTCCACCTCGTCGTCATCGAGAGTGCTGGCGATGTCCTCGGCCACGGCGGGCGTGCGGCGGGTGGCCGCGCCGTCGGCCGCGAGCTGCAGGCTCGCCTGGAGCTCGGTGATCTCGCGGGCAAGCTCGTCGGGCCGCACGCCGAACTTGGCGACGCGCCGGACCTCGGTCTCGGCCGCGGCCAGCGCCTCCTTCCAGTGGTCCGGCTGGGCCGTCACCACCAGCCCGGTGACCTTGGCGGCCCGCAATTGATCGGCGCGGAACGCGCCGGCGGCGATGAACGGGGGCGCAGCGCCGCGCGCCAGGCTGCCGAGGCGCCGATTGAGCACCGCCATGCCCAGCCGCTCGATCCACTGGCGCCGCCGCTTGGCCGCGGTGTCGGCGCTGAGATCGGGCGCGGTCACCCAGGCCAGCTCGAGGGCCGTCGGGCCGCCGGGCTCGACCGCGACCTTGTAGTCGGCGTTGCGCTTCTGGATCCGGCCCAGGTCCGGATCGCGTCCGGGCGGGCCCTGGCCGGTCCAGTCGGCGAACCGCGCCTTGATCTTGGCTTCCATCGCCGCCGGATCGAAATCGCCCACCGCGATCAGGGTCGCCCGCTCGGGCCGGTAGAACTTGCGGTAGAAGTCCTCGATCTGGTCGCGGGAGGCGTTCTGGATCACCGGGACGAGGCCGATGGGCAGGCGCCTCGGCGGCAGCTGCCCGGCCATCAGGAAGGCCAGACGGGCCTTGCCGACCCGATAGTTGGGGGTGTCGCGCAGGCGTTCCTCGGAGAGGATCACGCCGCGTTCCTTGTCGATGTCCTCCTGCCGCAGCGACAGGTTCCCGCCGGTCTCGCGCAGCAGCATCAGCGCGTCGTCAACCGTGTTCTCGTCGGCGGAAGGGAGGTCGAGCTTGTAGACCGTAGCGTCCTGGCGGGTCTGGGCGTTGGTGTCCGGACCGAACGCGAGGCCGTGACGCTGAAGGATCTTCACCATCTCGCCGCGGTCGGGAACCGCCTTGGAGCCGTTGAAGGCCATGTGCTCCAGGAAGTGCGCCAGGCCCTGTTGCGCGTCGGTCTCCATCAGCGAGCCGGCGTCGAAATAGAGGCGCAGCGAGGCCTGGCCGGGCGGGGTGGCGTTGCGCATGATCGCATAGCGCATGCCGTTCGAAAGCGACCCGAAGCGGATGGCCGGATCCGCCTTGAGGTCGGAGCGGGCCTGCGGCCATTCCCCCGTCTTCAGCCGGGGCGCGGGGGCGGCGGGGGCGCGGCCCTCCGAGGCGGGGTGGATGTGAACGGGCAGGCCGAGCGCGGCCGCCGAGCCCGCGACGGCGAAGGCCGCCAATGCGGCCAGGGTCAGACGCGGAAGCTTGATCATCTGGACTCTCGAGCGGGCAAGCGCCGGAACATGCCTCGCGCCGCCCCGCGGTCAAGCCGCGATCACGCGCGACCGACTGTCCGCTCCAGAGGAGCCAGCATGGGGGTCGGGGATTTGAGAGAGGGAAAGCGCCGGCCGGACGACCGCCGAGCCCAGGGGGCTGGGGGGGCTGTTCAGGGTCCAGGATCGACGTGCGTCGCCCGGCCGACCCCGTCTTTGTGGCAGGCGGATGCGGCCCGGAAAGGACCAGAGTTGGGCGCTTTGACGGCGCAGGCCTTCGCCATGGACGCCCGGGATGTGCCCTGGAAGATACAGGTCGCCGGAGATTCCCGGGCGCGGCGGGGGTGCGCCTTGCGTTGGCCACGCGAATGGCGCCAAAAAAGCGTCGACAGTTGCTTGGCGGCCGTCCAGTTGCGGTCGCCGGGGTAGGGGAAGGTTCGCGCGCGGCCTCGCGAAGGCGCAGCTTTCGTTGCGGCGAACCTTTTGAGAGCGCCGGCGAGGGCGATCCTGATGAAGGATCGCCCTTATTGCGTCATGGGCTCAGTAGCGGTCGCGCCGGTCCGAGCGCAGGTCGGGGTCGCGGCGGTCGTTCCAGCGGTTGGGGTCCTGCCGGGTCGCCGCGTTGTTGGTCTGCACGGTGTTGTAGGCCGGCACATAGGCCCCGGTGGGGCCGGTGGTGACGTTCTCGCCGAGCGGATCGCTGTGCAGGCAAGCTTCCGGGCCTGGCATGCCGTAGAGGTTCCCCACCATCTCGACCGCGGCCCGTTCGATCACCGAGCGCACGCCCAGCTGCAGCGGCTCCAGGCCGCCTTCCCCCGCCGAGAAGGCGAAGGCGTTGTTGTTGCCCACCGCGAAGACGCCGGCGCTCACTTCGTGGGCGACGATCTGCTTCTGATAGGAGATGACGTCCACCACCTCGAGGCTGCGGGTGTTGATGAGCCTGAGGTCGAGGCCGACGTTCATGACGAACACCGAACCGCCCGCCTGGCCGCGCACGTCGTTCACGCTGGGGCCGGCGCCGGCGAAATTGACGCCCGCCGAGCGGATGTTGAAGTTGAGCTCGGTGATGCCGCCGACCAGGTAGAAGTCGGAGCCGGGCACCTGTCCGGCGAGGATCCGGCGGTACTCTGCCGCCGCCGCCGCCGCGGCGCTGTCGGCCGGCCGGTCCGAGATCAGTTTGCTGTTGGCGTATTTCAGCTCGAGCTCGGAAACCGAGGTGTCGTAGCGCTCCACGAGCGGCACGCCGGCCTTGGCGAAGGCGCTCATGGCCATCAGCGAAGCGCCCTGGGTGATCTTGCGCCCAGAACCGTCGGATTCCTCCTTGCCCGTGTAGTCGGCGATCCGGCCGATGGCGATGCGCGGCGCGTTCACGTGGTGCGCGCGGGCGTACTCGGCCATGCAGACCAGCGCCGCCGAGTAGGGCGTCGGATTGGCGATCACCGGCGCATCGCCCACCGGATGCGCATATTCCCCCGACGGACCGGCCACCGGACTGACGCAGCCGGAGGCCATGAGGCCGGCGGTCACCAGGGCTGAAAGCCCCTTGCCGTGCCGGACTATCCTATTGCGCATCGCCTACGCCCCCGTTGAGCGCCGCGGCGGCGCTGCTCTTGCCGTGATTGGTTGAGTTGGAACTGGCGTCGTCCGTCGCCTGGTCGCTCACGACCACCGAGCTGACGTCGGCGCCGAAGCCCGAGTCGTCGCGGGCGCCCGCGCCGGCGGCGGTGTCGCCGGCGCCGCCATTGGAGAAGGTGCTCTGATCGGTCCCGGCGTCGATCCAGCCGTCCACCGAGATGAGGCCGCCCGCCGCGTTGCGCATGGTCTGGCTGACCGGCTGGTTCTCCCGTCCGGGCAGCCGGCCGTAGCCGGCGTTGTAGCTCGCGGCGTTGGCGTTCATCGTCTGCGCCGCCGCGTCGCCGCCGACGCCCGCAAGACCGACCAGGGCGGCCGCGAACGCTGCAGGGCCGAAAAATGGCCGATAAACCATGCTTGTTGGCGCTCCGCGGTGGGACGACATGCGGCGCCTGCAGCAACGGGCGTGCCAATCGTTTACGGAGCGCTTACCAAGAGGGCGCCCCTCCCCATTTGGGGAAGGTGACAGCCGGCGGCGCCGCGGCGATGGAAGGGGCCGCCCGGAACGAGGAATGGAAGTGGAGCAGATCGAGCCCGAAGGCTGGCGCGAGCCGCGACCGTTGCGCGAACCCTTGTTGACCGCGCCCTGGACCATCGTCGCCCTCAGCGGCGGGCTGGTGATCCTCTATGCGCTGCAGTGTCTCGCCCTCTCGCAAGCCCAGGTGGTCGCGCTCGGCCTATCGCCGGTGTCGCTGGCGACGGGGCGCTGGCAGGGGCTCTTCACCTCGCAGTTCCTGCATGCGAGCTGGGCCCATGTGCTGATGAACAGCGTCGCCGCCCTGGCCTTCGGGCCGCCCGTCGCGCGGCTTCTCGGAACCGACGCGCGCGGCGCGGCGGTGTTCTTCGCCTTCTATCTGGCCTGCGGCGCCCTGGCGGGGCTGGGCTATGCGGGGCTCAATCCCCATCAGGCGGACGTCCTGGTGGGCGCCTCGGGGGCGGTGTCGGGACTGTTGGGCGCCGCTTCACGGCTCATCCAGGGCCACGGCCGCATCGGGCCGCTGCTGGGCTCGACGGTGGTGGGCATGGCGATCGCCTGGGCCATCGTCAACGTCATCCTCGGAGTCTCGGGCCTGACCCCCGGCGCCGCGGGCCTGCCGGTGGCCTGGCAGGCCCACCTGGCCGGCTATGCGGCCGGAGCGTTGCTGATCGGGCCCTTCGCCCGTTTGGCGGGATTGGGTGACGGCGCCTTCGCAAGATAGATCCACGGCTACGACTTTTCGTTGGGTCGTCAAAGTAAAGACAACGCAAACGAGCTTTCGCACTTGTGCGTTGATTCGCGCTTCGATCGGCGCGACCCTCGCTCGCGGATGGGAACGAGGGAGGAATTCATGCTTGTGTCCCAGATCCTCAAGGAGAAGGGCGACATGGTCTTCACCGCATCGCCCTCGGAAACGGTCGCGGCCGCCGCCGCCTTGCTCCACGCGCGGCGGGTGGGGGCGATGGTGGTGCTTGACGAGGGCGAGGAGGTGGTCGGCATCGTCTCCGAGCGCGACATCGTCCGGGTGGTGGCCGAGAAGGGCGCCGAAGCCCTCACTCTGAAAGTGGCCGACTGCATGACCCGCGACGTGGTCTTCGCCAGCCCTCAGGAGACCGTGGATTCGCTTCTGGGCCGGATGACCGACCGGCGGATCAGGCACCTGCCGGTGCTCAAGGACGGGCGGCTGATCGGCATCATCTCGATCGGCGACCTGGTGAAGAGCAAGATCGCCGAGACGGTGGCCGAAGCGGAGGGGCTGAAGGCCTACATCTCCGCATAAGGACGCTTGGGCGCCTTCCCCCGATCCGGTAAGGCTGGACGCCGGAGCGGCGGGGAATGGCGGAGCTGAAGGCTTATCTTTGGATCGCCGTCGGGGGCGCGATCGGCAGCGTCGCGCGCTACGCGTGCTCGAGCCTGGTGGCGGGTTGGTTCGGGGAGGCGTTCCCGTGGGGGACGCTGCTGGTGAACGTCTCCGGCTCCTTCGTGATCGGCTTCTTCGCCATGGCCAGCGGCCCGGATGGGCGCCTGCTGGTGAGCGGCCAGCTGCGCCAATTCGTCATGATCGGCCTCTGCGGCGGCTATACGACCTTCTCCTCGTTCAGCCTCCAGACCCTGACGCTGGCGCAGGACGGGAGCGTCGGCCGCGCCGGCCTCAACGTCCTCTCCTCGGTCGTGCTATGCTTGGCGGCGGTTTGGCTCGGATACGCGGCGGCCGTTTCCATGAGCGGCCTGCGGGCGAGGTGAGAGATGCAGGCGCCTCGACAAGCCGTCCTCCTTCGGATCTACACCGAGGAGGGCAAGATGAACGGGGGCCGGCCCCTCTACGAGGACATCGTGATGAAGGCCCGCGCGGCGAAGATCGCCGGCGCGACGGTGCTGCGGGGCCCCATGGGCTACGGTCTGCACGCCAAGATCCACACCGCCAAGATCCTCGACCTCTCGGCCAAGCTGCCCCTGGTGATCGAGATGGTGGACGACGAGGAGAAGATTCGCGGTTTCCTCGCCGAGCTGGGCGCCATGCACGACCTTGGCCTGGTCACGCTGGAGAAGGTTGAAGTGGTCCATTACGGAAGCCGCCAGGACGTGCAGGGCTCCGATCCGGGCTAACCGCGTCTTAGCCCATCGCCCGCTAGGGTTCGCCCATGAACGCTGCCACAGACGTCCTCCCCGGCGTTACCCCGGCCGCCGGCTTCGGGCGCCGGCTGCTCCCGCCGGGCGATCCGCTCGAGGGCGCGGCCTTCGACGCAGTCTTCGAGCAGAAGATCAAGCCCGGGCTGGTCCGCTGCGAGGCGGAGCGGCGCGGGGCGGTGAAGACCTTCGTCCTGGCCCTCTGCGCCGCCGCGATGCTGGCGTTCCTCGAATTGGCGCTGTGGCCGAAGACGTTTCCCGCCGGCCGCCTGCAGGCCTACGTCATCGTCTTCTCGGCGGCCGCGGTGGCGGCGCTCGGCTACGTTCCGGTCCGGAAGGTGGCCAGGGAAGCCAAGCTGGGGGTTATCCAGTCGCTCTGCGAGCCCCTCGGCGTCCGCTACGCGCCTTCCTGCGCGGCGGCCCCGGCCTTCGACACCTTCCTCGGGTTGAAGCTTCTGCCGCGGCCCGACGGCAAGGCCTTCGAGGACCTGTTCAGCGGCCGACGCGGCGTGGTGGACTTCGACCTCTGCGACGCCACCCTCACTCAGGGCTCGGGAAAGAACCGACGCACCGTGTTCCGGGGCCAGCTCATCCGCCTGACCCTGCCGCGCCGGCGGCTGTCCACGACGGTGGTGCTGAGGAACTCGGGCTGGCTCGCCCGCTTCGAATGCCCGGCCGGCCTGCGGGCCGTCGGGCTGGAGGATCCGGTCTTCAACAAGGCGTTCGCCGTCTTTGGCTCCGACCAGGTGGAGGCGCGCGAGATCCTGACCCCGACCTTCATGCAGAAGCTCGTGGATCTCGAAAGCGCGTATGCCGGCAAGCACCTGCGCTACGCCTTCACCGACGCCGAGCTGCTGATCGCCGTCGAGGGGGGCGACCGGTTCGAGATCGGCGGCATGTTCACGACTCTGGTGGACCGCGCCCGGGTGGAGGGGGTCGCCCAGGACCTCGAGCAGGTCTTCGAGCTCATCGACGAGGCGGTCCCCGCCTGAGGGGTCAGCGCCAGGGCAGGGGCGAGACTTTGAAGGCGTAGGGGTGCACGAAGATCAACCCTGCCCAGATCAGCCCCGCCAGCCCGATGCGCCACGCGCCGATCTCGCCGAGCTTCAGGGATTGGCGGCCTTGCAGGATGGCGGCGAAGGGGGCGGCGGAGGTCTGGCCCGCGAAGGCGGCCCATTTCTCGCCGAGCGCCCGGCGGCGCTTGGCGTCGATGCTGTAGGGCCCGGCCGCCGCCAGGACGAACAGGGCGCCGAAGAGGACGAGGCTGGCGGCGTCGCCGTTGACCATCAGATGGCCGCCCGCCCAGATCGCAACGCCCCAGAGGAAGGGATGGCGGGTGATGCGCAACACGCCCTTCACCAGATCGGGCCGCTCGAGCGCCCCTTCCTGACGGACGCTGCCCGGGTTCGGGGTCGTAAGGCCGGCGACGACCAGGAAGACGGAGGCGAGCATCAGCAAGAGCTGGATCCACTTGGTCGATGGCTGGGCGGCCCAGAACACCGGATCCTCGCCGCGCCGGGCGGCGACGTAGGCGAACCCCATCCAGGCGAGGATCGCAATGCTGGCGAGCGCGAAGAGGCCCATGTAGGGACCCGGCCCAAGCCTCGCGGTCAGGACGTCGCGGGCGCGCGTGCCGGAGATCAGGAGATGGATGAGGACGAAGGCGGCCGCCGCCGCGATCAGCCCGGTCATGAGCGCCTCCTTGGGCTCTCCGCCTAGAACGGCGGCTCCTCCTCGTCGTACTCGAAGAGATCCTCGGTCTCAGGTTCTGCTTCCTCGGCGGCCGGGCTGGGCGCGGGTTCGGGGCGCCGGACGCCGAGGCCGGTGCGCCGGAGCACCGCCTCGATCCGCCCGAGCCACCGGTTGCCCTCGGCCAGCGCCGCCGAGGCCTGCGGCGGCGCGGCGCGCGAGGGGCGTCCCGGAGGCCAGAGCTCGAGCTCGAAATCCGGATGCAGGGGATCGTCGAACAGCAGCCGAAGCCGCACCTCGGCGTCGGGCCGGGCGGCGCGGTCCAGCGCCTTGCGGGTCGCACCCCGCCGGACCCGGGCGACCACCTGGCCGTCGAGCGTCAGCTCCGCGCCGAGCAGCTCGCCCAGGCCGTAGAGCAGGCACCAGCCGCCGGCGCTCCAGGCGACGGCCATCCGGCCGCCCGCGAGGCTGATGGCGGCGCCCTTGCCGTAGCCGTAGGCGACCAGGAACGCGTCCGGCGGCTGTCCGAGCACCCGGCGGAAGGCCCGCGCCAGGCGCCGTTCCTCGGCCATCGACCAGGCGGCGAGCGCCGCCAGGAAGGTGAGGGCGGCGCCTGCCAGCGCGATCAAGAGGACAAGCCGCAAGAGCTCGCTCATGGCGCGAGGCTAGCGAGAGTCTCCGGCCTTGGCGAGGCGGACAGCGGCGCTAGCCCAGATCGAGCTCCGCCACCACCGGCACGTGGTCCGACGGCTTGTCCATGCCCCGCGCGTCGCGGTGGATCAGCACCCCGGTCAGCCGGTCGGCGGCCTGGGGCGAGAGCAGCAGGTGGTCGATCCGGATCCCGTGGTTCCGACGCCAGGCGCCGGCCTGGTAGTCCCAGAAGGTGTAGCCGCCGGGCGCGCCGTCGACCTCCATGTAGGCGTCGGTGAGGCCCAGCCACCTCAGCCGACGGAACGCCGCCCGGGTCTCGGGCTGGAACAGGGCGTCGCCCATCCAGGAGGCCGGGTTGTCGCAGTCCTGGGGCTCGGGGATCACGTTGTAGTCGCCGGCCAGGACCAGAGGCTCCTCCAGCGCCAGGAGCTCGCCTGCGTGGCAGGCCAGCCGGTCCATCCAGCGAAGCTTGTAGACGAACTTCTCGGTCCCGATCGGATTGCCGTTGGGCAGGTAGATCGAGGCCACCCGCACCGGCCTTGCCGCCGACACCACCGCCTCGATGTAGCGGGCGTGGTCGTCGCCTTCATCGCCCGGAAGGCCCTTGCGGACGTCCTCCAGCGGGGTCTTCGAGAGCAGGGCGACGCCGTTGTAGGATTTCTGCCCGTGCAGGGCGAGGTTGTAGCCCAGCTGCTCGAACTCCGCGGCCGGGAACTTTTCGTCGACGCACTTGATCTCCTGCAGGCAGGCCACGTCCGGCTGCTCGACGCGGAACCAGGCGAGCACCGTCTCCAGGCGCGCCCCGATCGAGTTGACGTTCCAGGTGGCGATCCGCATGGCCTAGCCGCGTCCCCCTTGCCGGGTCAGGTCGGAGCTCAGATCGAGAAGCTGACGCCGCAGCCGCAGCTCGACTTGGCGTTGGGGTTCTTGACCCGGAACTCGGCGGCGGCGAGCTCGTCGGCGAAGTCGATCTCCGAGCCCGACAGCAGCGCCAGCGAGACCACGTCCACCAGGGCCGCCGCCCCGTCGCGCTCGATCTTCAGGTCGTCGGCCTCGGCCTCCTCGACGAGGTCGAACCGGTACTGGAAGCCAGAGCAGCCGCCCCCCTCCACGGCCACCCGCAGCATCAGCGGGCGCCCCTCGGCGGCGGCGATGGCCTTGAGGCGGCGGGCGGCGGCGGGGGAGAGGGTGACGGGAGCCTGGGTCATGGAACTTTGGATTCGGATCTCGCCCTTATATGAGGAGCGTCGGCCCGAGGGCAAAGAGGCGCGAGCGTGCAGCAATGAAGGAGGGGCCCCAGAGCCTTCGGAAGGCCGCCTTCGGGGAGGACTGGCGGGTCTCCCGCGGGCGCCGGCATCCAGAGCCGCAGAGCCGCAGCCGCACCCCCTTCGCCCGCGACCGCGACCGGATCATCCACACCTCCGCTTTCCGCCGGCTGAAGGAGAAGACCCAGGTCTTCGTCGCCCACGAGGGCGACCAGTTCCGCACCCGGCTCACCCATTCGCTGGAGGTGGCCCAGATCGCCCGCTCGATCGCCAACGCCATGGGGCTGGATTCGGATCTGGCCGAAACCGTCGCCCTCGCCCATGACCTCGGCCACCCGCCTTTTGCGCACGCCGGCGAGGAGGAGCTGGAGCGCCAGATGGCGGCGTTCGGCGGCTTCGACCACAACGTCCAGACCTTCCGGGTGGTGACCGAGCTCGAGCGCCGCTACCCGGCGTTTCTGGGGCTGAACCTCACCTGGGAGACCCTGGAGGGGGTGGTCAAGCACAACGGCCCGGTCACCGGCCAGCTGGAGCGGCCGGTGTGGCGCTCGATCCTCGCCTTCGACGCCGAATTTCCGCTGGATCTCGGCGGCTGGCCCTCCGCCGAGGCGCAGGTCGCGGCGCTTTCCGACGACATCGCCTACAGCAACCACGACGTGGACGACGGGCTGGAGGCGGGGCTCTTCCGGCTGGAGGAGCTTGAGGCGGTCCCCCTGATCGGTCCGATCCTGAAGAGCGTCCGCCGCGACTATCCGGACCTCGACGAGCGGCTTACCCGGCTGGAAGCGGTGCGGCGGATGATCGGGGCGATGGTGAACGACGTGCTGGCCGAGACCGCGGCCCGCGCCGAGGCCGCCGGCCTCGCCTCGCCGGCGGACGTGCGGGCCCTCGGGGCGCCGCTGGTCGCCTTCAGCCGCGGGATGACCGAGGATCTGGCGCGGCTGCGCGCGTTCCTCCACGAACGGATGTACCGTCACTGGCGCGTCAATCGGACGCGCAGCCAGGCGCGCCGCATTCTGGCCGAGATGTTCGCGCTGTTCCAGGCCGAGCCCGACGTCCTGCCGGACGGCTGGAGCCGGCGCGCCGAGGGGCTTTCGGAGGCCGATCGGGCGCGGGTGGTCTGCGACTACATCGCCGGCATGACGGACCGGTTCGCCATCGAGGAACATCGCAAGCTTTTCCAGCTCGACGTGTGGCGCTGACCCTGGCCGGGTGCGGCGCGCCCCGGCTCAGAATAGACTTGCGGCCAACGCGATTCGCCGGGAACGCCCTGATGTCCGATCACGACCGTGGCCCCTATACGCCCCGCTCCGAGGCGCCATTGGCCTTCGATCCGCGCCGGCCGGTGCGGGGCGCCGGTCCGGTCCCGCTGACCCTGATCGTCAGCGGCCTCGTCCTCGTGGCGCTGATCGGAGCGGTGGCCTTCGTCTACCGGGGCGGGGTCCGCCGGGCGGACCAGCCTCCCGCCCCCGTCGGCCAGCCGCTCACCGACATCAAGACCCCGGCGCCGCCGCCGGCCGCCGCCAACGACGTCGCCGCCGGCCTCTCGGTCTACCGGACCGACGGCGGCGCGCCGGCCGCATCCGCCAACGCGGCCGCTCCGACCCTCGCCCCGCCGCCGGAACAGCCGACGCTGGTGACCGCCACGCCGTCGACGCCCCCGGCGGCGCCCCCGGCGGTGGCCGCGCAGGCCGCCCCCCCGCCGCCGGCGCCGCCTGCCCCGCCCAAGGCGCCGGGCGCGGACGGCTCGCTCTCGCTGAACAACATCGAAGACACCGCCGCCGCACGGTCGGCCGCCGCGCGTCCGCCTGCGCCCAAAGCCAAGACGCCCGGACCCGACGGTTCGCTGTCGCTGGCCACCCTCGAGGACGCCGCCAGCGCCCGGGCGGCGCGGGCCGGCGGCCCGCCGGCGGGCGCGAGCTGGGTCCAGATCGGAGCGGTGTCGTCGCCGGACCTGGCCGACAAGGCCTGGCACGACCTCGCCCGCCTCGTCCCGGCGGCCATGGCCGGCAAGGGAGAGAAGGTCGAGGCCTTCTCCAAGGACGGCCGCAATCTCTACCGGACCTACGTCACCGGCTTCCGGGGCCGCGACCAGGCTCAGGCCTTCTGCGAAAAGCTGAAGGCGGCGGGCAAGGCCTGCCTGGTCAAATGAGCCGGCTGGCGGCGATCTTCGGCTGCGCGGGACCGCGCCTCGGCGCCGACGAGGCGGCGTTCTTCCGCGACGCGCGTCCGTGGGGCTTCATCCTCTTCAAGCGCAACGTCGAGACGCCGGACCAGGTCAGGGCCCTCGTGGAGGCCCTGCGCGAGACGGTGGGCGCGCCGGCGCCGGTGCTGATCGACCAGGAGGGCGGACGGGTGCAGCGCCTGGGACCGCCCCACTGGCCGCGCTATCCGCCCGGCCGAGCCTACGGAGAGCTGCCCGCCAACGATCCGCTGATCCGCCGCGAGGTCGTGCGCCTGGGCGCCCGGTTGATGGCCCACGACCTCGCCGAGCTCGGGGTCAACGTCGATTGCGCCCCGGTGCTGGACGTGCCGGGCCCGGGCGCCCACGACGTGATCGGCGACCGGGCCTACGCGGCCGACGCCGAGGCGGTGGCGGTGCTCGGACGCGCCGCCGCCGAGGGGCTGATCGCCGGGGGCGTCCTGCCGGTGATCAAGCACATGCCCGGCCACGGCCGCGCCCAGGCCGACAGCCACCAGCGCCTACCGGTGGTGGCGGCGGCGATGGAGGCTTTGGAGGCGACCGATTTCGCGCCCTTCCGGGTCAATTCCGACATGCCCATGGGGATGACCGCCCATGTGGTCTACACGGCCCTCGACCCCGAACGGCCAGCGACCTGCTCGCCGGCGGTGATCCGTAGGGTGATCCGCGGCGCCATCGGCTTCGACGGCCTGCTGATGACCGACGACCTTTCCATGAAGGCGCTCAGCGGCGGGTTCGAGGCGCGCGCGCAAGCGGCGCTGGCGGCCGGCTGCGACGTGGCGCTTCACTGCAACGGCTCGATGGCCGAGATGAAGGCGGTGGCTGCGGGGGCGAGGCCGCTGGCGGGGGCGGCGGCGCGGCGGGCGAAGGCCGCGCTCGGGCGGCTCGCCAAAGCGCGCGAGCCGTTCGACGTGACGGCGGCGCGGGCGAGGTTCGCAGCCGCGTTCGAAGGGCGGTGGGCGGCGTGAACGCGAGCTTCCAGCCCGACCTCGATTTCGACGCCGCCATCGCCGCAGCCGAGACCGGCGAGGCGCTGGTGGTCGAGCTCGACGGTTACGAGGGGCCGCTGCACGTCCTCCTGGCCCTGGCGCGCAGCCAGAAGGTGGACCTGCGCGAGCTCTCGATCGCCAAGCTCGCCGACCAGTACCTAGCCTTCGTCCGCGACGCGCGCCGGCGCAGCATCTCGCTGGCGGCGGACTACCTGGTGATGGCCGCCTGGCTCGCCTACCTGAAGTCGCGCCTGCTGCTGCCCAAGCCCGCCGATCCGGCCGAGCCCCCAGCGACCGAGGCGGCGGCGCATCTGGCCTTCCGCCTGGCGAAGCTGGAGGCCATGCGTCAGGCGGCCGAAGCGGTGCTCGAGCGCCCGCAGCTGCGCCGCGACGTCTTTCCCCGCGGCGATCCGGAGGCCCGGATCGTCACCTCCAGCCGGATCGCCGGCGACCTCTACGAGCTGATGGACGCCTATGTGCGCCAGCGCCGGCGCCAGACGCGCCGCCGCTACACGCCTGCGCCGCCCCGGGCCTGGCCGCTGGACGACGCGCGTGAGCGCCTGCGCGGGATATTGCCGGAGCTGGAGCGCTGGACGCCGCTCACCGGCGTCGCGCCCATGGCGGGCGCCGAGGGGCCGACCCGCGCCTCGTTCGTCGCCTCCACCCTCTCGGCGACCCTGGAGTTCGTTCGCGAAGGCGAGCTCGAGGCGCGCCAGCTCGACCATTTCTCGGAGATTTACCTGCGCGCCAGGCGGGCCGGATGAGCGAGCCGGTCCTTTTGGAGCGGATGATCGAGGCGCTGCTCTTCGCCGCGGCCGAGCCGCTCTCGCAGGCGGACCTGGCCGGCCGGCTTCCGGAAGGCGCCGACGTCGCCGCCGGGCTCGCCGCCCTCCAGAGCGCCTACGTCGGCCGCGGGGTGATGGTCGCCGAGGTCGGGGGGCGCTGGCGCTTCCAGACCGCCGCCGACCTCGCCTTCCTGATGACCGAGGAGCGCGTCGAGCCCCGGCGGCTTTCCAAGGCGGCGCAGGAGACTCTGGCGATCGTCGCCTATCACCAGCCGGTGACCCGGGCCGAGATCGACGCCATCCGCGGGGTGCAGGCGAGCCGCGGCACGCTCGACCTGCTGCTGGAAGTCGGAATGGTCCGGCCCCGGGGACGGCGGCGCACGCCGGGCCGCCCGGTCACCTACGTCACCACCGACGCCTTCCTGGAACACTTCGCCCTCGCGGGCCTCGCGGATCTGCCGGGCGCCGCGGAGATGAAGGCCGCCGGGCTCCTCGACCTCGACCTCGGGCCCGATTTCAGCGTCCCCGATCCCGCCGCCGCGGTCGCCTCGGAAGACGCCGCCGGCGAGGACTCTCCAGGCGGCGAGTTCCACACTGACTACCTGGGAGAGGAGGGGGGCTGAGCGCGGCGCCAAGACCCTCGGTTGGCGCGGGGAGGCCCGCGGGCCTATATTGACGACGACAGGGCTTCGGACCCGACGCGCCCGCGCTGGGCCGCTGATGTTGGAGATGACTAGATGGGCGGACTGAGCCCAATTCACTGGCTGATCATCCTAGCGGTGCTGCTGCTCGTCTTCGCCCGGCCCGGCAAGCTTTCCGGGTTCATGGGCGACGCCGCCAAGGGCATCCGCGCGTTCCGGGAGGGCCTCAAGGGCGACGAGGACAAGCCGCAGGGCGAGGCCGCCAAGCCCCTGCCGCCTCCGACGCCCGAGAAGGATCCGATCGTCCGTTAGCCCTTCCGGCCTGGCCTCGGCATCCGCGGGGCCAGCGCGGCCGGGCCCCTTGAGGCAGAGCCATAGCCAAGCATGTTTCCCGAAGGCCGGCTGCTTGATTTCCTGATCGTCGGCGCGGTCGCCCTGATCGTGGTGGGTCCCAAGGATCTGCCGCTGCTGATGCGCAAGGTGGGGCAATTCATGGGCCGGGTGCGCGCCATGGCGGCCGAGTTCCGCGCCAGCTTCGACGAGCTGGCCCGCCAGTCGGAGCTCGAGGCGCTGCGCAAGGAGGTCGAGGCCCTCCGCGTGGCGCGGCCCGTCGACTATGCGATGCAGAGCACCGGCCTCAAGGGTGCGCTCTCGGACATCAACGCCGAGGTGGACGCCGCCGGCCACGACCTGCACGCCGCGATCGCGGCGCCCGAAGCCTCGCCGGCCTCGCCCGAGCCTGCGCCGCCGACTGAACCGAAGGCCGACGCGCCTTGACTGTTTTCGAAGACGACGAGGCGGAGATCGACGCCTCCCGCGCGCCGCTGCTCGACCATCTCATCGAGCTTCGCCAGCGGCTGATCATCTGCGCCGCGGCCCTCGTGGTCGGGTTCCTGTTCTGCTTCTTCTTCTCGCAGCAGATCTACTTCTTCCTGCTGCGCCCGTTCGAGATGGGCGCGCGGCTGCTGGCGGCGCAGAAGGGCGGCCATCACGGCTCGCTCGACCTGTTCGAGGTGATCCTGGGCCTGAAGAGCGCGCCGCAGGCGACCCAGCATCTCAGCCTGGTCTTCACCGCTCCGCTCGAGTTCTTCTTCACCAAGGTGAAGCTGGCCGGTTTCGGCGCGATCGTGGTCACCTTCCCGGTGCTCGCCTGGCAGCTCTACCGCTTCGTCGCTCCGGGTCTCTATCGGCGCGAGCGGCGGGCCTTCCTGCCGTTCCTGGTGGCCTCGCCGGTGCTGTTCCTGATGGGCGCGGCGCTCGTCTATTTCGTCATGCTGCCCTTCGTGCTGTGGTTCTCCCTCAACCAGCAGGTGATGGGGACCGGGGCGATCTCGGTGCAGCTGCTCCCCAAGGTCTCCGATTACCTGAGCCTCGTCACCACCCTCGTCCTCGCCTTCGGGCTGTGCTTCCAGCTGCCGGTGATCCTGGCCTTGCTGGGCATGGCGGGGCTGGTCTCCGCCCAGATGCTGAGGGCCGGCTGGCGCTACGCCATCGTCGGGGTGTTCCTGGTGGCCGCGGTGGTGACGCCACCCGACCCGGTGAGCATGCTCTCCCTGGCCCTGCCGATCTGCGTTCTCTACGGGGTCTCGATCTGGTGCGTCCAGCTGATCGAATGGCGGCGGCGCCAGGAGGAGCGGGGGGCTGCCTGACCGGTCGTCGCAGCGGCGGGCTGACGCTTGGCGAGGCCGCCGACGCACCTTAAGGGGAAGGCCTTTCCCAAGGCCGGCGCTCAATGCACGACATCAGAGCCATCCGTGACGATCCGGACGCCTACGACCGCGGCTGGGCCTCGCGGGGCCTTGGCCCGCAGACGCCGGCGATCCTGGACCTCGACAGGAGCCTGAGGGCCGCCCAGACGACCCTGCAGGCCGCCCAGAGCCGGCGCAACGAGGCCTCCAAGCTCATCGGCCAGGCCAAGGGGCGCAAGGACGAGGCGGCCGCCGCCGCCCTGATGGCCGAGGTGGAGGCGCTCAAGGGCGCGATCGCCGGGGCGACGGATGCGGAAACCCGCCTAGGGGCCGAGCTCAGGACGCTGCTCGCGGCCCTGCCGAACCTGCCGGCGGCGGATGTCCCCGAGGGCGAGGACGAGCACGGCAACGTCGAGGCGCGCCGCTGGGGCGAGCCGTTCCGGATCGAGAGCCCCAAGGACCACGTCGACCTCGGCGCGGGGCTCGGGATGATGGATTTCGAGGCCGCCGCGAAGATGTCCGGGGCGAGGTTCGTGGTGCTGAAGGCCGGCCTGGCGCGGCTCGAGCGGGCGCTCGGCCAGTTCATGCTGGACCTGCAGACCCGCGAGAACGGCTACGTGGAGGTCGCGCCGCCGCTGCTGGTGCGCGACGAGGCGGCGTTCGGCACCGGGCAGTTGCCGAAGTTCGCGGACGACCTCTTTCGGACCACCGACGGCCGCTGGCTGATCCCCACCGCCGAAGTCTCCCTGACCAACCTGGTGCGCGAGGGGATCACCGCGGAGGAAGCTCTGCCGCTGCGCCTCGCCGCGCTCACCCCCTGCTTCCGTTCGGAAGCCGGCGCCTCGGGCAAGGACACCCGCGGCATGATCCGCCAGCACCAGTTCCAGAAGGTGGAGCTGGTCTCGATCACCACGCCCGAGCAGTCGGCGGAGGAGCATGAGCGGATGGTGGCCTGCGCCGAGGCGGTGCTGAAGCGCCTCGAGCTGCCGTTCCGGACCGTGCTGCTCTGCGCCGGCGACATGGGATTTTCCGCCCGCAAAACCTTCGACCTCGAGGTCTGGCTGCCCTCGCAGAAGGCCTATCGCGAGATCAGCTCCTGCTCCAACTGCGGCGACTTCCAGGCGCGGCGCATGGACGCGCGCTGCAAGAGCGCCGGCGAAAAGGGAACGCGGTTCGTCCATACCCTGAACGGCTCGGGCCTAGCGCTTGGGCGCACCCTGGTGGCCATCATGGAAAACTACCAGGACGAGGCCGGCCGGATCGCCGTCCCCCAGGCGCTGCACCCCTACCTGGGCGGGCTCTCGCACATCGAGGCGGCTGCTTGAGGATCCTCGTCACCAACGACGACGGCGTCCACGCCGAAGGGCTGGCGGTGCTGGAGCGGATCGCCCGGCGGCTGAGCGGCGATGTCTGGGTGGCGGCGCCCGAGCACGAGCAGTCCGGCGCCTCGCGCTCGCTAACCCTCTCGGCGCCGCTGCGGGCCCGGAGGTTGAACGAGCGCCGGTTCGCGGTGCTCGGCACGCCCACCGACTGCGTCATGCTGGCCGTCGAGGAACTCCTCAAGGATCATCCGCCCGATCTCGTGCTCTCCGGCGTCAACCGCGGGCACAATGTGGCCGAGGACGTGACCGTCTCGGGCACGGTGGCCGGTGCGATCCAGGGCATGGCGCTCGGAATCCCCGCCATCGCCCTCTCCCAGGCGATGACCTACTGGGAGCAGGGGCCGAAGATCCACTGGGAGACGGCGGAGACCTTCGCGCCCGGGGTGGTCCAGAGGCTGCTCGGCGTCGGCTGGCCCAAGGGCGTGATCATCAACATCAACTTCCCCAATCGCCCTCCGCAGGAGGTGACCGAGGTGGAAGTGACGCGCCAGGGCCTGCGCGACGTCCATAACCTGAAGGTCGAGCGGCGCAGCGATCTGGCCGGGCGCGACTACTACTGGATGGGCTTCGCCGGACGCCGTCCCGAGGCGGCCGACGGCACCGACCTGGCGGCTTTGCTGGGCGGGCGCATCTCGGTGACGCCGCTTCACATCGACCTGACCCACCTGCCGACCACGCACGCCCTGAAGGCCGTCCTGGGCGGTCCTCCGCCAAAGCTCCGAGACGTCCCATGAGCGAGCCGGCCGAGGCGGATCCTCACGAGACCCAGTTGGCGCGGCTGATCCTGGCGCTGCGCTCCCAGGGGGTCACCGACCCGGGCGTGCTTGCGGCCATTGAGCGCACGCCCCGCGACCTCTTCACGCCCGAGCTGTTCCGCGAGCGCTCCTGGGAGGACTCGGCCTTGCCGATCGCCTGCGGCCAGACGATCAGCCAGCCCTACATCGTCGGCCTGATGACCCAGGCGCTCACCCTGGAGCCGAGGTCCAGGGTCCTCGAGATCGGGACCGGGTCGGGCTATCAGACGGCGGTGCTCTCGCGCCTGGCGCGGCTCGTCTACACCGTCGAGCGGTACCGCACCCTGCTCCAGGAAGCCGAGGCGCGGTTCAAGGCCCTCCAGCTCGCCAACATCATCACCAAGTTCGGCGACGGTGGCGCAGGTTGGCCCGAACAGGCGCCTTTCGACCGCATTCTGGTCACGGCGGCGGCGCCGTCTGAGCCGAAGAACCTTCTTGCACAGCTAAAACCGTCCGGGGTGCTTGTCGCGCCGGTGGGAAAGGGGCCGGTGCAGGAGCTGATGCGCTACGCAGGCGATGGCGCAGGGGCGTTTCGATCCGAGGTCTTGTGCGAGGTTCGATTCGTCCCGCTGTTGGACGGGGTGGCGCGCGAACTCTAGAGGGCCCCGCACTTCGAGGGGCGATAAGAGGCTTAACCGATGATCAAGCCGAAGCGGCGACTCGGTATAGATGTGTGTAAGGAAGCGCCGATGAAGACTCTCTGGCGGGGAGCCGCCGTCCTGGCGATCGTCGCAGCCAGCGCCGGCTGCACCACCCCGAAATACCCCATCCGGGAAGGCGAGGCGCCGCGGGCCTCCGAGCGCATGCCGAAGCCGCAGTATCCGATCCGGGATACCGCCCAGGCCGCCCCGATGGCCCCGGCCGCCGAGCCGCCGGCGCCCGAGCCGACCGGCATGCCCAACCCCAAGGTGGAGAGCCAGCCGCTGCCGCCGCCCTCCGCGGGAAGCGTCGCCGCGCCCGCCAGCGCGGTGATGGAGCCGACGCCGCCCCCGGCCTCGGCCGCGCCCCCCACGCCGCCGCCGGCGGCCCCGTCGGCAGCCTCCGAGCCGACGCCCCGGGCCGTCGACCACGACTCTTCCTTCGCCCCCGCGGCCCCGCCCGCGCCGCCGCCCCGCCGCCAGGCCACGGCCTACGCGCCGACCCGCCGCAGCGTCGAGCGGCTCAGCGTCGCCGGCGAGGTGGTCGCGGCCTCCGGAATCTACCAGAACTACGAGGTGCAGAAGGGCGACCACCTGGACGCGCTCGCCCGGGCGTTCGGCGCCAGCCGCTCGGAGCTCCTGGACGCTAACCACAAGCTGAAGTCGCCCTACAACCTGCGGCCTGGTCAGATCATCAAGGTTCCGGTGGCCAAGGCCTATGTGGCCGAGAGCGGCGACACCTTGAGCGGCGTCGCGCGACGCTTCGACGTCGCGGCGGACGAGCTGGCCGAGCTCAACCACATCTCCTCGCGCAGGGCCCTGCGCTCGGGCGAGCGGATCGGCCTGCCCGCCTCGATGCACGACCGTGGGCCGATCCGGACGCGCGTCACCGAGACGGAGTACGCCGAAGCCGCGCCGGCCCGCGGCTATGAGCCCGGCCCCTCCTACAGTCCGCCGCCGACGCCGGCCTACGCGCCGCCGGCCGCGCCGGCCTACGCCCCGCCGAGCGGCCCGGCCGCCGCCGCCGCTGCGCCGCCTTCGGCCAGTTACGCCGGGCCCCTGCCCACGCGTCTCGCCCCCCAGGCCGCCCCGCTCAGCGATTCGGAGGTCAGCGCCGCGACCCACGGCAAGTTCGTCTGGCCCGTCCACGGCGACGTCCTGGCCCGTTTCGGCCCCGGCTCGGTCGGCCAGCGCAACGACGGCATCGACATCAAGGCGCCGCAGGGCGCTCCCGTGCTGGCCTCGGCGGCGGGCGAGGTGGTCTACGCCGGAGATCAGGTGAAGGGCGGGTTCGGCAAGCTCGTCCTGATCCAGCACGCGGACGGCTGGTTCACCGCCTACGCCCACCTCGACAGCATCTCGGTCCACATGAAGGACCAGGTCTCCCAGGGCCAGGCGGTGGGGCAGGTGGGGATGAGCGGCGACGCCAGCCAGCCGATGCTGCACTTCGAGATCCGCTACCACGCCGCTCCGGGCGCCAAGACCCAGCCGATCGACCCGGCGCTGGCGCTGCCCTCCAGCTGAGGCGTTTCAGAGCGGGAGCGGCTTGCCGAGGTCGCCGGCGAGGTCGCGAACGAACTGCCAGGCGACCCGTCCCGAGCGCGCGCCCCGCAGCTGGGCCCACTGGAGGGCCCTGCGGTCGAGGTCGCGGACCATCAGGTCGAAGCGCGCCGCATAGGCCCGCACGGCCGAGAGAAAGGCGTCCTGGTCCATCGGCGGGAACCCGATCCAGAGGCCGAACCGGTCGGAGACGCTGATCTCCTCCTCGGCGTCCTCGGCCGCGGCGATGGCCCCCCGGCTTTCGTCGTGGTCGCGCGACATCAGGTGCCGGCGGTTGGAGGTGGCGACGAAGAGGACGTTGGCGGGGGGGCCGGAGACGCCGCCCTCCAGGGCCGACTTGAGGGCCTTGGCCGCCGCCGCGCCCTCCTCGAAGGAAAGGTCGTCGCAGAGGACCATGAACCGCTCCGGCGCCTGGCGCAGGGCGTCGAACAGCGCCGGCAGGGACGCCACCTCGTCGCGGTCGATCTCCACCAGCTTCAACGACGCGTGGGCCTGGGCGACCTCCATGAAGGCGGCCTTGGCGAGCGAGCTCTTGCCGGTTCCGCGCACCCCCCAGAGCAGCGCGTGATTCGCCGGCAGGCCGGCCGCGAACCGTCCGAGGTTCTCAAGGAAGCGAAGCTTCTGGCGCTCCACCCCCACCAGCAGGTCGAGCGACAGGGCGAAGTCCGGCGCCGGAATGAAGGCGCCGCTCGCGGGGTCGTGGCGGAAGAGGCGCGCGGCCGCGAACTCCGGGCTGGGCGCCGGCGCCGGCGGCAGGCGCTCCAGCGCCGCGGCGATCCGCTCCAGGGCCTGTCGGGTCTCGGCGTCCATGCCGGTCTCTTAAGGGAACCCGCCCGGATTGCCAAAGCAGGGGCGAGCGCATAGCTTCCGCCGCCTCGGCGCGGGCCGCCTCCCGGCGCGCCTTGGACGCGCCTCCCGGAGCTCGAATGATCGACCATCTCGCCGTCGTCCTCGCCGTCGCGCCTCAGCCCGCCGTCGGCCTGGCCGACCAGCTCCAGTTCTTCGCTCCGCTCGTCTTCATCATGGTGCTCGGCTACTTCTTCATGATCCGACCGCAGCAACGGCGGGCGCGCGAGCACCAGGCGCAGATCCAAGCCGTGAAGCGCGGCGACACGGTGGTGCTCTCCAGCGGCGTCATCGGCAAGGTCGTGCGGGTCGAGGACAAGGAGCTCGGCCTCGAGGTGGCCCAGAACGTCACCATCAAGGTCGTCAAGACGATGATCGCCGAGGTGCGCGCCCGGGGCGAGCCAGCTGTGGCCGGCGACTCGAAGTCCTAGGCCTTTCGAACCTTCATGCTCGCCCTCTCCCGCTGGAAAATCGTCCTCGTCGCGCTGTCGGTCGTCTTCGGCCTGCTGTTCTCGCTCCCGAACATCCTGCCGAGCGAGATGGTTTCTAAGCTGCCGGGCTTCCTGCCGCGCCAGCGGCTGAACCTTGGCCTCGACCTGCAGGGCGGCTCGTCGCTGCTGCTGGCGGTGGACACCGAGGCGCTGCGCAAGGAGCGGCTGGGCGACCTGCAGGAGGAGGTCCGCACCGTCCTGCGCGAGGGGCAGATCGGCTTCTCCGAGCTCTCCATCGCCGGCGGCGCGGTCGGGTTCCGAATCACCGACGCCAGCCAGGTCGACGCGGCGGCGAGCGCGCTTTCCAAGGTCGGCGGGGTCCTCAAGGGCGGCGGGCGGGACGTGGTGGTGAACCGGACGCCGGACCAGCGATTCCAGATCGCCTTCGTCCCGCAGGCCGCCCAGGAGGACGCCCGCAACGCGGTCGCCCAGTCGATCGAGATCATCCGGCGCCGGATCGACGCGCTGGGCACCAAGGAGCCGGACATCCGCCAGCAGGGCGCCGACCGGATCACCATCGAGGCGCCCGGCGAGAGCGATCCGCAGAAGCTGCGCGACGTGATCGGCAAGACCGCCAAGCTCACCTTCCAGATGATGGACGAGACGGTGGGCGCCGACGACATCGCCAACAACCGGATCCCGCCCGACGACATGCTCGTCCAAAGCGCCGACGGTTCGTCGACGCCCGCCTATGTGCTGAAGAAGCGGGTGGTGGTTTCGGGCGAGATGCTGACCCACGCCCAGCAGGCCTACGATCAGAACGGCCTTCCCGACATCAACTTCCGCTTCAATGGCCAGGGCGCGAGCCGCTTCGCCACCGTCACCAGCGAGAACATCGGCAAGCGCTTCGCCATCGTGCTCGACAACCGGGTGATCTCGGCGCCCGTCATCCAGAGCGCCATCGTGGGCGGGTCGGGCGAGATCACCGGCAACTTCACCGTGGAGAGCGCCACCCAGCTCTCCCTGCTGCTCAACTCCGGGGCGCTGCCGGCGCCGCTGAAGGTCATCGAGCAGGGGACGGTGGGGGCGGAGCTGGGGGCCGACGCGGTGCGGGCCGGCGAGATCTCGCTGGCCATCGGGGCGGCCTTGATCCTCGCCTTCATCATTCTCGCCTACGGCCTGTTCGGGATCTTCGCCGCCATCGCCCTGGTGGTGAACCTCTTGATGATGTTCGGCGCCCTGTCCATGAGCCAGGCGACCCTCACCTTGCCGGGCATCGCCGGCCTCATCCTGACCATGGCGGTGGCGGTGGACGCCAACGTGCTGATCTACGAGCGGATGCGCGACGAGGCCAACGCCGGACGCGCGCCCATGGCCGCCGCCGACGCCGGCTACCGGCGGGCGATGACCTCGATCTTCGACGCCAACGTCACCACCATGATTTCGGCCCTCATCATGTTCAGCTTCGGCGCCGGACCGGTGAAGGGGTTCGCCTGGACGCTGTCCATCGGCGTCGTCACCTCGGTGTTCACCGCCATCATGGTGACCCAGCTGCTGATCGGCTGGTGGTTCCGCGCGGCCAAGCCGAAGGCTCTGCCGATCGCATGAAGGACGCCGCTCGATGAAGTTCTGGCCGCTGATCCGCCTGGTGCCGCGCCAGACGCACTTCAACTTCGTCGGCCTGGCGCCCTATGCGGCGGTGATTTCGCTGCTGGCGGTGGTCGGCTCGGGCGCCTCGATCTTCATCCAGCAGCTCAACTTCGGCGTCGACTTCGTCGGCGGCACCATGATGCAGGTGGGCACACCTGGGCCGACGCCGCTCGGCAAGATCCGCGCCGACCTCGCGGCCATGGGGGCCAACAACGGCCAGGTGCAGGGCGTCGGCGCCTCGAGCGCCATGGTCAGGTTCCGTGACGTGCGGGGCCAGACGCCGGAGTCGGGGCCGGCCTTCGTCGCCCAGAAGCTGCAGGCGGACATTCCGGGCCTGAAGGTCACCCAGCAGAACTTCGTCGGGGGCGTCGTCTCGAGCGAGCTCCTGGTCAAGGGGCTGGAAGCGCTCGGCATCGCGCTCGGCCTGATGCTCCTCTACATCTGGTTCCGCTTCCAGCTTCAGTTCGGCCTGGGCGCCATCCTGGCCCTCGCCCACGACATCGTCCTCACCATCGGCTTCCTGTCGGTGACCCGGATCGAGGTCTCCATGACCTCTATCGCCGCCCTGCTGACGGTGATCGGCTACTCGATGAACGAGAAGGTGATCAGCTTCGACCGGCTCCGCGAGAACCTGCGCAAGTTCAAGACCACGCCGCTCAGGGAGGTCATTAACCTTTCGGAGAACGAACGGCTGTCGCGGACCATCATCACCGGAACCACCGCGCTGCTCGCCCTTTCCGGTTCCATGTTCAACACCGAGTCGGCGCTCTTCTCGCTCACCGCCACCATGGCGTTCGGCATCGTGATCGGGACTTATTCGTCGATCTACGTGGCCCTGCCGGTGATCCTGCTCTGGGGCGTGCGGCGCGACGACGATGAAGCGGCGCCGATCCGGCTGCGGTCGGCTTCGCGACCTTAACGGCCATGCGCGAGCCGCCGGCCATCGACGCCTACGGCGGGGGCGGCTTCCGGGTGGCGGGCGTCTGGCGGCCGGGCTCGCTGCTGATCGTCTCCGACACGCCGAGCGACTGGCGCCCGGCGAGGATCGTCGATCTGACGCTGGCCGACTTCGCCGAGGTGGTCGCCCTGGAGCGCGGAGCGGCGGAATTCGTGCTGCTGGGCACGGGGGCGCGTCAGGCGCTGCCGCCGCGGGCGGTGCGCGACGGTCTCGCCCTCGCGGGGCTGGGGCTGGAGTTCATGGCCACCGAAGCGGCGGCGCGGCTGCACAACGTGCTGGCTTCGCAAGGCCGCCGCTTCGCCACCGCGCTGATCGCCGTCTGACCGTCGGCAAAGCGGGGCCGTGACTTTCGCCATTCGGCGAAACGCCCTATACGTCAACGTCCTGGGCTGGAAACGGGAGAGGGCCTGTCAAATGGCTGCGATCTTAAACAATCTGCGCAACACCATCATCGTCGGCCTGGTGCTGGCGATTATTATGATTTTCTCGTTCGGCAAGGCCAGTCCGCACGGGTTCGACATGACCTTCTGGCAGGCGGTGCTGCGCTGGACGCACGTCTTCTTCGGCATCCTGTGGATCGGCCTTCTGTACTACTTCAACTTCGTGCAATCGCGGAAGATGCCCGACATCCCCGCGGAGCTGAAGCCGGCGGTCTCCAAGTACATCGCCCCCGAGGCGCTGTTCTGGTTCCGCTACGCCGCCCTCTTCACGGTGCTGGCGGGCCTGACCCTGGCGTGGCTGCGCGGCAGCGACTACGCCGCGAACGTCTTCACTCTCGGCTTCGCCGGCGGCTATGGGCCCGACAAGCGCGGCTTCACCCTGATGGGCATCGGCGCCTACCTGGCGCTGATCATGTTCCTGAACGTCTGGGGCGTCATCTGGCCGAACCAGAAGATCGTGCTCGGCCTCGTCGAGGGCGACGCCGACGCCAAGGCCAAGGCGGGCCGGGTCGCCGGCATGGCTTCGCGGATCAACACCCTCCTGTCGCTGCCGATGCTGACCTCGATGGCGATGTACCAGACCCTGTTCGGCTAGGTTTGGCGGAGGCGGGCGAGCCGGACGGCCTCGACGAGCTCATCGGCCGCGTCGATCCCGATCGCTGGCTCGCCAGCCGCTTCATCGCCGACCGGGAGGCGCGCGCCGACGTCGTCGCCCTCTACGCCTACGACTACGAGCTGGGGCGCGCCGCGGCGGTCGCCTCCAACGCCCTGATCGCCGAGATCCGCCTCACCTGGTGGCGCGAGGCCCTGGAGCAGATCTTCGCCGGCGGCCCCCTGCGCCGCCACCCCACGGCTGAGGCGCTCGCCGCCGCGGTCGGCCGCCGGGGCCTGCCCAAGGCGCCGCTGGAGGCGATGATCGAGGGCCACATCGATGTGCTGGGCCGCGCCGCTCTCGACCCGCAGGCCGCGCTGGCGTGGGCCGACGCGGTCGAAGGATCGGCCGCCGCGCTGGCGGCGCAGATTCTCGATGCGGCCGCGCCCGCGGAGGCGGCGCGGCCGGCCGGCCGCGCCTGGGGCCTGGCGTTGTTGCGCCGCGCAGGCCAGGCGCACGGGCCTGATCTGGACGCCGCCCTGCGCGCCGCGCTCGCCGAGGCGCGCTCCAGCGCCCGCTCGCTCGGCGTCGCGGCGTTTCCGGCGGCGCTTCCGGCCAGGCTCGCGCGTTACGATCTCAGCGGGAAGAGGCCCGGGCCGCTCGCCAGGCGGATCGCCCTGATCGTGGCCGCTGCCGCCGCCCGCATCTGAAGGAAGGCCGCGTCTGAAGGAGGCCAGCATCTGAAGGAGGAACGTGCGATGGGAACCGAAGAGGACGTCCGTCGCTACCGCGAGAATCTCCAGGGCGAGGTCGACGGCCAGGCTCTCTACCAGGCGCTGGCCGAATCCGAGCCCGATCCCAAGATCGCCGAGGTCTATCGGCGCCTCTCCTCGATCGAGGGGGCGCATGCGGAGTTCTGGCGCGGCCGCCTGGCGAAGCTGAGGCCGGGCGCCCGGCGGCCGAGCCCCTCCCTGCGGGCCCGCGCGCTGGGCTGGCTCGCCCACCGCTTCGGCGCGGCTTTCGTGCTGCCCACGGTGGGCGCCGCCGAGGCGCGCGACAGCACTGCCTACGACAACCAGCCCGACGCGGTCGCCGCCGGTCTGGCCGCCGACGAACGCTCCCACCGGCGCATCGTGGAAGCGGTGGGCGAGAAGGTCGGGGGCCTGCCCGGCCCCACCATCGCCGCCCTCGAAGGGCGCCACCGCGGCGTGGCCGGCAACGCCCTGCGCGCCGCCGTGCTGGGCGCCAACGACGGCCTGGTCTCCAACCTCAGCCTGGTGATGGGGGTGGCCGGGGCCCTGGGCGGCGACCGCTCGGTGCTGGTGGCCGGCATGGCCGGGCTGGTGGCGGGCGCCTGCTCGATGGCCATGGGCGAGTGGCTGTCGGTGACCAGCTCGCGCGAGCTCCACGAGAAGCAGATCGCCGGGGAGGCCCAGGAGCTGGAGCACTCGCCCGAAGAGGAGCGCGAGGAGCTGGTGCTGATCTACGAGGCCAAGGGCGTTCCCACGGCCCAGGCGCGCGCCCTGGCCGAGCGGCTGTTGTCGAACAAGGAGACCGCCCTCGACACCCTGGCGCGCGAGGAGCTGGGCGTCGACCCGAACGAGCTCGGCGGCTCCCCCTGGCAGGCGGCGGGCGCCTCCTTCCTGCTGTTCGCGCTGGGCGCGGCGTTCCCGGTGGCGCCCTTCTTCTTCTTGCGCGGCTGGCCGGCGATCGTCGCCGCCCTCCTCGTCGCCGGCGCGGCCCTGGCCGGCATCGGCGCCGCCACCTCGCTCTTCACGGGGCGCAGCTTCGCCTTCTCAGCCGTGCGCCAGCTCGTGATCGGCTACGCCGCGGCCGGCATCACCTTCGCGGTCGGCCGCCTGCTGGGCGTGGCCGTGAGCTAGCCGCCAGGCCTCGAGGTCGGCCAGCGCCCGCTCGCCCAGGGCGCGCTTCTTCGCCCGGCCGCGGTCGCGGCGGCCGAGGCCCCGCCGTTCGGGTTCGCGCTCCAGCGGCGGCAAGAGGCCGTAGTTGATGTTCATCGGCTGAAACGAGCCGGCGCCGGCAGGCAGGTGGCCGCCGGTGACGTGGGCGATGAGGGCGCCGAGCGCGGTGGTGGGCGGCGGCGGCGCCAGCGGCCGGCCGAGCTGCTCGGCCGCCGCCAGCCGGCCGGCGATCAGGCCGATGGCGGCGCTCTCCACGTAGCCTTCGACGCCGGTGATCTGGCCGGCGAACCGCAGGCGTGGCTGGGCCTTCAGCCGCAGTTGGCCATCGAGCAGCTTCGGCGCGTTGATGAAGGTGTTGCGGTGCAGGCCGCCCAGCCGGGCGAACACCGCCTTCTGAAGCCCCGGAATGGTCCGGAAGATCTCGGTCTGGGCGGCGTGCTTCAGCTTGGTCTGGAAGCCGACCAGGTTCCAGAGCGTGCCCAGCGCGTTGTCCTGGCGCAGTTGCACCACCGCGTGGGGCTTGCCTTGCGGCCGGCGCGGGTCGGTGAGCCCCACGGGCTTCATCGGCCCGTAGCGAAGGGTCTCGCGGCCGCGTTCGGCCATCACCTCGATCGGCAGGCAGCCGTCGAAATAGGGGACGTGCTCCCAGTCTTTGAACTCGGTCTTCGGGCCGGCCAGCAGCGCGTCCACGAAGGCCTCGTACTCGGCCTTGTCCATCGGGCAGTTGATGTAGGCGGCCGCATCGCCTCCCGGGCCGGCCTTGTCGTAGCGGGACTGGCGCCAGGCGATGCTCATGTCGATCGTCTCGGCGTGCACGATCGGGGCGATGGCGTCGAAGAAGGAGAGCTCGGCCTCGCCCGTGAGGTCGCCGATGGCCTCAGCGAGGGCCGGCGAGGTGAGGGGGCCGGTGGCGACGATGACGCTCGTCCAGTCGGCGGGCGGCAGGCCGGCGACCTCGCCCCGCGTCAGGGTGATCCGCGGATGGGCGCCGATCGCCGCCGTCACCGCCTCGGCGAACCCCTCCCGGTCCCCCGCCAAGGCGCCGCCCGCCGGCGTCTGATGGGCGTCGGCGCAGCCGAGGACGAGCGATCCGAGCCGGCGCATCTCGGCGTGCAGCAGGCCGACCGCGTTCGCCTCGGCGTCGTCGGAGCGGAACGAGTTCGAACAGACCAGCTCGGCCAGGCGGTCCGTCTGGTGGGCCTCGGTGCGGCGGGTCGGGCGCATCTCGTGCAGCACCACCTGCGCCCCGGCCTCGGCCGCCTGCCAGGCGGCCTCCGAGCCCGCCAGGCCGCCGCCGACGATATGGATCGGACCTTCGGTCATGAGCCGCGGCTCTTAGCGCCGCCGAGAACTGTGGGGAAGTGGCGCGACTCCGGGCATCTTCCTATGCTGGCGGCGCGGGAGGCGGGGAGAATGGCGGAGATCTCGGTGGGCGCGGCGGTGAGGTCCGGCTTCGCCCTGATCGGCCGCAAGCCCCTGACGGTGCTGAGCTGGGGCCTGCTGCGTTTCGGCCTGCTCGCGGCGATGTTCGCCCTCTTCGCGCCGTTCTTCGTCGAGGCGTTCCGCACGGCCGCCGAGCGCGCCCAGCACGGGGCGACCCAGCCGCCGGATCCGGCGGCGATCCTCCCGCGCATGATGATGCTGCAGGGCCTCAGCTATCTGCTGCAGATCGTTCAGGCGCTGGTGGTCTGCGTCGTCTATTGCGCCGCCTGGCGGGCGATCCTGCATCCCGAGCGGACCCGGTTCGGGTATCTGCGGGTCGGGGCGCCGGAGCTGCTCTTGGTCTTGCTGGCCTTCGCCGCCGGCATGGTCTTCGTGTTCGGGCTGCTGATCCTGATCATCCCGATCGCGATCGTCGTCGGGGTCCTGGCGGCGATCCACCTGGCGCCGGTCGCCGTCGCAGTCGGCGTCCTGGCCGCGCTCGCCCTGGCGGCCGGTCTCCTCTACATAGGACTGCGGTTCTCCTTCGTGGGACCGATGATGGTGCAGGACGGGAAGTTTCACCTCTTCGAGTCGTGGACGATGACCCGCGGCAGGGCGGGGCGCCTATTCTTCGTCGGCCTCAGCCTTTTCGGGATCCTGATCCTGGCCGAGCTCGCCGTCGTGATCGTAGCCGTGGCGGTGGGGGCGGCCGCGCTCGGCGTCGCCGCGGGCGGCTTTGGAAATCTCTCCGGCTTCTTCCAGCTGCCGCCGATGGAGATCGTTCGCCGGCTCGCGCCCCTGCTGGCGATCTACGCCCTGGCCTCGATCCCGCTCCAGGGCTGCGCCGTGGCCATAGCGGGCGCGCCGTGGGCCAAGGCCTACCAGGATCTGCTCCCCGATTCGGCGGAAGCCTTTACTTGAAGCCGCCCGCCTTCTCGCCCGTCGACGCGGCCCTGGAAGGCCTGCGGGTGATGCGGCGCGAGCCGATGGCGGTGCTCTACTGGATTGCGGTCTGGGCTCTGGCGCTCACCGCCGTCGGCGTGATCAAGGCGCTGATGGGGGCCCCGGCGCGCGGGACGGCCAGGGACGCCGGCGATCTCATCCGCAGCTTCGGCCCGCTGGCGCCCGTCCTCATCCCGATCCTGCTGGCGCTCTGGGTGATGAACACGGCCACCGTCTACCGGGCGGTGCTGAGGCCCGGCGAACATGGGTGGCATCTGTTCAAGCTCGGATCGGACGAGGCGCGGATCGCGGCGGTCAACGCGGTCGGCACGGTCCTCATCCTGATCGGCGGCGGAGCGCCGGCCTACCTGCTGCTGGTGCTGTTCGAGCCGATCCTCGCCGCCGCCCCGACGCTCAACTGGTACATCGCCGTCACCGGGACGGTCACCACTGTCTTCCTGGAGATCTGGATCGCGGTGCGCTTCTCCCTGGCCCCGGTGGAGACCTTCGCCGAGAAGGGCTTTCCGCTGGAGACCTACTGGCCGCTGACCCGGGGGCATTTCTGGCGGCTGCTCGGGGGCTACCTCATCGTGGTGCTTGAGATCGCCCTCTTCCTGGCCCTGTTCGCCCTCGTGGGGCTGATGTTCGGGCTGCTGGCCGACGCCGCCCTGGCCTGGCGCGGCCCGGCGCTGGCCAGGCGAGGCTTGCTGCTCGCCCTGGTCCCGGCCGCGGCCCTGCTGGGCGCGGTCTTGCTGGTTGCGCCTTCGACGCTGATCTGCGCCTGCCAGGCCTACGCCTACCGGGCCATCGTGGCGCCTCGGCAGGCCGCCAGGGCGGCGGCATGATCGACGTCATCCCCGCGCCGTCGCCGAACTTCAACACCCGCGTCGGGCCCCCCGACATGATCGTGCTGCACTACACCGGCATGGTCGACGGGCCCTCGGCGCTCGCCCGCATGCGGGACGAGGCCGCCGAGGTCTCGGCCCACTACATGGTCGAGGAGGACGGGCGGATCTTCGGCCTCGTCGCCGAGGAGCGGCGGGCGTGGCATGCGGGCAAGTCGTTCTGGCGGGGCGCAACCGACATCAACGGCGTTTCCATCGGCGTGGAGATCGTCAACCCCGGACACGAATTCGGCTACCGGCCGTTTCCCGACCGCCAGATCGAGGCGCTGATCGCGCTCCTCGGCGACATCCGCTCCCGGTGGAGCATTCCGGACGCCCGGATCCTCGGCCACTCCGATGTCGCGCCGGGCCGCAAGCAGGATCCCGGCGAGCTTTTCCCATGGAGGCGGTTGGCGCAGGCGGGCCATGGACTGTGGGCCGAGCCTCAGCCAGCCCCCGGCGATGCGCTGACGCGGGGCCAGGAAGGGACGGGGATCTTCGCCCTGCAGGCGGGCTTGACCCGGCTCGGCTACGAGTGCGCGCCGAGCGGCGCCTACGACGACTGGACCGCCACCGTGGTGGAGGCCTTCCAGCGCCATTGGCGTCCGGCGAGCGTCGACGGGGCGGCCGACGGCGAGACCCGCGCCCGGTTGATCGCCCTCCTGCGGCTCGCCGCGGAATGACCGGCCGGCCCCCCTCCGCCGTCGCCCAGGTGATCCGGGTGCGCCAGGGCGCCGCCGCGCCCGACGTGCGCACCGTCCCCGACGAGACCGCGGTCGCCATCGTCCACGACGCCTCGACCTACGCGGTGATGATGGCCACCCCGGCGGATCTGGAGGATCTGGCCATCGGCCTCAGCCTGACCGAGGGGGTGATCGGCGCGCCGTCCGACGTCCAGGGCTTCGAGCTCAGCGAGAGCGAGCTCGGGATCGAGGCGCGCCTCTGGCTGGTCCCCCAACGGGCCGCGGCGCTGGCGCGGCGCAGGCGGATGATGGCCGGGCCCACGGGATGCGGTCTCTGCGGGGTGGAGAGCCTCGAAGAGGTGCGGCGCACGCCATCGCGGCCGCTCTTCGACATCGCCCCGCTGACGGCGGCCCAGATCCAGACGGCCATGGCCGAGCTGGCGTCGGTCCAGACGCTCGGCCAGGCGACCCGCGCGGTGCATGCGGCCGGCTTCTGGACCGCCGAGCGCGGCCTCGTGCTGGCGCGCGAAGACGTCGGGCGTCACAACGCGGTGGACAAGCTCGCCGGCGCCATGGCCCGCCAGGGCCTGGAGGCCGCCGGGGTCCTGCTGCTCACCAGCCGCGTCTCGGTGGAGCTGGTGCAGAAGGCCGCCGCCATGGGCGCGCCGGTGATCGCCGCCGTCTCGGCGCCCACGCGCCTGGCCATCGCCACCGCCGATGCCGCCGGCGTGACCCTGGCGGCGGTGGTGCGGGCGGACGGGTTCGAGATCTTCAGCCACCCGCGGCGGGTCGCCTGACCCGGCTTCAGCCCGCGTCGCCGTGGCGGTGCGCGAGCGAGGTGACGAGATCCCAGGCGTTGCGGATCGAGAGCAGCAGCAGCGCCAGGAGCAGGCCGGCCAGAGCATAGGGCGCGAGCGCCATCCGGGCCGAGACGCCCACCGCCGCCGCCGCCAGCCCGAAATAGATGGCCGCCGGCGCCCTGCCGTAGAACCAGACGTCGGACCAGTGCGGCGCCTCGCTTCCGGGCCGGAAGTGGCGGATGCCGATGGTCGCCCGCAGGCAATGGCCCAGGCCCAGGAGCGCCAGCAGACCCACCACGATCTCGGGCGCCCAGGCCGGCAGGCGCGGCGCGATGGCCACCGCGCTGGTCGTCACCACCATGGCGAAGTGGAAGACGTTGGGGGTCAGGTAGAGGGCCGCGCCCCGCATCGCCTGCGAGCGTTCGAGGCCCCCGGTGAGGGTGACCACCACGAACAGCAGGCCGATCAGGCCGGCGGCGGCCGAGCCCAGCATGAAGTAGAAGTTCTCCCAGCCGGCGAACACCTGGCGCCCCCCGCGACGCGTCTCGTGCCATGCGGATTACGCTCTGGAGGGCTTGCTAGAAAGTCCGCAGCCGTCGCCTTGCTTGACCGGCGGCGGAGCGCGGCTCACCTTCGGGGCGGATCAGACGGCCGGGCGGTCGCTCTCGCGTCTCGGCGCGGGAGAGGAAAGTCCGGGCTCCACGGTGACAAGGCGACGGGTAACACCCGCCGGGGGCGACCCCAGGGACAGCGCCACAGAAAGCAAACCGCCTCCCGTTCACGGGCGGCAAGGGTGAAAGGGTGGGGTAAGAGCCCACCGCGGACCGGGCGACCGGGACGGCATGGCAAGCCCCGCCTGGAGCAAGACCGAATAGGGGCGCCGCGCCCGGGATCGCTCCTGGGCAGGGCCGTCGCCGGCCCGAGGCGTCCGGGTAGGTCGCGAGAACCGTCCAGCAA
>JAFBAO010000043.1 GCA_019247715.1 Caulobacteraceae bacterium
CCCCAGAGCAGCGCCTGGTGGCCGGTGACCGAGCGGGACATGATGCAGGCCCGGTCGTACTGGAAGGAGGCGTGCACCTGGCGGCGGATGATCTGGCTGGGGGTGAGCGAAAGCTTCGGCCGCACGAACATGTCGTGGGCCTCGTTGACCTCGTCCATCCGCTCGGCGAGCGCCGCCAGCCAGCTCGCGCCGGATTCGATCACCGCCACCTTGGCCCCTGGGAAGCGGTCGAGGACGCCCCCGGCCACCATGTACATCACCGCCCGCTGGGCGTCGCACATCTGGATCGTGTAGTTGATGATGGCGCCGCCCGGGCCCTTCTCCTCGCGCAGGTCGGCGCGGCCGGAGCCGGTGTGCAGCACCAGGACCATGCGCAGCTGCTGGGCGGCCTCGAAGATCGCGTCCCAGCGCTCGTCGTTGTAGAAGGGCAGATCGAGCGGCATGAAGCTGGGCAGCATGCCCGCGGTGAAGCCGATCGAGGTGAGACGCTTCATCTCGGCGACGGCATAGCCCACGTCCCGCACCGGAATGACTCCGCACCGCACGAAGCGGTCCGTCTGGTCCCTCAGCATCCCATGATGCCAGTCGTTGTAGATCCGCGCCGTCGCCGCCTCGGCTTCGGCGTTGGCGATCAGCGAGGTGAAGAGCGCCGTGCTGGGGAAGACGATCTCGGCGTCGATGCCCTCGCCAGCCAGTTCTTCCAGGCGGGCGTCGATATTGCTGGCCCCCAGACGGTTGCCGCGGCTGAACTGGTCGCCGTTCTTGTCGAGCTTCGGCTGAGTGTTGATGCGGGTGCGCTGGAGCTCGAGGTCGCCCGCCCGGGTGACGATATGTTCGCCTTCCTTCTGGGAGTGGATCCCGAACTTCGCTAAGTCCGGCGGGATGTTCTGAACATAGAGCTCCCGCGGCTCGACGATGTGGCCGTCGGCGCTGAAGACGAAGGTCATTTTGCTGGCTCCTCCTCGTAGCCGCAGCGAAGCTCGCACCCGGCTGAAAAATTGTATAACGTATAAATGTTCTGGCGGCCGGGCGCAAACCCATGTCGCGCGGCCGGCCCGATTTTACGATGTCTCAATCTGGGGCCCTCGCCCCGCAGCATGACGAGAAGGAGCCCCGTTTGCGGCCCAAACTTGCCACTTCGCGGGGCGCAGCCGCGGCCGCAGAAAGATCCGCCGACTCCGGTTCGACCCGGGGGCTCAAGGGGGAGCGCACGCGCCGGCGGATCATGGACGCGACCGCCAGGCTTCTGAAGGAACGGTCCTTCGGCGACATCCGGATCACCGAGATCGCCCGCGCAGCGGACATCGTCCAGCCGAACTTCTACACCTACTTCCCCAGCGTCGACGCCGTGGTCCTGGCCCTCGCCGACGAGCTCAGCCTCGATCCGCTGGCCGAGTTCCTGAAGCGCGAATGGCGCGGCGAGGAGGGACTGCGGCTGGCTCGGGCGCTGGCCGAGAGGGCGATCGCCTTCTGGCGCGAGTACGGACCCATCATGGCCATCGTCAACCTGCTGGCCGACAAGCAGCGCGCCGAATTCGCCGAGGCGCGGGTGCGCTCGACGCGCGCGCTGTACAAGGGCTTCGAGGCGAAGGTCGCCGCAGCCCAGGCGGAGGGCCGCCTCAGCGGCTCGATGCAGCCCCGCTTGGTGGGGTATGAGTGCGTCGCCGTGCTCGCCTCGGCGGGCGGACGCTATGACCTTTTCCGCGCCTCGGGCTTCTCGCACGAGGAGCTGATCGAGACCCACGCGCAAATGCTCTGCAGGATTCTGGGGGCCGCCTGAGAGCGCGGAAGAACCCGCAGCGGTGCGTGCCGAAGGCGGAGGTTACGGTTTATAGATTTTGCTGGACTCGTCGCTTCGGGGATTGCACTCGTGCGTGGAGTTGACGGGCGGCGCGGACGACGGCGGCGACCCGAGGACAGGTGAAGAGGGAGGCGGGCTTGGTCAGCGACGAGGACCTCGTTGGAAAGTTTCCAGGTCAGAGCCTGGACCGCGACAACGCTGCGCACTTCCGCGGCCGGCTGGAGCGTCGGCTGCTGATCAACCGCTGTGAGGCCTGCGGCCTTTGGCGACATCCCCCGAAGCCCGTCTGCCCGCGCTGTTGGAGCAGCAGCGTGCGCCCCACCGAAGTGGCCGGGACGGGGACGATCCACCTGCTGATCTTCCTCCATCAGGGGCCGCCGGCTGAGGGCGTCGACTATTCCAAGCCCTATCCGGTGGCGACGGTTGAGCTCGACGAGCAGCCGGGCCTTAGGTTCACCGGCGCCGTAATGGGCGCGCCGAACGATGCGATCGCCATCGGCGAGCGCGTCCGGCTCGACTGGATCGAGCGCGCTGGCGCGCCGCTGCCCATCTTCCGCCTGGCCGAGGAGGGCCGCCGATGAGCTCCTCGCGCAATCCCCTGAAGGACAAGGTCGCGATCGCCGGCGCTGCGACAACAGGCTTCACCCCGCACAACACCGAACGCAGCCACGCGTCCCTGGCCGCGGAGGCCTGCATCAAGGTGATCCGCGAGTGCGGCCTCACGGCAGCCGACATCGACGGAATCTGCGGCTCCAACCCCTCCGCGCCCATGGTGCAGTCGATGCTGGGCATCCCGGAGGTGACCTGGTTCGCCAACCTGCCGATCCCGTTCGTAAACCAGGTCGCGACCGCGTCCGCGGCGGTGGCCGCGGGCCTCGCCGAGGTGGTGCTGGCCTACCACACCCCCTACCGGCTGCCTTGGAACACCGCCAACTCGCTGAAGGACCCCTTCCGCCGGGGCGGGATGGGCATGGGGCCAGGGCCAGGGCCCGACACCGTGGCCGGCGCCGTGGGCTACACCGCCTGGGCCTCGCGTTACATGTACGAGTACGGCGCGAAGAAGGAGCACTTCGGCTATGTGGCGCTGAACGGCCGCGCCAACGCCGCGCGCAATCCGGCGGCGGCGATGAGGGAGCCGCTCACCATGGACGACTATTTGTCGGCGCGCATGATCCGCTGGCCGCTCTGCCTGCTCGACATGGACGTGCCGGTGGACGGCGCCGACGCCTTCATCATCACCACGGCCGAGCGGGCGCGCGACCTGAAGCTGCCGCCGGCGCTGGTCCACGCCGCGGTGCTGGGCATGATCGACCACAACGAGGAAGAGCAGACGCCCGCCCTGCGCGATCACGGCCAGCGGGTGGTGGTGGAAACCCTCAAGGCCAAGAGCGACATCGGGCTGGACGGCGTCGACGTCTATTTCCCCTACGACGGCTTCTCGTTCATCACCCTCTCCTGGCTGGAGATGGTGGGCTACTGCGGGCCAGGCGAGGCGGGTGCTTTCCTGGAGGCGAACCGTGATCCGGCCACCGGCCGGGTGCTGATCAACGGCCGCGTGCCGATGAACCCGCACGGCGGCGCCCTGTCGGAAGGCGGAACCCAGGGGTCCGGCCACATTCGCGAAGCGGTGCATCAGCTGCAGGGGCTGGCCGGCGAGCGGCAGACGCCGGACGCCCGGACGGCGCTAGTGACGGCGGGGGGCTTCTTCTTCAACGCCCAGGGCCTCGTGCTGCGCAAGGGTTGAGGATGGTCGGGATCTGCGAAGGCCTGAACGTCGTCGAGATCGGCTCCGGCAGCGTCGCCGCTTCGATCGCCGCGGTGGTGCTGGCCGACGCCGGCGCCCGGGTGATCAAGCTCGAGGCGCCCGAGGGCGATCGGCTACGGGAGGGCAATCCGAGCGGCTTTCGGGTCTGGAACCGCGGCAAGGAGAGCCTCGTCTGCGACCTGCGCACGACCTCCGGCCAGGAAGCGTTCCGCGCCCTGGCCAAGGACGCCGACGTCATCATCGAAGGCTTCGCCCCTGGCGTCACCCGCGGGTGGGGCCTCGACGCGAAGACCCTGCGCGCGGCGAACCCGGCGCTGGTCCACTGCGCCATCACCGCCTTCGGCGAGGATGGGCCCTATGCGGATCTGAAGGGCTACGACTGGATCGTCGCGGCCAAGATGGGCCTGTGGGCCAGGGGCGATTTTTCCTTCCGGGACGGCCCGCTGCTGAAGCCGGTGCCTTGGCCGAGCGTCGGGGCGGCCATGCAGTCCGTAGCGGCGATCATGGGCGCCCTGCGCGTGCGCGAGAAGACCGGCCGCGGGCAGTCGGTGGCGACCACCCTGGCGTCCGGCCTGGAGCCGACCGACTACTTCTCCTCGACCCTGGCCCAGCTCGCCGCCCGGGCCAAGAAGGCGGCGCAGGGCAAGCCGGCGGTGGGCCAGCCTCCCAGCCGCTACGGGGTGCTGGTGGCCACCAGCGACGGGCGGCTGATCCAGACCTCCACCATGATGCCGCACCAGGGCAGGGCGCTCTGCGAGGTGGCGGGCCTCGGCCACCTGGTCGGGGAGCCACGCTTCGCCAAGCTGCCGATGTTCGCCACGGCCGAAGACGCCCAGGCGTTCGAGGATCTGCTGCTGGAGGCGTTCCTGAAGGCGCCGCTCAGCCACTGGCTGCCGAAGCTGCTGGCCAGTCCCGACGTCGCCTTCGAGGTGGCGGCCACCAGCGAGGAGGGGCTGGACCACCCGCAGATCGTCCACAACGGCGACGCGATCACCATCGAGGATCCCGAGATGGGGCCGATCCGCCAGGTGGGCCCGATCGGTCACTTCGAGCGCACGCCGATGAAGCCCTCCCGCCCGGCCCCGGCGCTGGGGGCCAACAGGGGGCCTTTCGGGCCCCATGCAGCGCCCGAGGGCGGCGGACCGGCGCCGGCCCACCCCTTCGCGGGCGTGACGGTGGTGGAGTTCGGCTATTTCTACGCCATGCCCTACGGCACCGCCATGTTGGCCGCCCTGGGCGCGCGGGTGATCAAGATCGAGGACGGGGGCGGAGATCCCCACCGACACTCGTTCGGCCCCGAGGTAGGATCGAGCAAGACCACCGCGGGCAAGGAAAGCCTGTCGCTCAACCTGCGCACGGAGGAAGGCCGCGCCGTCGCCCAGAAGCTGGTCTCCAACGCCGACGTCTTCGTCACCGGGTTCCGCAGCGGCGTGGCCGAGAAGCTGGGCCTGGGATACGAGGCGCTGAAGGCGCTCAATCCGCGGCTGCTCTACGTTCACGCGGCTGGTTACGGCAGCACCGGGCCCTATGCGCTGCGGGCCCTCTACGCCCAGGCGGCCCAGGCCGTCGGCGGCAGTTTCGGCCGCCAGGTCGGCCATTGGTCCGCGCCCGAGCGGGTGCAGGGCTGGAGCGTGGAGGAGCTGAAGGCGATCGTCTTCCCGCGGCTGCACCAGGTGATCGACGGCGACTCCAACGCCGCCCTGGGCGTGCTGGCGGCGCTTTCGCTGGGGATCTACCATCAGCAGCGCACGGGCGAGGGCCAGCGGCTGGAGACCTCGATGATCGGCGGCAACGCCTGGGCCTATTCCGACGACTTCTGCGCCTATGCCGGCAAGCCGGCGACGCCCTTGTGCGACGAGGAGGATTACGGCCTGAGCGCGCTGGAGCGGCTCTATCCGGCGGCGGAGGGAAGCTGGCTGTGCCTGACCGTGCGCGCGCCGAAGGAATTCGCGGCGCTGACCGGGGCGCTGGGCGCGCCGCACCTGGCCGCCGATCCCCGTTTCGCCGATCCCGAGGCCCGGCGCGCCAACGACGCGGCTCTGATCGAAGCGCTGGAAGGGATCCTCGCCGCCGCGCCGGCGCTCGCCTGGGAGGCCAGGCTCACCGCGGCCGGGGTGGGGGCCGCGGCGGTCAATCTGGCGGGCATGCCCGCCGTCATCGCCTTCGACGAGGGCCTGCGAAAGAGCGGGCTCACCGTGGTCACGCAGCACCCGCTTTACGGCGACCTGGTCCGCTGGAGCCCCTCGGCCCGGTTCTCCGAAACGCCCGGCGTCGTGCGCCCGGTGTGCCTGTGCGGCCAGCAAAACCGCGCCATCCTCGCCGAGCTCGGCTACGCGGCGGGCGAGATCGAGCGACTCGAGAGCAGCGGCGCCGTCTGCCCGCCGAATTAGGCGCGCGAGGCGGCCGCTCCGGGCCGGTCAGGCCGCCTCGCGGACGGCCGGGATCACTTCCTTTCCGAACAGGGTAAGCATGTCCCGCAGCGTCTCGTAGGTCCGCGGTCCCGACGGCATTAGCTGCAGATAGTCCGCCCCGACCTCGGCGCGCCAGCGTCCCACCTCCCGGATGGCGTCCTCGGGCGTGCCGCAGAGGGCGCGCCCCGGCGTGTATTCGCTGAGCGGCACGTCCTCTCCGTGGGCGATGCGCGAGTAGAGGGAACGTTGCGGGTTGGTCCCGACGCTGGCCCTGCGGTAGTGCTCCAGGAAGCGGCGCAGCGCCGGCATCACCGCCTCGCCGGCTGCTTCACGGGTCGGAGCGACCCAGGCGTTGCGCAGGATGCAGACGGCGCCCGCCTTGCGGCCGGCCTCGGCGCAGAAGCCGCGGTAGAGGTCGACGCACGCCTTCTCCCTGACGATGTCGAGCATGTTGTCGGACATCCAGCCGTCGCCGAGCGTCCCGGCGCGGCGCAGGGCCGCCGGGCTGTTGCCCCCGACCCACATGGGCGGATGCGGCCGCTGCACGGTGGGCGGATGCGCCTCGAGATCCTCGATGGTCCAGAAGCGCCCCCGGTGACTCCAGCGCCCGCTCGTCCAGGCCCCCCGCAGGGCCGCCATCGCGTCGTCCGTCCGTGCGCCGCGGGTCTTGATGTCGACGCCGTGGCCGCGGAACTCGTAGTCGCGGTAGCCCACCCCGATCCCAAAGATCACCCGCCCGTCGGAGATCTGGTCGAGCGTGGCGACCTGCTCGGCGACCGAGGCCGGATGGTAGAGCGGCAGGATGTAGATGCCGGTGGCCAGCCGAAGCCGGCTGGTCCGCGCCGCGATCGCAGCCAGGTGCACGAAGGGCGCTGACTGGTCGCCGGTATCGGGCGTGAAGACGTGATGGCCCACCGACAGATAGTCGAACCCCAGCTCCTCGATGAGGGCGGCCAGACGGTAGAGGTTCTCGCGCTGCTCGGCGGCGTTGGTCCGCAGGTCCAGCCCGAGAGAGACTCCGAACTTCATCTGCGTTCTCCTTGTCGTTATCCTCATCCTGAACGACGGCTATCAGGATGAGCCTCGCGCCAAAAGCCTGCTGGATGGACGGCAATGAGCCTCAGCTACGACCCGTTTGATCTCAGGGTGGACAAGGACCCCTGGGGCGTCTGGACCGAGCTTCGCGAGCGCGCGCCGCTCTATCGCAACGAGGCGCGCGACTTCTATGCCTTGAGCCGTTTCGCCGATGTCCATTCCGTGCTCACCGACTTCAAGACCTACAGTTCCCGTCGCGGCAACCTCCTCGAGGTGATCGACCGGCCTGATGGGGAGCGTCCCCGGCTGCTTTCCTTCATGGATCCGCCGGAGCACCAACGCCTGCGTGGGATCGTGAGCAAGTCCTTCAGCCCGGCTGCCGTCGCCCAGCTCGAAGACGGCATCCGCGCCCGGGCGAGGTCCCGGCTCGACCGCGCCGCCGATCGGGAACAGTTCGATTTCGTCGTCGATTTCGCGCAGCATATCCCGGTGTCGGTCATCTGCTCGCTCATGGGCATCCCCGCCGAGGACCATGACCTCATGCGCCAGTGGACCGACGCCCACATGGCCTGCGACGAAAACGGCGAACGAAGCGGCGAGCGCGCTTTCGACGATATGCGCCAGTACGTCGCGGCGCTCGCATCCGAACGCGCGCGCCGGCCGCAGGACGACATGCTGAGCGCGATGGTTCACGCGAAGGTTCCCGGCCCCGACGGACCTCGCGCGTTGAACCTCTCGGAAATCCTCGACTTCATGGTGCAGATCATCAACGCGGGCAGCGAAACGAGCACCCGGCTGATGGGGTGGAGCGTCGTTCAGCTCTCGCGCCACCCTGAGCAACGGCGGGCGCTCGCCCGAGACCCGGGCCTGGCGGCGGGCGCAATCGAGGAGATCCTGCGCTACGACCCGCCGCTGGTGCGCCAGGCGCGGCTGGTCGACCGAGACGTAACCTGGCATGGCCAAAAGGTTTCGGCCGGTTCCAAGCTCCTTCTGCTGATTGGCGCGGCTTCCCGCGATCCGCGCGAGTTCGAGCGCCCCGACGCGTTCCTGATCGATCGCAAGATCGCGCGACCGCTGGCCTTTTCCGCCGGCATTCACCACTGCCTCGGGGCGGCGCTGGCCCGGCTGGAGGGCCGCGTAGTCCTCGAGGAATTGCTTGCGCACTCCTGCGACTGGGAAGTGGACGAGGGCGGCCTGGAATTCGCCTTCTCCACGTTCAACCGCGGATACGGGCGCATACCGGTGAGGCTCCATTGATGAAGCTTCAGGGCAAGGTCGCCATCGTCACGGGCGGGGCCTCGGGCATCGGACGTGGGATCGCCGCGCGCTTCGCCGAGGAGGGGGCGCAGGTGGTCGTGGCCGACCGAGACGTGGAAGGTCGACGCGACTGGGCGAGCGGGACCTCGATCCGGTTCATCCGCTGCGACGTCACGCAGGAAGATCAGATCGCGGCGCTGATTGCTTCCGTGGACGACGAGTTCGGCCGGCTCGACGTGCTCGTCAACAACGCCGGCGCGCCCACCTCACCGGCAGGCGTACGTGATGTCGAAGCCGCCGATTGGGACGCAGGGATGGCGCTGCACCTGCGCGCGCACGTGCTCGGCATGAAATACGCGACGCCCGTGATGGAGCGCGCAAGGTCGGGATCGATCGTCAACACCGCCTCGATCGCGGGTCTGCAGAGCGGCCTCGGACCGCTGATCTATTCGGTGGCCAAGGCGGCGGTGATTCACCTGACCAAACAGGCGGCGGTCGATCTCGCCCCCTCAGGCGTGAGGGTGAACAGCGTTTGCCCGGGCTGGATCGCCACCCCGATTTTCGGCCGCGGCGCACGATCCGAGGAGGATCAGGAAACCATCATCGCCGCGGTCTCGTCGGTGGCCCCGCGCCTGCAGCCGCTCGCCATCTCCGGAATCCCGTCGGAGCTGGCCGCCGCCTACCTCTTCCTCGCCTCCGACGAGAGCCGGTTCGTCACCGGGGCCAACATGCTTGTCGACGGAGGACTGCTCGCGAGTCCGGCCCACGCCGGCGCCGCCCTGCCGACGGTGTTGTCGGCGCTCGCTTCCCGCGGCGTCGGCCGCTGACGGCAAGACCGGGAGGACGGCCGTGAGACCCTACCGCGCGATCCAGTGGTACACCGGCGCCATGGGCGCCATGCAGGTCGCCCTGCTTCACCGAAATCCGACCTTCGAGCTCGTGGGCGTGGTGACCTATTCCGACGCCAAGCACGGCCGCGACGCGGGCGAGGTGGCGGGGATCGGCCCGATCGGCCTGCCGATCACGGCGAATGTCGAGGAGGCCCTGGCGCTCGAGGCGGACGTGGTGCTGATCAACGGCAACACCCTGCAGCCCGATCTGCTCGAGCGCATCCTTCGTTCCGGCAAGAACGTCGTCACCATCTCTGGCGCCTACGAACTCACCGAGGAGCCGCAGTACGAGCAGCTGCAGGCCGCGGCCTTGGCGGGCGGCGTCTCGCTCACCGGCGGCGGCAACATGCCCGGGCTGCTCAACGACGTGCTGCCGCTGTTCATGAGCGGATACACCAGCGGGGTTCGGCGCATCTGGACGCGCGAGCGCAATTGCCACGACCTCTACGGCTCCTACGCCACCATGTCGGCCTTCTACGGCCACCCGCCGCCGTCACCCGAGGCGATCGCCGCCATGATCGGCAAGTCGTCCCGCACGGGGATCTACTATCAGGCGGCCAAGCTCTGCGCGCGCGCCTTCGGCCTCCAGCTGTCGGACTTCCAGCTGACCAATTTCGAGGTGGGAACGGCGCCGCACGACATCGTCATGCCGGCGACCGGCGTGCGGATCGCCAAGGGAACGGTGGCGGCCAGCCGCTACGAGTACACCGGCTTCGTGAACGGCAAGCCGTGGCAGAGCGTGGAGATGGAGTTCACCGCCGAGCTGGGTCTCGGCCCGCAGTGGAAGTCCGCCCTTTCCGAACCGGAGTTCGTGGTCCGGGTGGAGGGCGAGCCGCCGCTGGAGGTGACCTGGGGATGCGGCGGCATCGTCAATCTGATCAGGCTGAACGCCGCACGGATGGTCAATCTGGCGCCGGCGGTGATCGCCGCCGAGCCCGGCTGCCGGACCATCCTCGACCTCCCGTGTGGCGCGGCCGGCGTGCTGGGCACGCGCGCCTTTTTCTGAGCCGTGGCTGGGGAGCGACGCCGGGCGAGCGTCAGATCAGCCCCAACGCCTTGAAGCTCGCCACCCCCTCGCGGCCGACGATCAGGTGGTCGTGGACGCCGATCCTGAGGCTGCGGGCCGCCTCGATCACCTGCCGGGTCATGTCGACGTCCGCCGCCGACGGCGCCGGATCCCCCGACGGATGGTTGTGCA
>JAFBAO010000082.1 GCA_019247715.1 Caulobacteraceae bacterium
TTCGACCTGGCGCTGGAGACCAAGGACACGAAATACCCGGCCATCCACGCCTTCTGCTCGCCGACCCGCAAGCTGGGCTCCGACAACGCCGACTGCGTCTACCTGCAGGCCTGGATCGACGGCGAAAGCGTCTACAAGATCAGCGGCAAGAAGGGCGGGGCGCGGTTCTGGAACGTCACCGTCCAGGGGCCGCGGCCGGCCGAGGGCGCCTTGCACGAGCCGTTCGGCGACACGCCGCAGGCCAACATCTTCGGTCACGAGCTGAAGACCCACTGGGACGGCAGCTTCGAGCTCTACATCGGCGGCGAGCGGCAGGGCCAGAACTGGCTCCCCACCACCCCCGGGACGCGCAAGCTGTTCCTGCGCCAGTATTTTGACCGCTGGGACGAGGAGGCGGCGTCTTACCGCATCGAGCGGGTCGGCATGACCACGCCGCGCCCCATGCCGACGCCCGAGGTCATGATGGAGGCCATGCAGTGGGCGAGCGACTTCGTCTACAACGTGGTGGACTACTGGCCCGACCATCTTTGGGGCGCCGGCCAACTCATCGATCCCACGGCCATCAACGCCTTCAAGGGCGGAAATTTGCGGCGCGAGACCGCCTGGGACGCCGATTCCGAGACCCAGGACACCCGCCGGGGGCGGTTCCTCACCCAGATGCGTTGGCGCCTTTTGCCGGAGCAGGCGCTGGTGGTGGAGTTCGACAACTTCGACGACTTCTGGATGATCACCAACGAGGGGATGTTCGGCAACAGCATGGACTTCATCTACCGGCCGGTGAGCTACACGCCCAGCCGCACCGCCGTGGATCCGGACGGCAAGGTGCGGCTGGTCATGGCCCATGCGGACCCGGGCTACGCCAACTGGATCGACACCCAGGCCTACAGCGACGGGGTGCTGACCTTCCGCACCGTCCTTTCGCGGCAAGCCCCCTCGCTCACGGCCAAGGTGGTGAAGACATCGGAGCTCGGCGGGGCGATGCACCCGGGCGCCCGCAAGGCCGCGCCCGAGGAGCGCGTCGCCGAATTGCACGCCCGCTTCGAGGCCATCCGCCGCCGCTACCGGATCTGAGCCGGCGCGGCGGGCCGGTCACCACTTGCGCCGCAGCTGGTAGCCGTAGCGCCGCTCGCGCAGGGCCGCGTCACGGGCCTGGGGCGTGACGAAGGCGGTGTCCGGCGGCAGGACGTGGCGCAGGTCGGCGAGCTTCACCACCTGGGCGGTCGGGGTGGGCGCGGAGTCGCAGTTATTCCAGCGCACCTGGATGATGCCCTCGCGGTTGCCGCCGGTGTCGAGCCAGTTGGCCGCCCCCGGATCCTTGAGCGAGATCACCGTCCGGAACACCCCGTCCTTGTCCACGTGCGCCTGGTAGCCATTGAGGCTCGACTGGTGGTTCATCCAGTCGATAGTGTCGAACTGGTCGTCGCCGATCATGAACGACCAGTAGCGACAGGTCTTCGGGACCGGGGCGCTCAGCACCAGCGCCTCGTCGTCGGCGAGGCGGTACATGCCCTCGTCGTAGATCTGGCCCTTGGCGCCGCCCATGTGGGCCCAGCTGTGCGGCTGCACCCGGTTGATGACCCCCTGCGCGCGGATCTCCTCGACCCGCTTCCACCAGATTTCCGATCCCTTCTCGACCCACATGGCCATGGCCGACATCCGGGCGGAGAGCTCCTCGGCCGTCAGCCGCGGGCGGGTAGGAGGAACGTCCAGGCGCTCGATGGTGATCACCGCATCGCGCTCATGGACCCAATCGTACGAGGCCTGGCGGATGCCGAGCCGGCCCCACTTCCCGACGCTGGGATCGAGCCGCCACCAGTCCCCGGCATAGCCCTTGGGCCGCTCGGCGCTCAGGATCACGTCGAAGGCGCCGTCCGGCCCGAAGTGCAGCTCGTTGAGGTCGTAATCGCCGACGTTCGGGCGCACCACGTCGAGCTGCCAGGAGCCCGGGGCGATGCTCACCTCCACGAACCGGTTGGTGCCGCGGAAACCTCGGATGCGGTAGACGCCGCCGCCGCTGATCGGCGCGCCCTGATAGATGTAGTCGGGGTTGGGCGCCGCGAGGTTGAGCGCCAGGTTGAAGGGCGTGGTGATCTCCGGGTAGTCGGGGTCGTCGTAGACGTGGTCGATGAACCCCTGCGCCAGCCAGCCCATCAGCGTGCGCCATGTCTCCTGCCGCTGCTGTGGGTCGTCGGGGTGCTGGGTGAGGGCGAGCATCCGATCGCCGATCGGCTTCAGCTGCTCCAAATAGTCGGACCAATCCGGCAGCTTGCCTTGCGCGGAGGACGCCGCCGCCGCGGGGGCGGCCGGCTGGGCGGCCGGCTGCGCCGCCGCCCCGAGCCCGATGGTCGAGGCCAGCAAGGCCGCTCCAAAAAGACCGATTGCACCTTTCAACTCATCCTCCCCAGTCTGCTTGCCTGTCGAAACTAAGACGTACGAGCGGATTCAAACCGCAATTTTTTCCTCGCGAAGCGCAGGGCGCGGCCACCGAAGCGAGGGATCAGGACGCGCGATCCCCCGCCGCCCCGCTACCAACGCCGGCGCATCTGGAGGCCGCGATTGCGCCCGGCGATGACGCGAGCGCGCTCGGCGGGGGTGATGCTGGGCGTGTCCTGCGGCAGGCGCGCGCGCACCTCCGAAACCGGCAGCCGCGTCACCTTGGGCAACGGCCGCGTATCGCAGTCGTACCAGCGGCCGATGAAGGTTCCCTGGGTCTGGCCCACCGTATCCAGCCAGTTGGGCACGCCAGGATCCTCGGCGCAGATCACCGCCCGGAAGCGTCCGTCGGAATCGATCCGCGCCTGATGACCGTTGAGGCTGCTCTGGCGGTACGCGTACTCGAGCGCGTTGAAGATCGGGTCGTTCAGCTGAACGTTCCAGTATGGCCGGCGAGCGGGCAGTTCGGTTTCCAGCAGCAAGGCCTCGCCGGGCTCGATGTCGAACACGCCGCCCCAGTAGGTCTGGATCTGTCGTCCCTCGCCGTTGAAGCTGTAGTCGAAGACGGTGTTCGCGCCCTTCTCCGCCTTCAGTCTTTTGTCATAGACGATCCAACGGCGGCTGAGCTGATCGACGAAGCGCGTGAGGCCGCGCAGGCGCTCGTCGATTTGCTGAACCGACATCCGGGGCTTGGGCCCGCTCGGATTGAGGCACTCGATCGCCAGGCGCGGATCGGCCTCGACACCCCAGTCGTAGGAGACCGCGGTGACCAGTAGATAGGTGGTCGCGGGATCCATGTGGAGCCAGTCGCCGGCGTAGCCGGCCGGCCGCTCGGCGCTCAGGATGACGTCGATCTTGCCGTCATGCACGAGACCCTTGCGGTCCACGTCGAAGTCGAGGAACGGCGTGTTGAACCGGCCGTCCTGCTCGGCCGTGGTCCCCATCTGATGGGAGCCGGTGTTGAAGGTGACCAGCTTCACCGAGCCCCTCTCGCCGCTGACGCGGTAGATCCGGTCGCCGCGCAGGGGCGCGTGCCAGTAGTTGTCGTCGGGGTTCGGCTGCAGAAGGAACACGGAGTTCAGGAACGGCCCGAAGTCCGGGTGCTCGGCGTCGGCCTGGAAGTAAACGAAGTAGCCGAGCGACAGGTTCATCATCAGCTGGCGGTACACCTCGGCGCGCATCTGCTCGCTCTCGGGCTGCCAGGTCTGGGCGACCAGGTCGCCGGCCGGCCGCATGGCGTCGAGGTAGGCGCCCCACGGCATCAGCCCCGAGGAAGAGGGAGATGTCTCCTCCGCTCGGCCGGCCGTGGCGCCCGCCGCGGAAAAGGCGGCGCTCATGGCGATGAGCTCCCGTCGATCAAGCGGCATGGTTCATTCCTCCCCATCGATTATTGAACAGCGCATGCGGCCAGACCGCCTCGGGTTTGCGTCCCAGGCGATGCGGCCGCTGTCGATGAGCGCGAAGCCGACTACGTCCCGGTAGAAGCCCGCCAGGCGGTGCATGCTCGGCGTGTGCGCCGCAACGGGGTGAATTCCCCTGATCATCGACAGCCGATCGCCGGCGCCAGCAGCGCCGAGCCCAAGTGCTTCGCCGTTCCAACCATCGGTTCCCTAGCCCCTTCGGCGACCGGTCGATCCTGGGCCGGACAAGCGGTCAGCCGCCCGCGCCGGCGCCGAACCGATACTTGAGGCCGAAGCCGAACATCCTCGGGGGACCATAGACGATGGCGTTCACTCCGATCGAGGAGTTCTGCAGCAAGTCGTCCATCGCCTGCGCGTAGAGAGCGTTGGTCACATTCGTCATGAAGAAGCTGATGTCGAAGGGCTTACCGAAAACCTGCGTCCAGCTCGCGTTCAGGTTCAGCAACCCGTAGCCGGGTTGAATCGCTTCCGGATTGAGGGCGCTGGAGTCGGTCTCGGCGAAGCTCGACTGATAATAGTAATCCGCCCCGATCGTGACCGAGCCGATCGCCTCGTCGAGCGGCAACTTGTACTCCGCACTGACGCCCACCTGGTTGCGGGGCGTGTATGCGAGCCGGTTGGCGGGGCAGAAGCCGAGGATCGCCTGAGCCTTCGGATTGCAGGGGTCGACAGCCTGGCCGGCGTAGATGTTCGGGCCGGTGAAGTGGGCGTCGGTGTAGGCGTAGTGGAAATCCAAGGTCAGGTTTCTTACGGGTTGGACTGTCAGTTCGAGCTCGGCGCCCTGGATGACCGCGTTGGCGGCGTTGGTGATGATCGAGGCCGGGATGCCGCCCGGTCCCGGCACCTTCACGTTCTTCTGAATGTTGGCGTAGTTGTCGTGGTAAAGCGCGATATCGGTGCGGATGCGCCAGTCCTGGATGTGGAAGTCGCCCTTGAAGCCGATCTCGACCGACTGGTCCTTCTCTGGCTGGTAGAGCGAAAGGCCCGGCGTCGTCGCCGTGCCGTTGACCCCGCCTGGCCGGTAGCCGCGGCTGCCTTTCACGTAGAACATCTGGCCCGACGGCAACTGGTAGGAGGCGCCGGCCTGCCAGGTCACCGCGTCGAACGAGGCGGCGTAGTGGATGCAGTTGGACGGAAAGCTTCCGCCGAGGAAGCTGACGCACTGGCCGAACGGGATCGGGGTGTTCACGGTGGCCGAGGCGTTGGCGGCCGCGGCCGCCGGTGGCGTCCCGCGCGCCAGCAGCACGGAAAGCAGCGCGCTCTGGGCCAGCGCAGAGGCGATCGGCGAGACGTAATTCGCCTGGACCGAGGAGACCGTGTCGTTGGTGTAGCGGATGCCGCCATTGAACTTCAGCCCCGGCGCGAAGTCGGAGGCGTCGTATTCGGCCCAGCCCGACCCCGCCTTTTCGCGTGTGGTGACATAGTTGACCACCGTGCGGTGCAGGATGCCGACGCTGATCGTGTCGTTCTCGAACGGCTCGCCCGGACGTTGGTAGTCGTCGTAGGCCCCGACGGACCAGCTGAGGCGGTGATTGAACGACTTGCCGGCGATCCGCACCTCGTCGCTGAACTGCTGTTGGGACACCCGCGGCAGATTTGCGCCGGAGCCGGCGAACAGGGAGCAAGCGGAGTTGCATCCCAGCTGATATTCGCCAGCCGGACCATAGGCCGCCGCGGCCTGGTATTCGGTCACCCTCACATAGCCGAAGATGTTCTTGAACTGGATGTCCGGCGTCAGGTCGGCGGTGCTTGTGTTCACCACATAGAGATTGTCTCGGCGGTCGAACGACGGCCCGGTCTGGAAGATCTGGCGCGGCCCGAGGCCGGCTTGCCGCGCCACCATTCCTTGAAGGTTGGCCAGGTAATTGGGGACCGTAAGCGGGGTGAGGCCCGGCCGGAAGGGGACCACGTCTCCGTTGGCGTTCAGGCCATAGGCGCCGGGGAAGAGGCCGAAGGTGCCGGTGACCGTTCCCACCACCCCGCCAACCTTGCCGGTGATTGGATCCGGCACGCCTGGATTGATGGCCGACACGATCGCGGCGGTGCCGTTGTCGTGGGTGTGCTGGTAGGAGACGACGGTGTAGTTCTCGAAGCCCCGGACGGGTCTGAAGGTCAGGCCGAAGCGGAAGGCCTCGGAGGCCACGTTGTCGAGCTTCTGGCCGTTGTAGAGGTTGGTGGTGAAGCCGTCGCGGCGGTCGATCTGGAAGGCCCCGCGCGCCATCAGCTTGTCGGAAACGATCGGCGCATTGAGCATGCCCGAGAAGCTGGTGAGCCCGTAGTCTCCGATCTTTACCCCGACGTAGCCGTCCACCCGATTGACCGGGTGCGCGGGGGTGAGCATGACGTTGCCCCCGTCGGTCACGCGCCCGAACAGCACTCCTTGCGGACCACGCAGCACCTGCACGTTAGACAGATCGAAGAAGCTGCCGGGGCTGATCTGGGTGACCGGGATCTCGTTGAAGTAGGTGATCACCGCTGGGAACAGCGTGCCGAAGGCGAGGTTCTGGCCGCGGATGCTGAAGACCACGTTGCTCCGGTTGCCGTTGATGGCCGCGGTCGCCAGACCCGGCACGGTCTCGGCCAGGTCCTCCGGCGTAAAGACTCCCTTGGCGTTGAAGGTTTTCTGCGTCACCACCGACACCGCCACCGGCACGGTCTGCAGGTTTTCCCCGGTCCGCCTGGCGGTCACCACGACTTCCTGCAGAGCGTTTCCCGCCGCTTGCTGGGGCGGCGGGGGAGGGGCGGGCGGCGGCGACGGCGCAGTTTCGGCGACCTGCGCGAACGCGGCCCTGACGACGCGGGGGTTCGGAGCCGCCACGTGACGGATCACCGCGGTGTCGGCGCTCCGCATTTCCACCACGAGACTGGTGCCGCGCAGAAGCCGCCGGATGGCTTGTTCGGCCGTGTAGGCGCCACGCAGCGGCTTCACCTGGACGCCGCCCACGTCCTCCTCCGCATAGAGGAGCTGGATGCCGAACTGGTAGGCGAGCGTGTGCAGGGCCTGGTCCAGGCTCATGGCGCCGATCTGGACGACGTGCGGAGCGGAGGATTGGGCGTTGGCGGGTGCGGCGGCGACCAGGCTCGCCGCAAGGCCGACGGCCCCCATGGTCGCACTAAAAAGCCCGAACTTCATGTTTCGCGTTTCCCCTCCCTCGCGGCCCGGGGCGCAAACCCCGCACCCTGCCGAAGACCGACTGAAGCTAAGACGTAGGATCGCGCCAAACCCGCAATTCTCGTCCGCCAACGGCCAAGATGAGTCACGAGACGCGAGGCTCAGCCCGACTCAACTTCCTGTCGCAAGGGGTTGAGGCGGAGATTGCTCGTGTCCTAGATCAGGAGAGGTAGATCCGACCCGCAGGATGAAGCGCTAGTCTGCTCGCGGGATTTTGGGGGGGCGAATGTCGGCGATCGATTTGGCCGAACTGTTCCAGCGAAATTACGAGGACATCAGGCTCTTTATACTGAAGCGCGTTCCGACGCCGGAAGACGCTGCGGACCTCGCGCAGGAAGCCTTCCTGAGGCTGCTCCGGCGCGGCGAAGGCGTGATGATGTCCGCGCGGGGGTACCTCTTCGCCACCGCCCTCAACCTCGTGCGCGATCAGATGCGCGCCAAGGCGGCTCGGCCGGAGTGCGGAACCGCCGCCGACCTGGAGAATGTCGCCGATGCGGCGCCACGCGCCGACGCGCACTCGGAATACAGGGACGCCCTCAGGATCCTCGAACTGGCGCTTTCGGAGCTCTCGCCGACCCGTCGCTCCGCGCTGCTGTTGCACAGGCTCGACGGCCTCAGTCATGCTGCGGTGGCCGAGGCGCTCGGTCTTTCGGTCTCGTCCGTGGAGAAGCATATCCGTTTCGCCCTGCGGCACTGCAACGTGCGCCTCGCCGACGCCGGCGTGCTCGCGGAGCCGCCGGCTAAGAAGCCCTGAGACCGATGCGCACCCCCTTGTCGAAACCGCGCGGACGCTCACACGCCGAGGAGTTCCCGGAGGTCTGGGATGGCCTGCAGGCGCTCAGCGGATCGCCCATGCTGCGGGACGCGAGGAGGTTCGCCGCAGGGCGGCGGACGCTGCGCCAGAAGAGGCTCTGGCTGGCGGGCGGGGCGGCCTCGCTCGTGGTTGCGTCCGCGGCCGCCTTGCTGGTTCTGGGGGCCGAGAAACCCTTGGAGATCTCGACACGGGTCAACCAGGTCAAGACCGTGCGCCTGACCGACGGAAGCGAGATCACCCTCGACGCGGAAAGCGCCGTGGAGGTGCGGTATGGCCTGCTCGATCGGCGGGTCCGCCTCTCGAGCGGCCGGGCGTGGTTCGACGTCGCCAAGAACAAGGTCCGGCCGTTCAAAGTCGAAGCGGGGCAAACGGTCGTCACCGCGGTAGGAACCGCCTTTGACGTCGCGACCGGCGCCACCGGCGTCGACGTCACCCTGGCCCGGGGCGCGGTGCTGGTGAGCGCCTCCCGTTCCGATGGTCGTCAGGTGTTGCGGCTAACCCCTGGCGAGCAGGCGCACGTCGAAGGCCAGGGTGAGATGCGGCGCCGGCGCATCGAACTGGCGCGCGCCGGAGCGTGGCGGCAAGGCGTGATCGACCTCGATCGTGTTTCGCTCGCCGCCGCGCTCGAAGAGATCAATCGCCATCTGGCGCACAAGATCGAAGTCGAAGATCCAGCCGCCTCGAACAAGCTCGTCAGCGGCGTCTTCAGGGCGGGCGACGAGAAGGCGGTTACGGCGGCGATAACCGGGCTCTTCGGAGAAGCGTGCTCTGCGCCGGGTCGGCAAGCGGTGATCACCTGCCGGCCAGGCGCCAGCGGCTCCAACTGACCACGGCCGCCGGGGCGACCGTCCTGTCAGCCGAGCGTCTTCCTGCGTTCAGATGCGCCGCGTCACGGCCGCCACGTCCACCGGCCGCTCGGGCGGCGTGACCGTCGCCGTTCCGAAGTAGAGGAAGCCCACGATGGCGTCGGCCTCGGAGAAGCCCAGGCCCGTCTTGACCGCCGGGTCGTAGGAGGCCGGACCGGTGCGCCAGAAGGCGCCGAGGCCCATTGCGTGCGCGGCGAGCAGCATGTTCTGCGCGGCCGCTCCGGCGCACACGATCTGCTCGACCTCGGGCACCTTGGGGTTGGGCTGCAGCACCGCCGCGACGGCGATGATCAGGGGCGCGCGCTGGGTCTTGGCCCGTTCGGCGTCGAGTTTCGAAGCCGACGCCTCCGGCTCCCGCCGGTATAGGGACTCGGCCATCAGATCGCCGAGCCGCTGGCGCGCCGCGCCCTCCATGATCGCAAACCGAAAAGGCTGCATCCGCCCGTGATCCGGAGCCCGCGAGCCCGCCTTCAGGATGGTGTCGAGTTGGCCCGCCGTGGGTCCCGGCGCGGTCAACAGCGGGGGGGAAGCCCGGGTGAAAAGGGCCTCGATCGTGTCCATGCGATAACTGCCAGTTGCTGTCGGCGAAAACCCGCCGGAGGGAGGATCAGGCGTCGAGCTTGTAGATGCGCGCCGCGTTGCCCGCGAGGATTTTGTCGCGAACGTGAGGCTCCACGCCCGAGAACTGCTCTTGGACCACCCGCCGCGAGTTTGGCCAGTCTCCCTCCGCGTGGGGAAAATCGTTCGCCCACATGAGGTTGTCGGATCCGATGCGCTCCACGTTCTCCAACGCGGTCCGGTCGATCTGGAAGCTGACGGCGACGTGACGGCGGAAGTAGTCGCTCGGCAGGTGCTTGACCTTGATGCCGCTGTAGTGGCGATGACGCATGTAGCGATCGTCCATCTGTTCGAGCCAGTAGGCTATCCAACCGGCGCCGGTTTCCGCGAACACGAACTGCAGCTTGGGAAACCGGTCGAAGACGCCGTGCGCGATGAGCTGCGAGACGGTGCCCGAAGGCGGCGGACAGCTGACCGACATGCGCCCGATCACTCCCCCGCCCGGAACAGGCTGACCATCCTGCATCATCGGATGGGCCATCGGTCCGGCGCCGAAATTGACGTGGGCGCTGACCGGCAGGCCGGTCTCCTGGATCGCCGCCCAGAAGCGATCGTCTTCCGGGGTCGGGTACTCTTTCCCGGCCGGCCAGTTGGTCGGATAGACTCCGCGCAGATGCCTGAGGCCCGCGATGTGCTCGAGCTCAGCTGAAGCGTCGTCGACGCCGGTCTCGGGCAAGATGCCGATCCCGATGAACCGATGGGGGGCCTCGGAGCAGAAGTCGTTCACGAAGCGATTGTAGGCGGAAACTATTCCGCGCTGCGCTTCGCGGTCCTTGATCTGCGTCAGGAGCTTGGGGCCGAAGACGCCCGGATAGAGAACCTCGGCGTCGATGCCGTCCTGGTCCATCTCCGCAAGGCGCTGTTTCGCGTCTCCCGTGCCGCGGGCGTTGTCCTCATAGGTCCAGCCGGACGGCTTGAACTGGTCGAACCTCAGCCCGCCGCACATCGCCAGGCCCAGAGGGATGACGTTGGCGCCGCCTTCGACCATCCAGGCCTTGCCGCCGCCCACGCCCGGGTTGTCCACCAGCTTCGGACCCAAGGGACGATACTTCTGCGGGATGTAGTCCTGCCAAAGCTGGGGATTGACCTCGAGGTGGCCGTCCGCCGAGATGATCCTGTAGTCCGTCATGGCCTGCTCCCTGACACGTATCCGGTCGGCTCGCGGTTGGCGCCGCCCGATCCCGGTTGCGGCAACAGTGTCCTATTGACCGGCGGGGGTCAACCGGCAGGCCACGCCGCGACGCATTCCTCGAAGAAGGCGAAGGCCCGCAGGTGGTAGGCCCGGGCGACGTGGTGAAGGCTGATGTTATGCCCGCTGAACGGCTGGAGGGCCGTTCGCACCCTCCGGCTGTTCCGGAGCAGGGCGCGCGCCTCGGCCAGGACAGAATCCCCGCCTTCCGAGGAATTCTCTTCCTCGGCGATCGTCCATTGGACCGGGGCCTCGATGCTGCTCAGGACCGTCGGCAGCCGCTCGGGACAGTAGAGGGCGTCGGCGAGCTCGGCGACCGGGACCGGATGCTCGGTGCCGCCCGGGGCGACCACGCGTGGGTCGAAGGTTCCGTCGGCGCCGAAGAACATGCTCCGCCGATGCTCGGGCGTCATCAGCGGCATCAGGTCGGCCCCGGCGGCGATCAGGGGCTGCATCGTGGCGGCCATCGCCTGGGTCCGCTCAGCCCCGAACCGCAGCGGCGTTCCAGACACGTCGAGGCCCTGCAAGGCCGCGCCGCGTCCGCTCGCGCCCATCATCAGGGCGAGGATCGCCCCCATGGAGTGGCCGATCAGGAAGACCGGCGATCCGCGCCCGGCGTCCGCCGCTTCGATTGCATCGAAGATGAGCTCGGCCTGCGCCGACAAGGGATAGCCGGCCGGCGCGGGACCCTTCGAGCCCCGGTAGCCGGGACGATCGAGGGCGATCACGTCGAAGCCGAGGGTCCGTCCGAGCTCCAGGAGGGAGGCTTCGGCCTGGCCGGGATGATGCCAGTAGCGGCAGTCGTACCCGCCCCCGTGCAGCGCCACGACGAGGCCGCGCGGCGCCCCGGACGGGCGGGCTCTCAGCCCCCTCATGGTCAAGCCGCCGACATCGGTCTCGAACGGCTCGACCGCCTCGCTGGCTCCTTCCATCGGCTCCTCCGTCCTCCCGACGCCCCGAGCGGCCGCGGGCTTCTGACCCTCCCGGAGCTTCTCGATCGCGCCCACAGCGGCCCCGAATTCCGACCCGACATCGTTGGCGACCGCCTACCGGGGTTGCCTCGCGAGCCGGGCGATGACAAGACCATTCCGTTCAACGAGCTTATCAGGCGGCGCGCAAACAACAGCGCTAGCCGATCGGTCGTCGAGATGGAAGATGGGCTTGGCTGTGAGGCCAAAGTAAATTGTGGGCATGGAAGGCGATAAGCTTGCGCCTGGAGCGTCTATATTATGATTAGATACGAGCGCGTCGGGCGCGTGGCGGTGGTCAGCTACGACCACCAGGCGCGGCGCAACGCCTGGGGCCTGGCGCTGTACCGGGAGGCGGTGGCGGCCATCGAGAAGGCCAACGCCGACGAGGAGGTCGGCGCCATCGTGATCACCCACGAGGGGCCGGTCTATTGCTCGGGGGCGGACTTCAAGGACGCGCCGGAGACCGATCCGGAGACCGGGCGACGGGTCACCGTGGCCATGCTCGCCATGGCTCAGGACAAGAGCTGGCTGCATCTGCTGGCGCGCTCGAAGCCTTCCATCGGGGCCATCCGCGGGGCGGCCATGGGCCTGGGGATCACCCAGATCCTGCCGTTCGACATCCGGCTGGGCGGCGAAGGCTCGACCTACGCCTTCCCCTTCCTGAAGCTGCAGGTGATGCCCGAGCTCGGCTGTACGGCGCTTTTGCCTCGCCTGGTGGGTTATGGCCGCGCCGTCCATATCTGCCTGAGCGCGGCCACGCTGGATGCGCGCGAGGCCGAGCGGATCGGCCTCATCACGGGGGTCTATCCGGACAATGCGCTGCGCGAGCAGGCCATCGCCCTCGCCGAGCAGATCGCCGGCTATCCGGCCCTGCAGACGCGCCTGACCCGCGAGCTCCTGAAGGAAAATGCGGGCGAGCATGACCTCAACGTTCTTCTTCAGCGTGAGACCGATGCTTTCATCACCATGTTCAAAGAGAGACGGCGGCAGACTGCGGGCGCCTGACGGCGCGCCGGTCGCAGTGATTTGAGGTGAAGATGGCTTTCGATCCGGACATCGCCGCATCCGTGGCCTGTAGGTCCGCCGCTTTGGCCGGAACTGCCGTCCCGCGGGTCCACGCAGTGGAGAAGCGAGCATGACCCCGCTAGGGACACTGGTGCGCGGCGTGCTGGCCCTGGAGCCGGGCGCGCCGGCGATCGAGTTCGAACACCGGTGGTGGACCTGGGGCGAGCTCAGCCGAATCGTTGAAGGGCTCGATGGAGCGTTCGAGGCCGCTGGTCTGGGCGCGGGCGCGCGCATCGGCTCTCTGATGCGCAACCACGTCCTCGTCGCCGGGCTGGCGATCGAGTTGGTGGTTTCGGACCGCTGCATGGTGACGCTCAATCCGGGCATGCCCGACGACCGGCTGGGGAGCGAGATCCGCAATGTCAAGCCGCCCGCCCTGGTGGGCCTGGAACGCGATTGGGAGCGCCCCGCCGTCCGCGAGGCCGCCGGATCCGTCGGGTGTCTGGGGGTGATGCTGTGCGACGACCCTGAGCGGCCCGTCCGTCTTGTCCCAGGCCTGGAGATCGTGCGCGGGACTGACCTCAATCGCGAGGCGCCCGGGATCGTCATCGAGATGCTGACCAGCGGCACCACCGGCCCGCCCAAGCGTATCCCCCTCAAGGCGACCTCGTTCTCGCGGGGCATCCTGGAGGCGGGGGTGTTCGACGGGCGCGCAGTGGACGATCCGCCGCGCCTGCGGTCTGGCGTGCAGGTGCTGAACACCCCCTTCGCCCACATCGGCGGGTTGTTCGGCCTGTTCAATTGCCTCTCCGCCGGGCGACGGTCCTCCTTGCTGGAGCGGTTCACGGTGGAGAGCTGGACCGACGCGGTCCGACGCCATCGGCCGAAAGCCGCCGGCGCGCCGCCCTCGGCGCTGCGCATGATCCTGGATGCGGACGTCCCGAAGGAGGACCTTGCGAGCCTCGTTGTCTTTCGGGTCAGCACCGCGCCGCTGGAGCCGGAGTTGGCCGACGAGTTCTACGAGCGGTACGGCATCCCGGTCTTGCAGAACTACGGCGCCACCGAGTTCGCGGGCGGGGTGGCGGGCTGGACGCTGGCCGACTTCAAGGCGCACCACCAGGACAAGCGCGGCTCGGTCGGCCGGCTGAATCCTGGCGTCGAAGGCCGGATCGTGAATCCGGATACCGGCGAAGTGCTCGCCCACGGGCAGGAGGGGCTGCTCGAGCTGCGGGCGCCGCAGCTGCTCGACGGCAAGACCTGGGTCCGCACCATGGACGTCTGCGTGCTCGACGCCGACGACTTCCTCTGGATCAAGCGGCGCTACGACAACGCCATCGTCCGCGGCGGTTTCAAGGTGATGCCCGACGACGTGGTGCGTTCGCTGGAACAGCATCCGGCGATCCGCGAGGCGGCGGTGGTGGGCGTCAGGGACGACCGGCTGGGCCAGGTCCCCGTCGCGGCCTTCCGGGTGCGCAGCGGCGCGTCGGCGCCCAGTGAGGCGGAGTTGAAGGAATTCCTTCGCACCCGCCTCATGCCGTACCAGGTTCCGGCGCGGTTCCTGGCGGTGGAGGACTTCCCGCGCACCCCGTCCATGAAGGTGAGCCAGCCGGACCTCAAGGCGCTGTTCGATGCGGCGCCGAGTTGAAGCGCCAATCTGAATATTGCGATCCATTTAGAAGGAATATTTCCAATGCCAGACCCCACATACGGTAAGATCACCGACGAACGTGTCGACAAGCTGAGGTCCCGGATCGGGCTCGACCTCAATCCCGAGAATTTCCTGCCGCTGGACCCGGAGGTCGAGCGGAACTGGAAGCCGAAGAGCACCGGCTTCATCCACGAGCTTTCCGGGGACACCGGACGCCACTTCGTGAACGGCTACGGCGACGACAATCCGCTCTACTGCGACCCCGACTACGGCAAGACCAGCCGGTGGGGCCGGATGATGGCGGCGCCCACAATCATCTGGACTTTCCACGGCGACCTCGATCCGCCGCGGGAGCTGAAGCCGGAGATCGCCGCGCAGCTGAAGGGCGATCCGCTGCGGGGCGTCGGTGAGCTGCAGGCCGACGTCACCTACGAATGGTACCGTCCGATCTTCCACGGCGACCGCATCTACTCGAAGCGCGCCTTCACCGGCCTTGCCGACAAGACGAGCTCCTGGGGCGGCCGCGCCGTCCACGTCACCCGCTCCACCGTCGGCGTCAATCAGGACCGGCAGATCACCCACCTGCTGCGCGGCATGTGGATCCGAGGCGAACGCCGCCCGGTCTCGGAGGTCCGCGACCCGCAGCCGAAGCCCGAGCCCTACACCGAGGAGCAGCTGGCGGAGATCGACGCCTGCTACGCGAGCGAGGTGTCCACCCGTCGCGGCGCCACGCCCCGCTATTGGGAAGACGTGGAGGTGGGCGAGGAGCTGCCGCGGCTCGTGAAGGGGCCGATCCGCATCACCGACCTGATCCTGTTTCACGCCGGCTTCGGCCAGTCGTTCCCGACCTTCGCCCACCGGATCGCCTACGAGACCCGCAAGTCCACGCCGGGCCTCTACACGCGCAACAAGCTGAACGTCTGGGACATCGTCCAGCGCATGCACTGGGAGGAGGATTGGGCCCACCAAGTGGGCGCGGCGACCATCTACGACTACGGCGCCATCCGCGAAACCTTCCTCGCCCACCTGGTCACCAACTGGATGGGCGACGACGCCTTCCTGCGCCGCCTCCAGGTGCAGCACCGCAAGTTCAACTTCGCCGGCGACACCAACTGGCTCCTGGGCCGCGTCGCCAAGAAGGTGATGACGCAGGAGGGCGCCGAGGTGCACCTCGATGTCCGGATCGAGAACCAGCGCGGCCTTTGCCTGACGCCGGGCAATGCGGTGGTGCTGCTGCCCTCGCGCGAGCGCGGGCCGGTCAAGCTTCCCGATCCGCCGGCGAGCGATCCGGACGCGATGCTGCGTCACGAGGTCGAGGAGCTGCGGCGGCAGAACGGGGGCTGAACCCTCGAGCCTGGCCGCCGCGCCAGCGCGCGGCGGCCGACGCAGCATAGTCCCGCCCTTTCGGCAGGTCGGAGGAACGTCGTGGCGCAACCGGTGAAACTCGGTCTCTACGTGGACATGCGGAACGCCCCGGCGTGGCGGCGGCCCTGGTCGGCGCACTATGGGCGCTGGTTGGAGCGGATCGAGGAGGCGGAACGGCTGGGCTGCCCGTCGGTCTGGCTCACCGAGCACCATTTCTTCGACGACGGCTACCTGCCGCAGTGCTGGACCTTGGCCGCGGCCATCGCGGCGCGGACCAAGACCATGCGCATCGGCACCGCCGTAGTGCTCCTGCCCCTGCACGATCCCATCGAGATGGCCGAGCAGATCGCGGTCGTCGACGTCATCAGCGGCGGCCGCCTCGAGCCGGGCTTCGGGGTCGGTTACCGGCGGCCCGAGTACCAGGCCTTCCGCGGCGACTTCAAGCGCCGGTACAGCGAGTTCCGCTCCAGGGTGCAGTCGATGCGGGCGCTATGGGGAGAAGCCGAGGGCGCCCAGCGGCTGGTGACGCCGCCGCCGCTGCAACAGCCGATGCCTCTGTGGGGCGGATTCGGAGGCCCGCAGGGCGCGCGTCTGGCCGGCGAACTGGGGATGGGCCTGCAATCCATGCTTCCGGAGTTGCTCGCGCCCTATCGCGAGGGCCTGGCCGCGGGCGGCCACGATCCCGGCCTGGCGCGGATGGCGGGCAACATCCAGCTCTTGCTCACGGACGATCCGGAGCGGGCGTGGGCCGAGATCGCCCCGCACGTCGCCTACCGCTGGCAGTCCTACAACCGTTACATGTTCGAGGGGACGCGGCGCGAGCACGAGGCGCCTCAGCACTTCGACGTCTCCCAGCTGCGCGACACCTTCCTGATCGGCACGGCGGAGGCGGTCGCCGAGGAGCTTCGCCGGCGGATCGCCGGCCTGCCGATCACCGATCTCTTCTTCTGGGCCGACTACCCGGGGATTTCGGACGAGATGATCGACCGCCACATCCGCCTGGCGGTGACCGAGCTCGGACCGCTCCTGGCTGCGGGCTGACGCGCCCGGCCTGGCGGCCCCCGCGCATGGCCGAGCCTGCGGACCACGTCGGCGGCCCTGCCGGCGGCCCGCCAAGGGCTGAGGGCCAGGCGCCGCTCCGCTCGCCCAGGAAGACGAAAATCTCATTTTAAGACAATGGCCTCCGCGATCGCCTGGAGAACCGCGCGACCTCTCCTGGCCAGTTGCGGCCGATCAGCTCCTATTGAAATGCAGACCGACGATTGCTATAGGTGAAGTATCCTATTTGAGGGCAGGAAACGCCATGTACAAGCTGTTCAGTGTGGACGACCACATCATGGAGCCGCCCGATGTGTGGACATCGCGTGTGGCCAAGAAATTTCAGGGTCGTGCTCCGCATGTGGTGGAGGACGCCAACGGCCACACCGACTGGGTGTGGGAAGGGGGCAACCGGGTCTCCACCGGGCTCTATGCCGTGGCCGGCAAGCCGCCGGAGGAGTGGGGCGGCCAGGTCCCGATCGGCTACAAGGACATGATCAAGGGCTGCTACGATCCCAAGCAGCGGGCCAAGGATTTCCTCTCCAACGGCATCTACGCCAGCGCCGCCTTCCCGACCATGCCGGGCTTCGCCGGCCATGAGTTCGCGAAGATCGAGGACAAGGAGCTCGCGAGCGCCTGCGTCGAGGCCTACAACGACTTCATCATCGACGAATGGTGCGCCGGCGGTCCGCCCGGCATGTTCGTGCCCATGACCATCGGCAAGGTCTGGGACCCGATCGCCACCGCCAAGGAGATCGAGCGGTGCGTGAAGAAGGGCGCCAAGGCGATCGCCTGGATCGAGAACCCGGTCCAGATGGGCATGCCCAGCTACTGGACCAAGCACTGGGATCCGGTGTGGGCCGCCGCCCAGGACGCCGATATCCCGGTCTGCATGCACATCGGCACCGGCGGCACCATGTCGGTTCCCTCGCCGGACGCCCCGGACACCCTGTTCATCGCCTTGAGCTACGTCTCGGCGATGAGCGCCTCGATGAACCTGGCCATGAGCCCGGTCTGCCGCACCTTCGAGAAGCTGAAGCTGGTGTTTTCGGAAGGCGGCCTCGGCTGGCTTCCTGCGTCCATGGAGCGGGCCGACTTCCAGTGGACCAAGCACGGCGCCTGGACCAAGCTCACCGGCACGCTCCCCTCGGAG
>JAFBAO010000004.1 GCA_019247715.1 Caulobacteraceae bacterium
TCGATGAGCGCCTTGGCCGCCGCGTAGGTGGCGACGTTGCCGGCGACGATCTGGACCCGGTTGGTCTCGCGCGCCAGGCGCCGGACCGCGTCGGCGACTTGCCGCGAATGGCCGTGGGCGGTGTCGATCACCACCACGTCGACCCCCGCCTCCACCAGCGCCAGCGAGCGCTCGAAGCCCGCATCGCCCACCGTGGAGGCCGCCCCCACCAGCAGGCGGCCGTGCGCGTCCTTGGCCGCGTCCGGATGGGCCTCGGACTTCTCCATGTCCTTGACGGTAATGAGCCCCACCGCGCGGTAGTCCTCGTCGACCACGATCAGCCGCTCGATCTTGTGGCGCCGGAGCAGCGCCCTCGCCTCTTCCTGGCTCACCCCCTCGCGGACCGTGACCAGGTTTTCCTTGGTCATCAGCGCCGAGGCGGGGGTCGTGTCTCCCGCCTCGAAGCGGACGTCCCGGTTGGTGAGGATGCCCACCAGCTTGCCAGAGGCGCGTTCGACCACCGGGAAGCCGGAGATCCGCCGCTTGGCCTTGATCTCGCGGATCTCCCGCAAGGTGGTGTCGGGGTGGATCACCTGCGGGTTGATCACCATCCCGCTCTCGAACCGCTTCACCTCGCGCACCTGGTCGGCCTGCTCGGGCGCCGACAGGTTGCGGTGGAGGATCCCCATCCCACCCGCCTGGGCCATGGCGATGGCCAGCCGGCTCTCGGTGACGGTGTCCATGGCGGCGGACACCAGGGGGATGTTGAGCGCGATCTCGCGGGTGAACCGGGTCTTGGTGTCAACCTGGGTCGGCATCACCTCGGACGGACCCGGCTCGAGCAAAACATCGTCGAAGGTGAGCCCTTCGCGAATCTCCATGAGACTCTCCGTTTTGCGGGGCGGGTATGCCTGAGCGCCCGTGGAAGGGCAAGAGCGAGGGCGAATCAACCCGCGCCGCGGAAGCCTTCGGCGACCAGGTACACCTCGGAGCTTTCGGCGCGGCTGGCCTTGGGCTTGACGTGCCGCACCTCGGCGAAGGTGCGCTTCAGCCGCCCGATTATCGCGGCCGTCTCGCCGCCCTGGAAGGCCTTGGCCACCAAGGCGCCGCCCGGCCGCAGGGCCTGCTCGGCGAAATCCAGCGCCGCCTCGATGAGGCCGACGATGCGCAGATGGTCGGTCTGGCGATGGCCGGTGGTGTTGGGGGCCATGTCGCTGAGGATCAGGTCGGGCGCCGCGCCGAGCCGCTCCAGCAGCCGCGCGCCCGCTGCAGGATCGGTGAAGTCGGCTTGCAGGATCTCCGCGCCGGCGATCGGGTCGACCGGCAGCAGGTCGACGCCGACGACACGGCCCGCCCCGCGCTCCAGCGCCGCCTGGATCCAGCCGCCCGGCGCCGAGCCGAGGTCGATCACCCGGGCGCCGGGACGGATCAGGCCGCGCTTGTCGTCGATCTCAAGCAGCTTGAAGGCGGCCCGCGAGCGGTAGCCTTTCGCCTTCGCCTCGGCCACGAACGGATCGTTGAGCTGCCGCTCCAGCCAGGCCTGCGAGGAGGCGGTGCGCCGCCCGGCCGTCTTCAGGCGCACGGGCTGGCCGCGGCCCTCCTGCGCGCCGCCGGCGGGCGGGCGCACCAGCCGCCGGCGGGGCGGCTCGTCCACTAGCGGCGCGGCCGGCGACGGCGACGGCGGCGGCTCTCCATCATCGAAAGCAGCACGCCCTCGCGGAGCCCGCGGTCGGCGACCCTGACCCGTTCGCACGGCCAGGTCTCCTGCACCGCCGCCAGGATCGCCGCGCCCGCCAGCACCAGGTCCGCCCGGTCGGGTCCGATGCAGGGCTGGGCGGCGCGCTCACCGGCGGTGAGCGCGGCCAGCCGTTCGGCCACCGCGTCGCAGTCGGCCCGGCTCATCCAGAGCCCGTCCACCTTGGCGCGGTCGTAGCGCGGCAGGTCGAGGTGCAGCCCGGCGAGGCTGGTGATCGCGCCCGAGGTGCCCACGAGATGCGCGCGTCCCTGCTCAAAGAGCGGTCTCAAGGGTTCGGCGTGCGGAAAGGCGCCGAGCGGCGCCTTCACCGCCTCGATCATCGCGCGGAACCAGCCCTCATGGGCCGGGGCGCCCTCCGGGAACCGCTCGGCGAGCGTCACCACCCCGATCGGGATGGAGAGCCAGGCCTTGATCCGGGGCGGCCGCGGGCCACGCGCCTGGCGCAGGTCCACCCAGGAAAGCTCGGTCGAGCCGCCGCCCACGTCCAGCACCAGGGCGGCGTCCGCCTCCCGGTCGATCAGGCTGGCGCAGCCCGCCACCGACAGCTGGGCCTCCTCCCTGGGACTGATGACTTCGAGCTTCATGCCGGTGTTCTCGGCGACCCGAGCCAGGAACTCGCGTCCGTTGGCCGCCGAGCGGCAGGCCTGGGTGGCGATGGCCCGCACCCGGACGGGCCCGCGCCGGCGGATCTTCTCGGCACAGATGCGCAGGGCGGCGAGCGCGCGCTCCATGGCCGGCTCCGAGAGCCGGCCGGACTGGCTCAACCCCTCGCCCAGGCGGACGATGCGCGAATAGGCGTCAACGACTCGGAAACCCCGTCCCGTGGGGGCCGCGATCAGAAGCCGGCAATTGTTGGTGCCCAGATCCAACGCGGCGAAATGCGTCGGCTCACGGGCGCCGCGGCCCGATCCCCCTGCCGGGGCCGGGGGCGCAGCCAGCGCCTCAGCCATGTTGCTCGTCCTGTGGGGGCGCGGCTCGGCGCCGCGCCTCGGCTCGCGCCTAACCTAGCATAGGACTCGCCTGGCGGAAGGCGGACGCTTGCCCCGGGCGCCGAACAGGATACGTTCATCTCCCAGTCAGGGGTTGGGGCGTAGTAGTGGCTGTCATGATCACGCGACTCATATCTTCGGGCGCGGTGAACGAGCCTCCGCGATTGCGGCAGGCGAAGTTCGGGATCGGCCAGGTGGTCAAACACCGGCTGTTCTCGTTCCGCGGCGTTATCTTCGACGTGGATCCGGTGTTCGCGAACACCGAAGACTGGTGGCTGGCGATTCCGCCCGAGGCGCGGCCGCGCAAGGATCAGCCCTTCTACCACCTGCTGGCGGAGAACGACGAGGGCGGCTACGTCGCCTATGTCTCCGAGCAGAATCTGCTGGCGGACGACTCCGGCGAGCCGGTAGGCAACGTCAACACTTCGCTAATCTTCGACAACTTCGAGAACGGCCACTACCGGCTGCGTCCGCGAATCACCCACTGACTCGGGGCGCGCCGGTTCAGCCCCGCCGCACGACGGCCAGCTGGGCTAGCGCCACGCCGGCCAGCACCAGAACCGCACCTTCCATCTCCAGGCCCGTCATGGGCTCGGCGAAGATCAGCCAAGCCAGCAGCGCCGCCAGCGCCGGCTGGATGAGCATGATCACCGAGGCGGCGGCGGCCGGGATGCGGCCCAGGGACCAGGAGATCGCGCCCTGCCCGAACACGTGGACGGCGCCCAGACCGGCGCAGGCCAGCCAGCCGGCGAGATTGGGCGGCGTGATCGCCTCGCCCTGAAGCTCCGCGAAGCCGAGCAACAGTGGGGCGCCCGTCAGGGACGACCAGAGCATCACTTCCGAGGCGCTGAGCGAGCGGCGCGCGAGGCGGACGATCAGCAGGTAGCCGGCGTACCAGAAGGCGGAGATGGCGCTGAGCGCATCACCGAGCGACGGATCGGCGCACCGCCCGCCGCCGGCCGCGGCGCCGACCACCGCGGCGCCCGCGACGGCGAGGAGGAGTCCGGCCAGGAACAGGTTCGCCGGCCTTTCCCTGAGCAGCAGCCAGGCGCCGCCCGTCACCCACACCGGCGCGAGGTTCGCGAGGATGGTCGCGTCGGCGACGCTGGCGAGCTTCACGCCGTAGTGCCAAAAGCCGAGGTCCAGGGCGAAGAAGACGCCGGCGGCCAGGGTGGTCGCCGACGGCGCGCGCCAGCGGCCCGCCTTCCGGGTGTCCTGGGCGGCCAGCAGCGCAAGGCCCGGCAGGGCCAGCGACAGGCGCCAGAAACCGGCCGCGGCCGGTCCCGTCCCGGTCAGGCGCACGAAGATCGGCGAAAACGCGATGGCGCAAGCCCCGAGGATCAGGGCGAGGACCGCGGCCAGACGGGAGCCCTCGGCTCGAGGCATGCCATGGCACTAACCGACCGCAAAGCGTCCGAGAAGACGCGCGCCCGCCTCGGCGCGAGACCGCATGCGCCGGCTCAGGCGGAAAGCGTCACCGGCAAGCGCAGGAAGGCGTGGCCTTCTGGCGTCGCCGGCGGCAGCGCGCCGGCGCGGATGTTCACCTGCGACGAGGGCCTGGCCCGGGCGCGGCGCGAAATGGGCGCGTCAGCTCTTCGCCGTCATGGTGGTGGTCGCGGCAAACTACGTCGCCTGGCGCGCCGCCTCCTGATCGTTGCGCAGGCCGGCGCTCAGTTCGTCGAACGCCCCGAGGGCCTCGGCCGCATAGTTCACCGAAGGACCACCGCCCATCTGGATCGCGACCCCCAGGGCCTCGGCCACTTCCTGCCGGGTGGCGCCCCGGCGCGCCGCGCCCCGCGCGTGATAGGCGATGCAGGCCTCGCACCGACTGCTGACGGCGATCGCCAGGGCGATCAACTCCTTGACCTTGTGGTCGAGCGCCCCCGAGTTCTGGGCCGTGCGTGTCAGGCCGCTGAAGGCCCTGAGGGTCTCGGGGATCAACCCGCCGAGCTCGATCGCCTGGGCATCCACTTCCTGGATGATCTGCGCGAATTTCCCCGACATCATCCGAACCTCTGAGGGAGTCCTCGGGACTAGGCGCAGCGCGGCCGCAGAGCGCCTTGATCGAGATCAACCGCCGGGCGGGATGCCTGCAGCCACGTTCATTTGACGGGCGCGGCAAAGCCTGCTTAAGGGCGAAATGTAGTCAAACTACATAACGGCGTAGACGTGAATCGGATTGCGGGCGCGAGCATGGCGGCTTTGGCCGCAGCGCTGGTGGCGGCGCCGGCGGCCGGGCTGGCGAAGACGCCGCATCACCGGCGGCCGGACCCGCGGGACGCCGAGATCCAGGCGCTGAGAACCGAGGTCCGCGCCCTTTCCGACAAGGTGGACGCCCTGGAGGCGCGGACCGCCGCCGCGCCCCCGGCGAGCCAGGTGCAGCAGCTGGCGAGCGACGTGCAGCATCTGCAGGAAAGCCAAGCCAGCCAAGCCGCCGCCCTGCAGGCCCAGTCCAAGACGATTGATACGGCGCAGGCGAGCGTCCCGCCGGCGCCCTCGGTGGTGGCCAACATGCTGAACGGGCGGCCGGTCTTGGCCAGCGCCAACGGCCGCTTCTCCATCACCCCCCACGTGGTGATGCAGCTGGATACGGGGGCCTACTTCCAGCGCTCGCCTGGCCCCATCGCCACGGACCTGCGGCGCAGCGGAACGACCGCGAGCCCCGACCTCGTCCACGCGCGAGACCTCAAGAACGGCGCCGACTTCCGCCGCGCGCGGCTCGGGCTCGACGGCACGGTGTTCGGCGACTGGGACTGGCGGATCCTCTTCGACTTCGGCGGCTCGGGGGTGGAGAACACCGGCCAACTCTACGAGACCTGGGTGCAATACTCCGGCTTCAAGCCGCTCCGCCTGCGCGTCGGCGCCTTCTCGCCTTCGATCGGCATGGAGGATCAGGCCTCCACCAACGGCATGCCGTTCATGGAGCGCTCGGTGATCGAGGACATGGCCCGCGGATTCGCGGCCGGCGATACGCGCCTGGCCGGGCAGGCCTACGCCACCGGCGACCACTGGCTGCTGTCGGCGGCGATCACCGGCCGCACGATCGGGGTGCTGAACACCGGGACGGCGAGCGCCGTTCCCCAGACCTTCGGCGACCAGGTCGGTTTCGTCGGCCGCGCGGCGGCGACGCCCTTCCACGGCGACGACTGGCTGGTGCAGGTCGGCGTCCACGGCAGCCTGGCGCGGCCCGGAAACGGCTCTGGGCCGGCGAACAGCGGGCTCACGCCGATCAGCGGGCGCATCGTCTCGTTCAGCAACACCCAGCAGCTGCGGATCGACGGAACCAAGCTCATCAACACCGGCAACATCAGTGCGAACCAGGCCCACACAGTGGGTGGCGAGTTCGCCGTGCAGAAGGCGAACTTCCTGGTGCAGGCCGAGTACGAGAGCTTCGGCGTGAACCGCACGGACATCGCCTCCAATCCCGAGTTCCACGGCTTCTACGTGGAGGGCCTGTGGACCCTCACCGGCGAGCCCCGGACCTACAACAAACAGACCGCGGCCTTCGACGCGCCGATCCCGGCCCACCCGTTCGACTGGCGCGCCGGGACCTGGGGCGCCTGGGAGCTCGGGGTGCGCTTTTCCGATGCGAACCTCAACTATCACACCGGGGTGCTTGCAACCGCGCAGCCGGCCGACGGCATCCGCGGCGGCGACGAGCAGAACGTCAGCGTCGACCTAAACTGGTTCCCCAACCCGGTGATGAAGTTCATGCTCGACTACGAGCGCGTGCGCCTCAACCGGCTCTCGCCGAACGCCGCGGCTTTCGTGACGCCTACGGGCGCTCAGATCGGCCAGACCTACGACGCGATCGGCGTTCGCTCGCAATTCGCCTTCTGACGGAGACCGCGACCATGACACGCAGAAAGTCGATCGCGCTCGCGGCGCTTGCCTTGATCGCCCAGATCTTCGCCGCGGTCCCGGCCTTGGCCGCCGACGTCCAGGTGGCCGTAGCTGCGAACTTCACCGAACCGGCCAAGGAGATCGCCGCCGCCTTCGCCGCCCGCACGGGAAACCACGCGATCTTGAGCTTCGGATCCTCGGGGCAGTTCTACACCCAGATCACCCAGGGGGCGCCGTTCGAGGTGCTGCTGTCGGCCGACCCGGATCGGCCCAAGCGGATCGAGCAGGAGGGCCTGGGGGTGCCGGGAACGCGCTTCACCTACGCCATCGGCCAGCTCGTGCTCTGGAGCAAGACACCGGGGCTGGTGGACGGCCGGGGCGTGCTGGCGCGGGGCGCCTTCAACAAGATCTCCATCGCCGACCCGGCGGCCGCGCCCTACGGCGTCGCCGCCGTGCAGACCATGACCAGGCTCGGCGTCTACGCGAAGCTGGCGCCCAAGATCGTGAAGGGCTCGTCGATCACCCAGGCCTACCAGTTCGTGCAGACCGGGGCGGCCGAGCTCGGATTCGTGGCGCTTTCCCAGGTCATCAACGATCCGTCGGGCTCGCGCTGGGGCGTGCCGACGAACCTGCACGCGCCCATCGTCCAGCAGGCGATCCTGCTCTGGAAGGGCGACAAGGACGCGGCGGCGCGGGCCTTCCTGCAATTCCTGAAGGGGCCAGAGGCGCTGGCGATCATCGAGCGTTACGGCTACACGGTCCGCTGAGGTTGGCGCGGCTTCGCACGGCGCTACGTCGCCTGCGCCCAGTCCTTCATCTGCGCCTTGCGGATCTCGTAGACCACGTATGGGGTGGGGCCAGAGCTATGGTCGCGCGTGCGTACGCCGTCGCGCAGGATGCCGCCGATCTTCTCCATGGCCCGCCGCGAGCGGGCGTTTTCCTCGCCGACCCAGAAGACGACGGTGTCGACGAACCCGAAGGCGTGCTCAAGCATCAGCCGCTTCACCTCGCGGTTGTACGCGCCTCCCCAGTAGGGGCGCGCGAGAAACGTCCAGCCGATCTCGATTTCGCGCAGCTCGGGATCGTGGCGGTGATAGCGGCTCGATCCGATGATCCGGCCGCCGTTGTCGCCGAGGATCGCGAAGGCGGAGCGGCTCTCCAGCGCGCTTTCGAAGAAGCGGCGAAAGATCGCCGCTTCGTATCGGCGCCGCTCGGGATGGACCTCCCAGATGAGCGGATCGGACGCGACCGCGAACATCTCGTCCCAATCGCTCGGGAGGACGGGCCGAAGGGTCACGAGGCGCCCATCGAGGGTCGGCTGCAGGTCGGGAGTCATCGATCGGGTCTCGCTCAGTAGTCCTTCCGCCAGCGGACAGAGACCTGCGAATCGCCGCCGGCGCCGGCGATGCTGGAGATCACCGAGATGTCTCGCCGCGCGCGCCACTCCACCTGGGCGCTGGGTCCCTGACGCCCGCCGCCGGTGAGCTCGAGATAGACGTTGTCGGTGAGGTACTTGCCACCGGAGACGGCAAAGCCGGAGCTGGCCGCCCCGCCAAGCGCGAGGCGGTCGAGGTGGGCGAAGCTGCGCAGGCTGCCGAGCACGTCGAAGCCGCCGCCGCCGGCCACGGTGGAGACCGCCGAGGCGAGCTCGGCCGCCTCGTAGGGGGAAAGCTGCGAGGCCGAGGCGCCGAACAGGACCTTCGACAGCACTTCGTCGCTGGGCAGCGCCGGGGTGGAGCTCAAGGTGATCTTCGGCCTGGCGGCGGTGCCCTGGATCCGGATCACCGCGGTGAGCGAAGGATCGTCGCGGGTGGCGGTGAGGTCGAGACGGATGTCGTTCGGGTCCTCGGCCAGGTAGACCCGCCCCTGGTTGTCGAACACGAAGCGCTTGCCCGCGAAGTCGTAGTCGCCCCGGACGATCCTGGCCTCGCCGGTGATCTTCGGATGCAGCGCCGAGCCGGTGACGCGGGCGTCCAGCGAGAGCTCCGCGTTGAGTCCCCTGCCCCTCAGGAAGATGCGACCGGGCGCCTTGAGGCTGACGTCCAGCTCGACGTCCGGGGCGTGCGTGGATTCCGTCTGCAGATGGCCGCCCGCCCCTACCTCGCGGTTGACCTCCACCACATCCAGCGGGGTGACGTCCGAGGGAACCGGTGGGTTGGTGGTCAAGTCCGCCCGGTCGATGGAAAGGGCGCCGGCGATCTTCACCTTGCCGTCGGCGGCGCGGTTGACGGTGGCCTGGCCCGAGGCCAGCGCGGTGGCGACATCGTTGTCGATCAGACGAAAGCTCTTGAGGTCCAGCCGGAAGCTGCTGGCCCCGTCGCGCAAGAGGCTGATCCGGCCGGCGCCGGTGACCGAGCCGCCCGCCCCGTCCGTGCCCTGGAACTGGCTGACGTCCACCGCATTGTCGGCCAGCCGGGCGCTCAAGGCGACGGCGCGCAGCTTGAGCCCGCTGTCGGCGTCGCTGAACTGGCCGCCGGCAACGGTCGCCTGCCCTTCCACCCGTGGGTCGGCCAGGGTCCCGCCGAGGACGGCGTGCGCGTTCACCTGGCCCGCCAGGCTGCGGCTCCCGCCCATCACGAGATCCCAGACCGGCTTGATCTCGCCCTCGGCGGCCACTTCGCCGTGGATCGCGCGGTTGCGGACGATGGCGATACGGAAGGGGGCTGCGCTCGCCTCCGCCGGCAGGGCGACGTTGACCACGGTCTTGAGCCCGCTGGCGTTGCCCAAGGTGGCGTCGAGGCTGAGGACGTTGGCGGCGAGCCTGGCCTTCACCAGCCCGTCCACCGTCGGCGCCCCCTTGCTCCCGCGCTCCCCCGCCCCCTGCAGCTGCGCATCGAGGCTGCCGCCCAGACTGGGTCCCTGACCCGCCAGCGTCAGGGCGGCGTCGAATTTCCCCATGAAATCCTGGTCCAGGAGGCCGAGACTCACGTCCGAGAGTTCGGCCTTGGCTTGGAACGCCGCCTGCGACTGGGTCGCCTCGATGCGGGCGCGCCCGCCGCCGGCCTCGGCCAACAGGCTAAGGCTCGCGCCTTTCGGTCCGAACCGCAGTTCGGCCGGGGCGAGGGTCTTGAAGTCGGCGTTCCTGAGCCGCCCGGCGCCGGCGAAGCTGACGCTGTGGTCGGGGCCGGCGGCCGCGGCCAGCCCGGCGCCGGCGACCTTCCAGCTGCCGTGCGCGGTCAGTCCGTTGGCCTGGAGCTGATAGGGCAGCCGCGCCAGCGGCCCTGAGGCCTTGACGGTCGCGGACTGCACGATGAAGCCGCCGCCGACCGGCAGCACCGCGCCGCTGGCGTTCGCCGTGACGCTGGCCGTCGGTCCCCCGGGGCGATCCTCGATGGTGAGCCGTCCGCTCGCCTGCCCGCGGGTGAGGAAGACGCCGGGTCCCACCGCCACCACGAGGTTGGCCGAGGAAGGCGCCCCCGCCAACAGCGCGACCGATCCCTCCACGTGGGCGCCGGCGGCGGTGGCGTCGAGCCCGGTGAGCTGCAGGCCGTCCTTCAGGAACCGGAAGGCCGTCGCCGCCTTGGCCGGGCCGTAACGGCTCGAGGCGGTGAGCGCGAATGCGCCGTTGGTGTCCTCGGGTCCTTTGAGGAAGCTCAGAGTCACGTGGGCCTTGGCGAGCTGGAAGTTCGGCAGGTCGACGGAGTCGAAGTCGGCGGCCAGGTCGGCGCGCGGATCGGAGAGGCTTCCGCCCAAGGTCCCACCGCCCTTGCCGGCCAGCGAAACCTCCAGGGGGCCGATCTCGAACGGCCCCTTGGCGGTCCAGCCGAGCTTCGCATCGAGGCCGCCGTCGTTGCGAATCTGGCCAGCGGCCGTCATCCCGCCGTTGGCGCCCCTTAGCTCGGCGCCGGTCACCTGCACGCCAGCGCCATCGTAGCTCGCCTTCAGCGTCAGCCTGGGGGCGGCGCCGAGCAGCCGGTCGAGCGGATCGATCCCGCTGGCGAACCCGGTCGCCCCGGCGTCGGCGGAGAAGGTCCAGGGCGCCCCGGCCTTGGCCTGACCGGCGTTCCAGCTCGCCCTCAGGCTCCCGCGGGCGCCGGCGCGGGCGGCGGCGAAATTGGCGAAGCTCGCCTCGCCCTTGAGCGCCAGGCCTCCGAACAGGGTCTGCTGGCCCACGGCGCTCAGCTTAAGCCCGGGGCCGAAGAGCTCCAGCGACCGCATGTTGAGCCGCCCGTCGGGAAGCCACGTCAGGCCGGCCGCCGCATGCGGCCGTGCGCCAAGCAGGGCGGCGGCCAGCCCCGAGCCGGCCCCCCCTTCGCCGTCCAGGGCGATGTCGAGACCGATTTCGCCCTTCTGCCAGACGAGGCGGCCGGGACCGCGCACCCGGGCCAGCCGATAGTTCCAAGCCGATGCGCCCTCGACGGCGAGCTGGCCGGCCAGGGTCCAGCGGGCGCCGCCGCCGCTCAGCACGCCGGCGAGCTGCGCGCCCCCCATCTGAGGCCATCCGAGGATCCGCGAGGCGGAAACCGCAGCCAGGGTCACGGCCAGGCCGCGAGGACCGGCGGCCATGCGCCCCAGGTCCGCCTCGCCCTTGGCCGCCAGCCGCACGTTCTCGGACGTCGCGCTCAGATCGAGTGTGTAGAAGCCGTCCGGGACCTTGGCGCCCGAGGCGCTGAAACGCGCTTCCGGGCCCAGCATCTTCTGGTAGCCGGTCAGCAGCCGGGAGGCGGCGAGCGTCAGCCTTCCCGCCGCCGAGCCGCCTGCAGGAGTCCAGGCGCCCGCCGCCTGCAGGGGCGTCAGCGCGCCGCTGCGGCTGAGGGCCTGGAAGCTCCCGCGGCTGGTGGTTCCGCGCGCGTGGACGCTGATCAGGAACGGCTGGTCGGCGGCCAGGCCCAGGGCCCCCGCCAGGGCCCCGCCCTGGGCCTCCCGTCCCTCCAGGTCGAGGGCGAGCGACTTGTTGCGGCCGAGGTCGAAAGTCGTCTCGATCCGGTCGCCCCGATGCAGCAGGCTGACGCCGAGCAGGCGGCCGGCGACCGCACCGGACTTTGCGGCGTCGAGGGCGCCGGTGACGTCATAGAGGCCGCGTCGGTAGCTGAAGGCGGGCGCGGTCTCGAGGCGGGCGAAGAAGCGGCCGATGTGGATCGAGAGGCCAGGGCCGCGGCCGGGCGCAGACGGCGCCAGCGTCGGCCGCCGCAACACCGAGAGTTGCGCCGCCTCGAGCGCATCGACATGCACGCGCCGAACCAGCAGCGGCTGCCAGCGCCAGCGCACATGCGCCTGGCGGGCCTCGAGCCAGACGCCCTGCCGGTCCGACACGGTCAGGCGAGCCAGGCTGAAGTCGCGCCAGACGTCGCCCTCCAGCCCCTCCACGTGCAGCCGTCCGAAAGCGCCCAGGCTGAGGCCGTCGAGCTCGGCCACGATCAGGGCCCGGCCAGGCCCGGTCAGCACGCCGAACCGCAACACCGCCATCGCCGCGGCCAGCAGCACCAGGACCGCGAGGACCGCGAGCCCCACCCGCGGCGTGCGCCGCCGCGGGGCCCTGCCCGCAGGCTGCGCCGGGGCCGGGGCCTCGGGCGGAACGGGCGGCTCGGCGGTCAAAAGCTCTGTCCGATGCTGACGTAGACCTGCAGGATCGGGTCGCCCGACTGGCGGTTCACCGGGGTGGCGAGGTCCAGGCGGATGGGGCCGAAGCCCAGATCATAGCGCACGCCTACCCCCGCCCCGACCCGCAGCTGGGTGAAGTTCGGGACAACCGACTGACCGAGCGAGCCGGCGTCCACGAACGCTGCGACCCCCCACGGCCCGGCCAGCTTATGGCGGACCTCCAGCGAGGTCTCGAACAGCGAGAGCCCGCCGATCGGCGTGCCGTCGATGAGCTTGGGCCCCACGCCCTGGTAATCGAAGCCGCGCACCGACCCGCCGCCGCCGGCGTAGAAGCGGCGGTTGGCCGGCACGTCGGGGATCGAGCCGCCGATGATCGAACCGAGCTTCACCCGGGCGGCCACCACCGTTCGCGCGTCCGCCTGCAACGGCAGATAGGCGCTGACCTGCCCTTGGAGCTTCAGGTAGGGCAAGGTGCGGTCGCCGGCGATGAAGGTGGGCTCGCCCTGGGCCACCAGCCGCCAGCCGCGGGTAGGATCGAGCCAGTCGTTCGACCGGTCGAAGATGAAGCTGGCCAGGCCGCTGAAGATCACCAGCTTCAGGTTCTGGCCCACCGGAAATGCGTTGGCGTTGACGGCGGTCTTCTCGCGGGTGACCAGGAAGTCCACGGCGGTCCCGAGGGTCAGGTCGGTGGCCAGGCCGCTGCGGTGCTCGAGATCGGCCCGCACCCCGGCCCCGAAGTCGTCGTAGGCGGGCGTCCGATCGCCGAACACCCCGCCTCCTAGCTTCAGGGTCCGATCGAGCCGACGCCAGTCCGGCAGGTCGAGCTCGGCGTCCAGCTTCTGCTGGATCTGGGCGAGCCGGGCGGTGAGCGTCAGGGTGTCGGCGCGCCGCAGCACGTTGTAGTGGATCCAGCTTGCGTCGGCGCCCACGCCCTCGCTCGTGGAGTAGCCGCCGCCGAGCTCGATGGTGCGCGGCGGCCGGTCGCCCAGGCTGACGATCACCGGCCGCAGCCCGTCCACGGCCTGGCTGGCTGGGGCGAGCGCCACGGTGATTGAATCGTAGACGCCCGTGTCGCGAAGCCGGCGCTCCAGTTCGGCGACCTGCTTCGGGTCGTAGGGCGCCGCGTGCTTCCAGCGCGCCAGCGACTGGACCCAGGCCAGGCGCGTCCGCCCTTTGGTGACCAGCTTGACGCCGTCGAGGTGCACGAGGTCGCCGGCCGCGAGGTGATAGGTGGCCGCGACCTGATGGTCGGCGTGATCGACGACGACCTGCCGGCGGCGCGCCACCGCGTCGGCGTAGCCTCGCTTGGAGACGGTCGCCACCGCGCGTCCCTCCGCCGAGACGATGGAGGCGGCCCGGGCCGGGGATCCGGGGGCCAGGGCCAGCGCTTTCTCGGCGGCGGCGACGGTCTCGGCGTCCGGCGGCGGGCCTTCCCACGCGATGATGGGCGCGGCCAGCGTCGAGCGCGGCCCAGGCGTCACCCGAACGACGGCCTGGGGGGTGTCCCCCTCGCCGACGTCAGGCTCCACGATATAGTCGTAATAGCCTTCGGAACGCAGCACGGCGATGGCCGCCTCCCCCGCCTCGCGGGCGCGGCGGCGCGCGTCGACGCGGGTCGTCGCATGGGTCTTGACGGTCCCGACGGAGCGCTGGATCTCCGCCCGCAGCGCCTTGTCGAGGTTTCCCTGCACGAGCGCCTTCGCCTCGGCGGCGAGAGCGGCCTGGGGCGCGAAAACGAGGGCCGGCAGGACGGTGCAGACCAAGGCCGCGACCCGGGATCGTCTCAACACACCTGCATTCTCATCGGCCCCCCGAAACCTGTAGAGTGACCCGTGGGGACTGTCACCACCGCCGCGGCCGGTCCGGCTCACGCAAGGCGGGCGTTGAGCCTCGCCCTCCAGTCCCTCGGATCACGCGCCGCCTCGAACTCGGCGGCCAGCCGCTCGACGACCTCGGCGGTCGTGGGCACGTCGCGGATCAGCCCGGCGCTGTGGCCGGCGCTCCAGATATCGCGCCACGGACGCACGCCCTCCGGCAGCTCCGCGCCTTGCCGGCGCCCGCGCTTCGGCGGCAGATTGTCGGGATCGAAGCCCACCCGCTGGAGGGACTGGCGGATCCAGTGGGCGTTGACCCCGTTCATGGCGTCCGACTGGATGATGTCCTCCATACCGGCCTCGGCGATCATCTGCTTGTGACCGTCCGGGGCGCCGGACTCCTCGGTGGCGATGAAGCGGGTGCCCATGCAGGCCATGTCGGCGCCCAGGGTGAGGGCGGCGGCGATCCCGGCCCCGTCGGCGATGGCGCCGGCGGCGACGATCAGGCCGTCGAACACCTGGCGCATCTTGGGGATGAAAGCGAACGGCGAGAGCTGGCCGGTGTGGCCGCCGGCCCCCGCGCAGGTGAGCATCAGCCCGTCCACGCCCGCCGCGATGGCCTTCTCCGCGAAGCGGATGCTGATGGCGTCGTGCACCACCCGCGCGCCCCAGCCGTGCGCGCGCCGGATGATCTCGGTGGGGTCGCCGACGCTGGTGATCAGCAGCGGACTCCTCACCTCCTCGCAGCGCCGCAGCTTCTGCTCCCCGAGGTCCGGGTCGTTGACGATGGAAGCGTTGAAATTGATCGCATAGGGCGCCCAGACCTCGCCGCGATCCTCACTCTCCTTGCGCGCCTCGTCCAGGGCGGTGAGCCAGCCCTCGAACGCCTCGATGGTCCTCACGTTGCCGCCCTGCCAGCCGCCGACGATGCCGGCGCGGCAGGCGGCGATGGTCAGCGGCTTGCTGGAGGCCATGGTCATCGGAGCGCACAGCAGGGGCAGGCGCAGGTCCGCGGAGATCGGGCGCGAGGTCGGCGGCATCAGGGTTCCTTGTGGTCCTAACCGACCATCTCGGAACGGGGCGGTCCGATCAAGCGCCGCTATTGGCGCAGCAGCCGCCCCGGCAGCGCGCCGGTGTGGACTCCCGCCTCCATCAGCACCTGGCCGTTGACCACCGTGGCCTGGATGCCCGCCGCGCCCTGGACGAAGCGCTTGGCGCCGCCGGGCAGGTCGGTCGTCACCCGCGGCGTCTCGGGGATGATCGCCCCGGGATCGATGACGTTGAGATCCGCGGCGAAGCCCTGGCGCAGCAGTCCACGGTCGTGAAAGCCGAATGCCGCCGCCGGCGTCATGGTGATCATCCGGATCGCCTCCTCCAGGGTGAAGGCGCCCCGCTCGCGCACCCAGTAGGCCAGCAGATAGGTGTGGATCGAGCAGTCGGAAATCTGGCTGACGTGCGCGCCGGAATCGGAAAAGGTCATCACCGTGCGCGGGTGCTTCAGCACCGTCAGCAGCTCCTCGTCGGGAAAGGGCGCCCCGGTCTGGACGAACAGTTGGGAGAGCCGGGGCGTCGCCAGGGCGAGGTCGATCATGACCTCCATGGGATCGCGCCCCTGCTCGGCCGACAGCGCCGCCAGGTTCGGATAGGGTGGGAAGGGTCCGGTGCGCACCTCGACCCGGTCCCACTTGGGGCGACGCGGCTCGGCGCTGACCGCGCGGGGGTATTCCTCATGGTGGGCGGCGTGAACGAGGCGCGCCCGCAGCTCGGGATCGGTTCGCAGAAGCCGCTCCTGCTCGGCGAGCGGGAGGGCCCGGAAGGGCCGCCAGGTGGGCAGCTTGTCGAACGGCAGGCCCGCCTCGAACGAGAGCAGCGGGGTGACGCCGCGGCTGTGCGTCTGGCCGATCATGCGCCCGCCCCGCTCGGCGGTCCGGTCGAGCAGCGCCAGCTGCTCGCGCCAGGCCATCCCGCCGGCGGCCCCGACGCCGAAGGTCATGGGAACGCGGGTCTCCACGGCCAGCGCCTCCAGTTCCTCCGGGGTGCGTCCGCCGAGGGCGATCTCGAAGATCCCCTTGCCGAGCTCGCCCAGGGTGCGGACCAGGGCGGCGACCTCCTCGAAGGCGCCCACGCGCGAAGCCACCGGCCGGTCGTCGGAGGTCTCGTGGGAGCGCGAGCGCGAGGTGGAAAGGCCCATGGCGCCGGCCTCGACCCCCGCCCTCAGCTGCTGGGTCATGGCGGCGAGCTCGTCGGCGCTCGCCTCGGCCTCGAAGGCCCGCTCGCCCATCGCCCAGGTCCGCAGCGCCGAGTGCCCCACATAGACCGACTGGTTCAGGCCCTTGGGGAGCCGGTCGACGAAGTCGAGGTACTCCGGGAAGGTCTGCCAGCCCCATTCGATGCCCTGGGCCATGGCCTCGGCCGAGATGTCCTCGGCCCGCTCGAGGTTGCGCACCACCCACCCGCGGTTCTCGGCCCGGCTGGGCGCGAGCGTGAAACCGCAGTTGCCCATCACCACCGTCGTCACCCCCTGATGGCAGGAGCTGGTGCAGAGCGGATCCCAGTTTATCTGGGCGTCCATGTGGGTGTGCCCGTCGATAAAGCCCGGGGTGACCACCAGGCCCTCGGCGTCGATCTCCCTGTGGCCCCGTTCGGAGATCTTGCCGACCCTGGCGATCCGCTCGCCGATCACGCCAACGTCCGCCCGGAACCGCGGGAGGCCGGAGCCGTCCAACACCTGGCCTCCACGAACCACGAGATCGTAGGCCATCTCTTCCTCCCGTTCTTCTTGAAGCATCCGATCGCACAATCGGGCCTTGTCAACCTTTCCCTGCGCCGGGCCGCGCCTCCCGCGCGGCGGGCCTGGCCGCCGGTCGCTTCCCAGGCGCCCCGGAAAGCTGCACAAAGAAGGGGCGCCTTACGGCCAAGGCGGCCGCCTTCGCGTTCGGCGATTGCCGCGGGCGCGCGGATGGGGGTGAAAAGGGGGCGGCGTAGCCAGACGCATGAGTTCGGATAACAGCGTGGCGAGAGACCAGCTCATGGGGGACGTCCTGCCGCTCACGCAGGCGGCCTATCTGCCTGGCGTCGCCTACGACGAGATGTTCGCCCCCGGCGGCGGGGTGCGGCCGCACTACGAGTTGCTGCAGGACCGGATCGCCAGCCTCGGCGCCGAGGAGCTCGGCGAGCGCCAGCGGACGCTGGAGCGGTCCTTCCTGCTCCAGGGGATCACCTTCACCGTCTACGGCGCCGAGACCGCCACCGAGCGGATCATCCCCACGGACCTCTTCCCGAGGATCATCCCGGCCGAGGAGTGGGCCAAGATCGAGGCCGGCCTCACCCAGCGCCTGCGGGCGCTGAACATGTTCCTCGCCGACATCTACGGCGACCAGAGGGTGCTCATGGACGGGGTGGCGCCCCGCGAGATGGTCCTCGGCGCCGCGTCCTACCGCCGGGAGATGCAGCACCTCTACGTGCCCCACAACGCCTACGCCAACGTCTGCGGCAGCGACCTCATCCGGGCGGAGGACGGCGGATTCGTGGTGCTGGAGGACAATCTGCGGGTCCCTTCGGGCGTTTCCTACATGCTGGCCAACCGGGACGCCTCGCGGCGCACCTTCCCCGGGGTGTTCCGCCAGGCCGGGGTGCGCCCGGTGGAGCGCTATCCGGACCTGCTGCTCTCGACGCTGAAGAGCATGGCCGGCGAGCTCCGCTCCGACCCGCAGGTGGTGGTGCTCACCCCCGGCGTCTACAACTCCGCCTACTACGAGCACGCTTACCTCGCCCGGCTGATGGGCGTGCCCCTGGTGGAGGGCCGCGACCTCGCGGTCCACGACAACCGGGTCTACATGCGCACCACCGCGGGCCTCAGGCGCGTCGACGTGATCTACCGGCGCGTGGACGACGACTTCATCGATCCCCTCACCTTCCGGCGCGACTCCTCGCTGGGCGCGGCCGGCCTTTTCAACGCCTACCGCGCCGGCAACGTCATCATCTGCAACGCCCCCGGGACCGGGGTCGCCGACGACAAGGCGGTCTACGCCTACGTTCCGGACATCATCCGCTACTACCTGGCCGAGGAGCCGATCCTCGCCAACGTCGAGACCTTCCTCTGCCGCGAGCCGAGCCAGCTCAGCCACGTGCTCGCCAATCTCGACAAGGTGGTGGTCAAGGCGGTCGGCGCCTCCGGCGGCTACGGCATGCTGGTGGGGCCGCACGCCTCGAAGGCCGAGCGGGCTGCGTTCGCCGACGCCCTGAAGGCCAACCCCGACAACTACATCGCCCAGCCCACCATCCAGCTCTCCACCGCCCCCTGCCTGGTGGACGCCCGCATCGAGCCCCGTCACGTGGACCTGCGGCCCTTCATCCTCTCGGGCGAGAAGGTGGTGGTGACGCCAGGCGCCCTCACCCGGGTCGCCCTGCGGCGCGGCTCGCTGGTGGTCAACTCCAGCCAGGGCGGCGGCTCTAAGGACACCTGGGTGCTGACCGAGGCGACGGCCCGCCCATGATGCTCGCCCGGGTCGCCGACAGCCTCTACTGGATCGGTCGCTACATCGAGCGCGCCGAGCATGTCAGCCGGCTGGCGGCGGTGATGCTGAACGCCGCCCTCGACGTGGGCGCCGGGGCGGCCCAGACCAGCCGCATCGCCCTGGCCGCGGTCGGCGCGCACGACGCCGGACGCGCCGACCATGCCTACGAGGCGGCCCGCGACCTTTCGCTCGACCGGGAAGAGGCCGGGTCGGTGGTCGCCTGCCTGGCCATGGCCCGCGAGAACGCCCGCCAGGTGCGCGACCAGATCACCACCGAAACCTGGGAGCAGCTCAACATGCTGCACCTGCGGGTCAACGGGCGCGCCCAGGAGGAGGCCTTCGACGACGATCCGGCCGGGTTCCTGCAGGGGATCATCGCCGACCTGCATCTCTTCAAGGGCGCGGTGGATTCCACGCTGAGCCACGGAGAAGGCTGGCGGTTCCTGCTCATCGGCGTCTACCTGGAGCGGGCGCAGCTGATCGCGCGGCTGCTGGAAGCCTGCTTCAGCGACCGCAAGAGCCCGCCGGTCATCGAGCCGATCGCGCTGATGAGCCTGCTGAGGATGGCCTGCGCGCTGGAGCCTTATCTGCGCGTCTACACCGCGGACATCAATCCGCGCTTCATCCTGGAGTTCCTGCTGTTCGATGAGGACTTCCCGCGCTCGATCCGCTTTTGCACCGCGCGAATCCAGGCCTTGCTCGAACAGCTTTCGCACCAGGCCGGCGCCGGGCGCTCGGACGCCCTGCGGCTTGCCGGCCGCCTGGACGCCCGCCTGAAGTACGCCGACGTCGAGGAGGTGGAGGCGAGCGGAGCCGGGACCCTGCTGGCCGCAGTGGCCGGCGAATGCGCCCAGATCCACGAGGCGATCTACGAGACCTTCGTCGCCTACCCCCTCGAGCTCAGCCTGCCGGGATAGGGAGCCGAACCTTGCTGCTCGAAGTGCGCCACGTCACCCAATACCACTACGACGAGCCGGTGCGCGAAAGCGTCATGGAGCTCTGGATGCAGCCGCAGAAGTCGGCGACCCAGCGGCTGGTGCGCTTCGAGCTGGAGCTGGATCCCCACGCCCAGCTGTTCTCCTACGCCGACAGCTTCGGGAACGCCGTCTACCACTTCGACGTGCCCCAGCCGCACGACCGGCTGAGCATCATCGGCCATTCGGCGGTGGAGACCCAGGAACCCGAGCCGCCGCCGGAGGCGCTGGATCTCGGCGAATGGGACCGGCTGCGCAGCGACTTCGTCCAGGGCGAGTGCTACGACTTCCTGCGCCCGCATGGTCAGGCGCGGATGACGGACGCGCTGGCCGCCTTCATCGAGGCGCGGGGCCTCGAGGCCCTCAAGCGTCACGACCCGCTCTCCGCCGCGCGCCAGCTCAGCCAGATCATCTATGACGCCTTCGACTACGAGCCCGGCGTCACCGGGGCCGACAGCCCCATCGACCACGCCCTGGAAGAGGGCCGCGGGGTCTGCCAGGACTTCGCCCATATCATGATCGCCATCTGCCGCAGCTGGGGCCTGCCGGCTCGCTACATCTCGGGCTATCTCCACAGCCACCGTTCCGAGGGCGGCGAGCGTTCGGACCCCGACGCCACCCACGCCTGGGCGGAGGTCTTCCTGCCGTCGCTGCGCTGGATCGGCTTCGATCCCACCAACAACATCCTGGCGGGCGAGCGCCACATCGCCGTGGCCATCGGGCGCGACTACGACGACGTGCCGCCCTCGCGGGGGGTCTTCAAGGGCGAGGCCGAAAGCCAGCTCGTGGTCGGCGTCTCCGTCCGCCGCGCCCGGGCGGCCGTGGCCGAGCCGGAATTCATGCGGATGTCGCAGCCCGCCTTCGTAGGCGCGCGGCGGCGCTCTCCCGGCGCGGCCCTGATCGACCAGCAGCGCCAGCTACAGCAGCAACAGCAACAGCAGTAGGTCGCGGCCGGAACGCCTGTCGCGCCCGCGCCACCGTGCTCTAAGCGGGAAGCGCGCGACGGTGGCCGAAGGCCGGGGCCGCGGTCGTCGGTCCGGCGGACGGCGCGGTGGGCGCGGGCGCCGCGTCCAGCAGGGGCCTGAGCAGCCCGCTGACATCGCTCGCTTCGGCTTTCAGGAGGCCCAGCAGACGCCGTTCAGCCTCGGTGGGCGATGTCTGGTTCAGCCGCCCCAGCAGCCACCTGGCCTCGTCGTCGCTGACCGGCCGGCCGCGGGCGTCGGCCGCCTCGATCTCGCCCTCGACGACGGCCCATTCGCTCGTCTGGGTGAGGGGATGCATGACTTCCCGGGCCGCCCCGGCGAAGTCGGGATGCAGGAATCCCTTCTCGACCCCGTGCGCGAAACGCGCGGGGCTCTCGGGCTCATGCAGGAAGGCCTCGTCGCGCTCCGCCTGCTGGCGGCTCATGGCCGCGAACGGGTTGGCCGCCGTCAGACAGTCGAACACCGCCCTGGCGAAGAAGTCCGGCCAGCCGGGATCGGCGCCGCCGCCGCGGCACGCCTCGTCGATCTCGAACAGCATCTCGGCCTCCGCCCGGCTCACCGCCAGCCCCTGGTCGCCGGCGGCGGCGAAGATCAGCCTGCGCAGCAGGGCGGTGTCGGCCGCGCCGATCCAGCCCTTCTGCAGGATCGCCCCCTTGACCTTGTCGCGCGCGAAGTCCGCCAGCGCCTGGGGCGCCTCGTCGGCGGCCTCCATGATCTGCGACAGGGCCTCGAGGGCGGTGTCGAGACTGGCCCCGCCTGAGGCGGACAGGAGCCGGATCAGCCAGTCGGCCCCGGCCTCGTCGACGTAGCCGGGGGGATCCTGCTGGCGGACCAGATAGTCGGTGGTCGCCTCGGCGAAGAAATCCCCCCACTCGGGCGCGCGCTCGGCGGCCGCGCCGTCCAGGGCGGCGAGGGCTTCGATCGCTTCGGACGCGATCGCCTGGGCGCCGTAGACGAGGGTCCGCAGGGCGCGCACGTCGTCGGCGGTGATGCGGCCGGCGCCCCTCAGGCGGTCGATCGCGGCGGCTAGCTCGGGCTGCATGAGAATGCGGGCCTCCAGGATTTTCGCCCTGGAGCCTAGCTGTGCAGTCCCGGAATCTGATGGTGCATCATCGATCCTGAGTCGTCAGGAAGAGGATGCCCTATGGGAAGCGTTCTTCACGGCAGCGCCCGCACGACGCCGTGTCTTCGAGCCGAGCTCCAAGCGTCGAAAGAGAGCACCCG
>JAFBAO010000108.1 GCA_019247715.1 Caulobacteraceae bacterium
AGCACCTCATGCGAAAAACCCAGCCCAGGGAACTCGAGGCCACCTGGCGCAGAGCCGGCCAGCTCCTCGACCTCTTCAGCCCCCAAGAATGCGCCAACTACCTCGTCAACGCTGGCTATGGTTCCGTCTAATCGCGGTCCGCTCTAGTGTTCGGAGTCCGAATTAGGCCTCCGCCCCCGCCGCAGCGGTCTCCTCGGCGACGGCGTGGTGGGTGCGCACGTAGAACCGCGGCAGGGTGAGCGCCGCCGCCAGCACGATGGCGACGATGCCGAGGCACACCACGCCCACGGCCACCTGCAGCATCATTTCGTCGTGGAACACGTAGTCGCTCACCACGGCCACCAGGGTGGGCGCGCCCCCCAGGCCCACCAGGCTGGCGATGAGCAGGGCGACCGCCATCACCTGACCGCGCAGCCGGTTGGGCAAGATCGCCTGCATGGCCGGCCAGATGGTGGTTGAGGAGAGCGAAACAAGGGCGAGGGCGACGAACGACGCCACGAGCGTGCTCGTCGTCTCCGGCGCCAGCGTCAGCCACGCCAGCGCCGCGGCGAGGAACGGCGCGAGCAACATGGGCGCCAGCGCCCTCCCCCGCACGCCGCGCAGCTTGTAGAGCAGGTCGGACACGAAACCGGCCGAGGCGAAGGCGGGCACCGAGGAGAAGATGATGATCATGCCGGAAACCGCGCCCGCCCCCGCCTGCGAGAAGTGGTGGATGCGCATCAAGAGGGTCGGCAGCCAGTTGTTGATGCAGAAGCCGATCGACGAATAGCTGGCGTAGAGCAGGCACATCAGGCCGATCGCCGGCGCGTGGCGCCGCAGGAACGGCCAGAGCGGATGATCGACCACCTTGGCGTCGGCCAGCTCGCGCCGCACCGGCTCGCGCAGCGCCGCCACCAGGGCCGCCAGCAGCAGGCCCGGCAGGCCGTAGACGATGAACAGCAGCTTCCACCCCGGCCAGCCCGCCGGCGCGATTCCGGCGAAGGCGCCGGAGGCGAACGCCGACAGCAAGAGGCCACCCACGAACATCGCGCCGCCGGAGCCCAGGGGAATCCCGGCCTGCATGAGGGCGATGGCCCGGCCGCGTTCGGGGGGCGCGAAGCAGTCCACGATCAGCGAGAAGGCCGCCGGCGTCAGGCAGGCTTCACCCAGGCCCACCAGCATGCGCGCGACGAACAGCTCCCAGAAATTGCTCGCTAGGCCGCAGGCGACGGTCGCCAGGCTCCAGCCGGCGATGGCCAGGGCGATCATGTTGCGCCGGTTGGTGCGGTCGGCCAGCCACCCCAGCGGAATGCCCGCCACGGCGTAGAGCGCCGCCGTCCCGATGCCCCCCAGCAGGCTGACCTCGGTGTCGTTGACCCGCAGGCCGGCCCTCAGAGCCGGGACCATCACCAGGATGACCTGCCGGTCCATGTAGGAGACGAAGTTGGCCAGGAACAGCACCGCCACCACGCCCGCCGCGTAGCGGCGAGCCGGATAGGCCGACGTTTCCTGCGTCGCCGCAGACGTCGGCGCCGCGCCGATCGCCACCATGGGCGCCTCCCTTTCGGTCGCTTCGAGGACCGGAGGCTCTTCTGGAGGAGCTGTTCCGGCGGCGCCAGCTTGCCGGCAATTGGGAGCGAACGCACCTGAATTGCGTCAGGCGGGGCGAGGCGGGCGCCGGGAGGGGGGCGGCGGCCGCGCTGCTGGGAGCGCCTTCCGCGGAGTGGAATCGCGGCGGGCCGGGAGGCGGTCTCGGCAGACGTTCGGCAGGTGGTCCTCAAATCACCCGGCCGGACGTCGGGCCTCGGCCCCCGCATTGCGCTTCGAGAAGAACATGGCCGCGAGCTTTTCGGCGCCGATCACGCGGGCGATCTCCCCGAAAGCGAACACCGGAACGAAGGCGACGACGAGCGCGAGCATGCGCGCGGCGATTTCGTAGACGCCGAGGCTTCCGAGCTCGGCAAGACCGCCCAGCGCCCCCTTTCCATGCATCCACCCCTCCACGAGGCGCTCGAGCACCCCGAACACGACGACGAGGACGGCGAAAAGCAAGGTCTTGTAGAGCACCGGCACGATCAGCCGCCGGTCTTCGAAGCGCCGGCTGAACCCGAACATCCGCCCGAGCAGGACGACCTTGGCGATGACGAGCGCCTCGACCAGCGCGATCCCGTAGTGCAGGTAGCTGGTTCCGGTCTCGGCCAGGATCAGGCGGCGATAGAGCGTGAACGAACCGAAGAACAGCCAAAGATAGAAGGCGAGCACCCAGAAGACCCGGAGCTCCTCGATGACGCGCTCCTTAAGATCGCCTCTGACCTCACGTCTCACGATGCGTGCCCCCTGCGGGAGAAGCTGCTCTGGCGGGCGGTCATGATCGCCGGTCCGAGATCGGAAGGCAGGGCGTCGTCCGCGGCCCCCGCCTGGGCCGCCATCCCTGGACGGCCTACAAGAGAGGGCCTTCCCGCCGCACGCCATCCGGTGGAGAACCAGGGTGCTCGTGCATTCGCTACCGGGGTCGACCCCGGGGGCGGCGGCCGCTCGCGCCGCGCTCCGACTTCCGGCGGCCTCAGGCGACCCCTCAGCGGCGGCCCGACCCGTGGGCCCGCCGGGCCTGGAACGGGTGGGCCTGAATCGCTCCTCTCATCGTCACCCGGGACGGCCTGGCCGGTCCGGCGCCGGAGCCTCCGCTTCTCGGACGAACTGCAGCTTGGCGTCGCCCCGCCCGGCCCCCTTCGCCCGAGGTGACGGGGTGGATTGTTCGGTCCTATCTCAGTGTGGCGACTCGGGACACGAGAACGTTCCGGACGGTTGAATCGAGGGCGGCGGCATGGGTGGGCGGCCTTGGATGAGGATGAGCGCGGCGGCGGGATTCGCCGGCGGTCTGGCCTTGATGTGCGGCGGGCCGGGCGCGCGCGCCGATCCCCCGCCGCCGCCCGAGCTCACCGACGCCGATGCTGTCGCCGCGGCGGTCGCGCCGATCGATCCGGCCCGTCTCTCCGAGCGCCGGGTGCTGGGAACGCTGGGCGGCCATCCGCTGACCATGGAATACCGCTGCGACGGGCCCTGTCCGGCGGGCGCCTACCGGGTCCTGCACTACGACCTGCACGAGGATCTCGATAACTGCGAGGCGTGGGGCGGGGCCTGGACCGAGCTGCCGACCCAGCCGGGTCGGCAGGAGCTGTTCTGCATCCCGCGTAAGGTGCGCTACGCCCAGGAGCTTGCGCAGGCGAAACGCCTCACCGCCGATGATCTCGCCGCGCTCGGCGCCGGCGGCGAATGGCCGCCCGTTGCGGGCGGCGTCCACGTGCTCGGCCGCTTCAACGACGTCCTGGTGCGTATCGAGCGGCATTCCTACGACATCGGCGCCTTCGGGACCACGACCCTGTGGCTCGACCCGCCCGAGGGCGAGACCTGCGAGGCGGCCGGCGGCGTGACGCGGGTGAGGACCGTGGCGCGCGGCATCACCAGCAGCCGCGACGCCTTCTGCATCCCCAAGCCCTTCGACGACGCCGAACAGGCGGCCGCGCAACGCCGCGAGCGCGAGCTCCTGGAACGCTCCGACCGCTGAGCCCGCCCGCGACGAGACCTTGGCGAACCTCCGGCGAAGTCCCTAAAAGGCGCCGGGACGAGGGCGGCCAGCGCCACCGCCGCGGAGCGCGTTGCGGCGGTGAGCCTGGGGACCTCCGAGACTGATCGACTCACTTTGTCCGATCGTGCACTTTGAGAAACGACGCCGACACAAGCGCTGGTAGAAAATGAGACTTAATCTCTCGGAAGATCAGGAGCTGATGGACGCCACCGTGCGCCGCTTTTTGGAGAAGGAAGCGCCCATCGCGAAGATCCGGGCGCAATACGATCTGGCCGAGGGATGCGCGCGCGACTATTGGCGCGAGTTCTGCGCCCTGGGCTGGCCGGCGCTCCTCGTGTCCGAGGACCTCGGGGGCTATGCCCTCTCCGGGGCCACGGCCCAGGACCTTGCCATCGTCGCCGAGGAAGTCGGCCGCCTCATCGCCGCCGGCCCCTTCACGCCCACGGCCGTCTGCCTCGACGCCCTCTCGAAGGCGGGCGCGGCCTTCGGCGAGGTCATCGCGAAGGTCATGTCCGGCGAGGTCATCGCCGCCTGGGCGTACGCCGAGGCGGGCGACCAATGGGAGCCGGACGCGCTCCAGACCACCGCCCGCAAGACCGGCGGCGGGGTGCTGCTGGACGGCGTCAAGGCCTATGTGGAGGCCGGCGGCCAGGCCGACTATTTCCTGGTGACCGCCCGCGCCGAGGCGGGGCTGACGCAGGTGCTGGTCCCCAAAGGGACGGCGAACGTGGTCGTCACGGCTGCGCATGGCGTGGATTTCGTACGCCGGTTCGCCGAGGTGCGCTTCGACGGCGCCCTGCTGCCGGAGTCGGCCCTGGTGGGCCCCTGGGCGGGGGCGGACGCGCAGGTCAGGCGCCAGCGTCAGCTGGCCCTTCTGCTGCAATGCGCCGAATCCAACGGCGCGGTCGACTGCGCTTTCGAGTTCACCGTCGACTACATGCGCCAGCGCTATGCGTTCGGCCGGCCGATCGCCTCCTACCAGGCCCTCAAGCACCGCCTTGCCGACATGCTGGCGCGCATCCAGGCGAGCATGGCCACCACCGACGCGGCGATCGACGCCTTCGACGCCGGCTCGCCGGAGGCCGAGCGCCTGGTCCATATCGCCAAGGCCTGGGTGGGCTCGAAGTCTTCCATGAACCTCAGCGACCTCGTCCAGATGACCGGCGGGATCGGGGTCACCTGGGATCACGACCTTCACATCTACGAGCGCCGCATCGCGGTGAACCGCGCGCTCTTCGGCGGGCCGGAGCGCCATCGCCAGCACGTGCACCGCCTGATCAGCGCCTAGGGAGCCAATCGTGGAATCGCTGGAAGACTTTCGCCGCCGCGCCCGCGCCTGGATCGAAGCCAACCTCGAGCGCCGGGACCCGAGGCGGCCACTGCGCACGCGCGAGGAGAACGCGGCCCTGCAGGCCAAGCTGTTCGACGCGGGCTTCACCGGCTTCGCCGTCCCGAAGGAATACGCCGGCCAGGGGCTTTCCCTGGATCACCAGGCGGTCTGGGTGGAGGAAGCGGGCGACTACGTGACCCCCCAAGGGTACCAGGTGTCGATCGGCATGATGATGCCGACCCTGCTGGACCTCGCCACCGAGGCGGTGAAGAAGCGGCACATCCCGCGCATGCTCCGCGGCGAGGAGCTGTTCATGCAGCTGCTCTCGGAGCCCAGCGGCGGCTCGGACATGGCCGGCGCCTTGACCCGGGCGACCAAGCGCGGCGATTCCTACTTCATCAGCGGCTCGAAGATGTGGAGCTCCGGGGCGCTCAACGCCCACTATGGCCTGTGCCTGGCGCGCGTGAACTGGGACGTGCCCAAACATGCCGGCCTGGGGATGTTCGTCCTGCCGCTGAAGGCCAAGGGCGTCACCATTCAGGGAATCCGGCCCGCCACGGGCGAGGAAGCGCATTTCTGCATCGAGTACTTCGACGACGTGGAGATCCCCGCCGAATACGTCCTGGGGGGCGAATGCGAAGGCTGGGCGTCGGCCCAGCGCCTGCTGTTCCACGAGCGCAACGCGGTCGCCGGCATCGGCTTCGGTCTGGGCTACCAGACCAGCGGCGAGCGGCAGGCGGGCGGCGGATGGCGCGCCGACCTCGTGTCGCTGGCGCGCAAGCACCAGGTGCTGCACGATCCCGCGTTGGCCGCCCAGATCGCCGACAACCACATCGACTCGGTGGTGGGCGGCCAGCTCTCGGCGCGGGTCAACACCGGCCTCGTCTCGGGCAAGCTGAAGGGTCAGTGGGGCTCGCTGGTGAAGCTCAACCAGGGGCTCGACCTGCCCGGCAACGCCGAGCTGGGTCTGTCCGTGGCGGGCGCCGACGGCGTCATCTGGTCGGGCAACGCGCCGGGGGGCGAGACCACCAACACCTGGCTGAGGTACCGCGGCAACACCATCGCCGGCGGCAGCAACGAGATCCAGCGCAACATCGTCAGCGAACGGCTGCTGGGCCTGCCGCGCGAGCCGGCCGACGACCGCGACGTCCCCTTCAACGAACTCATGAAGCGACGCCAGCAGCGCCAGAGCTAGGGCGGGTTGGGTTGGGGCTGAATCGCTCCTCTCACCCTCACCCCGGACGGCCTGCAAGGCCGATCCGGGGCCGGACCCTCCGGTTTTCAGACGAACTCCAGCTTGGCGTCGGCCCGTCCGGCCCCCTTCCCCCAGGTGAAAGGGTGGATTGTTCGATCCTATCTCAACGCGATCTGGTTGCGTCCATCCGGGATCGGCCGCGCCGACGCCTCAGCCCCCGCCCTTCGCCCACGCGAACCGCCGGTCGAGCTTGGCGAGCTGGCTGGTGAAGCCCTCCACCGACATCCTGGTCCAGTGGGGGTCGAGGTGGGGGTGGATGGTGACCACCATGGCGGTCTGGCCGGGGCCCGCCGGCCTGAAGTCCACCTCGATCGTCTGCTCGTAAGGGACGACGCCCGAGATGAAGTCGATCACGTGCACGAGCGTCAGGCGCTGGTGCGGCCGGAACTCCCCGTAGCGCCCGCGCGTGGCGTGAGACACCGGCTGGCCCAGGCTCTTCATGGCGGCGATCGCCTCGGGCGCATCGGCGATCATGTCGTATTCCAGCGCCCCGCCGGCGCGCGCCTCCAGGGCGTGGACCTCCACGCGGAAGCCTTCGGGCCCCCACCAGGATTCGAATCCGGCCTTGGTGGTCCAGAGCGCCCACAAGTCCTCGACCGGCGCCCGGTAGGTGCGCTCGATCACGACGACGGCCTGAGGGGTTCCGGCCGCCTGGTTCGCGCTGCTCATGATTGCGATGTCTCCTTTTCGCCCTTCGCCAGTCCCGCCTCCAGGGCGGCGCCGAAGCGACCCAGACGCGCCTCCCAGAGCCGCCGGTAGTCCCCGAGCCAGGCCTCCAGGGCGCGGAACGGCTCCGGCCGCAGCGCGTAGAGGCGACGCTGACCCTCCGGACGCACCGAGACGAAGCCGGACTCGTGCAGGATCCTCAGATGGCGCGAGACGCCCGACTGATGGATCCCCGCATGCCGCACGATCTCGCCCACCGGCTGCTCGCCGCCCCGCAACGCCGCCAGGATCCGGCGGCGCGTGGGGTCGGCAAGCGTCTCGAACGCATCTAAATGCATGTATACGTATATACATTAATACGCATATTTTGGCAAGCTCTCAGAGCGCGCCCTGAGGTCTGCTCCCTGTCCCGGCGGATGACGCTCCGCGCCCGCCGCGCCGGGCGTTCGGAAGTTCGCATTGAGCTAGGTCAATGTGCCGCTGCCGCGGCGCCCTATCAGAACAACGACCTGGGCGCATCGCGCGAAACTCCAGGCGGGAATGCGGAGGAAGAGCGTGGAACAGAAGAATCCGGGCGCGGTCTCATCACCGGCTTGCCCGTTTTCGGCCGAAACGCAGGAGAAGATCCTGCACCATTTCGACCACCACTCGTCGCTTTACCGGGACCACTCCGCAGAGGCGCTCAAGCTCCTGCGAGACCAGGCGCCGGTGGCCAAGACCGACGCGCATGGGGGCTTCTACGTCCTCACCCGATACCAGGACGTCCTCGAGGCCGCCCGCGACGACGAGCGCTTCTGCTCTTTCTGGGGGATCACCATCCCGACCAACAAGGCGCCATGGGATAGGGCCCAGACCATTCCGATAGACCTCGACCCGCCCTACAACGAGCTCTTCCGGGACATGATGCTGCCCCTGTTCACGCCGAAGGCGATCGACGCCTACGGCGTATTCCTGCGGCAGACGGCGACGAAGCTGGTCGACGCGTTCATCGAAAAGGGCGAGGCCGACCTGGCCCGCGACTTCGGCTCGCCGCTGACCGCCCTCTTCACCATGGAGCTGGCGGGCATCGACCATGCGCAGGCCGACTTCTACGCCTCCACCATCCAGTACGGCATCGCCCATCCAGGCGATCCCGACGCCCTGGCCAGGATGGCGGAGGCCCGCGGGCGCGTGAGCCGCGAGGTGGCCGCCCAGAAGGACAATCCCCGCTCCGGCGGCCTGATCGATTACCTGTTCAAGGCCCGCGTCGGCGGGCGCCCCCTCATGGACTGGGAGATCGAAGCGATCGTCTGGCTCGTGCTGCTGGGCGGGGTCGACTCGACCCAGGCCACCATCTCCAACATGGCCGTCCACCTCTCCGACCACCCCGAGCTGAAGCAGCGCCTGATCGAGCATCCGGACAGCTGGGATGATGCGGTCGAGGAGTACCTGCGGCTCGTGACGCCCCAGCAGGGGCTCAGCCGGACGGTGACCCGCGAGACCAGTCTGGGCGGGGTGGAGCTCCAGCGCGGCGACCGCGTGCTCATGAGCTGGCAGGCGGCCAACCTCGACGAGAGCGTGTTCCCCAATCCCAACGAAATCGTCCTGGACCGCAAGAACAAGCGGCACCTGGCCTTCGGGATCGGCAAGCACCGCTGCATGGGGTCCAATATCGGGCGCCTGGAGGTGCTCATCGCGCTCGAGCAGCTCTTGACCCGGATTCCCGATTTCAAGGTCAAGGCGGGCGAAGCCGAGCTCAGCGCCGACATCGGCACGGTGAAGGCTTACAAGAAGGTCCCGATCACCTTCACGCCCGGCAAGCGCTCGGCCTGAACGACGCTCCTCGACGGTGAGGCCCACATGCCGATCAAGATCATCCTGCACAAAGATCGATGCAACGGGCACGCCAGGTGCGTGCGCAAGGCGCCGGACGTCTATCGTCTGGACGAGCGGGGCTTCATCGGCAGCGCGCCGGAGACCGTGCCTGCCGAGCTCGAGGACCAGGCGATCGCGGGGGCCGGCGCCTGTCCCGAGGAGGCCATCGAGATCGTTCAGTCGTGACGGAGGCCGCCAGAGCGCGTTCCGCAAGGGTGGAATTGCTCTTGCGGTCAGAACGCGCACCAAATCTTCGAATCTAGCTGCGCGGGGCGCGCCCTGACGGCGCTTCCGCGTCGGCCGGCGGTCTCCTCCCTGCCCTGTCCCGAGCGCCTCGAAGCGTGAATCAGGGCATGCTCGGCTGAAACGCGGAGCCGAGCCGTGGCGTCTGGCGAAACCCATAGAGGCGTGGCCGCGGCCGACCCCCGCAACGCCGGCCCCATCGAGTTTTTCCGCCCGAAGCCGGTGACGCGCGAGTCGGCGACCGCCCGGCTCGCGCCCTACTACGCCCGCAGGCCGGCCGAGCTGGAGGCCCGGGTGCGCGCGCTGCTCGAACGGATCGCCAAGGGCCCCACAGCCCCGGATCCGCCGCTCAGCCAGCCGCTGGAGGCCCTCGCCGATCGCTGGCTCGGTCTCGGGACCCACCCGGACATCATCGAGGCGATGTGGAAGCTGGACGAGGATCTGCCGGAGCGTTGCCGCTGGGTGTTCTGGGGCGGGCCCGCCTTGGTGCACCCGCGTACGGGCGTCGTCTTCGCGGTCGGCCTAGGGACGCTCGGCTTTGTCGTCCGCCTTGCCGAGGCGGCGCGCGCCGAGGCCGCGCCCGACCAGGCCTTCGCCGTCTTCGAGCGCAACCCCGGCCAGCCCTTCGACATCTCCGCCGCCGGACCCGAGTGGCGCTTCATCGGCCCGCGCGCTCCCAAGGAGGCCTGGATCCGCGCCGCCTACGACTTCGCCGCGGCGCCGGCCTGACGAGCGGACGGCCGAGCCGTTCGCCGGCGGCTGTGGCGGCCCCGCCCCGGCGTCCTCTATAGGCAGGCGCCATGACGGCGCTCTTTGTGGATGCGGACGCATGTCCGGTGAAGGAGGAGGTCTACCGCGTGGCCGCGCGATATGGCCTGGCGGTGTTCGTGGTCTGCAACGCCTGGATTCGTACGCCCGCGGGCCCGATGGTCTCGCTCGTGGTCGTCGATCAGGGGCCGGATGTCGCCGACGACTGGATCGCCGAGCGGGCGGCGAGCGGCGACATCGTGATCACGGCCGACATTCCCCTGGCGCAGCGCGTTCTGGCCGCCGGCGCCCAGGCCCTGCATCCGACCGGGCGGCCGTTCACCAGCGACAACATCGGCGGCGCGCTGGCCTCGCGCGCCATCGCCGAGCACCTGCGCTCCATGGGCGAGATGACCGGCGGCCCTAAGGCGTTCGCCGCCGGCGATCGCTCCCGGTTCCTCCAGGCCCTCGACGCGGCCGTGGTGCGCGCAAGGCGCGGCGCAGCGCGATGACGGCGCGCCCGGCGCCGCATCTCGGCCTTGGGGAGGCCGAAGTCTCGATGCTAACAGTGGGCGGTTCAACGCTGTCCGAGACGCCAGGGAGATCCGCCGATGAAGTGGGCCATCATCTACATTCCGAACACCTTCCCGAACCCGGACATGGCGGCGTTCATCGCCCAGACCGCCGAGCAGGCCGGCTTCGAAAGTATCTGGGGCGGCGAGCACGTGGTGTTCCCGGTCGAGTACGAGCACGTCTACGGGTTCACCGACAGCGGCGAGTTCCCCAATACCGACAAGCCCATGCCGGACCCGTTGATCTATTTCGCCTACGCCGCGGCGGTCACCAAGACGCTGCGGTTCGGCACCGGCGTCGTCCTCTTGCCCGAGCACAACCCGCTGGTCTTCGCCAAGTCGGCGGCCACCTTGGACTTCCTTTCCGGAGGCCGGTTCGAGCTGGGGGTCGGCATCGGCTGGATGAAGGCGGAGTTCGAGGCCCTGGGTATCCCCTGGGAGCAGCGCGGCAAGCGCACCGACGAATACATCGCGGCGCTGCGCCGCCTCTGGTCGGAGGATGAGGCGTCCTTCGACGGCGAGATCCTGAAGTTCCCGCCGGTGCGCTGCAGCCCCAAGCCGCCGCGCAAGATGATCCCCATCCACATCGGCGGCGACACGCCGGCGGCGGCGCGCCGGGCCGGACGCCTGGGCGACGGCTTCTTCCCGGCCGTCTACCCGAACCGGCGCGTGAAGGAGGAGCTGCCCATGCTCATCGACACCATGCGCAGGACCGCCGCCGAGCACGGCCGCGACGGGAGCAAGGTGGAGATCACCTCCGGCGGCACGCGCAAGGCCGAGGGCGTCGCCTGGTTCGAGGACCTCGGGGTCTCGCGCCTGACCATCGCCATCCACGCGCGCGAGAAGGAGGAGATCTATCGCGAGCTGATGACCTTCGGCGACGAGGTCATCTCCAAAACCCGCTAGCCGGCCCGCCGGGCCGCTCCCCGAACGATCGCCAGACGCGGCCCGCCTGCCGCCGCCTTCCGCGCCCCGACGACCCGTCTCGGCCACACCCCGTCCGGCCCCGGCTCTCCGCCGTCCGGCCGGGGTGATGGGTGGTGTCAGCGCCTCTTCGCCGTTGCCGTGGGCGGCTACGCACGGGTAAAGCATCGCCGATGAAGAACCTGTTCTCCCTCGAAGGCCGCACGGCGCTGATCACCGGCGGTTCGCGTGGCCTCGGCAAGATGATCGCCGAAGGTTTCCTCGCCCATGGGGCGCGGGTCTGGATCAGCTCGCGCAAGAGCGCCGACTGCGATGCGACGGCCGCCGAGCTCAGCGCCGGCGGCGGCTTCTGCCGGGCCCTGCCGCAGGACGTCAGCACCGTGGAGGGCTGCCAGGCCCTGGCGGCGGCGATCGGCGCCCGCGAGGCGCAGCTCGACATCCTGGTGAACAACGCCGGCGCCGCCTGGGCCGCCAAGTTCGAGACCTTCCCGGAGCGCGGCTGGGACAAGGTGCTGGACCTGAACCTGAAGTCGCCCTTCTTCCTCACCCAGGCGCTCCTGCCGCTGCTTGCCAAGGCGGCCTCCCCCGAGCGTCCGGCCAAGGTCATCAACGTGGCCTCCATCGAGGGCCTGACGGTGAGCCCGCTGCCCAGCTACTCGTACCAGGTCTCCAAGGCCGGCCTCGTTCACCTCACCCGCGTCATGGCCTCCCGCCTCGCCCGCGACCACATCGCCGTCAGCGCCATCGCCCCCGGCTACTTCCCCTCGGAGATGAACACCGAGGCGCGCGACGATCCCGAGGCCTCGGCCAGCAAGGTGCCGCTCGGCCGCACGGGGTCAGCCGAGGACATGGCCGGCGCGGCCGTCTACCTCGCCTCTCGCGCCGGCGACTACGTGGTGGGCTCGACCCTCACCGTGGACGGCGGCATCGCCTACGCCACCAAGGTTCCCAGCACCGGCTGGCTCTAGTGCCCGAGTCCGAAGCGGGGCAGGCGCCGAGCGAACTTCGGATCGGCCACACTAGCGGCAAGGCGTCCGCGGAGCGTCCCCGTCCAGGACACGCCCCCCGGGGGCTGCTTTGCGGACTACACCCGGGCGACTTTTGGGTGCACACTGGCGCCACAGAAGTTGTCGGCCTTCGCGTCCAAGCATCAGGCCGATCGGTCAGGGTGGAGACAGGCGCCGATGCCCGGCGATCCGAAGACAATCACTGTCTTTCTTGACGCCAGCCCGTCCGGGGACCGGCGGGCCGCCCTGGCCGCCGCCTTCGCCAGACGCTGGAACGCGCATCTGGTCGGGGTCCACGTCGTCTACAAGGGAACGGCCCTGCACCCCTCGATGGCCTACGCCCGCAGCGAGAAGGGGATGGCCGGCGTGGTGGCCCACGAGCGGCGCCTCGACGATGCCTGCGAATGCGCGACCACCGAGGTCGGCGAGCGGTTCGAAGCCCTCTGCGCCCGGCTAGGGGTCGCGGCGGAATTCCGCCCGATCAAGCGGGACCGGACCACCGAGGCGGCCATCGTCAACTCGCTGCACTCCGACTTGCTGATCGTCGGCCATCCGGAGCCGAGCGGCCTGCCCGACGAGATGACGGCCGAGCGGATCGTGCTGGCCAGCGGCGTTCCGTTGCTCATCGTCCCCAACGAGTGGCGGGGCGAGCGGATCGGCCAGCGGGTGATGATCGGCTGGAACGCCAGCCCCGAGGCGCGGCGGGCGGTCGCCAATGCGATGCCCCTGCTGGTCGAGGCCGGCTCGGTCAAGGCGCTGGTGGTCGACCCGGCCGGCTGCAAGCGGCTCGGCGGCGACATGGGCTGCGACATCGTCCGGCACCTCGCCCGCCACGGGGCCTCGGCCGAGCTGGTCGAGGTGGCCTCGCGCGGCCGCTCGATCGCGGAGGTGATCCTGGCCGAGGCCAAGGCCAACGACGCCGATCTGCTCATCTGCGGGGCCAGGAGCCCCGCCCACCTCGTCGAGATCGTGTTCGGCAACGCCACCCGGAAGCTGCTGGCCAAGATGCCGGTCCCTGTGCTGATTTCGGGCTGAACCGGCAGGTCCCGCGGCCCAGCCGCCGACCGCCGAAGCGAACCTGCGAAACCCGGCGAAGGTCGCCGCCCCGCCACTTTGCAATCGCCGCGGGGCTCCCCATCGTATGGTGTCCACGAGGCGAGCGTCGCGATGAGGCCGTTCTACATCACGATGGCTTGGGCGGGGCTGGCGTTCGCCGTGGCGGGATGCGGCGCCCGCAAGCCGCCCGCGCCCCCGCCGCCACAGGTGGGCTACGTGGTGCTGCGCCCCGAGCCCGTGACCCTGGTGAGCGAGCTTCCCGGGCGGGTCTCCGCCCTGGAGTCGTCGGACGTCCGCCCGCAGGTCAGCGGCGTCGTGCGCCGGCGCGACTTCGTCGAAGGCTCGATGGTGCGGGCCGGACAGGTGCTCTACGAGATCGAGGACGCCCCCTACCGGGCGGCGCTGCTGAGCGCCCAGGGGCAGCTGGCCCAGGCCGAGGCCAACATCCTGTCGACCCAGCTGCAAGCCGACCGCGACCGGCGGCTCGTGGCCCTCAACAGCATCAGCCGCCAGGACGCCGACAACGCCGCCGCCGCCGCCGCCCAGGCCAAGGCGGCGGTGATCGCCCAGCGCGGCGCGCTCGAGGCCGCCCAAGTCAACGTGGCCTTCACCCGCATCCGGGCGCCGATCTCCGGGCGGATCGGCCGTTCGCTCATCACCCCGGGCGCCCTGGTCCAGACCGGCCAGGCCGATGCGCTGGCGACCATCCAGCGGATCGACCAGGTCTATGTCGACCTCACCCAGTCGGCGGCCGACCTCTTGAACCTCCGCGCGGCGATGGCCGCCGGCCAGGTGGGCGCGCGCGTCCAGCTCGTCCTGCCGAACGGCGCCCTCTACCCGATCGACGGCCAGATGCGCTTCGCCGACGTCACGGTCGATCCCACCACCGGGGCGGTCGTCGTGCGCGCGACCTTCGCCAATCCGGCCGGCGTGCTGCTGCCGGGCCTCTACGTGCGCGCCCGGCTCACCGAAGGGGTGCTCGCGAACGCGGTGCTCGCCCCTCAGGCCGGGATCACCCGCAACGAGCGGGGCCAGGCCGTCGCCCTCGTCGTCGGCGCCGGCGACGTCGTCGCCTCCCGGGTGGTGGAGACCGGGCCCGCGATCAGCGACCGTTGGCTGATCAGGAGCGGGCTACGGCCCGGCGACAAGCTGATCGTCGACGGTCTCCTGAACCTGCACCCGGGCCTCAAGGTCACGGCGCGGCGCGCGGCGGGAAGCTAGGGCGCGGATGTCCCGGTTCTTCATCGACCGACCGATCTTCGCCTGGGTGCTCGCGTTGGCGTTGATCATCGCCGGCGTCCTGGCCATCCGCTCGCTGCCCATCGCCCAGTTCCCGGCGCTGGCCCCGCCGCAGATCTCCGTCACCGCCGTCTTTCCGGGCGCGGACGCCGAGACGCTGGAGAACACGACTACGCAGGTCATCGAGCAGCAGATGAAGGGCCTCGACCACCTGATCTACTTCTCCTCGACCAGCGACTCCTCAGGGACCGCGACCGTCACCATGACGTTCGCCCAAGGCGCCAATCCCGACACCGCCCAGGTGCAGGTGCAGAACAAGCTGCAGGCCGGGATCGCGCTGCTGCCGACCCAGGTGCAGCAGCAGGGGCTGGTGGTCGCCAAGTCGGCGCGCAACTTCGCGCTGATCATCGGGCTGGAGTCGGTGGACGGCTCCCACGACCAGAACGACCTCGGCGACTACATCGCCTCGCGCGTCCAGGAGCCCGTCGCGCGGATCGCGGGGGTCGGCGACACCCAGTTCTTCGGCTCCCAGTACGCCATGCGGATCTGGCTGGATCCGATGAAGATGGCGAACCTCAAGGTGACCCCCGGCGACATCGTCAGCGCGGTGACCGCCCAGAACGCCCAGGTCTCGGCCGGCCAGATCGGCGGCCTGCCCACCGTGCGTGGCCAGCGGCTCAACGTGATCGTCAACGTCCAGTCGCGCCTGCACACCCCCCAGCAGTTCGGCGAGGTGGTGGTGCGCGCCAATCCGGACGCCTCGACGGTCAGGCTGAGCGACGTCGCGCGCGTCGGCATCGGGGCGGAGAACGAGGCCTACATCTCGCGCTACGACGGCTATCCGGCCACCGGCGTCGCCATCAAGCTCGCGCCCGGCGCCAATGCGCTCGACACCATCCGGGCGGTGAAGGCCCGCATGGCCCAGCTGTCGGCCGATTTCCCGCCCGACATCCGGGTCGTCTACCCCATCGACACCGCGCCCTTCATCACCCTGTCGATCCGGGACGTGGTGATCACCCTGGTCGAGGCGGTGGGCCTGGTGTTCCTGGTGATGCTCGTGTTCCTCCAGGACCTTCGCGCGACCTTGATCCCGACCATCGCGGTGCCGGTGGTGCTCTTGGGGACGTTCGCGGTGCTGTTCGTCGCCGGGTTCAGCATCAACACGCTGACCATGTTCGCCATGGTCCTGGCGATCGGCCTCCTGGTCGACGACGCGATCGTGGTGGTGGAGAACGTGGAGCGCCTGATTCACACCGAGGGCCTCTCGCCCAAGGAAGCGGCGCGCAAATCCATGGACGAGATCACCGGGGCGCTGGTGGGCATCGGCGTGGTGCTGGCCGCCGTGTTCCTGCCGATGGCGTTCTTCGGCGGATCGGCGGGCGTCATCTACCGGCAGTTCTCGATCACCATCGTCTCGGCGGTGACGATCTCGGTGCTCGTCGCCCTGATCCTGACCCCGGCCCTTTGCGCGACGATCCTCAGGCCGGCCGGGGGCGCCGAGCGGCGTGGCGGCTTCGCCGGCTGGTTCAACCGCAACTTCGACCGGGGCGTGGCCCGCTACGGGGAAGGCGTTCAGCGGGTGGGCCGCCGCTGGGGCCGGACGCTGGTCGCGTTCGGCCTGATCACCGGCCTCATGGCGCTCCTGTTCGTCAGCCTGCCCGGCGGGTTCCTGCCGGACGAGGACCAGGGCTTCCTCTTCACCCAGGTGACCTTGCCGGCCGGCGCCACCGCCGAGCAGACCGAGACGGTGATGGCGAAGGTGCGCCGGCACTTCCTCGTGGACGAGAAGGCCAACGTGGCGGGCATCTTCACCGCCGCCGGCTTCGGCTTCGTGGGCGTCGGCCAGAACACCGGCATCGCCTTCGCCACCCTCAAGGACTGGTCGCAGCGGCCCGGCGCCGCCAACAGCGTCCAGGCGGTGGCGAAGCGCGTGTTCCAGCGCCTGACGCCGCAGGTCACCTCCGGCCAGGTGATCGCCTTCGCGCCGCCCGCGGCGTTCGAGCTCGGCAACGCCAGCGGCTTCGACTTCGAGCTCAAGGATGTGGGCGGGGTGGGCCACGACGCCCTCCTGGCCGCTCGCAACAAGCTGCTGGGGCTGGCGAACGCCGATCCGCACCTGGCCCAGGTCCGCCCGAACGGGCTGAACGACGTGCCGCAGCTCGACCTCGACATCGATCCGGCCCGCGCCACCACGCTCGGCCTCTCGGTGGCCGACGTCAATCAGACCGTCAGCGCGGCGCTCGGCGGCGCGTTCATCGATCAGTTCGTCGACCGTGGCCGGGTGAAGAAGGTCTTCATCCAAGCGGACGCGCCGTTCCGCACCAGGCCGGAAGACCTGGACAACCTCTACGTCCGCAGCGCCGGCGGAAGCATGGCGCCGGTGTCGGCCATCGCCGCCCAGCGCTGGACCTACGGGCCGACGCGGCTCGAGCGCTACAACGGGACGCCCTCCATGGAGATCCAGGGATCGCCCGCCCCCGGCGTCAGCACCGGCGACGCGATGCTGCGGATGGAGGCGCTGGCCAGGAAGCTTCCGGCGGGCGTCGGCTACGAATGGACCGGCCTTTCCTACGAGGAGAAGGCGTCCGGCGGCGCGGCCGGGGCGCTCTACGGGCTGTCGCTGCTGGCGGTGTTTCTCTCCCTCGCGGCGCTCTACGAGAGCTGGTCGGTGCCGATCGCCGTCCTGCTGGTGGCGCCCCTCGGCGTCGTGGGCGCGCTCGCCGCGGCGCATCTGACGGGGCTCGACAACGACGTCTACTTCCAGGTCGCGCTCATCACCACGATCGGCGTTTCGGCCAAGAACGCCATCCTCATCGTGGAGTTCGCCGAGGCGCGCTTGAAGCTCGGCATGGGGGCCGCCGAAGCGGCTCTGGCCGCCGCCAAGCTAAGGCTGCGCCCGATCCTGATGACCTCCTTCGCGTTCGTGTTCGGCGTGCTGCCGCTCGCCATCGCCTCGGGGGCGGGCTCGGGCGGGCAGAAGGCCATCGGGCGGGGCGTGGCGGGCGGGATGCTGTCGGCCACGGTGCTGGCGATCTTCTTCGTGCCGGTCTTCTTCATCGTCGTGAAGCGTCTCTTCCAGGGACGCGCGGGCGCCGAGCGCCCCGCGCCGCCAGGCTGAGCCCTCCCCTCGCCGGGCGACCCTGCGTCTTTCTCCCGGGGGCGTCAGGGTCTATGTCTGGGCGCGCATGCCAGGACGCACGGCGGCGCCGGCGCACGAGGGGAGGTCCCGATGGAGTTCGGATGGTCCGAGCAGCAGCTCGCCTTCAGGCGCAAGCTGCTGGACTTCCTCGACGAGACCCTGCCGCCCGACTGGTCGGACATCGCCCGCGACGGGCCGGGCTCGCATGCGCAGATGGACTACGCCCGGGAGTTCTGCCCGAAGATGGCGCAGGCCGGCCTGCTCACCCGCCACTGGCCGGTGGAATACGGCGGCGAAGCCGGGGCCACGCCCTGGGAGCACATGATCCTGAGCGAGGAGATGTGGAGCATCGGCGATCCGCGCAGCTCCGGCTACATGGGGGCCAACTGGATCGCCCCCACCATCATGAAGTACGGCACGCCGGAGCAGAAGGCGTTCCACCTCGGCAAGATCGCCAGCGGCGAGGTGCTCTGGGCCCAGGGATTCTCCGAGCCCTCCGCCGGCTCCGACCTCGCCTCCCTGCGCACTCAGGCGACGCGCGTGCAGGGCGGATACGTCATCAACGGCTCCAAGATCTGGACCTCCTACGCCCACTCGGCCGACTACGTGTACCTGCTGACCCGCACCGAGGGCGCCGCGCACGCCGGGATCACCATCTTCCTGGTCGACCTGAAGCTGCCCGGCATCGACATCCGGCCGATCAACTCGATCCTCGGCGAGGGCGAGTTCCACGAGGTCTTCTTCACCGACGTCTTCGTGCCGGACGAGGCGCGGCTCGGCGAGGAGGGCCGCGGATGGGCGATCGTGCGCGCGGCCCTGCACAGCGAGCGGATCGGGGCGGCGCGCCACGAGATGGCTCGGCGCACCATCCTCAAGGCGGTCGCCGAGCTGCGCCGCCGCAAGCGCTTCTCGGACCCGGTGGTGCGTATGCGCGCGGCGACGGCGCTGGCCCTGGCCCGCGCCGCCCGGTTGCTCGTCTACGCCGTCGTGGAAGGGCGCGTTAAGGCGCGCGATCCCAGCGCCGAGACCAGCATCGCCCGCTACGCCCTCTACGAGGCCGACAAGGCCGCCGCCGCGTTCGTCGCCGAGTTCCTGCCGGAGTCGCTGCTCGACGGCGGCGACGGGCAGCTTCGCGCCGCCTTCGCCTCCGGCGCCACGGTGGGCCTCGCCGCCGGCTCCGCCGAAGTCCAGCTCAACCTGATCGCCCGCGACGGGCTCAGCCTGCCGATGAAGGCCTGACATGGAACTCGACCTCGACCCCGACCAGCAGGCGCTCGTCCAGGCCCTCGAGCACCTCACCCAGCCCTTCCTCGAGGCGCCCCGCCAGGGGGTGTTCGCGCCCTACGCCCCCAAGCTCCAGGCGCTGCTGCGGGAGGGGGAGTTCGACGCGGTGCAGCTGCAGCCGGGCCTCGGGCCGCTGGAAGCGGCTCTGGTCGTGGACGTCGTGGGCCGCGCGCCCTACCTCGCCGAGACCGGCGTCAGCGTGCTGGTCGCCCCGGCGCTGCTCGGGCGCACCGTGCCCGGGCCGGTGGCCGTGGTCGACGAAGTCGCGCGTCCGGCGCGCTTCCTGTCGGTCGCCCGTCACGCCTTCGTGCGCCGTGGCGCGGACGTCGTCCTGGTCGAGGTCGCGGCGGACGCCGTCGAGCCCCTGTCCGGCATGTTCGCCTATCCCTACGGCCGCTTCAAAGCCGCGCCGGACCTGACGGCGGGCGAGCCGCTCCCCGCCGACAAGCGCACCGACTTCGACCGCCTGCGCCGGGTGGCGCTGGCCGCCGAGGCGGCCTCGGCGATGACCGCGGCGCTGGAGGCGACCATCGAGTACGTGACCCATCGCCGCCAGTTCGGCCAGCCGCTCGGCGCCTTCCAGGCCGTGCAGCACCGGATATCGCGCAACGCAGTGCACGCCCGCGGCGCCCGCCTCCTGGCGCTGGAGGCGGCCTGGAAGGGCGACGCCCTGACGGCGGCGCTGGCGGCGGTCTACGCGCAGCGCTTCGCGGGCGAGGCGATCGAGGACCTGCACCAGTTCAACGGCGCGCTCGGGATCACCCTCGACCACCCGCTGCATTACTGGACCTACCGGCTCCTCGCCCTGCAGGGCGAGCTGGGCGGCCTGCATGTGAGCGCCGAGGCCGCGGCGGCCGAGGTCTGGCCGGAGGGCGCGCCCCCGCCCCCCGGCCCCGAGCCGGCGACCGCCTATTCCCAGCTCGGCTGGTAGGCGCAGCGCTGACGCCCGGGACCCCGACGCGGTCCTATTGGTCGGCGAGGTCGGACGCGACCATCAGGTTCTCGACGGCCTCGCCGAAATCACGCTTGAAGTCCTGAACGATCTCCCCGGCGGAGCGCATGCCCTCCACCAGGCCGATCCCCTGTCCGCATATCGTCCCCAGAAGGACCCTGGCCCGCTCGTTGCCGCCGTCCACGCTCCTTTGAACCGCCCGCATCGCGGGCGCGCCCAACATCGACATGAGCGGCATGGGCGGAATCGGAGGGGCGCCGGGGGCCAGCCACGCCTCGTGCCAGGCGCTCCGCGTCTGGCGACACAGTTTTCCGGTGGTCGACTTGGCGCGCAGCGTGTCCCGGGAGCCGGCGTTGACGATGATGTCCTGGGCGAACTCGGGCGTGTTCGACTCGGTGGTCACGAGCCATACCGTGCCGGTCCAGGCCCCCTGCGCGCCCAGGGCCATGACCGCCGCCATCTGCCGCCCGGTCATGACGCCGCCCGCGGCGATGACGGGGATCGGGGCGATGGGCTCGATGGCCCTCACCACCTCGGTCACCAAGACCAGCGTGGAAACCTCGCCACAGTGGCCGCCCGCTTCGGTGCCCTGCGCGACGATGAAGTCCACGCCGGCGTTGACTTGGCGCAGCGCGTGAACGCTGGAGCCCACGAGGGCGCCCACCGGCACGCCGTGGCTCTTGGCCCGGTCGATCATCATTGGCGGCGCCAGCCCCAGCGCATTGGCGATCAGGCGGATGGGGTGCGAGAAGGCGACGTCGAGCAACGCCTCGTTCCACTCCGGGCTGACCAGCTTTCCTCCCACGGCCGCGCTGATGTCGCGATCGGGATCGAACGACACGCCGTAGTCGGCAAGAAGATCCGTGACGAAGGCCTTCTGCTCCCGGGTGATCAACTGCGTCATGTCTTTGGCGCGGGAGTCGCGGACTTCCTTGGGTATGTTCTCCGGGATGATGATGTCGACGCCGTAGGGCTTGCTGTTCACGTGGTCGTCGATCCACTTCAGCTCCACCTCCAAGGACTCGGGAGAGAAGCTGGAGCCGCCCAGCACCCCGAATCCCCCCGCCCGCGAGACGGCGGCGACGACGTCGCGGCAATGACTGAAGGCGAAGAGCGGGAACTCGGCCCCGGTCATTTCGCACAGCCTGTTCCTCATGGCCGTTCTCCGGATTGTCCGTGTGGGTCCACGCGGAGAAAGGCTCCGCAGGCTATAAGCTATCACATCGGGCGCGACCGCAAAGATCGGGAGAGCGGTCGACCAGGCCGGGCGAATGAGGGGTTGGAACAGGCGCAGCGTCGCGTATCCGTCCACCCCCCGCATCCTTCTCCCACTCCACGCGGGGGCGTCCGCTGCGACGGCCGCCCGGACGGCGCGGTTCGCGTGCGCCTTGCCTCGGACGGGGCCGGGCCATAGCGTTCGGCCACAACACGTGGAGGATGATCGAAATGACCGGAATAGTCGCGACGCTGAAGGTGCAGGACGGCAAGGGGCCGGAGTTCGAGGCGATCTTCAAGGAGCTGACCGCCGAGGTCCGCGCGGGCGAGCCGGGCACGCTCTTCTACCAGCTGTTGCGGTCGTCCTCGGACCCCAACACCTACAAGGTGCTCGAGGTCTACAAGTCCGGCGACGCCTTCCAGGCCCACATGCAAGGCGCCCCCTTCAAGACCCTGTTCCCCAAGGTGCTGCCCCTGCTGGACGGAAAGCCGGTCGGAGAGCGGTTCGACGTGTGCGAATAGCCGGGGCCGCTCGGCCCGCACGGAGCAGCGTGTGGCGAAGCGCGTCGCCTGACGCCGCCGCGGATGCACGGCTGGGGGACCCCGCCCGGCGAGGCCTCAGAAGGCCGTCTCGAACCCCACATACCAGCTGCGGCCGTTGAACCCGAACGGCGCCTCCTCCGGGGCGGGGAAGCTGCCGCCGGTGGCGGCGATGATGGAGGCCAGACGGTTATCGACGGGCTGGTCCGGACGGACGTCGCCGACATTGAGGACCCCGGCCCGCAGGGTCGCCGGCCCGACGCGCCAGCCGGCGGTCAGGTCGACCAGGGTCTTGGCGCCGTAGGTCTGCAAGGTGGCGAGGTCGGCCCCCTGGTAGACGCCGAACCGTGTCGCCGCCGCCTGGAAGGAGAAGGGGCCGCGACTGAAACCAGCGCTGGCGATGAGCTTGTCCCGCGGCTGGCCGGTCAAAACGAAGACGAGCGACTTGGTGGCCAGCAACGGCAAGCCCGGCAGGGCGGTGTTGGGCCGCAGCCGGTCGAGCGAGGACACGAAGCGCCCGTAACCCAGCGAGAGGTCTAGCCGCCCGACCTCGCCCAACCGCCCGCTCCATTGGCCGCTCAACTCCAGGCCCCGGGTGTGGGTGTCGAGGGCGTTGGTGAAGAAGCGCACCTGCTGGAACTGGGTGATGCCCGCGGACCTCAGGATGGCGGTCACCGGGGCGCCGGCGAGCTGCTCGCTGAGGGCGATGCGGTCGCGGATAGCGATGTGGAACCAGTCGGCGCTGAACGAGAAGCCGGCGCCCGGGGTGAGCACGAGGCCGGCGGTCCAGTTGCGTGAGCGCTCGGCCTTCAGGGGCGCGGCGCCCAGCGCCTTCGCCACAGGATCGTCCACCGGCAAGGTGCCCACCGTCACCAGAGCGCCGGTGCTGGAGAGATTGTTGGTGACCGCGCTGAAGTACTGCTGCTGCATGGAAGGCGCCCGGAATCCCGAGCCGGCCGCCGCGCGCAGCGCCAACCAGGCCGTGGGCGCGAACCTGGCCGTAGTCTTCCAGGTAACCGCCCCGCCGAAGTCGCTGTAATGATCGTAGCGCAGGGCTGCGCCCAGCTGCAGCTGACGCAAGACGTCGAGCTCGATGTCGGCGAAGCCGGCGTAGGCCGTGCGGCTCTTGTCCACCGGATTGCGCGGCTGAAAGCCCGGAAACCCATCGGCGCCCGCGCCGAAGTAGGCCAGCGGCTCGCCGTCGCGGATCTTGTACCATTCCTCGCGGCCCTGCGCCCCGAAGGCGAGGTTCAGGCCCTGCAGCACGTCGAAGCGACGGGTGAGCAAAGCGTCGGAGACATTCTGGATGTAGGTGACGCCGCCCGCGTCGAAGCGGGTGGGGCTGGGCCGGCCCGCGGCGATCAGCGAAAGGTTGACGCTGTCCTGGACCGAGAAGTTGGCGAGGTCCCACCCCAAGGTGTCGCTGAGATCGAGCCGCCACCCGTCGGCCCCCCCGCCGCGCCAGCCTCCGGTGAATTCCGCATCGGAGATGTGGGGGTGAATGTGCGAGACGTAGCCCTCCGGATAAAGCGCCGGGGCCGTCGTGGGAATGCGGTACCCGCTCGGGCTCAGCGCATCGCGGTAGCCGGCGGTCCCGAACAGATAGAGCTCGCCCGCGGCCCGAAGCGGATAGGCGGCGTCGATGGCGAGCTCGTATTCGGTGAGACGCGGGTCGCCGATCTCGTAGGTCACCCGGCCGAAGCGCTGGTCGACGTTGGCGCGATTGGTGGGCTCCTGGTGGCGCGCCTGGCCGGTGAGGGTGAGGTGGCCGCCGTCGCCGAGCGCAAGCCCGGCGCGCGCCGTCAGCATTCCGTTCGCGCCGTCCCCCTCCCCGGTGGCGCCCCCCTGACCGGCGATCATCGCGCCGGCGGCGTCGCTGCGCAGAATGACGTTCACGACGCCGGCGATGGCGTCAGAGCCGTATTGCGCCGCCGCCCCGTCCCTGAGGATCTCCACCCGCTCGATCGCGGCCTCGGGGATCAGGTTGAAGTCAACGGGCGCCGCCCCGCGCCCGATGGAGTTGTTGGTGTTCAGGATGGCCGAGGCATGGCGGCGCTTGCCGTTGACCAGCACCAGCACCTGGTCGGGCGAGAGGCCCCGGAGGGTGACCGGCCTCGTGCTGGCGGCCGTGGCCGTCGTGGCTGCGCGGTTGAAGTTGACGGAAGGGCTGGAGAACTGAAGGTCGCGCGAAAGGTCGGAATAGCCCCTCTGCGCCAACGCCTGCCCGGAAATGACGTCGATCGGCACGGGCGATTCCAGCGCGCGTATGCCTTCGCTGCGCCGCGTGGCGGTGACGACCACCTCGTCGACCGGCGCGGGCGGCGGGGCGGGCTCGGCCGCGGCGGCGGCCGCTCCGCAGAGCCCGGTCAGCAGACCGAGCGCCGTCATTGCGCATGTTCGTGACATCCCATTCCCCTCCGGTGAGCGCCCACAGGCTATGGCTCGCCGGACAAAGGGAAATCGCTGAAACTCGAACGACCATTGCAGCGCGTGCAACGCGTTCGTCCAAGCGTCACAAACCGGCTCTAGACTTGTGGGCAAGGAGGCCCGCGTGCGCAGAACCGCCCCGCCGCTCCAGGGCATCGAGGCCTTCGTGGTCGCCGCCGGCGCGCCCAGTTTCCGCGTCGCGGCCGATCGCCTGGCGCTTAGCCCCTCGGCCTTCACGCGCCGCATCCAGAGCCTGGAGGGGTTCGTGGGCGCGCGACTGTTCGACCGCGCCGCGGGGACCTCCTCCCTCACCGAGGCCGGACAGGCGTATCGCGAGGAGGTCGAGCCAGCGATCGAGGCCATCCGCGCGGCCACGGCGCGCCTGCGCTCGCCGCCGACCCGTTCGGTGCGGGTGATGGCGTCGCAATCGTTCGCGATCAGCTGGCTGCTGCCGCGCTCACCCGAGTACCAGGCGCAGAGCGGGCAGGCCATCGACTTGGTGCTAAGCCGTGATCTGAGCCTGCTGCGTCTCGGCCGAGCCGACGTCGCCGTGGCCAACGGACCGGCCGATTTCGGCGGCCTCAGCTACGAGCGCCTTCTGGAGCTGGACGGCGCCCCCGTCTCGGCGCCGGCCCTCGCCGACGGCAGAGGGCCGCCGCGCACCCTGGAGGAGCTCCGGGGCCACACCCTGCTGAGCGTGCAGACGCCGCAGGATCTTTGGCCCAGCTGGCTCGCCCGCGCCGGCGCCGCAGAGCCCGTCGGGGGCCCCGGCATGGTGTTCGAGACCTTGACCCTGATGTACGAGGCGGCCGCCAACGGTCTCGGGATCGCGGTGGCGGTGCCGACGGTGGCGGACCGGTACCTGGAAGCGGGCCGGCTGCGCCCATGCTTCCCGCTTCAGGCGGCCACCGGCGCCGACTACAACCTCGTCTATGCGAGCGAGGCGGTGCGACGGCGGCCGCCTGTACGGGCATTTGCGACCTGGATGAAACGCCAGGCGGAGGGCTCGGGGGCCCGCTTCGGCCAGCTGCTGCAGCAGGCGGGCGCCGCCTGAGGCCGTTGCATGGCGCGCAACCCGCTTGCGGGTTTTGCCATTGTGGCGCCCGCGGCGCGCTTCGATCCTCGCCACATGCGCATAGCCCTGGTGAGCGACACCCACTTGAGCCCCAACGACGCGCTCTTGGAGCAGAACTGGCGCGCCGTGGCGGCCTGGATCGAGGCGCTGAGGCCGGACCTCCTCGTCCACCTCGGCGACATCAGCGCCAACGGCGCCCACGACCCGGCCGAGCTGGCCCACGCCCGAGCGGTGATCGCCGCGCCCGCCTGCGACGTCCTGTTCCTGCCCGGCAATCACGACATCGGCGACGCCGGTGCGCCGGATGAGCCGCTGGAGTCGCGCAGCCTCGCCGCCTACCGCCGCGCCTTCGGCCCAGACCGGTGGTCGCTGCAGACCGCGGGCTGGCAGCTCCTCGGGTTGAACGCCCAGCTGCTGGGCGACCCGGGCGAGGAGGCGCAGGCCCAGTGGGCGTGGCTCGCCGAGAGCCTCGCCGGCAGCGAGGCGCCGCTGGGCGTCATGAGCCACAAGCCGCTTCGCCCCTACGGACCGGAGCCGCCCGGACGCTACCCCGACCCGGCCGCGCGCCAGCGCCTGCTGGACATGCTTCGCGCACGCGACCTGCGGTTCGTGGTCTCCGGTCACACGCACCAGTCGCTCGGCTTCCGGGCGGCGGGCGCGCGGCACGTCTGGGCGCCCTCGGTGGCGTTCGTCATCCCGGACGCCATCCAGGCGCCGGTGGGGGCCAAGCGTGTCGGGGCGATGTTGCTGGAGCTCTCGCCCGCCCGCTTCACCCTCCGGTCGGCGGCGCCGGCGGGGTTGGCGCGACGCGACCTCTTCGAGCTGGAGCACATCTATCCGCAAGTGCGGGACATGCGCCGCGGCGCCGAGGCGCCGTGAGGGGCGGCGCGGCGCCGACGGGGGGCTGGAGGCTGCTGGCGCTCCTGTTTGCCGCCTACGTCCTGTCGTTCGTGGATCGGCAGGTCCCGAGCATGCTGGTCGAGCCCCTGAAGCGCGACCTCGGGATCGGCGACGCCCAGATCGGCCTGCTGCAGGGGCTGGGGTTCGCGGTGGTCCTGGGGCTGACCGGCCTTCCGCTCGCGCGCCTCATGGACCGGGGGGTCAGGCGGGTCCTGCTGGGGGGCGGGGTGCTCGTCTGGAGCCTGGCCACGGCGGCCTCGGCCCTGGCGAAGGACTTTACGGGGCTGCTCCTCTGCCGCGCCGGGGTCGCCCTCGGCGAGGCGGTGCTGACCCCGGCGGCACACGCCCTCATCGCCGAGCGCATGGGGCCGCGGCGCGTTGGCCTCGCGCTCGGAGTCTACGGCGCCGGGGCCTATGTGGGGCTCGGCCTCTCCTACCTGGCGGCGGGCGCCGTCCTTGCCTGGGCCGAGCGCGTCCGGGACCTGGCGGCGCCCGGCCTATGGACGATGAGCGGCTGGCGGCTGGTGTTCCTGGCGGTTGGCGCGCCCGGGCTGGTGCTGGCGCCGCTGCTGCTGGCCGCGGCGCGCGGGGCGAGCGGCCCGGCCAACCCGCCGGCCGCACGCGTGCGCCTCGGCCGCCCTCACCTTCGGGCGGTGGGCGTCGTGAACCTGGCGCTCGGCTTCGCGACCATGGCGGCCTATGCGGTCTCGGCCTGGGCGCCCAGCCTGCTGGTGCGGACCTTCGGCTGGAGCGTTCCTGCGGCGGGGGCGGCGCTCGGGCCGATCTTCGTCGGGTGCGGTTTGGCCGCCGCGCTCGCGGGGGGCGCGGCGGCGGACTGGGCGGCTAGCCGCTGGCCGGACGGACGCTTGCGGGTGCTTGGCCTTTGCGCCTTCGCCGCCATTCCGTTCGCCGCGGTCGGACCCAGGCTCGCCGGCGCGGGCGCCTGCCTGGGCGCCTTGGCCGCCATGATCTTCCTCTCCAGCGCCGCGATCAGCATCGGCCCTTCCGCCCAGCAGGCGGTGACCGGTCCTGGCGCCCGCGCCCTCGTGAGCGCGAGCGGCGTACTGACGGTCAATCTGCTAGGCCTAGGTCTCGGACCGACCCTGGTCGGGCTCGCTACCGAAAGGGTGCTGAAATCGCCGGCCGAGCTCAATCTCGCACTGGCCACGTTGCTGCCGGCCATGCTGGCTGCGTCGGCCCTCGCGGCGTTGGCAGGCTTGCGGATCTACCGCGCCGGCGTGGCGGACGCGCCCCCGCCCTAGCCGAGGACGCTACACCACGATGTCGCGGGCGTTGCGGCCCATGGCGCCTTCGGCCGGGATCAGGTCCTTGACGTACGGCGGGATGGGGTCGGTGGGCGACATGCCGGACATGTAGAGCGGCTGGGTGGGATCGATGCGGTACTTCTCGAAGTCGCGCTCGCCCTCGGCGTAGAGCACCTCGTCGTCGATGAAGAACTGGCCGCTGCATTCGCGCGACGGGCGCCGGAAGATGGCGCAGGCCGCCTCGCCCATGATCTCGGGCGCGCGGCAGTGGGCGACGCCGGCGTCTCCGCGGCGGAACTTGATGGCCGAGGTGCCGATCCAGGTGCGGGGCCGAAGCGCGTTCACCGCCACGCCCTGCTCGCGGAACTCCTCGGCCATGCCCACCGTGTAGAGGCTGGCGCAGTACTTGGAGACGGCGTTGTGCAGGCTGCGCGAGAGCCGGCGCGGATCGAAGGTGGGCGGCGGGCAGAACATCAGCACGTGCGGGTTCTCGGCCTTCAGCAGGTGCGGCAGGCAGGCCTTGGTCACCATGAAGCTGCCCCGGGCCACCACCTCGTGCACCAGGTCGAAGCGCTTCATGGTGGTCTCGAGGGTCGTGGCCTGGTTCATGGCGCTGGCGTTGTTCACGCACACGTCGAGGCCGCCGAAGGTCTCCACCGTGCGCCGCACCGCCTCTTCCACCTGGGCCTCGTCGCGGATGTCCACCTGCAGCGGCAGCGCCTTGCCCCCCGCCGCCTCCACCTCTTCGGCGGCCGAGTAAATGGTGCCCGGCAGGTGCCGGTGCGGCTCGGCGGTCTTGGCGGCGATGGCGACGTTGGCGCCCTCCTTGGCCGCGCACACCGCGATGGCCAGGCCGATGCCGCGGCTGGCCCCGGTGATGAAGAGCGTCTTTCCCTTCAGCGACGTCATGATCCCTGTTTCCCTGTCTCTGGTCTCTTCTGATCTATCGGCTGTCCGGCGCATGCGCCGGGGGCGCCTTCTGCCCTACCGGGCGAGATACTTGTCCACCATCACGTGGATATGCCGGCACCGCACTTCGCTGTAGCGGCCGAAGTGCACAACGCCCTCTTCGCCGAGGTCATAGAGGCCCTGTTGCACGGGCCCGAGGTTGGACTGGTCCTGGTCGAAGACGCTCGCCAGGTATTCCAGCTCGGTCGCCGACGCCCAGGGCTCGTGCTCGCCCAGCAGGCGATAGGGCGCCGGGTCCGGTCGGGGGCCGTCCGCCGGACATTCCTTGAACAGCAGCACCTCCATCAGGGTCTGGTCGACCCGCAGGTTATGCGGGCGCCAGCGGTAGCAGATCTTGGTGTGGAAGCCGCCCCAGATCGCGAAGGCGGGGAACATCTGGTAGGAGATCCCGTCGATCACCTCGGCGTCGGCGGCGTAGGCGTGGTCGTCGCCGGTCTCGGCCGCCAGCCGCTCGCGCGCCTTCTGGGCGACGTAGGCGCGGGCGGTCTGCCCCGCCGCCAGGTGGGCGGACGCCCCGCCCCTGGCGGCCCCAACATCAGCTCGGCCACCTTCTCCTCCGGCCAGTCGGCCGCGTCGATCAGCGGGCTCGGCAGGCCGTTGGCGGTCAGGAACCGCGTCACGTGCTCGGAGAGCACGTCGTACTGGGCGTTGGCGTCGGCGATGAAGCCCGAGAACTGCGGATGGGTGGTGTAGACGTGGTGGGACTCAAGGAAGGCCTCGATGACCGCCTTCCAGTTGGCCGGAACCACCTTGGCCACGTGGGCCGACTTGTAGCAGTCGGCGATCTTCCAACGGGCGAAGTGCCGAGGCAGCGGGTCGGCCACCTCCGCCAGCGGCTGGGCGCCCACGTCGAAGTTCACGAACACGAAGCCGCCCCAGCTCCCCACCGGAATCTCCGGCAGGCCGAACCTCTCCTCGTCGATCTCGGGAAAGTCCCAGGCCATGGGATTTTCCTTGAACGAGCCGTCCGTGTTCCAGGTGAAGCCGTGGTAAGGGCAGCGGAACTGGCTCTTGCAGCCGCTCTCGGTGACGAGGCGCCGGCCGCGGTGCAGGCAGACGTTGCGGAACGCCTTCAGGCCCCCGTCCTTCTGGCGCACCACGATCGCCGAATGGCCGACCACCTCGAACACCTGGGTGTCGCCCGGGCTCGGCATCTCCTCCTCCCGGCAGACGTACTGCCAGGTCTTCAGGAACACCTTTTCGATCTCGCGCTTGAAGAAGGCCTCGCTGGTGTAGCGGCTGGCCGCGATCGGCTCGCTGCCGAAATCCACCGGCTGGTCCAGCCGCAGGATGTCCGGCGGATCGCGCGTGTCCCGGTCCAGCAGCTCCTGGTAGCTCACCGCCGGACTGCGGTTCACGCCCTTCACGGGGATGTTCATAGGTTCCTCCCGGACGTCCGCCTGTCGTCGCCCTCAAACCGCCTACCATAAAGACGCCGCCCCCCGCCATCGAGGCCGCGCGCCAGGCCCTTCCCCCGCTACGGCGCGGCCGACTGCGAGACGCCCTGGCCGGGATCACGCCAGGTCATGATCGGGTCGTCGTCATCGGCGAGCCCCGCCTGCTGCAGGGCGTCGTGGAGGCTGCGGACGATGTCGCCGTCGCTGGTGGCGAACTTAAGGGTGTAGGGCTTGGCCGAGCGCCCGTCGGCGTTGGCGAAGCGCGGCGCGGGGTTGATCTGGACCGCATAGGCGCGGCCCGGCTCGACCGAGCACAGCAGCACGTAGGTCCGCTGGTCGCCCAGCAGCCGCGGCTTGGCCAGGCAGTCGGGGAAGTCGCCTTCGGCGGCCTGGCCGTAGGCCCAGGCGTCCGGCGCCATGGGCTGGTCGAAGACGATCTTCAGGATCAGCATCCCGCCGGCCACCGTCCCCCCGGAGGCCGGGTAGGTGGAGCGCACCAGCGGGCCAGGCCCGGCGGAGACCACCACGCCCTGCACCTCGTTCGGCGTCTGGGCCCGCGCCGCCAATCCGGCCACGCCGCAGGCCACCACGAACGTCAAAGCTGCGAGCCGGCGCGCCATCGTCGCAACGACATAGGACGCGTGCGCCGATCCGTCATCCCGGCCGAATGACCTGACATCTTCAACCATCTGTTTTCGTTCGAATAAAATAGGTCCATTCCGCCTGTGTAGGAACTGCGCAGAACAATCTGCACTGGTTGTGCGGAAAGGTCCAACCCTGGCAGTTCCTAACGATTGAAGCAACCGGCCGGAACGGCGCGGTTGCGCGGCGGGCCGGAGCCCGCCGCAGAAGAGGGCCGCGTCATGCGGTCTCGGGGCGCGGCTCGATCAAGCGCAATCCGGCCAGTAAGTGGGACCGTATCGCAGTTCAGGTTGAAGCCCTTGCCGTCGTTGTTCGGCCAAGCCGCCCCGATGGGCGTCCAGATCGAGGCGTCGCCGTCGCCCGTGACGGGATAGAGCCGATGGGTCGGCCGGCTCGGCTCGGCGGAAGCCTGGTGGCGCCCTGCGGTCGAAGCCGTAGTCTTGGCGGTCATGGGAAGCTCCTTCAATCCGGCCGCGGGACCACCCGCGGCTCCCTGGGGAGCCAGGCGACAGGGCGAAAGCCGGCCGTCACACCCGGCCCCCGGACTTCGATCCGGGGGCGCCCGCGGGGAGCGGAGCTGTGCGAAGCTGGGTTGACGGTCGGCGGCCCTGGCGCAGGACGCTCACCGCTTGAAGCCGTGACGGTCCTATGACTCTTGGAGGTCGCCGTAGCGCCCGAGCTGGCCGCGACCGGCCCCTCAAGATGCCGAGTTCCAATGGTCAGAGCCGCGCGAGTTACAGGCGCCGACGCCGTTTCGGCACGTGAGGCCGCCAGCCGCGCCTAGGGGACTTCCTGGGCGTCGGGGAGCGCATCCTCCGCGCCGATTTGATCGTGAGCCGCGACAGACTCGGCGAGCTCCAAGAACCGCCGCTTCATCGAGCGCGAGCGGATCGCCAGAAACGATTGCGCCAGCGCCCGGCCGCCCGGCTCAACCAGCAGCCGTTCCGCGAGATCGTTTCTGCCGTCATCGACGTTGGCTTCTGCATCAAGTCCATCGAAGAAGTAGGCCACCGGAATCGTCAGGATTTGACTGATCTCAAAGAGCTTGGAAGCGCTGATCCGGTTCGCGCCGCGCTCGTATTTCTGGACCTGCTGGAATGTCAGGCCGAGCTGAGTCGCCAGAGCCTGTTGGCTCAAGCCCACAGCGTGGCGGCGCACCCGGACACGCCGGCCCACGTGGACGTCGATCGGGTTAGGTTCGCCGTCTCGCGCCATCACAACCCTGTTCATCGCCTTCGGCTTAGGCCTAGCAGCGGCCTCCTCGCCGATGACTCTATCGTAGCGAACCGTCACACGTCCACATTGTGTAAACTCTGGGCCTGTAGAATTCATAATCGCTAGGCGCTCGCCTGCCGCCATGCACACGGGGCGGGCGCTTCTTGCGTGGAATCTACGGCGTTTGAGAGTCGCGCGGGGCCTGTCTCAGGAATCTCTCGCGGCGGAAGCGGGGGTCGATCGTGTCTACGTCTCCGAATTGGAGCGGCGCCAGGCCAACCCCACGCTCGATTTGGTCGACAAGCTGGCGGTGGCTCTGGGCGCCTCGACCATCGAGCTATTTGGAAGGATCGATGAAGGAGCCGAACCGCTCCGGGGACTCAAGACAGGACCGCGCCCCGGCTCGCGCCGTTGATGGCTGGGACGTGATTGCGGCCGGTTGCATCCTCGTAGGCGTGTTACTGGCCGCTCTGGTGCTGCGCCTCTAACCTCAGCGTCACGGCGCACTGTTGGACCTTACCGCTCCGCGCCGCCGCAGCTCGGCAGGCGTCAATGACCTTGCGATTGTCGCTGGCGAGCTGGCCGTCGGCGACGAAGCGATCGCAGCCCTGGGGATTGGCCGCCCGCATCAGCTCGCCGCCGGCCGTCCAGCGATCCGCGCGCATGACCAGCGCCGCAACTCGTGCATTGAGCCCAAACGGCAGAACGCTCGCGATCAGCGGCGACAGCACAAGCCCGACCGCGAAGGCCACCCCGCCGGTCCAGCACAACAGCTTGAACTGCCGATCCTGCGCCCACGCCTGACCGATCATGCCCGACAGCCGCGTCCGCTCCCGCTCGGCTTCCTGAGCCGCCCGGTCGAGCCGCTGCGCGGTCTCGCGGACCAGGTTGGCGCCGGCCTGGGCGATGGCGGCGCCGTGCTGTTCCGGCGTCCGGCTCAATGCGGGCGATTTCAGGATCGTCTCGAGTTGCTCGCCGATCTCGTCCAGGCCCTTGCCGAGGACGGCGAGGTCGGCGCTGTAGTCGGGCGGCCGGTTCTCGCGGATGGCCGCCGGCAGGGCCTCGATCGCCCGGCGCAGCACCGAGACCTCCGCGCGGAGATCCTCGAACGCCTGGGCGGGATCGCCCGCGTGATCCTCCGCCATCCGTGACCTCCGGTCCTTATCGCGCCCGTCTCACCTCGAAAGGCCCCGATCCCGCCCCATGCCGATCTCCATCCCCGCCCGCTGCACGGTCGGCGCGGCAAGCACGCGGGCGAGCATCGATCCTGCGCCCACGCCCAAGGCCGGCGCCCGCGTGCGCACCAGGGCCTCAAGCTGCGGGTCGCGTTTCAGGGTTCCCGCGATGGTCTTCATGCGGCCCTCCAGACGCGAGCGGGCCACACCATGTCGCCAGCCGTCCAGGCGGTCGTGCTGGGCCTCCAGGCGGGTGAACTCCTTCACCAAGCGATCGGCCTTCAGCGCCGGATCGCGCCGAACCCGCTCCTCGTAGCGGATCGCCCCGGCCAGCTCGACCCCGCGCTCGGCGCCGCGAAGGTCACGCATCGCCCGCCAGGTCGCCGTCTCGTGCCGGAGCGCATTGTGCAAGTCGCGCGTGGCGCCTGGCCGCGCGCCGTCCAACGTCCGGGCGGCGTCGCGTAATTCGCGCTTCTGATGCTCCAGCACCGGCAGGCTCTGGACACGCATCCGCTCGGCCGCGTCCAGGGCGCGGGCGTAGCGCTCGGCGGCCTGCTCCAGCGGCATCTTGGGCGCCGGCGCGGCGCGATCCGGCCTTGCCAGCGGCAGGTCTCCGACGCGGCCCATGTCCGGGGCTCGTGGTCGCGGCTTAAGCGTCAACCCGTCGAACATGCCGCGCTTCGGCGCGGGCTCCACGGCTGGTGTGGGGCCTCGCTCGCGGGCCGCGCGCTGCATCGCCTCTGGAACGATGATCGGCTGCTCGATGCCGCGTCGTGTCGCATAGTCCAGCGTCGTCTCTTTCAGTCCGGCGCGCGACAAGCGCGTGGACAAGGCGTCGGCGTCCATGAACTCGTCCCGGCCGGCGTAGAGCATCACCGCGTCCCGGTGGCGAGTCATGCTGACGTAGGTCAGGTGCCGGTCCATCGTGCCGGAGGCGAGCACATAGGTACGGTCCACCGTCGCGCCCTGGGCCTTGTGGATCGTCGTCGCATAGCCGTGATCCACCGCCGCATAATCGGCCATGGAGATGGACACGCTGCGCCCAACGCCGGGGCCTTGGGCCGCATCCAGCCGCACCTCCAGCCGGCTGGGTTCGGCCCGCTCCACCGTGCCCAGCATCCCGTTCTTCACGCCGAGGTCGCGGTTGTTCTCGCGGAACAGGATGCGGTCGCCGGGCGCGAACGCCCGTTCACCCTCCGTGGTTTGGTAGACGTACTGGCCCTTGAGCTCGCCGCGCGCCTGGCGCACGGCCCGGACCTGATCGTTCAAATCCGCCACGTCGGCGCGGCGGTGCGCGAGCACCAATCGCGAGCCGTCCGGCCGCGCGTCCATATCGGCGATCAGGTCGCCGACGATGGTATGCTTCGCGACGCCCAGGTCGTCGGCTAAGCGAACCGCCCCGCGCTCGGTGTAAGCCTGCAAACCCGCCGCCGTCCGGTGGCGCGCGAAGTCCACCGATGCGGTCCGCTGCCAGTCCTCGCGCTGCCGCCGGATTTCTCCAAGCTCCACGAAGCCGGCGCGCTCGGCGACGGCGCGGAACGCCGCACCCGGACAGATGGGCTGAAGCTGCTCGGGGTCGCCGACCAGCACCACCTTCGCGCCGGCCCGATCCGCTTCTGTCAGCACGCGCGAAAGCTGGCGACTTCCCACCATGCCGGCCTCATCGATCACCAGCACGGTGCGGTCGCTGAGCATGGCGCGCCCATGCTCCCAACTGCGCTCGTAGCTCGCCAGCGTTCGGCTGCGGATGCCGGAGGATTCCTCCAATCCTTCGGCCGCCTTGCCGGCCAGGGCCGCGCCAACAACCTCGTAGCCCTCGGCCTCCCACGCTTGGCGCGCGGCGCCGAGCATGGTGCTCTTGCCGGCGCCGGCGATGCCGACCACGGCCTCGATACGCTCGGCGCCGGTGATATGGCGAACCGCCGCCTTCTGTTCCTCGGCCAGAAACGGCCGATCGGCGATAGCCTGCTCGACGCGCCCGCGGCTCACCCCGAACGCGCGGCTTTGCGCCATCCGGTCGGCGCTGTCGGCCATTTGGCGCTCCACTGCGATCATCTCCTTGGTGGAGTAGCGGGCCGGCTCGATCGTACGGCCGAGTTCGTCGCTTTGCGCAGGAACCAGCTCGACCAGGTCGGGCGACGCCATGGCCTTGGCGAACGCCGCCTGAAAGGCGTCGGGATCGTCGATGTACCGGTGCAGGGTGCGGGCGACGTCGGTGCGGTTGAACACCGACTTCTCGTTGGTGACGAGGGTCAGCGCCTGCTCCGGTTTCTCGCGGATCAGCTTGGCGTTCCGCCGCGCCTGGTCTTCGTCCTGGCGCGCGCGCACGACCGACTTGCCGCGCCGGTCCATCTGCGTTGCGTGGACGCCCATGTGCTGGGTCGGCTCGATCTCCAGGCCGCAGTCGCGGTGCGAGCGGTGGTCGATGCGAATGTCGTGGCCGGCGAGCGCCAGATGCCGGTTGGCCAGGTCCTCCCAGTCCAGGCGGATGTCGCGGAGCTGGTCGTGCGAGGTCGGCAAGCCGAGCGCGGCGAGCTTCTTGTTCTCCAGCTCCAGGTCGGTCTTCTCGCCCAGCCCATCCGGCCCGACCTTGCGCGTGGTGAGCATGATGTGGGCGTGGTGGTTCCGCACGTCGGTGTCGCCGTGCGGGCTGTGGATGGCGAAATCCACCGCCACGCCGTAGCGATCGGCCAGCTCGTGCGCGAACTCCCTCGTCAGTTCCAGGCGCTGGTCGGCCGTCAGCTCATGGGGCAGTGCGACCTCGATCTCGCGCGCCACCCGCGCGTCCTTGCGCTTCTCCGCCGCCTCGGCCGCATTCCACAGGCGCGAGCGGTCGTGCGCCCACTCTGCTTGCACGCCTTCGGGAAGGACGATCTCGGTGTGCTCCACGCCGCGCCGATGGGTGAAGTCGTGCGTCAGGCCGGTCGCCGCCGCGAGGGGGCGCGCGCATCGGAGTAGACGATGGCAAAGCGGTCGATCACTGAGCGCCTGGCGCAACTGGAGGCGCAGCGCAAAGCCCTGCAAACCAAGCTCGGGAAACAGGAACGCGCCAAGGACACGCGCCGCAAGGTGCTGCTCGGCGCCTTCGTCCTGTACCGGCTGGAGAAGGGTCAGGACGCCTTTTCCAAAGAGCAATTGCCCGCCTGGCTCAAGAAGGAGCTGCCCGGCTTCATCACCCGAGAGGATGACGCGGCGCTGTTCATCGATCTGCTCGGCGAGTCCGCGTCGAAGGCCGGATCGTCGGACAAGGACTCGGCCGCCGCTTCGGTCCACCCGTGAGCGCGGCCCGCATGCCGGCGGGCGGTCCTGAAACCTAAGCGACGGAGGGACGATGATCCGCCGGAGCATCTTGCTCGTTGTCAGTTTGGTCGCCGGATACGTCCTGGGCGATCTGCTCGCGTGGTTGCTCCTGATCCCCGTCGCCATGGTGAAGCATCTCAGCGACCACTGGGTTGGGGGCGTCGCCGTCGGCGGCGGCGTTCTGGGCGCCGTTGTCGGGTTTCTCAAATGGCGGCGGGGCTCGGCGCCCGCGAGTTCCTGGGGCGTACACGGCTCGGCGCGTTGGGCGACCGCGACTGAAGTCCGGTCGCTGGTCCGCCCGGACGGCCTGATCGTCGGCCGCGAAAACCGCAAGGGCGGCAGGCTTCTGCGCTACGCCGGCCAGCAGCATCTGATCACCGTCGCGCCGACGCGCGCGGGCAAGGGCGTGGGCGCCATCATCCCCAATCTCTTGACCGCCGACCGCTCGGTCCTGTGCATCGACCCCAAAGGCGAGAACGCCCGTGCGGCGCTTCACGCGCGCCAGCGGTTCGGTCCGGTGGATGTGCTCGACCCCTTCGGCGTCACCGGCGTGCCAAACGCGGCTTTCAACCCGCTCGACGGCCTGGACGAAGGCAGCCCCGATCTTGTCGAGGACGCCATGCTTCTGGCCGACGCCCTTGTGTACGATCCTCCGGGCCAGACCGGCGAGGCGCACTGGAACGAAGAGGCCAAGGCGCTGATCGCCGGCCTGATCATGTACGTCGTCGTGCATGAGAATCCCGACATCAAGACCCTGATCACCGTCCGCGAGCTGCTGACCCAGCCGCCGGATGATTTCGGCTTGCTCCTGTCGCTGATGCAGAAATCCCGTCACGGCGACGGCCTTATCGCCCGCGCCGCCAATCGCCATCTGGGCAAGTCCGGCCGCGAGGCGGCCGGCGTCCTCTCGTCCGCGCAACGCCACACGCACTTCCTCGATAGCCGCCGGATGGCTTCCGTCCTCGACCATTCGAGCTTCCGGTTCGAGGATCTCAAGGCGGGCACCTGCACGGTGTTCCTGGTCCTGCCGCCCGATCGGCTCGGCACGCACAGCCGTTGGCTCCGATTGCTGGTCGCCCAGGCCATCGGCGCGCTCGCCAGGTCAACAGCGCGGCCGGATAAGCCCGTCCTGCTGCTGCTCGATGAGTTCGCCGCTCTTGGCCGCCTGGAGCCGCTGGAACAGGCGTTCGGCCTGATGGCGGGCTACGGCCTCCAGCTCTGGCCGATCCTCCAGGATTTGCATCAGCTCTGGAGCGTCTACGGCGAACGCGCCGGAACCTTTCTCTCCAACGCCGGCCTGATTCAGGTCTTCAACGTCGGCGACGTGGAAACCGCGAGCTGGGTGTCCAAATCGATCGGTGCGGCGACCATGGCCTATCAGACCGCCGGCGCCAGCGTGTCCAAGGGGCCGGGGCCGTTCTTCTGGCCTCAGACCACCACCAGCACCTCGACCGCCAATCACCTGACGCGGCGCGAGCTGCTGACGCCCGATGAGGTCATGCGGCTAGACGCGAACCTCGAAATCCTACTGCGCCAAGGCGCGGCGCCGATGGCGGCGCGCAAGGTGCGATACTACGCAGACGCGGAGTTCCAGCATCTCTTTACCGCCGCCATCCGCTAGGCCGGCGTCCAGTCCAGTGTCTCCCGGATCGCCGTTCGCGACGGTTTCGCCTAGCGAGGCCACATACGAATCACTGATCCGGTCCGCCGAACGGCCAACCATGCAGAGCGGATGGCGTACGGTTGCTTAGACGCAGTTTTCGCGCATCGCGAGATTGTGGCTTACAACCTGAGCCTTGCCGTGCTAGGCGATCCGCACTGATTTAATGTCTTGTGAATTACATGTAGCGCACCGGGGCTGGCGCGCGGCGTGAACGATGCCCATGTCTCCGTTGCCTACTGACCCGCAAGGGAAAATCATTGACGAGTTGCCTCGTCTGGCACTTCGGAAATCTCTGAAGATGCCGCTCGCCGTTCGGCTCGCTGATTGCTAAGAAACGCCGTTCGGCGCAATCTGGCGCCGCCGTTCGGCGTCCCAAGTGAATCAGAACTACCGATTCAGCGGAATCCCTAAATCGACACTACGGCCTAATGCCCTGCAACGCCGCCGTCAGCGGGCGCTGCCCCGCCTGGCAAATGGGCCATCGGTGAAGGGGAAACAGAGGGGGTCGCGTTCTGGGCGCAGGTCAATCTTTCAATGGCCCCGAAGAGCTCATCGATCTGGATTGGTTTAGCGACCAAGGCGTCCATCCCCGAGGCAAGGTATTGCGACTTCTGATGCTCCAAGGCGTTGGCCGTGAGCGCGACGATGGGCGTGGGAGCACGACCGGCTTCCCGTTCGAACAATCGGATGCCGCGCGTTGCCTGGACCCCGTCCATGACCGGCATCTGAACGTCCATGAGCACGATATCCCACGGGGCCGCGCGGTAGGCCTCGACGGCCTGCGCGCCGTCGCCGACGAGGGTGACGGCGACCCCGAGCTGCTCCAGGATGGTCTGCAAGACCTTCTGATTCACCGGATTGTCCTCCGCCGCCAGGATACGCAACGCGCCCAGGTCCTCGACCGCTGGGGGCTGGACGGCCGGATTCGGCCGCGCATCCCCGAGCCTCTGCACCG
>JAFBAO010000045.1 GCA_019247715.1 Caulobacteraceae bacterium
TCTGCTCGACCACGAACACGGATTGCCGCAGCATCAGCGCGCGGTAGAGCGCCGTCACCGGCACTTCGGCGAACGCCTCCCATGTCACGTGCAGGGCCATGTCAACGCTCATGGCCGTCGCGCCACGCATTCGCAGCGGCAGCGCAAATAGATGCTGTCGGGATCATTGCCCCAATCATTCCAGGCCTGCATCGCGCGCGCGATGTCGTCATGACTTGCCAGTCCGCGCGCAATCAGCCCGTCCGCCATTCCGGTGAGGCTCTGCTTGGCGGTCCATTGTCTTGTCCAGAAAGGGAACAAGAAAGGCGATCGAGCCGTCGCCACGCTTGTGCTGAAATTCCAGGATCGCATCGTTGTGTTGCATGGGCCGACTCGCCGTCATTTCAGGCAAGTGTAACGGCGGGGGCGCCACGGCGGTAGGGAGCCTGCGCCTCAATGAATGGCCGCTGAACGGGGAACACGGCAATCACGGTGTTCCCCCCGGAACAGACACCCCAGCTTCCGTGTTGTTCATGCTCTGGCAATTGCCAATCGGAGGAGAGACATGAAGAGCTATCTGTTCGCTGCGGCGCTCGTGACTGCGATCGCTGCTCCCGCATTCGCCGATGATGTCGGCGTGCGTGTTGGTCCGGTCGGTGCCGGCGTGACGGTCGGCGAATCCCACGAATATCGCGCGCCCGATCGAGACCGCACCACGGTCATCAAGGAGCGCGAGCCGGCTGACCGGACCACCGTCATCAAGAAGGAAGACGAGTTCGGCAACCGCGAAAAGACCGTCATCCATCACGATCATGACTAATCAGAAAAGGCTCCGATCCGGGTGGTCGGAGCCTTTTTTTCGCTGCCGTGTAGTTCGTAGTAGTTCGTAGGATGGGTTGAGCGAAGCGATACCCATTACTTCCAGCGAACATATCCCGCGATGGGTTTCGCTTGCGCTCAACCCATCCTACAAGATCGCGTGCGTCAGCGCTTCCTCGTCTTGGCCGTGTTCAACGCCACCGCGGCGCGGATCAGCGCCTCGAAGGCTTTCTCGTCGACCTTGTCGCCCTCGTGGAAGTCGATCGCGCGGCGGGTGTTGCCCTCGAGGCTGGAATTGAACAGACCTTTCGGGTCGTCCAGCGCCGCGCCCTTGGCGAAAGTCAGCTTCACGATGCTCTTGTAGGTCTCGCCGGTGCAGATGATGCCGTCGTGCGACCAGACCGGGACGCCCCTCCACTTCCACTCCTCGACCACCTCGGGATCGGCCTCCTTCACCAGGGCCCGAAGATGGGCGAGCATCTCGCCCCGCCAGTCGCCCAGCGCCCGGATCCTCTCGTCTATCAGTTGAGACGCGGGCGCCTCTCCCCCAGCGTCTTCGGCGCGGCTCTTCTTCACGTTGGTCCTGCCTTCCTTAGGGTGCGCCTTGCCCGGCCCGGCCCGAAGGTTGCTCCGTCGGGGGCCGCCCGCCAAGACCTGGTCGAGTCTGGCTAGACACCGCCGCCATCCGCCGGGCTCAGGCCGCGGCGCGGCGAAGCATGAAATTGTTTCAGGAAATTGGGTCAGTTAAATGCACACCCGGGAGGATATGGCCTGTGGCCAGTCAAAGGACGCAAGGCGGCAAGGCGTGCGAGGAACCTCGCGCCGGCGGGGAGCTCGCGCGCAGCGTAGCCGAGCGGCTTCAGGCGGAGATCAACGCCGGCGGCCTGCGGCCCGGCGCCCATCTTGGCCGCGCCGCCGACCTGATGCGCCGCTTGCGTGTGAGCCGCCCGACCCTGAGGGCGGCCATCCGCCAGTTGGAGGCCAACGCCCTGGTGAGGACCAGAACTGGCGTCGGGGGCGGATTGTTCGTGCTCGGCGACGCTGGACCCGGAACGCTGGGACTGGCGCGCCACCTTAGCCTGCTGGGGCTGTCGTATCGCCTCTTCTTCCAGATTCACATGCCGTTCTACGAGGCGGTGGCGGTGCTGGCGGCGGGGCGCGCTCGGCCCGCGGACCGGCGGAGGATCGCCGTCCGGCGGCTGGAGATGCGACGGGCAACCTACAGCCACGCCCAATACAGCGTGGCGCGGGCGGAACTTCACAAGATGATCGCGCGCGCGGCGGACAACCCCGCCCTCGAGGCGATCGGCGCGGCGCTGACGCGGGCCTACCGCGAGATTCTGCGCGGCGAGATGCGGCTGGGCCATACCGAGCTGGACAAGGTGCGGCAGGTCAAGGCGGCGGAGGACGCGGTGCTGGCGGCGCTGGTTCGCGGCGACGTGGCCGAGACGCGCCGGCGAGCCCGGGCGGCGTCGGCGGTGGAGATGGCCGTGGCCGACGACACCATCCAGCGCGGCATGCTGCCGGAGCGGGTGATTCCGCAGACCCTCTATGCGATCCCCGACGAGATGCGGACGGCCAAGCTCGCAGAGCTGACCGCCCGCGCCCTGCGCCGCACCATCCACCTGGAGAACGCCCGGCCCGGGACCTGGCTCGGCTCCGCGCCGGACCTCAGCAATCGCCTGGGCGTCAGCTACGACATCTGCCGCGAGGCGCTGGGCCTGCTGGAGCCCCACGGATTGATCTCGCTTCGCCGCGGTCGCAAAGGCGGGGTCTATGTGGGCGCGCCGAACGCCAAGAAAGTGCTGCCCGCCTTGCGCGACGAGATTCTGCGGGGCGGCGCCGGCGGCGGCCAACTGCTGGAGGCCGCGCGCCTGCTGCGCGACCTCAAGGGAGGCGTCGTCGGCCTCCCGGAATTCCCGGGCGAGGCGGATTCGGCCCACAAGCTGCTGGACGAGCTCGCGGTCATGCTCGAGGAGATGGCGGCTTAGCGATCGGCCCGGCGCTCAGGTCTGAAGGATGAGGTCGGCCGCGCGCCAGGCCATGCCCATGACCGGCCCGTTGGTGTTCCCGGAAACCTGGGTCGGCATCACCGAGCAGTCCATGACCCGCAGCCCGCCGACGCCGTGCACCCGCAGCTGCGGGTCCACCACCGCCATGGGGTCCTGACCGATGCGGCAGGTTCCTACGGCGTGGGCGGCGGACTGGTCGCCGTGGCAGGACCGGATGATGTCCTCGTCCGTCTCCACTTCCGGCCCGGGATAGGTCTCGCGCTCGACGATGCCGGCGAGGGCGGGCTGGGCGAAGATCCGGCGCATGATCCGCGCCAGGGCCACGGTCCGGCGCCGATCGCTGTCGGCCAGCAGGTAGTTGGTGCGGATGAGCGGCGGCGCGTCCGGGTCGGGCGAGCGCAGGGAGATGCAACCGACGCTTTCCGGCCGCAGCGGATAGCCGAAGGCGCTGATTGCGTGCCAGCGCTGAAACGCGGGCTTGGAGGAGGAGGCGTCCACGGCCGTCTCGTTGAAGGTGATCTGCAGGTCGGGACGGGGCTCGCCGGCCGAGCTGCGCACCAGGGCGTTGACATCAAAGGTGCGGGCCAGGGGGCCGTCCCTCAGCAGGATGTAACGCGCCACGTTGGCCACGAGGCGCGGCCCGGAATACTCGTGGTTGCGGCTCATCGGCCGGCGCAGCTTCAACTGTGTCGAGTAGAGCTTGTGCTCGCGCAGGTTCGCCCCCACCCCCGGGAGGTGATGGACGACCTCCACGCCGGCCCCGCGCAGCGCCTCGGCCGGGCCGACGCCCGCCTGCATCAGCAGCATCGGCGAATGGATCGCGCCGGCCGACAGGATGACCTCCGCGCCCCGGTGGCGCTGGCCGCCCTCGCATTCGACCCCCACCGCCTGGCGGCCCTCGAGCAACAGGCGCCGGACCCGCGAGCCGGTGATCACCCTCAGGTTCGTGCGCCGGCGGGCGGCGCGGACGAAGGCCTGGCCGGCGCTGGAGCGTCGGCCGCGCCGGATCGTGCAGGGCGTGGCGCCGATGCCTTCCCGCTCGGGGCCGTTGAGGTCGTCGCGGGCCGCAAGGCCTGCCTGCACGCCGGCGGCGACCACCGCGCGGCCGAGCTTGCTCAGCGGCAGGATGGAGACGCCGAGGGGACCTCCGACGCCGCGCACGCCGTCGGCCCCGGATTCATGATCCTCCATTTCCCGGAAGGCCCGCTCCATGGCGCTTCCGCCCCAGCCGGCCGCGCCGGCGGCCTCCCAGCCGTCGTAGTCGCCCGGATGGCCGCGCAGGTAGATCATCCCGTTCACGGCGCTGGAGCCGCCCAGCACCTTGCCGCGGAGCCAGGTGTAGCTTCTCCCGGTCGGATGATGGGCGTCGGGCTCGGTCTCGTAGAACCACATCAGGCGCGGGTCCGTCACCGTGCGGCCGTAGCCCATGGGGACGTGCAGGAACGGGCTTTGATCCGCCGGACCGGCCTCGATCAGCAGCACCTTGCGCTTCGGATCGGCCGAGAGCCGGTAGGCCAGCACGCAACCGGCCGAGCCCCCGCCGACGATGATGTGGTCGTAGGCGACGAGCTCGCCGCTCAAACCGCCGCCTCGGAGGGGTGGGCGTGGATGTGGCGCGACTTGAAGAGCCAGCGTCCGCCGCGCTTGACGAAGCGGTCGGCGTATCCGCCGGCGAACTTGGCCGTCATCCCGTCTGTCGACGGGGCCAGCAGCACGATGTAGCTGCGCGCGCGGGCCTCGTCGCCGTCCACGTCGATGGCGGTGTTGAAGGTAAGGTGGCGGTGTGGCTGGGGCTGCCCCCACCGGCCTTCGTGCAACTTGCGCATGCCGGCATGGCCGTGATGGTCGCCGAACACCCCCGTGAAAGCGAAATCGTCCGTGAAGAGGCCGCAGAGCCGGTCCACGTCGCTGGTGTCCGTGTAATAGCAGTAGTCGGTGATCAGCCGCTGGATGGCGGCGACGTCGTCGTTGGCGCTCAAGGGACTCGTTCCTTTCAGAGTGGGCGGCTGGTAGGGCGCGTCAGTGGGCGCGGCCAGCGGCGGCCCACACCAGCGGCAGGCGCCCCATGCCGATCACGTTGCCGCCGATGCCCACCGGCGGATCGGCGGGGTCGAGGCTGAAGTCTGGAATCCGCTTCAGCCATTCCTCCAGGAAGACGCGGATCTCGAGCCTGGCGAGGTGCGAGCCGACGCAGCGGTGCGGGCCCATGCCGAAGTTGGGAAGCGGCTTGGTCTCGCGGTCGAAGTCGACCTTCAGCGGCTCGGCGAACTTGGTGTCGTCCAGACCCGTCAGCGCGATGATCGTCAGCACCCCGTCGCCAGCCCGCATGCGCACGCCCCGGAACTCCTGATCGACCCGGGCGCGGCGGCTGATGCACGGCACCGGGAAGCGGCGCAGGAACTCCTCCGCCGCCTGCGGAACATGCTCCGGATGCCGGGTGAGGCGGCCACGATGCTCGGGGTGGGTCGCCAGGAACTGGGCGATGAACCCGAAGGTGTTGACCACCGTATCGAGGCCCGCGAGCAACAGGATCACGCTCATGGCCACGGCCTTGCTCTCCTGGATCGGCTCGCCGTCGATGAGGCCGTTGGCGACTCGGCTCAGCAGGCCTTCGGTCGGGTTCTTCCGCCGGTCGCGGACCTTTTCCAAGGCGTATTCCACCAGCAGCCGGTGGCCCTCGAAGCGTTTGGCTTCCGTCTCCGCGCGCATGCGGGCGTTGACGTAGCCCAGCAGGCGCAACCGGTCGGAATCCGGCAGGCCCATGAACCGCAGGAAGACGCCGATGGGCATGCGCTGGGCGAAGTCGTCGACGAACTCGCAGCGCCCCTTCTCCAGGAACGCTTCGATGAGCTCGATGGTGAGGCTCCGGACGTACGCTTCCATGTCGTTGATGGCGCGCGGCGAGAAGGCCGGCAGCAGGATCTGCCGGTACGGCCCGTGATCCGGCGGATCGACCCCCACCGGCGGGTTCGGATAGGGCTCGGTCACCAGGCCCTCCGGGATCGAAGCGTAGGAGGTGAAGCGCTCGTAGTCCCTCAGCACCTCCTCGACGTCGTCGGAGCGGGTCACGATCCAGTGCCCTCCGTTGCGGGGCGTGTAGAAGACCCGGGGCGCGGCGTCGCGGATCTTCATCCAGGCGGCGTGCGGGTCGTCCTCCACGCCGGGGACGTCGAAGAAGTCGACGTCGACAACCAGCTCCGGGGGCACGTGCTCAGGCACGGACGACACGTTCCCGAGATCGTCAGCCACGGCGCGTCTCCTTCCAATACCGGGACTTTTGCCGTCCCAGGGCCCGTGAGGGTACTTTGACGGCGGCCGCTGATCCACGTTCAGATGTCCCGCGCCCGATTGGGTCAGGTATTTTCCGCCGCCGCCGCGCCTAGATTCTCGCAAAGGCGGGCCCCCGGCGCCGGGGCCGGTGGTTCCGTGAGGATCAAGGATGGTCACGTTCGCCAACGCGCGGGTGTTCGACGGCCGCGAAATGCTGGCCGAGCCGCATTGCGTCACGGTCGAGGGCGGCCTGATCGCCTCCGTCCGACCGGGCTCGGCAGCGGCCGGCGACGCCATCGACCTCGCCGGCATGACCCTCATGCCGGGCCTCGTCTCGGCCCACATGCATCCCGACAACCTGAAGTTCACCTACCAGGCCTTCCTGGCCGGCGACCGGCTCGGCCTGGAGCGCCCGCCCGGGGTGCTGACGGCGATCGGCGTGCGCACCTGTAAGATGCTGATCGAGACCGGATTCACCGGCTACGTCGGGGCCGGCTGCTCGAACAACATCGACGCCCAGCTGAAGATGGCCATCGAGGAGGAGATCATTCCGGGGCCGCGCATCCGCCCCTGCAGCCACCACGTAGGAACCACCGCGGACGCCAACGACAGCATCCAGTGGTGGCTGCAGCCGCAGCGACCCGGCACGGACATCTTCGCCGACGGGCCCGACTCCCTGCGCGGCGCGGTCCGCGAGGAGATCCGCAACGGCGCCCAGATCATCAAGATCTACGTGAGCTCCGGCCACGCGGTCCCCGGCCGCCGCGGCAAGCGCAACATGTCCTCCGACGAGATCGCCGCCGTGGTCGCCGCCGCCCACGACCGGGGCGTGAAGGTCCGCGCGCACGTCTGCCACAAGGAGCTCATCCTGGAATCCCTGGCGCTCGGGGTCGACCTCGTCGATCACGGCGACGAGACCGACGAAGCCTGCATCGACGCCATGGCCGAGGCTGGCGCCTTCTGGGTCCCGAGCCTGGCGTTCCTGAAGATCGCGCTCGACGGCGGGATGGACCCCGACGGATCGGCGCGCTACGCCCACGACAACCTCCTGCGGACGATCCCGCTAGCCCAGAAGCGCGGCGTGCGGCTGCTGCTGGGGGACGATTACGGCGGCGGCGCCATGGCCCACGCCGCCGGGTCCTACGCCCGCGAGCTGCCGCTCTACGGCGCCATCGAAGGCCTGTCGGCGACCGAGGTGCTGGGCTGGGCCACCCGCAATGGGGGCGAGCTGTTGATGGACGGGCCCGGCCGCGCCGGCGTCATCGCCCCCGGGGCGGTGGCCGACCTGATCGTGGTCGACGGCGACCCGACGCAGGACCTGACGCTGCTGCAGAGGCCGGAGGCCAGCCTCAAGGCGGTCTTGCGCGCCGGCGCCTTCCAGATTGATCGCCTGGATCACGCGATGAAGGCGCAACCGGCTCAGCGCCCGATCCTGGAGGTCGCGGGGCGCTGACGCCGCCGACGCCGCCCGAGCCTGGGTCTGGCGAACTTTCGGGGCGGCTCATCGATGGACAGGCGCAGTCTGACGCCTTAACGATCCCCCAAGCAAGCGCGGGCTCGGCCATCGGCGGGGTCGAACCCGCGACAGAAGAGAGGGAGGAGCATGGCGATTCCGGGCGCTGACGCGCTCATGGCTGACGCCGAGGCGCGGACGGGCCTTCGCGACTGGGGCTGGTTCGACATCAAGAGCCCGCTCGAGGCGCTCACCGGCTCGCTGAACGCCGAGGCCCGCCTGACCGAGCGCGGCGAGCGCGCCTGCCATGAGCGCTTGAGCTTCGTGCTGGCCAATCGGTTGCGCATGATCGAGGACCGCCGGCGCTGGCCGCAGATCGCCGCCGAGGAGGTCCGCCGTCCGGTGATCATCCCAGGCCTGCCGCGCAGCGGCACCACCATGCTTCTGCAGATCCTGGCCCAGGATCCCGCCAACCGCTCGCCGCTGACCTGGGAGATTCTGGCCCCCTCCCCGCCGCCGCAGAGCGCCACCTTCGCTACCGACCCGCGCATCGCCGAGGTCCAGTCGATGCTCGACCGCCACGGCTTCACCCGGCCCGAGCTGATGGCGATGCACGCCTTCGACGCCGAGCTCGCCGACGAGTGCATCTTCATCCTCGAGCACGCCATGACGTTCACGCCCTACGGCGCCTTCTGGGACACCCCCAGCTACGGCGCCTGGTGCGCGAGAGCCGATGATCGCGGGCCCTACAAGGTGCACAAGGAAGTGCTGCAGCAACTGCAGTTCCGCGCGCCCGCCGAGCGGTGGGTCCTGAAGGCGCCGAACCACATGCAGCACCTGCCGGCCCTCGTGGAGACCTATCCGGACGCGGTCTTCATCCAGACCCACCGCGACCTCGGAAGGATCATCCCCTCCCTCGCCAAGCTGTTCGGGGCGCTGAGGCGCACCTTCACCGACGACCCGGCCAAGGCGGACATCGTCCAGGCGGCCCGCGGCCAGCTTTCCGCCTGGACGGAGGGCCTCAACGACATGACGCAGTTCCGCAAGGACCCGGCCATGGACGCCCGCTTCGTCGACCTCAACTACAAGACCACGCTGGCGGACCCGATCGGGGCGGTGGAGAAGGTCTATTCCAAGTTCGACCTGCCGCTGAGCGCCGAGGCCAAGTCCCGGATGGAGCGGTGGCTCGCCGAGAACCGCCAGGGCCGCCACGGCGCGCACGAATATTCGCTCGCCGAATGCGGCCTGACCGAACGGGACATCGACGAGCACTTCGGGGAATACATGGAGCGCTACGGCGTCACCCGCGAGGAGCGGATCTAGGCGCGGCGCGATCGGGAGGAAAGCCGATGGCGTTCGGCGACACGATCCA
>JAFBAO010000040.1 GCA_019247715.1 Caulobacteraceae bacterium
CGGGCAGTGGCGGGCGATCCTGCCGATGGCGCAGGCGTGGACCGCGCCGAAGTTCCCTCTGAGCGGCGACGAGGTGATGGCCGCCGGCGTTCCCAGGGGTCCGTTGGTAGGCGAGGTGATGCGCCGGGTGGAGGACTGGTGGGTGGATAACGACTTTCCGGCCGACCGGCTCGCCCTCATGGAACGGCTGAAGTCGGTGGCTCAGGGGATGGCGCCGTGAAGATCGGGATCCTGGCGGCGGGGGCCCCGCCCAGGGCGCTGCAGCCGGTGTTCGGCGACTATCCGGCCATGTTCGAGGCCCTGCTGGCGGGCCGCGGCTTCGCGTGGCGGACGTTCGACGTCCCGGCAGGCGCCCTTCCGGAGCGGCCCGAGGCGTGCGACGCCTACATCGTCACCGGCGCCGCCGCCGGCGTCTACGACCCCGATCCCTGGATCGGCGCGCTGCTGGCGTTCCTGCGCGCCGCCAGGGGCAGGGCCAAGCTCGTGGGCGTCTGCTTCGGACACCAGGCCATGGCCGAGGCGTTCGGGGGCAAGGTCGTCAAGTCGCCGAAGGGCTGGGGCATCGGCCTGCACACCTATCGAGCCGCCGGTCGCGAGCCCTGGATGGACAATGCGCCGGCCTTCTCGCTGGCGGCCTCCCATCAGGATCAGGTGGTCGAGATTCCGCCGGCCGCCCGCGTCGCCGCCGGCAGCGACTTTTGCCCCAACGGAATGCTGGCCTACGACGACGCCTCCGCCATCTCGCTGCAGCTTCACCCGGAGTTCGCACCGGCCTACTCGACCGCCCTGATCGAGGGGCGGCGCCGGATCAGGTTCCCCGAGGACGCGGCGAACCGGGCGATCGAGAGCCTGCAGCGACCCGACGACCACGCGCGGGCCGCTGACTGGATCGCGCGGTTCCTGGAAGCTTAGAGTAGCACGACACCGCTCTCTGCGCTTTCGCGCCGACGAATTCACACTTCTGGCCCGCGGGGCGATCAATTGAAATTGCGCGTGAAGTTCCTCCCCCCGGGCGAAACGCAGCGTAGACCCGGGGCCGGACGATCCGGTTCATAGACGAAGCCCTGCTCGGTAGGGGCGCTCTTGGCCCCGGGTCTGCGCCGCTTCGCGGCTCCGCCCGGGGTGACGGCGAGATGCGTGAACGCCATGGCGCTTTCGCGGGGGAGAGCGGTGTGGGGCTCGGGCCTAACTACGGCCATTTCACCACCGGCGGCATGGAGGAGAGGATGCTCTCGATGTTGCCGCCGGTCTTGAGGCCGAACATGGTGCCGCGGTCGTAGAGCAGGTTGAACTCCACGTAGCGGCCGCGCCGGACGAGCTGCTCCTCCCGGTCGGCATGGGTCCAGGGCTCGTCCATCCGATGGCGGGCGATCCTTGGGTAGACGCCCAGGAAGGCCTCGCCCACCGCCCGGGTGAAGGCGAAGTCCCTCTCGAAGTCCCCGGAATTGTGCCGGTCGTAGAAGATGCCGCCGATCCCGCGCGGCTCACCGCGGTGGGGCAGGAAGAAGTACTCGTCGCACCAGGCCTTGTAGCGGGGGTGCCAGGCCGGATCGAAGGCGTCGCAGGCGCCCTTCATGGCCGCGTGGAAGGCCTGGGCGTCGGGGGCGTCCTGGCTGCGCTGGATCTCCAGGAGCGGGGTCAGGTCCGCGCCCCCGCCGAACCAGCCCTCGGTGGTTGCGAGATAACGGGTGTTCATGTGGACCGCCGGAACCCGCGGGCTGGCCATATGGGCGATCAGGCTGATTCCGGTGGCGACGAAGCTGGGATCCTTCTCGGCCCCCGGCATGGAGGCGGCCATCTCCGGGGTGAAGGTCCCGTGCACTTCCGAGACGTGCACGCCGCACTTCTCGAAGAAGCGGCCCCGCAGGAACCCCATCACGCCCCCGCCGCCGGCCTCTCGCGTCCAGGGCTTCAGCTCGAACCGGCCCGGAGGGCCGGGATAGAGCTCGGCCGGGGCCTCGGCCTCCAACTCCTCGAACGCGTTGACGATCCGATCGCGGAGTTCGTCGAACCAGGTCCTGGCCCGGCTGCTGCGTTCGGCGGCGGTCTTGGAGGGGGCGTTCATGAGGCAGGACGCGGATTTGCGGAAATGGCTGGTTGAAAAAGCTTAAGGCCCATTCTAGGGGAACCGCCACAAGAGTTGCCGGGGTCGGGCGCGAATCGCTTGCGCATTCCACGTGGCGTTCGCGTCGCTGGAGTGGGTCCTTGTCCACGGCGGCTGTTGCGAGGGCCGCGCCAACCGCGAGACGGCGGCCCCCGGGAACATTCTCCATCGCCCGAACCTCCAGCGAGGCGGGCCCAATCTGAGGTGGACGGGGTGGCTGACGCAGCGAGCGCGACTTCTGGTCACGGCGAGGAGCTCGAGGATCCGGGTCGGCGCGACTTCATCCACATCGCCGCCATCGCCGCCACGGTGGGCGGGGCCGCGGCGATCGCCTGGCCGCTGATCGACCAGATGAACCCGTCGGCCGACACCCTCGCCCTCTCCTCGATCGAATACGACCTCTCCAAGGTCCCGCTGGGCCAGCAGGTCACGGTGCTCTGGCGCAAGCAGCCCCTGTTCGTGCGCCACCGCACGCCCAAGGAGATCGCCGAGGCCGCGAACGCCGACCTCGGCCGCTTGCGCGACCCGCAGCCCGATTCGGCTCGGGTGAAACCCGGCAAGGCCGAGTGGCTGATCGTGGTGGGTGTCTGCACCCACCTCGGCTGCACGCCGGCCTTTGGCGAGGGCGAGTACAACGGCTGGCTCTGCCACTGCCACGGCTCGGTCTACGACACTTCCGGCCGCATCCGGGGCGGCCCGGCGCCGAAGAACCTGGAGGTGCCGGACTACGCCTTTCTTACCGATACGCGTGTCAAAGTCGGCTGATAGAAAAACATGAGCGGACCCTCGACCTACGAGCCGAAGACGGCCTTGGAACGCTGGCTCGACCAGCGGCTGCCGATCCTGCGCTTCAACGCGGAGCTCATGGATTTTCCGACGCCGAAGAACCTGAACTACTGGTGGACCTTCGGCGCCATCCTGGCCTTCTGCCTGATCACCCAGATCGCCACCGGCGTCGTGCTGGCCATGCACTACAACGCCAGCGCCGGGGGCGCCTTCAACTCCGTCGAGCACATCATGCGCGACGTGAACTACGGCTGGCTGATCCGCTACATCCACGCCAACGGCGCCTCGATGTTCTTCCTGGCGGTCTACATCCACACCTTCCGCGGCATCTACTACGGCTCGTTCAAGGCCCCGCGCGAGGTGCTGTGGCTGATCGGCTGCCTGATCTACCTGACCATGATGGCCACCGCCTTCATGGGCTACGTGCTCCCCTGGGGTCAGATGAGCTTCTGGGGCGCTAAGGTCATCACCAACCTCTTCAGCGCCATTCCGCTGGTGGGCCCGGCCATCACCACCTGGCTCTGGGGCGGGTTCGCGGTGGACGCCCCGACCCTCAACCGGTTCTACTCGCTGCACTACTTGCTGCCGTTCGTGATCGCGGGCCTCGTGGGCCTGCACATCTGGGCGCTGCACGTGCCCGGCAACAGCAATCCGGTGGGCGTCAACGTCAAGAGCAAGTCCGACACCGTTCCCTTCCACCCCTACTACACGGTGAAGGACGGGTTCGCGATTTCGGTGTTCGTGATCCTCTTCGCGGTCTTCGTCTTCTACATGCCGGAGGCGCTCGGCCACTCCGACAACTACATCCCGGCCAACCCGATCGTAACGCCGCCGCACATCGTGCCGGAGTGGTACTTCCTGCCCTACTACGCGATCCTGCGGGCCATCCCGAACAAGCTGATGGGCGTCGCGGCGCTCGGCGGCGCCATCGCCTGCATCTTCGCCCTTCCTTGGCTGGACACCTCCAAGGTCCGCTCGATGCGCTACCGGCCGCAGGCCAAGATCTACTTTGTCTTCTTCGTCCTGGCCTGCCTGGTGCTCGGGGTCTGCGGCGCGCACGAGGTGGACGATCAGATCATCTCCGGCCTCGCCGGCTTCCCGCTCGGCGATGCGAACATCAACAGCTACGTCTGGCTGTCGCGGATCGGGGCGCTCTACTACTTCATCTACTTCCTGGTGATCACCCCGATGCTCGGCCTGCGCGAGACGCCGCTGCCGGTGCCGGAATCGATCTCCACGCCGGTGCTTTCGCACCCGGCCGCCGCCCCCGCGGGCGCGACGGCCGCTCCGGAAAAGAAGGGTTGATCGGTCGATGACGCGGAAGTTCCTCGCCCTCTCGGCCTTCCTCGGTCTGCTTGTCGCCGGCCCGGCGCTGGCGGCCAGCAGCCAGGCGCCCCTGAAGCATGTCCAGTGGTCATTCTCGGGCCCGTTCGGGAGCTACGACCAGGCCCAGCTCCAGCGGGGCTTCAAGGTCTACCGGGAGGTCTGCTCCCAGTGCCACGCCCTGAACCTGGTGTCGTTCCACGACCTCGGCCAGCCGGGCGGGCCTTTCTGGGATCCCAAGTATCCGAACCCGAACGACAACCCCTACGTCAAGGCGATCGCCGCCGACTACAAGGTGGCCGACATCGACCCCGACACCGGCGAGAACATGCAGCGGGCCGCCACCAGCGCCGACCACCCGCCGGCGCCCTATGCCAACGACACCGCCGCCAAGGCGACGCTGGGCGGCGCGCCGCCGGACATGTCGCTGCTGGTGAAGGCGCGCGAAGGCGGGCCTGATTATGTCTACTCCCTCGTCACCGGCTACGCCCCGGCCCCGCAGGGTCTCGTGGTCCCTCCGGGCAAGTACTACAACCCCTACATGCTGAGCGACCTCGCCTCCTCCTGGAAGGGGACGGGCCCGGCGCCGGTGGGCGGGATCATCGCCATGCCCCCGCCGCTCACCGCCGGCAAGGTGAGCTTCGACGACGGCGCCCCCTCGACCCTCGACCAGGAGGCCAAGGACGTCGCCGCCTTTCTGACCTGGGCGTCGGATCCGAAGATGGATCAGCGCAAGCAGACGGGTCTGGCGGTGCTCGTCTACCTCGCCATCTTCTCGGGCCTGCTCTACGCCAGCTACCGCCGCATCTGGCGCAACGTCGCGCACTGAACCCTCACCTTGCCTCTCCCACGCGCTCGGGAGAGGTATGCTGAAGCGGCGGCGCAAGCGCCGCCATCGGCTCCGCCCGGCTATCTGCAGTAGCCCTCTCCCCGACCGAAGGACGGGGAGAGCTGAGGTGAGGGGCCTCCTTTTGGGGCGTCGCAACGGGCAGGCTTGAGTTCCAGGCGCTGGCGGCGCAGGTCGATCCGCATCGCGTAGCGCGACCAGACGGTTTCGCCGATATCGCCTAGCAGACCCGGCGGGGCGGCGGGATCGAGGCCGGCGGGCAGATTCTCCATCCCGGCGCCCGCGAGGATGAGTCCCCGCAGCCGCGCCGGCGGGCGGCTGCGTGAAGCGGGATCAGCCCCGGCGGGCGGCGGCCTGCTGAGGGCGGCGGCTTGCGCGCTGAGGCGAACGCCGGCGCCGCCCGTCTCCAGCGCGAAGGCGCCTTTGCGCTTTCGCAACCCGTCGGACGCGGTGGCCGTCACCGTCGGGCGCCCGTCCACGATCTTCAGCCGCAGCCGCCAGCGGCCGTGGAACCGGGGCGCCCGCGGTCCCCTGATGGCGATCCGGCAGGGGCGCGCCGACAGGTCCACGACGCGGCCGTCCAGGACGTCGGCGCCGATCACGCCGGTGATCTCGGTGGGAAAGCCCCAGGCCCGCGCGTTGAGGGCCGTCACCTCGAAGTCCGCCTGCCCCAGCCGCCGCCCGGCCAGGCGCAGCTCGCCGCGCACCACCGGCGCCTCGAAGCCTGCGGCCTCAGCGCGGGTGTCGTGGATCTGGCTGATCGGCGTGGCCGGGTCGAGGATGAAGTCGCCGGCGATCGCCCCCAGCGAGGCCGAGACCACCACCGCGCCGTTGTCCACCCAGCAGGCCTGGCCCGCCAGCGCCGGCGCCGGCGCCGTCCCGATGATCAGGGCGAGGAATGGAGCGGCCGGCCGCACGGGGCGCCGTAGCCAAGCGCGCTCGGCTCGGCGATAAGGCGGGCCATCGGGAGGCTTGATGTCGGACTGGGTCTTGGGTGTGATCGGCGGGTCGGGCCTGTATGAAATCGAGGGCCTGGAGGAACCGCGCTGGCTCGAGGTCGAGACGCCCTTTGGCGCGCCGTCCGACGCGCTCCTCTCAGGGACGTTGGCCGGGGTGCGGCTGGTGTTCCTGCCCAGGCACGGGCGCGGGCATCCGCTGCCGCCATCGGCGATCAACGTCAGGGCCAACATCGACGCCCTCAAGCGGGCCGGCTGCACCGATCTCATTTCCCTCTCCGCGGTGGGCTCGCTGCGCGAAGCCCTGGCGCCCGGCGCGTTCGTGATCGTCGATCAGTTCATCGACCGCACCGTCGCGCGGGAGTCGAGTTTTTTCGGCCCCGGGCTCACCGCCCACGTTTCCATGGCCGAGCCGGTCTGCCCGAGGCTTTCGGAGCTCGCGGCCGCGGCGGCGGAGGCGGCCGGGGCGCCGGTGACCCGCGGCGGCACCTATCTCGCCATGGAGGGCCCCCAGTTCTCCACCCGGGCCGAGAGCAACCTCTACCGCGCCTGGGGCTGCGACGTGATCGGCATGACCGGCATGCCCGAAGCCAAGCTGGCGCGCGAGGCGGAGCTGCCCTACGCCGCGATCGCCATGGTCACCGACTACGACTGCTGGCGCGAGGAAGGCGAGGCGGTGGAGGTGACCCACATCCTGGAGGTGCTGGCCGCCAACGCCGGCCTGGCGCGCACGCTGGTGCGCCGCCTGGCCGAAGCCCTGCCGGCGGTCCGTCCGCCTTCGCCGATCGACACCGCCCTCGATGCGGCGATCATCACCGCGCCGTCCGCCCGCGACCCGGCGCTGGCCAAGAAGCTCTCGGCGGTCGCCGGCCGGCGCTTGGGGATGCCTGAATGAACCTAGCCGACGTCATCCGAACCATCCCGGACTATCCCAAGCCCGGCATCATGTTCCGCGACATCACCACCCTCCTGGGCGACGCGCGGGCCTTCCGGCGGGCAGTGGACGAGCTCGTGCAACCCTTCGCCGGCATGAAGATCGACAAGGTGGCCGGGATCGAGGCGAGGGGTTTCATCCTGGGCGGCGCGGTCGCCCATCAGCTCTCGGCCGGCTTCATCCCTCTGCGCAAGAAAGGCAAGCTGCCGCACCGCACCCGGGCGGTGGAGTACGCGCTGGAGTACGGCTCGGACGCCATGGAGATGCATCTCGATGCGGTGAAGCCGGGCGAGAAGGTGATGCTGGTGGACGACCTGATCGCCACAGGCGGCACGGCGCTGGCCGCCGCCCAGCTCCTCAAGGAAGCAGGGGCGCAGATCGTGGCGGCGGCCTTCGTGGTCGACCTTCCCGAGCTCGGCGGCGCGGCCAGGCTCGCGGCGGCAGGCGTGCCGGTCTCGACCCTGGTGGCCTTTGCGGGGCACTGAGCGTCCGCCGCACGCGCGGGCGCCCTTTCCTCGCCGCAACGCATCGCCACATTGATCAGCGAATGCCAGTCAGTCGTTCATGGCGCATCTTCCGGCGCATGGAGTATTCGGCCTTCGCCGCGGGCGCGCTGATCTATGCGGCCGGCGCGACCCACGCCTGGCGGGTGCTGCCGGGGGCGGCCGCGTTCAAGCTGCAGCGCATCGTGCTCTACCCCGGAGTCTTCTTCCTCCTCACCCTCGTGGTCGCCCTGGCGGCGCCGCCGTTCCGCCACGCGCTCAAGACCCACATCTGGATCAGCTTCCGCACCGGCTTCGGCCAGAGCGTGATCTCGGTCCTGGCGGTGGTCCTTGTGCTCGGCTTCTTCGCCGGCTTCATCTACTTCGACACCGCCGAGGCGGCCCACGGCGGCCGCTTTCCCGCCAGCGCCTTTTGCGCCTACGCCGCAGGCGTGGGCGTGCTGCTCGCCCAGGCGATCCTGGTGCGGGGCCTGGAGCGCGATCCGGTGCTGGGGCCGAGGATCGGCGGCTGACCGGCGGCCCTCGCCCTCCCACGCTGCTGACGCAGCGCGGGCGGTTCCCTCTCGCTCGGAAGAGGAGGGAGCCATTGCGCAGGGAGGTGAGGGCGGCTCAGTTCTCTCCGCGGCCGCCGCCGTGACGGGTGAAGAGCTGTAGTGTGCGCAGGTGCGCAAGTCGGGCGGCTTCGTCGTCGTGATCTGAGCGGTCCGAGACGAAGCCGTGGCCGGCGTCGTAGAGGTGGATGGGAATCTCCGGATAGGCTGCGGCGATCGCCTCGACGGTGGTCGGCGGGATCGTGGGGTCGTTGCGTCCGAAGTGGAGGATGATCGGGCAGCGCGGGGCCTCGCCGATCAGCTCGGGGATTCGCCGCCCATAGAAGCTCGAGGCCGCCGCAACTCCCTCGCAGCGGGCGGCGGCGAGCCAGGTCGCCGTTCCCCCCCAGCAGTAGCCGACCACGAACACCGGCGGCTTCAGCGCCGCCACGGCCGCGGCGAGGTCGCCCGCCACCTCGTCCCACGGCGCTTCCTCGGAATACCGCCGCGCCAGGGCGAGGCCCTGCGCATCCAGGCCGGCCTCGAACCCCGGCTGCCGGCGATCGTAGAGCGAAGGGGTGAGAACCTCGTAGCCATCGCCGGCGTACCCGTCCGCAAGCGCGCGGATGTGGGCCGTCACCCCGAAGATCTCCTGGATCAGCACCAGGCCGCCGCGCCGGGCGTCCTCGGCCGCCGCGTGGTAGGCGCCGAAGGAAAAGCCGTCCTCGGCGCTCTTCAGGGTGACCGGCTCGGCCACCTCATCGCGCCCCGTTGGCCTCGAAGAGCGCCAGGGTCCGTTCCCGGGCCAGCTTGGCGTCGTCCAGGTCGGAATCGGGCCGCCCGTCGTTGTTGAAGCCGTGGCCGGACTTCTCGTAGATGTAGACGGGAACCTTCGGCTGGGCCGCGGCGAGCTTGGCCTTCACCTCGTCGGCCGGGATGAACCCGTCCTTGCGGCCGAAGTGGCAGATCACCGGGCACTTGGGGGTGAGGTCGGCGGCCGCCGCCACCCCGCCGCCGTAGTAGCTGGAGCCGGCCGCCAGGCCTTCCAGCCGGCCCGCCGCCTGCCAGACCATCGCCCCGCCGTAGCAGTAGCCGACGATGAACACCGGCCCGCGCGGCTTCAGATAGGCGATGCAGGCGGCGATGTCGGCCAGGGCGTCTTCCGGCTTGGCTTTGGCGACCGCGGCGCGGGCCGCCTGCATGCCGGCTTCGTCGTGCCCGACGTCGAGGCCCGGTGCGACCCGGTCGAACATCGAAGGCGCCAGCGCCTCGAAGCCGAGCTTCGACCAGCGCTCCACGTCCTCGCGCACGTATCGGTCGACGCCGAAGATCTCCTGGATGACGATCACCGCGCCTCGGCGGCGCCCCTGCGGCTCGGCGTGTAGCGCTGCGAACTCGAAGCCGTCGGCCGCCGTGCTCTTGATCTTGATCATCTCGCCCATGAAGCCCTCTTTCTCGCCTCACACGTTGAACCGGAAGTGCATGACGTCGCCGTCGCGCACCACATAGTCCTTGCCTTCGGACCGGAGCTTGCCCGCCTCGCGGGCCCCGGCCTCGCCGTTCAGGCGGACGTAGTCGTCATAGGCGATGGTCTCGGCGCGGATGAAGCCCTTTTCGAAATCGGTGTGGATCACTCCGGCAGCCTCCGGCGCGGCGGCGCCGATCCGGATGGTCCAGGCGCGCGCCTCCTTCGGGCCGGCGGTGAAGAAGGTCTGCAGGCCCAGCAGCGCATAGGCCTCGCCGATCAGCCGGGCCAGCCCCGCCTCGGAAAGACCGAGCGCCTCCAGGAACTCGGCCCGCTCCGCAGGCTCGAGGCCGGCGATCTCGCTCTCGATCTTCGCCGAGATGACCACCGACTTGGCCCCGTCCTTGGCGGCGCGGGCGGCGACGGCCTCGGAAAGTGCGTTGCCGTGCGCGGCGGAGGCCTCGTCGACGTTGCAGACGTAGAGCGCCGGCTTGGCGGTCAAGAGCTGCAACATCCGCCAGGCCTTCTCATCGTCGGGCCCGACCTTGGCGGTGCGGGCGGGGCGGCCGGCGTTCAGTTCGGCGAGCGCCAGCTGGGCGAGCCGCAGGGTCTGGGCGCTCTCCTTGTCGCCGCCGCGGGCGCGCTTTTCGACGTTCACGATGCGCCGCTCCAGGCTCTCGAGGTCGGCGAGCATCAGCTCGGTCTCCACCGTCTCCAGGTCCGAGAGCGGGTCGACGCGGCCCTCGACGTGGGTCACGTCGGGATCCTCGAAGCAGCGGGCGACCAGGGCCACGGCGTCGCAGTCGCGGATATTGGCCAGGAACTGGTTGCCCAGGCCCTCGCCCTTGGAGGCGCCGCGCACCAGCCCGGCCACGTCGACGAAGTTGATCCGCGCCGGAATGATCTCCTTCGACTTGGCGATCTGGGCCAGAGCCTCCAGCCGCGGCTCCGGAACCGCCACGTCGCCGACATTGGGATCGATCGTGCAGAACGGATAGTTGGCCGCCTGGGCCGCGGCCGTCTCGGTGAGGGCGTTGAACAGGGTCGATTTGCCGACGTTCGGCAGGCCGACGATGGCGACTTTCAGAGCCATGGAACCTCTTTAGCCCAGGGCCTGCGCGGCCAGGTCGCGCCAGGGCCGAGCCTCGCGCCGGAACTGGGCGTTGGACCTGGCGATCCGGCGGTCGATCTCGGCCAGGGCCTCGGCCGCCTCCGCGCGCCGGCCGGCGCGCGCGAGGAAGGCCGCGTAGCGCGCCAGACCCTCCAGCCCGGGCAACCGTCCCGCCGCCCACTGGTAGGCCTCGTCGGCCTCCGAGGTCCGTCCCAGCCCCTCGTAAGCGCGCCCGCAGGCCAGCGAGACCGCCGGCGAGGGGGTGCGGCCCGGCTCCTCGCTGAGCTTGTCCAGCTGGGCCAGGGCCTCGTCGTAGCGGCTGAGCTCCAAGAGCGCGTTCGCCCTGCCCAACAGCAGGGCGGGGTCCTCCGCGTGGATCCCCTGGGCCGCCTCGGCGTAGAGCGTCTCGGCCTCGGCGTGGCGGCCCAGCGCCGCGGCCGCGGCCGCCAGGCGCATCTGGTTGTGCACGGTGGGCGCGTCTTCCACCGCCGACTTGGCCTGCCGGTACTCACGCCCTGGATCCAGGGCTTCGCGGGCGGCCATGCCGAAGCGCTTGGCTTTCGTCCCCCCGACCAGCTCGGGAACCAGCACCGCCAGGATATAGACCAGGCTGCCGAGCCCCGGGACGAACAGGATGATGAACAGCCAGAAGATCTGCTGGTTGGTGCGCACCACGTGGATGCAGAGCGCAATGGCGATCAGCAGGAAGAGGCCGCCGCCGAACAGGGACATCGAGACTTCTCCGCGAAGGGCGCGGTTATGTCCGCGCAAGACGCCCCCGGTCAATCAGGCTCGCCCTTCCGGGCGGCTGCCCGCGGGTCGAGCTTCGGGGCGGGGGCCAGGCGCAGCACCTCGGCCTGGTAGCGCTCGTCCTCGCCGGCGGCCAGCAACGGCAGGGCCTCGGCGCAGGCCTCCAGCAGCGGCCTGGCCCATTCGAGCTCGGCCTTGTGGAAATCGCTGAGCACGTGCCCCATGACCAGGTCCTTGTGGCCCGGATGGCCGGTCCCCAGGCGCGCGCGCCGGAAATCGGGCCCGATCGCCGCGGCGATGGAGCGGATCCCGTTGTTGCCCGCCGCCCCGCCGCCGGTCTTCATCCGGAAGCGGCCGGGGGCGAGGTCGATCTCGTCGTAGAAGACCACCACGTCCTTCGGCGCCAGCTTGTAGAAGCCCATCGCCTGGCCGACGGCGCGGCCGGAGTCGTTGTAGTAGGTCTGGGGCCGGAGCGCCAAGGCCCGCTCCGGACCCTGCGGGGTGTCGATCTTGCCCTCGCGGACGAGGGCGGCGAAGCGCGCTTTTTCGGGGCCGAAACCCCAACGCTCGGCGATGGTCTGGATGGCTGCGAAGCCGATGTTGTGCCGATTGCGGGCGAACTTCGGCTCCGGATTACCGAGGCCGACCAGGATCAGCATGCCGTGCGGCTAGCTTTCCGAGGCTTCGCCGCCTTCCGCGGCCGCTTCCACGGGCGCTTCGGCCGTCTCCGCCTCTTCGGCCTGCAGGGCCGAGGAGGTGGCGATCGAGGCCACGGTGGCCTCGCGGTCGCCGCTGAGCTCCACCCCGGCGGGCAGGGCGACGTCGCCGGCGCGGATGGCGTCGCCGATCTCCAGCCCGGTCAGGTCCACCACCAGCTCCTCGGGGATCTGGTCGGCAGGAGCGGTCAGCTCCAGCTCGTGGACGTTGATGTTGAGGGTGCCGCCGCGCTTGATCCCCGGCGAGGCCTCCTGGTTGCGGAAGTGCACCGGGACGGCGATCCGGATCAGCTGGTGCGCCTCGACCCGGTAGAGGTCGAAATGGGTCGGCTCGTCGGTGACCGGGTGGAACTGGACGTCCTTGGCGATGACCTGCTGGGTCTCCTTGCCGTACTTCAGGGTCACCAGGTGGCCCAGCAGCTTGCCGGTATAGAGCGCCTTGCGGAACTCCGCCTCGCGCATGGCGATCGGGACCGGCGCCTGCTTGCCGCCATAGAGGACGCCCGGAACCTTGCCCGCGCGCCTCACCGCCCGGGCCAGGCCGGTGCCGGCGCCATCGCGCACTTCCACGTTCAGAACGATCTCGGCCATGGCCACGCCTCAGAAACGACAGACGCCGCGCGGGGGAACGCCGCACGGCGAGCCGGCCCCGGTTGAGGGGGCCCGAAAAGGTGCGGCTAGATACACGGGCGCTCAGCGCATTGCAACGGCGGCGAGGCCCTAGTGCGCGTGGCGGCGATGGGTGGCCCCATGCTTACCGGCCGCGGCGCCATGGGCGGGCGGGACCTTGAGCGGCCGGGTGGCGATCTCGATCGGCACCGTCCCGCCGCCGCCGCGCACCACGCAGGCGCCCGTGTCGGCCATCACGTGCTGGCCGAGGCAGAAGACGTCCTCGTAGTTCGGCCGGGCGACCGCCAGGCATTCGTTGAGGGCGAGCTTGGCCTCGGCCAGGCAATGGGCGGTGAAGTAGTCTTGGAGCAGCCAGCCGACGTTATCCGCCTGCGCCTCGCCGGCCTCGCCGATCGCCCCCAGGGCGGCCAGGGCGACGGCTCGCACCAACAGCTGCGAATGCGGGTGGGCGTAGGGCTCGGCCGAGAGGTTGAGAACCGCCCGGCCGGTCGAGGCTTCCTGCAGCTGGCCCGCGACGTCGGTGGCGGCGGGCATGGGCGTCCGGTCGAGACCCTTGACCGCGTCCAGCCGCTGGTCGCGTCCCTCGACGTCCTGCAGCGACCAGGGTTGGCGTTGGATGTCGTAGGCGGCCTGGCGCACCGACTTGCCGGCGGTGAAGAGCCGCATGCCGTCACCGGTCAGCGCCTGCCGCGCCAGCCCGGCGGCGGCGTCGGCGCCCTTGAAGGTGAGCGCGGCGCCCGGATCGGCGAAGATGCGGCGCACGACCGCATAACGGCCTTCAGGGGTGGCGCCCGCCTCGCGGACCGCCGCCACGAACACCGGCGACTGGAGGGCGGCGATGGCGGCGTAGGCGATCTCGCCCCTCAGGACCTGGTCGGATCGGTAGGCGGCGCCGACCCGCAGCGCGCGGGCGACGCCCTGGCTGTCGGTGAAGGCGGGCGAGATCAGGGCGGCGCGCCGCATGTAGCTCTCGAAGGCCGCCGCATCGTTCACGAACCGCGCCGCCAGGGAGACCTCGGGCAGTGGCGGCGGGGGCGGGGGGGCGGCCGGGGCCGGCTTCGGGCGGGCCATGCCGACGTCCGCGCCCGGAAGGCTGAGCGCCACGCCCGCCAGCGCCGACACCAGAAGGAGGCGGGCGAGTTTGGAAAAATGCATAGCAAATCAACCCTTTGCCGTCTCCGCCGGCTTCTGTAGCAAGGCCGGGGCGAGTTTGTGGCGCTGGTGTCCCGGTTCAGACGTTCGCCTGTGGACGGGATGGGCGCCGAGCGAACTTCGGACTCGACAAGGACACTAGCAAAACTTTGAATCGAGTGTGGTTTTACGAATTTGACGTTCGCCTCGGCGTCCGCCCCATCAATCGAGCGACCTTCAGATTCACCACACTAGCGAGCCCTAATCGAACAGCTTGGAGACCGATTCCTCGTTGGCGATCCGGCGGATGGCCTCGCCGATCAGGTTCGCGCAGCTGATCTGGCGGATCTTGGGGCAGGCGGTCACCGCTTCGGTGGCCTCGATCGAATCGGTGATCACCAGGGCGTCCAGTTGGGACTCGGTCACCCGGGTCACCGCCGCGCCCGAAAGGACGCCGTGGGTCACGTAGGCCGCGGCGCTTGCCGCGCCCGCCTTCATCAGGGCCGCCGCCGCGTTGCAGAGGGTTCCGGCCGAATCGACGATGTCGTCGAACAGGATGCAGCGCCGGTCCTTCACCTCGCCGATGATGTTCATGACCTCGCTGACGCCGGGGGCCGAGCGCTTCTTGTCGACGATGGCGAGGTCCGCATCGAGCCGCTCGGCGAGGGTCCGGGCGCGCACCACGCCACCCACGTCCGGGGAGACGATCACCAGCTTGCGGGTGTCGCGCTCGAGCATCTTGATGTCGTGGGCGATCAGCGGCGTCGAGAGCAGATTGTCGGTGGGGATGTCGAAGAAGCCCTGGATCTGACCGGAGTGCATGTCCATGGTCAGCACCCGGTCGGCGCCGGCGCGGGTGATCAGGTTGGCCACCAGCTTCGCCGAAATGGGGGTGCGGCCTCCGGTCTTCCGGTCCTGCCGGGCGTAGCCGAAGTAGGGCATCACCGCGGTGATCCGGCGCGCCGACGCCCTCGTCAGGGCGTCGATGCAGATCAAGAGCTCCATCAGGTTGTCGTTTGCCGGGTAGCTGGTGGACTGGATCACGAAGACGTCCTCGCCGCGGACGTTCTCCTCGATCACCACGAACACCTCGTTGTCCGAGAAGCGGCGGAAGTTCGCCCGGGTGAGGGGCATGTCCAGCACCTTGGCGATCGCCGCCGCAAGGGTCTGGTTGGAGTTGCCCGCCAGCAGCTTCATCGTCCGATTGGCCATCGTCTAACCCGCCTTTCGCGGCTTCTAACAGCGCCGCGGCCCAGGGCAAACCCTCGGCCTCGCCGCACGGGGCGCGCACCCCGCGGGCGCCCTTGGCGGAGGCAGGCCGGGGCTCACGGCTCGAGGGCGATCGCCGAGAGCAGCCGTCCGTAGTCGGACTGGCCGCGGTGGACGGCGCGGCGGTTCGAGAAGAACAGCGCCTCCTCGGCGAAGGTGTCGCAGCCGATCCATTCGGCTTGACCCACGCCGGCGGCCGCCAGCCGGGAGAGCACGTAGCCGGGCAGGTCGAAGAGCCGCTTGTCGGGGCGCTGGCCGGCCCTGAAAAAACGGGCGTTGGCCGCCGCCGCGGCCTCGAAACGTGCGGCGAACTCCAGGCCGACCTCGTAGGAATCCGGACCGATGCAAGGGCCCACCGCCGCCAGCATCCGCGCCGGCGCCGCGCCCAGAGCCGTCATGGCCTCGATGGCCGCTTCGACCACGCCCGCGAGGGCCCCCCGCCAGCCGGCGTGCGCCGCCGCCACGATCCGCGCCTCGGGGTCCGCGATGAGCACGGGGGCGCAGTCGGCCGCCAGCGCGCCGAGGGCGAGCGCGGGCTCGGCGGTGACGAGGGCGTCGCCCTCCGGGCGGGGGCCCCGCCAGGGGGCTTCGACGATCAGCGCCGCGGGCGAGTGGACCTGGTAGGCGCTCAGCAGCCGATCCTCCGGCCCGCCCAGCCGGGCGGCGGCGCGCCGGCGGTTCTCGGCCACCCGTGCGGGGTCGTCGCCGGAGCCGGGGCCGGCGTTGAGGCTGCCGTAGACGCCTTCCGAAACGCCGCCCTGGCGCGTGAAGAACGCGTGGCGGATCCCGGACGCCCTGGCGAGCAGCGGCGAAGCGAGGATCGGAAGCCCTTCCATCAGAGGGATTCGAACCCCGGCGGGGCCGGGCCCCGCCAGAGCGCCGCCGCCTTGAAGAGCTCGCCCATCTGATCGGGAGCGACGAGTCGGGCGAGCTGGCGCGCGATCTGGCCGGCCCTCTCCGGATGCGCTTCGGCGAGCCGCCGGGCCCGGGTCTCGACGCCCAGGCGGCGCAGGAACTCGCCCTGGGAAAGCAGTCCCGCCTCGGCGCCGGCGGCCCTCGCGGCGGCCTGCACCGCCGGGAAGTCGGCGTGGACGGTCAAGTCGGCCGAGCCGGGCGCGGCCAGCGGATCGGCCTTGCGGTGGCCGGCGAGCGCCTGCAGCGTGTCGCCGACACCGGGCGCGGCGCGGCCGTAGTCGATAAGGAGCGCCGCGCCGCCCGCGGCCGCGATGCGGGCGCCGACCTCGGCGGCGAAGGCCTCCTGCGGGAGCGAGCGTTCCACCACCGATCCCGGCGGCGCGTCCGGGAAGCCGCCGCGCGGCAGCGGGGGGCCGAGCCCGAAGGCGAGGTCGCCTTTGGAGTCGAGGCCGACCCGCCGCTCGGCCCAGCCTTCGCGGGTGCGCTGGAACTGCCGGGCGGGCAGGCAGTCCAGGAACTCGTTGGCGATGAGCAGCAGCGGCGCATCCCCGGGGATTTCGGCGACGGCGCCCGCCCAGCGCGGCGTCAGCGGCGCACGGGCGAGCCGCTCGGCCTGCAGGCGCCGCAGCGGCGCGGAGGTCTCCACCAGCCAGAGCTCGCAGGCGGCCAGGAAGGCGGGATCCAGGCGGGCGGCGCGCAGGATGTCGTCCATGAGGGTCGCATCGCCCGGACCGGCCTCGGCCAGGATCGCCCGGGCCGGCGCGCCCAGCCGCCGCCAGGTCTCCACGAGCCACAGGCCGATGAGCTCGCCGAACATCTGCGAGACCTGGGCCGCGGTGATGAAGTCGCCGGCCGCGCCGATGGCCGGGCGCGTGGCGTAGTAGCCGTCCTGCGGGTCGTGCAGGCAGCGGCTCATGAAGTCGGCGACGCTGATCGGACCGCCGGCGGCGATCTCGCCCCGGAGCCGGTCGCCCAGGCTCATGCGGGCTGGATCTGGGCCGGACGGCGCAGAGCGCGCCACACGAGCACGAGGCCGGCGGCGATCATCGGGATGGAAAGGATCATGCCCATGGTGAGGCCGAGAGGGAAGTTCGGCATCCCCTCGTCCGGGTTGCGGACCGTCTCCAGCAGGATGCGGATCGCCCCGTAGCCCAGCAGCCAGAGCCCCAGCACCGCGCCCTCCCGCTGCAGCCATTTGGCGTGGTGGGTGGCCCAGCGCAGGATCAGGAACAGGACCAGCCCCTCCAGCGCCGCCTCGTAGAGCTGGCTCGGGTGGCGCGGCATGGGTCCGGCCGGGCAGATCCCGCCATTGGCGTCGGCGAGCCGCCGGTTGCAGAACACCATCCCCCAGGGGACCGTGGTCACCCGCCCCCAGAGCTCGCCGTTGATGAAGTTGGCGAGCCGCCCGAAGCACTGTCCGATCGGCTCGCAGGGCGCCACCAGGTCCGCGAGCGCCAGGAGCCGGATCCGATTGGCCCGGGAGAAGAAGATCAGGGCGGCGGCGACGCCGATCAGCGCCCCGTGGAAGCTCATCCCGCCCTTCCAGATCTCGAAAGCCTCCGCGGGCCGGGCCAGGAGCTCGCTGCGCTGGTCGGGATTCACCAGCATGTAGAAGAGGATGTAGCCGATCCGGCCTCCGAGCACGATCCCGAGGGTCAGCCACAGGATGAGGTCGTCGATCTGCTGCGGGCTGGCCGTGGGCCCGGAGCGCCCCCATAGCTTCTGGTTCCTCACCAGTCCGACGCAATAGCGCCAGCCCAGCAGGATGCCGGCGATGTAGGCGAGCGCATACCAGCGCACCGCGAAGGGTCCGAGCGCCAGGGCGCCCAGATGCAGCGCCGGTATGGTGAACGCGGCAGGGTCGAAGTCAGGGAACTGGAGCGCCAAGCCTTCCTCTCCTTGGGCCGCCGCGCGGCGAAGGGTAGCGGACAAGTGCTTCGCATTCGTCCCCCGTTTCCCATATAGGAGGCCGATGCAGAGCCAAAATCCGATCTTGGACGAGCTGGCCAAGGCGGCGAACGCCGCCCTCGGCGTCGCCCAGGCGGCCGGCGAGGAGGCGAAGGCCGCGATGCGCGCCCAGGCGGACCGGCTCGCCGCCGAGATGGACCTCATCCGCCGCGAGGAGTTCGAGGCGCTGAAGGCCGAAGTCGGCGCATTGCGCGCCGAGATCGCCGCGCTGAAGTCCGGCGACCGGCGTGGGTGAATTGTTCGCTTCCCGCAAGAAGCGGCTTGAGACGAAGCGGCCGAAGCAGATTAGGCTTGATTCTCGCCGCCCATCCTTGGCCTTGACCTGAGGTCCCATGGACACCCCCCAACCGGAAGAAGACGACGCGTTCATCGCCCTCGATCCGCTGGATGTGGTCGAACGGGTGCTGGCGGCGGAGAATCTCAGGTTCGACCGCACCGACGACGGCGATCTGGCCTTCACCCTCACCGGCGACTGGAAGGATTACGAGCTCTGGTTCGCCTGGCGCCCGGAGGCGGACTGCCTGCAGCTTTGTCTCTCCATCGATCGCCGCGCCGACCGGACGCGCCGCGCCGACGCCTGCGACCTCGCCAATCTGGTCAACCAGCGGGTCTGGGTGGGCCACTTCGAGATCTGGTCGGATGACGGCGAGGTGGTGTTCCGCCACGCCATGGCCCTGCCCGACGGGGAGCGGCCGTCGCTGGCGCAGGCGGCGTCGATGATCGACGCGGCGATGGAGGCGGCCGACCGCTTCTATCCCGCCTTCGACTTCCTGCTGACCGGCAAGTCGCCCCAGGAGGCGATAGCCGCCTGCATGTTCGAGACCGTGGGCCAGGCCTAAAGAGGACGGCTCCCTTGACGCCGATCCTGCTTCTCGGGGCCGGGCGGATGGGCGGGGCGCTGATCGCCGGTTGGCGGCGCTCCGGGGCCTTCGCCATGGGCGAGCTGATGATCCGCGATCCCGCTCCGGGGCCCGAGGCGCTCGGCTCCGGGGCCGAGCTCAATCCCGACGCGGCGGCGCTCGGCCGCGCCAAGACCGTGGTCGTGGCGGTGAAGCCGCAGATCTGGCGGGAGGCGGCCGCGGTCGCGCCCGATCTGGCCGCCGACGCCATCGTGGTCTCGATCGCCGCCGGCGTGCCCCTCGCGGCCCTGGCCGAAGTCTTCGCAGGCAGGCGGATCGCGCGGGTGATGCCCACCACCGCCGCCGCCATCGGCCAGGGGACCGCCAGCGTCTGCGCGCCGGATCCCGAGGCGCGGGCCCGCGCCCACGCCCTGTTCGCGCCCGTGGGAGCGGTCGTCGACCTGGAGGACGAGGCGCTCATGCATGCGGCCACCGCGGTCTCCGGCTCCGGCCCGGCCTATCTCTACGCCTTCGTCGAAGCGCTGGAAGCCGCCGCCCGGGTCGCGGGGCTGTCGCCCGGCGCCGCCAGCACGCTCGCCCGCAAGACGGTCGTGGGCGCCGCCGCCCTGCTCGGGGCCGGCGACGAGGACCCTGCGGCGTTGCGCCGCCAGGTCACCTCGCCAGGGGGCACCACCGAGGCGGCCCTGGCGGTGCTGATGGGGAAGGGCGGCCTCGGCCCGCTGCTGCGGGCGGCCGTGGAGGCGGCGGCGCGCAGGTCCGAGGAGCTCGGCGCCTGAAGGTTCGCCGCGCCGCCGGGTTTGCCTGCCGCCCCCAACTCGGCCAAATCATGGGGCCATGACCAGCCCATCCGAGGATCTTCTGGCGCGGGCCGCGAATGCGGCCCTGGCGCTGGCGGCGGACCGCCCCTGGCGACACGTCTCGCTGCGGGAGGTCGCCGAGCAGGCGGACATCCCCTTCGCGGACCTCTACGCCCGCGCGCCCAGCAAGACGGCGCTGGTCTTCGCGCTCAGCCGTCGCCTGGACGGCGCCGCGCTCGCCACCGCCGAGGCGCTCTCGGACGACCTCCACGACCGGCTGTTCGACGCCGCCATGGCCCGGATCGAGGCGATGGAGGCCGAGCGCGCCGCTCTCATCTCCATGGCCCGGGACGAGTCGCCCGCGGCCCTGGCGGTCCATTTCCCGTTCACCGCCCGCGCCATCCTCGAGGCGGCCGGC
>JAFBAO010000070.1 GCA_019247715.1 Caulobacteraceae bacterium
TCGTAGACGTTCTTCGAGATTCCCGGCGCCCGGCTGATGCGCTCCAGCTCGGCCCGCATGAGCGCCCCCAGGGTCGGCGTGTAGCGGCCCCACTGGCCCAGGGGATCGACGAGCCGGGCCGCCACCGAGGGGTTGAAGGCGTCCACCGCCAGGATCTGGTCGGCGAGGAAGCGGTAGCCGGCGCCGCTGGGGTCGTGGAATCGGGCGGGATTGAAGCCGGCGAAGGTCGCCACCAGCGCCCGCAGTCGGTTGGGGGTCCGCGGGTCGAAGGCCGGATGGGCCGTAAGACCGATCACTCGTCCGAGGGCCCCCTCCGAGGGATCGCGGGCCTGAAGGGCGAACCACTTGTCGACCACCAGGGGCTCGTCGCGCCAGCGGTCGTAGAAGTGCGCCAGCGCCCGTTCGAACTCCTCGCCGCCCAGTCGTATCAACGCATTGAGGCCGCCCATGGCGTCGGTCATGTTGCCGGCCGCTTCGTAGTGACCGACCGCGCGTTCGAGATTGACCGACCTCGGATCGGCGGCGAGCAGCTCCAGGGCGGCGTTGCGCAGCGCCCGCCGGCCGGCCTGGAAGGGGCCGGGCGAGAAGCCGCCGCTCTCCTGCAGCCGCAGGTGCAGGCTGCGCAGCTGGTCCCCCAGGCGCATGGCCATGCGCCGGCGCAGCGCCTCCCGGGCCTCGTGGAGGGGGCCGGGGTCGGCCGGCGCGGCGGCCACCGCCAGGTCGGGTTCGCTGGGCGGCGAGAGCAGCAGCGCCTTGAAGGCTTCGTCCGCGGACTGGTCGGCGAGCGCCGCCTCCAGCGCCTCGGCGAAGCGCTCCTCGCCCACTTCGTCGGGGCGTCCACTCGCCCGGGCGAGGATCAGGTCGCGCGCCAGCCCCTGGCCCGCCTCCCAGCGGTTGAAGAGATCGGGATCGGCGGCCAGCAGTACGTAGGCGTCCTTCGCGGGGGCGTCCGAGACCAGGTTCACCGGCGCCGAGAAGCTCCGCAGCGCCGAGATCACCGGCGTGCGGGGAAGCTTTTCGATCGTCAGCCGCCGCGAGGGGCCATCGAGAACGACCAGTTCGGTGTCGCGCAGCGCCCGGCCCTCCTCGTCCAGCAGCCCGAAGGCGATGGGGATCGGCAGCGGGCGCTTCTCGGGCTGGCCCGGCGTCGGAGCGGTGCTCTGTTCGAGGCCGATCTCGAGGGTTTGGGCTCCGGCGTCGTAGGTGGCCTCCAGCCGCAGCTTGGGCGTGCCGGCTTGTTCGTACCAGGCGAAGAAGCCGCCGAGATCCTTGCCCGAGACCTCGGCGAAGCACTGGATGAAGGCCTCGACCGTGGCGGCCTGGCCGTCCCAGCGCTCGAAGTAGAGATCCATGCCGGCCCGGAACGCCTCGCGGCCGATCATCGTCCGCAGCATGCGGATCAGCTCCGCCCCCTTCTCGTAGATGGTGGCGGTGTAGAAGTTGTCGATCTTGATGTAGCTCGACGGGCGGACCGGATGGGCCAGCGGCCCCGCGTCCTCGGAAAACTGCCGGGCCCGGAGCTGCTTGACCTCCTTGATCCTCTGCACTGCCTCGCCCCGCTGGTCGGCCGAGAAGCCCTGGTCGCGGAAGACCGTAAGGCCTTCCTTGAGACAGAGCTGGAACCAGTCGCGGCAGGTGATCCGGTCGCCGGTCCAGTTGTGGAAGTACTCGTGGGCGATGACTCCCTCGATCCGCTCGTAGTCGGCGTCGGTGGCGGTCTCCGGGTCGGCGAGCAGCAGCGAGGAGTTGAAGACGTTGAGGCCCTTGTTCTCCATCGCCCCGAAATTGAAGTCCCGGACGGCCACGATCATGAAGAGATCGAGGTCGTACTCGCGCCCGTAGGTCTCCTCGTCCCACCGCATCGCCCGCTTCAGGCTGTCCATGGCGTAGAGGGCCCGATCGGCCATGCCCGGATCGACGAAGATGCGCAGGTCCACCTGGCGCCCGCTGGCGGTGACGAAGGCGTCCTCCAGCACGTCGAGCTCGCCCGCCACCAGGGCGAACAGGTAGCAGGGCTTGGGGAAGGGATCGTTCCAGACGGCGTAGTGGCGGTCGCCCGGCAGGTCGCCCGCCTCGATGAGGTTGCCGTTGGAGAGCAGCCGGTGAAAGCGCTTCTCCGCCTCGATGCGGACCGTGAACCTGGCGAGAACGTCCGGGCGGTCGGGGAAGTAGGTGATCTTGCGGAATCCTTCGGCCTCGCACTGGGTGCAGAACCGGCCGCCGGACATGTAGAGCCCCTCCAGCGCCTTGTTGCGCTCCGGGTCGATCTCGACCTCCGTCTCGAGCTCGAAGGCCACCGGCGGGCGCGCGATGGTGAGGAACTCGCCGTCGATCTCGTACTCGGCCGGGATCAAGGGGCGTCCGTCGATCGCCACCGAAAGCGGCTTCAGGCGCTCGCCGTTGAACTTCAGGGGCTCGGCGTGGTCGCCGTTGCGCCGGACCTTCAGCTTGGCGACCACGCGCGTGGCGTCGGGGGCCAGGGTGAAGGCGAGGCTGACCTCGTCCACGAGGTAGAGCGGCGGGCGATAGTCCGCGAGGCTGACCGGTTGAGGCGTGTCGGTGCGCATGCGCCTAGACTTAAGGCCGCCGGAAGGCCCGGACAACGCGAAGCGAGAGCGCCGGAGGGATTGGGGCGCTATTCGGCCGCCAGCGGCGCGGGCGAGGGGATCTCGGCGGGGCTTTCCAGCAGGTAGCGCTCGATCACCAGGGCCTTGCGGGCAAATTCCTGAAGCGCCGGGGGCGCGTCCTCGGGCGCCTCCACGATCGAGGCGAGCAGCTCGCGCACCAAGGTCCGCAGCCCCGGCGCCGAGGCGATCAGCCGCGCCTGAAACTCGATCTTGCGCGGATCGCGGTCGTATTCCGCGCCTGGCACGCGCCAGCCGCCCCAGTCGCCGGCGTCGGTGACCACCACCGGATAGGTTCCCGGGTAGGGATGGTGCGCGCAGTCGCCGGCCGACTGCCACTTGTTGCGCGCCCGCATCAGCCGCCAGCGGGTCTCCTCCTGGCCGGCGTCCGCCTTGGTTTCCTCCTCGGCCTGCAGCTCATGCGCCAGGAACGGGCGCCCGAGGCCGACGTCATAGGTGACCTTGACCGGCTCCTCGAAGCCCTTCGCCCAGACCGGCTCGATTCTCTCGACCACCGCCCAGGCGCCGACGCTCTCGACCCAGACCCTCTGGTTCCGCTGAAAACTCGCCTTCGCCATTGGCCCGATCCGTTTGTCCTGGACCGGTCATGGGACGGGAAAATGCTTGACGGCCCGTCAATCGGTCACTGGTCGCAGTTCGGTAACCGAAGTGTTGCTCCGCCAGGTAGGTTTCCACCCAGGAAACCATGTTATATCGCGGTAGTTGTTCACCCCTCGTCACGAAACCCAAGCGATTAACACCTTTGCAAGTCAGGCTTGTCATGGTGTGCGCTCAGTTAGGCATTCGTGACGTCATGCACACCCTTGGCGAAGTGGTCGACCGCTACCCGCCGCTGCCGGCGGACGGTCTCTGTGAAGTCGCTCTCGCCGTCTTCGTACGGAACGAGACCTGTCGCGTGCTGGCCGTCGTCGACGATGGCCGCGCGGTGGGTCTGGTCCAGCGCGAATCGTTCCTGATCCGGATGGAGGCGCCGGGCGGACCGGAGCGGCCGCTCAGCGAGCTGATGGAGCCTGCGCCGGTGAGCGCCGAGGCGCGCGAGCCCCTGCGCCAGTTCGTTCAGCGCATCGCCGTGACGCATCCGGCGGCGCTGCACGCCGGCGTGGCGGTCACCGAGGCGGGGTCTTATATCGGCGTCGCCGACCCGGTTCGGATGGTGGCCTTTTTGGCCTCGGACCAGGTCGGCGCCAGTCCCGTCGAACGTTTTTGCGCCGAGATCCGCGAGCCGATCGCCGACGCCCTGGCGGCGGCCGAGGGGCTGCTTCGAATGCGTCTCCCCGACGGTGCGCCGGCGCTCGTGGACACCATTCGCGAGGCCGGAGGGTCCGCCCTCGACCTCCTGGACATCGCCGTCGAGCTGCAAAAGGCCGAGGCCGGCCGCCTGGAGATCGTCCCGACCTCCGTCCGTCTGCAGGAGCTGATGGACGAGATCGACCGCCGCTGGCGCCCGCGGGCCGAGGAGGCGGCCGTCACCCTGCTCGTCTCCTACGACGGCCAGCCGGATTGCGCCGCGATGGCGGACCGGGAGCGCCTGCTGCAGGTGTTCGACGTCCTGATCGGCCGCGCCATGGCCTGCGCCGGCCGGGGCGTGATCGAGGCGAGCCTCCGGGCGCAGCCGACCGAGAATGGTGTCGCCCTCGTCGGCCGGGTCCGCGACAACGGGACCGCCGACCCCGGGGACGATCTGGCCTCGATGCTGAGCTGGGACAGCGACGGCGGCGCGGGCGGTAGGGCGCGGCTCGGCCTGATGCTGGCCGAACGAACCATGTCCGCGCTGGCGGGGCGCCTGCAGGCGGCGGCCAACACGGGTCCCGGGGCGACGATCACCTTCGAGTTCACCGCCCCCGCGGCGGTCGAGGCGGCCGCCGCCGAGGTCGCGCCGACGCTGTCTGCGCGGCCGGCCCGCGCCGCCCACATTTTGGTGGTGGACGACAACGCCACCAACCGGATGGTGGTCGAGGCGCTCTGCGAGATGTTCGATTGTTCGACCGAATCCGTGGCGGACGGCCAGGAGGCCGTCGAGGCGGCCAAGGCGGGACGCTTCGATCTGATCCTCATGGACATCAAGATGCCGAAGATGGACGGGGTCACCGCCGCCCGCGAGATCCGGCGTCTGGCCGCGCCCGCCAGCCGGGTGCCGATCATCGCGCTCACCGCCAACGCCGACCCCGACGAGGTGGGCGCATATCTGGCTGCGGGGATGTGCTCAGTGGTCGAAAAGCCGATCAAGGCGGAACGCCTGAGGGAGGCGCTGGAAGCAGCCCTCGGGGGCGGGGCGCATGCGGGAGCGGCGGCGGCCTGAGAGGGCGCCGGCGGGGCGCGTGCTTAACCGCCGGTAAGGAACCCGCACCCATAACCAGAAGCGCTCGGTTCCGGGCAATTCGAAGAGGAGTTCGTCCTGAGAATGCCGCAGCCGCGCAAGGTTCTCGGGCGGACTTGGATCGAGCTCGCTCAGGCGGTCGGCCTCGGACTGGCGATCTTCGCCCTGGCCGCGCTCTGCATCCTGTTCACGCGCCAATCGGGCCGGGCGCCGGGGATCTGGCCGGTGAACGCGGTCGCCCTCGCGGCCATGCTCAACGTGGCTTCGCGCCGCTGGCCGCCGCTGCTGGCCGCCGCGGTCGCCGGCAACCTCGCCGCCAATCTCCTCTGCGGCCAGCCCTTCGCCGCCTCGCTGGCGATGACCGCCTTCAACGGTCTGGAGATCGGAACCGGCGCCGTGCTGATCCGCCGCTATGCGGGGCGCCGGCTCGATCTGCGGCGGCTCGCGCATCTGCGGGTGTTCGCGATCTTCTGCCTGGTGGTCGATCCGCTGATCTGCCTCGCCAGCGCGAGTCTGGTGCTCAACCGGCTCGACGATCCGCTAAGAGTGGGTTTCAGCTGGCTGTTGTCGGGATCGCTCGGGCTGCTGGTGCTGGTGCCGCCGCTGACCGCCCTGCGGCCCAGACGGTCCCGCAAGCCGGCCGGGCCGCGACGGGCGGCGCTGGACGCCCTGTCGCTGGCGCTCCTGGCGGGGACGGCGGCCCTGGTTTTCGGCCAATCCCAGACGCCGCTGGCGTTCCTGATCGTTCCGGCTCTGCTCCTGGTGACCTTCCGGATGGAAATCGCCGGGGCGGCGCTCGGTCTTTTGCTCACCGCGGTCATCGCCGTCGCCCTGGTGGCCGCCGGCCACGGGCCGCTGCGGCTGCTCGGCCCCGACCTCCTGCGCCAGATGCTGGGGCTGCAGGTGTTCCTGCTGGTCCTGGCGGTGACGGCCCTGCCGATCGGGGCGACCCTGGCCGAGCGCCGCCGCGTCAAGACCCGGCTCGCCGCCAGCGAGGCGCGCTACCGGTTGCTGGCCGACAACGTCACCGACCTGGTGTTCGTCGTGGAGCCAGACGGGGTCATTTCCTACGCCTCGCCCTCCGTCGCCCGCTACGGTTACGAGCCGGCTGAAGTGATCGGGCGCAAAACCCTCGATTTCGTCCACCCCGAAGATCAGGCGCGCGTGGCCTCCATTCTCCACGACCGCTTCGCCACCGGCGCGGCCGGCCAGGAGGGCGGGGGCGAATTTCGGGCCAGGACCAAGGGCGGCGACTATGTCTGGGTCGAGGGGGCCGGTGTGGTGGTCCGCGACGCCGCCGGCCGTCCGACCAAGACCGTGACCAGCTACCGCGACGTGACCGCACGCCATAAGCTCGAGGACGATCTGATCGAGGCTCGGGCGCGCGCGGAGGCCGCCTCGGAGGCGAAGATCGACTTCCTCGCCAACATGAGCCACGAGATACGCACCCCGCTCACCGGCGTGGTCGGGTTCGCCGATCTGCTCGGGCGCATGCCGGACCTGCCCGAAGAAGCCCAGCTCCACGTCCGGCGCATCATCACCGCCAGCCACGGCCTGCTCGCGGTGGTCAACGACATCCTCGACTTCTCGAAACTGGAGGCCGGCCAGCTGACGCTCGACCCCCAGCCCTTCGATCCCGCCGCCTTCGCGCGCGAGGTGGTCGAGATCGTGGCCGGCCAGGCGAAGGAGAAGGGACTGGCGCTCCATCTGGAGCTCGACGCGGCGCTCCCGGCCTTCGTCGACGCCGACAGCGGCCGGCTTCGTCAGGTGGCGCTCAATCTGCTCAGCAACGCGGTGAAGTTCACCGCCGCAGGGCGCGTCACCTTGCGCGTCATGCAGCTGGCCCGACCCGCGCCGCGGCTTCGGTTCGAGGTGGCCGACACCGGCCCCGGCATCCCCGCAGACCAGCGCGACCGGCTGTTCCAGCGATTCTCCCAGGTCGACGGCTCCATCAACCGCCGCCACGGGGGCACGGGCCTCGGATTGGCGATCAGCCGCAAGCTCACCGAGCTCATGGGCGGCCAGATCGGGGTGGACAGCGTCGAAGGCGTCGGCTCGACCTTCTGGTTCGAGGTGCTCGCGCCGATCAGCGAGGCGCCGCTCCTTTGCCCCCCGGAGCCGCCTCCCCTGGCCGACGGACGTCCTGCCCGCATCCTCATCGTCGACGACCTCTCGATCAACCGGGAGCTGGTCCGCGCCATGCTGAGCCCGCTCGGCCACGACTGCGTGGAGGCCGCCTCCGGGGCCGAAGCGATCGCCCTGGCGGCCAAGGGCGGCTTCGACCTGATCCTCATGGACTTGCAGATGCCGGGCATCGACGGCCTGGCGGCCGCCCGGGGCGTCCGACGCCTGGAGGGCGCCGGCTCCGAGATTCCGATCCTCGCGCTCAGCGCCAATGTCCTGCCCGCCCACGTCGCGGCCTGCGAGGCGGCGGGGATGGACGACCACATCGCCAAACCGATCCGCGCGGCGGAGCTGGTGACCAAGGTCCATCACTGGCTGGCGGTGGGCGGCGCCCGTCCGTTAGCCGACCCGGAGGCGGTCGCGGCGGCGAGCTAGACCGCGCGGCCATCGGCGCGGGTGATCGGCGGCGGGCTGAGGCAAAGGGCGGCCACGCCCAAGACGGCGGCCAGCGCCGAGCCGAGGAGGACGCCGACCTTGGCGATTCCCGCGTAGGGTCCGCCGCCGAACGCTTGCTCGGCCATCAGGATGGAAAGCGGATCGCCGATTCCGCAGAGGCAGGCCGCGCCGATGAAAGCGGGCCGGGAAGCCTCGGCGGGAAACACCGCCAGCCTCGTCCCGACCGCCGCCCAGGCCGCTCCCGCTATGCCCAAAGGCTTGCCGATCGCAAGTCCGAGGGCGACGCCCCACAGCACCCGCCCCGCCGCCGGCGCCCCCATGTCGGCGGTCAGCGACACGCCGGCCGCCGTGAAGGCGAAAAGCGGCAACACCACGTAGGTCGACCAGGGTTCGAGGTTCCGCTCGATCCTTTCGGCGGGCGACAGCAGGCGCGCGGCGGCGGCTGACAGGTTGCGGCTCGCCCATTCCCAGATCGGCTCCTGTTCGAGACGTCGCCGCTCCCCGCCGGCTCGCTTGAGCTCGCTTTCAGCGTGTTCCAGCTCGGAAAGCGCCGTGGCGGCCTGCGCGAGCAAGGGGCCGGTTGCGGGCGTCGGCCGGGCGGGGAGGGCGGCGGCCAGGGCCACGCCGGTCAGGGCGCCGCTGACCCCCGCCATGTGCAGGAAGAGCCACAGGCAGGCGGAGGCCGCGAGGTAGGGCCACGCGGCGTAGACCCGCCAGCGGTTCAGGATGACGAGGGCGCCGGCCGAGGCGCCGGCGGCCAGGAGCCAGCCCGGGTGGAAGTCGCGCGGGTAGAAGATCGCCAGGATCAGGATCGACAGGATGTCGTCCACCACCGCATAGGCGGCGACGAAGGCCTTTAGCCCGGCCGAGGCCCGGGCGCCGAAGATCGCCAGCACGCCTAGGGTGAAGGCGATGCCGGTGTCGGCCGGCGCCGACCAGCCGGCGGCGGTGGGCCCGGGATTGAGCGCCAGATAGATCGCCGCCGGAACCACGACCCCGCCGACCGCCGCCACCACGGGCGCCGCCGCCGCGCGCGGATCGGCGAGCGATCCGGCGGTCACCTCCCGCCGGATCTCGAGCCCCACGATGAGGAAGAACACCGCCAGCAGCGCCTCCGAGCACCATTCGGCGACGCTCATGGTGAGTGGCCCCGGGATCGGCCCGATCCCGAGTTCGGCCCCCACGAAGCGACCATAGGCCGGGGCGACGGCGCTGTTCGCGAGTGCGAGCGCCGCCGCCGCGGCGATCAAGAGGACGATGCCCGCCGAGGCCGGCAGGTTGGCGAAGGCGCGCGCCGTCCGCTTCACCCGCACGCCGACCGGCTGCTCCAGGGCCTCCAGCATCGAGTGGAAATCCCAGGCGCCCTCGTAGCGGACCCCGTCGACGAAGATGGTGGGGGTGCCGGCCACACCGCTGCGGCGGCCATCGGCCAGGTCGTCCTCGACGCGCCGGCGCAGCCTGCCGTCCTCCAGGTCGCGCTCGAAACGCTCCATGTCGAGGCCGCAGTCGCGGGCGATGTCCAGCACGATGCGCCGATCGAGAGGAGGCTGGCGGTCGTAGAGCGCATCGTGCATGTCCCAGAACCGGTTCTGACGCCCCGCCGCCTCGGCCGCGATGGAGATGAACTCGGCCCCGGGATGGGCGCGCTCGTTGGGAAACTGGCGATAGACGTAGGTCATCCGCTCGCCGAGCGCCCTGCGCAGCCTCTCCAGGACCGGGCGCAGGCGCCGGCAATAGGGGCACAGGTAATCGCCGTAGAGAATGACCGTGACGCCGCCCTGGCGTGCGTGGCCGCCGCGCGCATGGTCCCGGCGGCGGTCGACGGGCCTCGGCCCGCGTCCACGCCCCTCGGCGCTCTCGGAGGGGTCCTGGGTGTGTTCGTCCGCCATGGGCGCGCCCTGGTAGCTGGGGGCGGGCTCGAACCGCCGACCTGCGGGTTATGAATCCGCCGCTCTAACCAACTGAGCTACCCAGCCAGGGGGAGCGCCGGGTTATAGGCGCCGGCTCCTGCCCCTTCAAGGCGGATGCGCCCACCGTTCTTCTTGCGCCTCCCCGAGCCGCGCCGCCACCGCCTCGCCGATCGCCAGGGAGGCGGTGAGACCGGGGCTCTCGATGCCGAAAAGCGTCACCAGGCCCGCAAGGCCGTGGGCTTCGGGGGTGTCGATCCGGAAATCGGGCTGCGGCTCGCCCGGCCCGTGGAGCTTGGGGCGTAGGCCGGCGTAGTCGGGACTGAGGGCGCCGTCCGGAAGGCCCGGCCAGAAGCGGCGGACGTAGCGGTAGAACGCGTCCGCCCGCGCCGGATCCACCGAGTAATCCTCGCTCTCGACGTAGGCGAGGTCCGGCCCGAACACCGCCTGGCCGCCGAGGTCCTTGCGGTAGTGGGTCCCGAGCGCGCCGGGGATCGGCGGCGGATACACGAGCCGCTCGAAGGGCGCCTTGCCGCTCAGCCGGAAGTAGACGCCCTTGCCCAGATGGCGGGCCGGAATGCGCCCGCGCGGGAAACCCTCGATGAGCGCGGCGACGGCTTGCGCGGCCAGGCCGGGCGCGGTCACCAGCAGCTGCGCGGCGAAGACGATGGGCGCCGCGCCGCCTGCCCGGATCTCGAAGCCGCCGCCTTCTCTTGGGCGGGCGCCGAGGAACGGCGTCGCCCGGGCGATTGCGCCCCCCAGACCCTCGATCTCGCCGGCGAGCGCCAGCATGTAGCCGTGGCTGTCGAAGACGCCGCTCTCCGGCGAGAGGACCGCCGCGACGGCCCTTAAGCCCGGCTCCAGCGCCATCGCCGCCGCGCCGCCGAGCATCGTCAGCCCCTCGACGCCGTTCGCTTGCGCCTGGGCCGCCACCGCCTCCAGCCGCGACAGCTCCTCAGGCGCCGTCGCCACCACCAGCTTGCCGCACTTGCGATAGGCGACCTTGTGCGCCTCCAGGAACGGATAGAGGGCCCGCCGGCCCGCGACGCAGAGCTCGGCCCGAAGCGAACCCGTCGGATAGTAGAGGCCGCCGTGGATCACCTCGGAGTTGCGCGAGGAGACGCCCTGGCCGATGGCGGCCTCCTTCTCGAGCACGACCACCGCCAGTCCGCGCTTGGCGAGGGCGTAGGCGCAGGCGAGACCCACCGCGCCGGCCCCGACCACGCAGGCGTCGAAGTCGGGGCTCAAACCCCTCCCTCCCTCGTGTGGGGAGGGAGGGCCGAGCCGCAGCGTCGGCGGGACGGGGGAGTCGGGCGCCTCAAGGAGCCGCGACCCATGCGGCGTCAGCGCATGTCACCGGAAACCCCCGCCCTGGCGGCTTCGCCGCCTGTCCCTCCCAACGAGGGGGAGGGCGCCGCCGCGTCCCATTCCGCCCACAGCCTGGCTTCCTGCGCTTTCGCCGTCGCCACCGCGGCGGCTTTCACGTGACCGAAGCCCCGAATGGCGTCCGGGACGGCGGCGATCCGCGCCGCCAGCGGCAGCCGCTCGGACGTCAGCCCGACGAGCAGGCGATCGAGACCTGCTTCGTAATCGGCGATCAACTGTCGCTCCAGCCGACGCTCGGCGCTCGCCCCGAAGAGGTCGAACGGCCCGCCGCGCAAGACCTTGAGCTTCGCCAGCAGCGGAAAAGCGATGTCGAGCATCCAACCGCCGAAGGCGATCTTCCTCGGACGCCCCTCCGGATCCTTCGGGGCCAGCAGGGGCGGGGAGAGCCAGACCTTGGCCTTGCCGCCGGCGAAGGTCTCCTTCAGCGCGGCGCCGAACCGGCCGTCGGCGTAGAGCCGGGCCACCTCGTACTCGTCCTTGTAGGCCATCAGCTTGAAGAGCCCGATCGCGGCCGCGCGCGTCAACGCCCCGCGGCCGCCGACGGCGGCCTCGGCGGCGCGGACCTTTTCGAGGCGCCCGCGGTAGCGCTGGGCATAGGCGCGGTTCTGATAGGCCTCGAGCTCGGCGGCGCGACGCCCGATCAGCGTCTCCAGCGGCATGGTCTCGGGATCGAGGCCGGACTCCTTTGAAGGCGCCGCCTCGGTCGGCCTGGCGGCGGCGATCCGGCCCAGCTCGAAGGCCTGCAGATTGGTCTCGTCGTCGACGCCGTTCAGGCGGATGGCTCTGTAGAGGGCGCGCGAGGAGACCGGAACCAGCCCCCGCTGCCAGGCGAAGCCCAGCATGATCATGTTGGCGAAGATGGCGTCGCCGAGCTTCTGCTCGGCCAAGCTGACCGCGGGGCAGCTCTCGTAGCGCTTGACGGCCGCGCCGATCCGCCGGGCCATGGCGGATGCGTCAAACCGGGCGTCGCGGTCGGCGACGAAGTCGGCGGTGGGCTGCAGGTCGCCGTTGCCGCAGGCGATGGTCCGGTCCTTGGCGTAGAGCGCCAGGGCCTCCGGACCGGCCGCCACCAGCAGGTCGCAGGCCACCAGCACATGGGCGCTCGCGGCCGGCACGCGTCCACCCACCGGCGTGACCGCCGTCCCGCCGATCCGCACGTGGCTGAAGACCGCGCCGCCCTTCTGGGCGAGACCGGTCATGTCGACCACCGAAGCGGCGCGGCCGTCGATGTGGGCGGCCATGGCGAGGATTGAGGCGGTGGTGGTGACGCCGGTGCCGCCGACGCCGGTGAAGACGATGTTCTTGACCCCCTCGAAGGCCTCGATGTCGGGTAGCGGCGTCGATTCCGCGGTGAGCGCCGCCAGCTTCGGCGCATGGGCGTTGTGCGCGCCTTCCAGGGTCACGAACGAGGGGCAAAAGCCCTTCAGGCAGGAATAGTCCTGGTTGCAGGTGGACTGGTCGATCCGGCGCTTGCGGCCGAACTCGGTCATCAGCGGCTCGATGGATACGCAGTGGGAGGCGGCCGAGCAGTCGCCGCAGCCCTCGCAGACCAGGGGGTTGATGAACACCCGGCGGGGAGCGGGCGCCAGCGTCCCGCGCTTGCGCCGCCGACGCTTCTCGTTGGCGCAGACCTGATCGTAGATCAGCACGGTGACCCCGGGAGCCTCCCGAAGCTCGCGTTGCACCCTCATCAGCGCGCTGCGCGGATGGACGCTCACCCCGGGCGCGAGGTCGCTCGCTCGCGCATAGCGACCAGGGTCCTCCGCCACCACCACGATCTTCTTCACGCCCTCGGCGGCGAGCTGGCGGGTGATCTGGGCGACCGTGAAGCCGCTCTCCGGACGCTGGCCACCCGTCATGGCCACGGCGTCGTTGTAGAGCAGCTTGTAGGTGATGTGGCTGCCCATGGCGATCGAGCCGCGGATCGCCAGCGAGCCGGAGTGGCCGTAGGTGCCGTCGCCGAGGTTGACGAAGACGTGCGGCTCCTCGGTGAACGGGGAGGCCCCGGCCCAGCTCAGCCCCTCGCCTCCCATGTGGCTGGTGAGGTCGGTCTGCGGATCGGAGAAGCTGGCCATGTAGTGGCAGCCGATGCCGGCCAGCGCCCGCGAGCCTTCGGGCAGGCGGGTCGAGGTGTTGTGCGGACAGCCTGAACAGAAGAACGGCTTGCGGATCTGCTCGGCGCCCAGGGTCACCGCCGCCATGCCGGCCGCCGATACCCGATCGAGGAAGGCGTGGACGCGCTCCATGTGCGGTCCGGGCGGCAGCCGGTCTGCAAGCGCCAGCGCCACCTCGGCCACGGACAGGGAGCCGAGCTCGGAAAGCAGCGGATGGCCCTGCTCGTCCACCTTGCCGACGATCTTCGGATGGGCGTGGGCGGGCAGGTCGTAGAGGGCTGCCCGGATCTGGCCCTCCAGCAAGGGCCGCTTGTGCTCGACCACCATCAGGGTCTCGAGGCCCCGGGCGAAGGCGCGGATCCCGGTGGGCTCCAGCGGCCAGGGCATCCCGACCTTGTAGACCGCCAGACCCAGGTCCGCCGCTTCCGCATGCCCGAGCTCCATGGCGCTCAGGGCCTCCATCACGTCGCTAAAGGCCTGGCCGTGGGCGGCGATCCCGAGCCGCCGCCGCGGACCGCCGAGCACCTGCCGGTCGATCTGGTTGGCGCGGGCGAAGGCGAGGGCGGCGGGCAGCTTGTGCAGCCTGAGGCGCCGCTCCTTGTCCAGCGGCTGGTCCTTCAGGCGGATGCCGAGGCCGCCGGCCGGCATGGCGAACCCGGGCGGCGGGCGATACTGGCGACGCCCGGGGCCCACCTCGATGGTGACGCCCGAGTCCATCATGTCGGCGAGGGCGACGAGGCCCACCCAGAGCCCGGAGAACCGCGACAGGGCGTAGCCGAGCAGGCCGAAATCCAGCACCTCCTGCACGTCGGCCGGGGCCAGCACCGGCATCTCGAAATCCTGGAAGGCGAACTCCGACTGCGAGGGCAGGGTGGAGGACTTGCAGGAATGGTCGTCGCCGGCCACCGCGACCACCCCGCCCTTGGGCCAGATCCCGGCGAAGTTGGCGTGCTTGAACGCATCGCCGCTGCGGTCCACGCCCGGGGCCTTGCCGTACCACATGCCGAAGACGCCGTCGTAGCGCGCGCGGGGGAACAGGTTGGCCTGCTGGCTGCCCCATACGGCGGTGGCCGCGAGATCCTCGTTCAGGCCCTCCTTGAAGACGATATCCTGGGCTTTCAGGTGTTCGGCGGCCCGATGGGCTTGCTGGTCCAGCCCGCCGAGGGGCGAGCCCCGGTAGCCGCTCAGGAATCCGGCGGTGGAGAGGCCGGCCCGCCGGTCCAGCCGCCGCTGGTCGAGCAGGACCCGGATGAGCGCCTGGACGCCGGTGATGAACACCCGGCCCTCTTCGAGGGCGTACTTGTCATCCAAGGTGACGTCGGCATGGCGCATGGCGATTGGTTCGGCCGCACTTTGGCGCAATTCGCCCTATCATATAAGGCGACCGACCACGCTGCAAAAGTCTTGCCGAACTTGGCGCATGCTTGGCAGTTTCAGGCGTCTCTTGGCGGATATGGGGTATGAAATTGTCGGAAACCTTGGATGCGGTGGATGCGCGCATCCTCGATCTGATCCAGCGCGACGCCAGCCTGTCGGTGGCCGAGGTCGCCGAGCGGGTCGGACTGTCCGCGAGCCCGTGCTGGCGCCGGATCCGGCGGATGGAGGACGAGGGGATCATCCGGCGGCGGGTGACGATCCTGGATCGGGAGAAGCTCGGACTGGGGTTCGAGGTGTACTGCACCGTCAAGCTCGCCCTGCCGACCCGGGAGAACCTCGAGGCCTTCGAGCGGTCGGTGGAGCGATGGCCGGAGGTCGCCCAATGCGCCACCGTCACCGGCCCTGCCGATTACGAGCTGCGCATCGTCACGCGGGACATGCACGCCTTCGACGATTTCCTTCGGGACAGGATCCTATCGCTGGGGCTGGTGTCGAACATCGAGAGCCGGATCGTGATCCGCTCGGTGAAGAACAGCACCGCGGTTCCGCTGGCGCTCGTCAGTCCCCATGTGGAGGCGAGCTGTCCGCCAACGGAGACGCCATGATCGACCTCGTCATCGACAGCCGGCGCCGCGACCTCGGCGGCTTCGAGGTCGGCCGGGTGCTCCCCCACGCGCGCCGCCGCATGGTGGGCCCGTTCGTGTTCTTCGACCACATGGGCCCGATGGAGTTCGCGCCGGGATTTCCGCGGGGCGCAGACGTGCGCCCGCATCCGCACATCGGCCTTTCCACGGTCACCTACCTCTTCGAAGGCGAGATCACCCACCGCGACAGCGTCGGCTCCGAGGTCGCCATCGTTCCCGGAGAGATGAACTGGATGACTGCCGGGCGCGGGATCACCCACTCCGAGCGGTTCGACCGGCTGCGGCGCGACGGGGGACGGATGCATGGGATCCAGGCCTGGGTGGCGCTGCCCCGCGAGGACGAGGAGACGGCGCCGGGCTTCACCCACCACGGCGCCGCCGACCTGCCTACCTACGAATCAGGCGGGCTCTGGGGCCGGCTGATCGCTGGGGAAGCCTTCGGGGCCAAGGCGGCGGTCAAGATCCACTCGCCGATGTTCTATGTGCACTGGCGCCTGAAACCGGGGGCCAAGGCCGAGGTCCCGGGCGGATACGCCGAGCGGGCCGCCTATGTGGCGGCGGGCGAGATAGAGGCGGGCGGGCGCGCCTACGGCGCGGGCCAGATGCTGGTGTTTGCGGCGGGCGCGCCGGCGGCGATCGAGGCGAGGAGCGAGGCCATCGTCATGGCGCTGGGGGGCGAGCCGCTGGGCGAGCGGTTCGTCGAGTGGAACTTCGTCTCCTCCAGGCGCGAGCGGATCGAACAGGCCAAGGCCGATTGGCGGGCCGGCCGCATGAAACTGCCGGATCTCGACCACGACGAATTCATCCCCTTGCCTGCCGAGCCGCCGACCCACCCCCCAAGCTAAGGGTTCTGCGCCAGCGCCCGGTGCGCCTGCTCCCAGTATTGGGCGCCGGTGATCAGGGTGACCGCCGCGGCGAGCCACAGCAGGGCGTGGGCGCCGAGCGTGGCCGGACCCAGCAAGGCCGGGTCATCGGGAAGTCCGAAGGCGCCCCACGCGGCGATGAAGAGCTCAGCGCCGAGCGCCGTCAGCTGCAGCGTCGTCTTCCATTTGGCCAGCAGCGTCACCGGAAGCGTCACGCCCTTGCCCGCCGCCACTTCTCTCAAGGCGCTGACCGTGAATTCGCGGAAGAGGATGAGCGCCGCCGGGATCACGACCGGCGGACTGGCCGCCAGCGCCAGAAGGCCCAGCACCACCGCGCAGACCAGCACCTTGTCGGCGATGGGATCGAGGATCGCCCCCCAGATGCTGACGGCGCCGAGCCGGCGGGCCAGCCAGCCGTCGAAGAAATCGGTCACCGCCGCCGCCACGAAGGCGTAGAAGGCGCCCCGCTCGAGAGCGAACTGGGCCGGCCCGGTCAGTCGGGGGCTCAGCCAGGGCGCCGCGCCCGCGGCGGCGGCCAGGGCGAGGAAGGTGAACAGCGCCAGGGCTAGGCGCAGGCCCGTCAGCCAGTTCGGCAGATGCTTCATCGGGGCGGGATTAGCACTTCTTGCGCTGGAAAAGCGAAGTCGCCTGCGCGGTCGGCGATCGCGGCCGTGAAATTCGCAGATCGCGACGTCGGCGTGAGCATAACCGGACGTTTTGGACGCAAAGCGTGAATATTAACGCGGAGACTTAGAGAATCGCGACATTTTGTCCATCCATATGGCTTCGTGTCACGCGATCAATGAAAGTTGTGGATTATCTTCTAACTTCCGAAATGGCCAAGATAGTGCTGGGTGAGGCGTCTCGATAGCTGAATGCCGTGAAACGGTTGAAACTGACTAATGTCACAGCCGCTTATCGAAGTCGCGCAGGAAGCCAAGAGGCGATAGGCCGAGGCGTCGATGATAGTTTGGTTTGCGATCGCCGCGGTTCTGAGCCTCGCCGTACTGGCGCTTGTTAAAGCTCTACAGGTGGAGACCTACGTTCAGCACGTCTGGAGAACCTCTCGGCACGCCGAGCGCAGGCTGAAAGAGAGGATCGATCTGCTCGAAAGCCTGCTGCTGCCGCCGGGGGAGGCCGACCCGCTTCAAGAGATCTCGATGGACGCCGAGCAGGATGTGGAGATCGAATTGGCCAAGGTGCGCGAAGCGTTTCGCCATGCCGACCGCAGGTCACGCTATCGGCATGGCGAGGGGGAGTGAGGGCGGCGCGGCTCTTGCAGCAGGAAGGCCCGGCGGGGTGAGCCGCCGGGCCTGGGTCTGCTTGCCACTCCTTGGGATGGGTGAAAAGGCGAAGCTGGACTACTGAGCCCGACCCGGCCGAAGCTTGCCCTCGAAACGTTGCGTTAACCCTAACGGGCTCAGCTCTTGGAGGTCGCCGGCGCCGGCGCCTCTTCCTCTACGACGGTGATAGCCCGCTCCGGGCAGGACCGCGCGCCGCGCCGCGCCTCTTCCTCGAGGCCGGGAGCCACGACCATCTCGGCCGTCACGTTGTAGCCGTCGTCATTGAGCACGTAGACGCGGGGCGCCACGGCGACGCAGCGCGCGTGCCCGCTGCAGAGGGTGGTGTTCACCTTGATGCGCATGCTTGGGTTCTCATCCTGCTGAAGCGGACACTCTAGCGCCAAATCGACGCGTGCGGCTACCGGGGCTCGGGGCCACGGAAGTGGTCGAAGATGCGCTGGGCCAGCGCCTCGCTGACGCCGTCGACCTTGGCGAGATCGGAGACGGAGGCGCGCGCGACTCCGCGGGCCGAACCGAAGGCGTGCAGCAGCGCGCGTTTGCGGGCCGGGCCGACCCCCTCGATCTCGTCGAGCGGGTTGCGGCGCAGCTCCATCGAGCGGCGGGTTCGATGGGCGCCGATGGCGAACCGGTGCGCCTCGTCGCGCAGCCGCTGCAGGTAATAGAGCACCGGGCTCTTCGGCTCGAGCATGAAGGGGGCCTTGCCGGGCAGGAAGAACCGCTCTAGGCCAGCGTCCCGGTCGGGGCCCTTGGCGACCCCGGCCACGGCGATGTCGTCGACCCCGAGATCGGCCATCACTTCCAGGGCGGCCGCCAGCTGGCCCGCCCCGCCGTCGATCAGCACCAGGTCCGGCCGCGGCGGAAACTGGCCCGCCTCCTCTTCCTTGGCGAGACGGGCGAAGCGCCGGCGCAGCACCTCCTTCATCATGGCGAAGTCGTCGCCGGGGGTGAGCTCGGCGCTCTTGATGTTGAACTTGCGGTACTGACTGGTCTGGAAGCCTTCCGGGCCGGCGACGATCATCGCCCCGACCGCATTGGTCCCCATGATGTGGGAGTTGTCGTAGACCTCGATCCGCTCGGGGCCCGCCTCCAGGCCGAACGCCTCGCAGAGTGCGGTGAGCAGCCGCGACTGGGCCGAGCTCTCGGCCATCTTGCGGCCCAGCGCCTCGCGGGCGTTGGCGAGCGCATGATCGACGAGCCGCCGGCGCTCGCCGCGCTGCGGCGCGACGATCTCCACCTTGTGGCCGGCCTTCAGGCAGAAGGCCTCGGCGATCAGCTCGCAATCGTTGGGCCGCACGCTCACCAGCATCAGCTTGGGGATCGGCTTGTCCTCGTAGAACTGGCCGATGAAGGCGGCCATCACCTCGGCGTCCGCGTCGGTCCTGTCGACCCTCGGGAAATAGGCGCGGTTGCCCCAGTTCTGGCCGGCGCGGAAGAAGAACACCTGCACGCAGGCCTGGCCGCCTTCAGCGCGCAGGGCGAAGACGTCGGCCTCCTCCAGGGTCTCCGGATTGACCTGGGTCTCCTGGGCCACCGACGAGAGGGCCCGGATGCGGTCCCTCAGCCGCGCGGCTCGCTCGAACTCCAGGGAATCCGACGCCGCCTGCATCTCGGCCGCCATGCGCCCGACGACCGCCCGGCTCTTGCCGCGCAGGAACTGCTCGGCCTCGGCCACTAGCCCCTGGTAGTCATCGAGCGAGATCAGGCCCGTGCAGGGCGCCGAGCAGCGGCGAATCTGGTGCAGCATGCAAGGGCGGGTGCGGCTTTCGTAGACGCTGTCCGAGCAGGAGCGGAGCAGGAACGCCTTCTGCAGGGTGTTCAAGGTTCGGTTGACCGCCCAGGCGCTAGCGAAGGGGCCGAAATAGTCGCCCTTGATGGCGTGGGCGCCGCGGTGCTTCTTCAGCTGGGCCGCCGGGTGCTCGCGCCGGATCACGATCTCGGGGAAGCTCTTGTCGTCGCGCAGCAGCACGTTGAACCGCGGCTTCAGCTGCTTGATCAGGTTGATCTCCAGCAGCAGGGCGTCGGTCTCGGTGCGGGTGGTGGTGAACTCCATGGAGCGGGTGAGGTCCACCATCAGGGCGATCCGCTGGGTGTGGAAGCGCCCCTGGGCGTACTGGGCGACCCGCTTCTTGAGCGAGCGGGCCTTGCCCACGTAGAGCGCCTCGCCGCCGTCCCCGAACATGCGGTAGACGCCCGGCGCGTCGGGCAGCCGGCGCACCTCGTCCTTGATCAGCTCGGCGCCCTTCAGGAGGGGGCCGGCCTGTTCGGAGATCGACTCGGACATCGTCTCTGGCGTCATCGGATCACGTCAGCGCGCGCGGGCGACCGTCATCATATAGTTGACGTCCGCGTCCGCGGATCGCGACCAGCGGCCGCTGAGCGGATCGAAGACGACGCCGAACGGGCCGTCCACCTCCACCGCCGTTCCCGCCAGGAAGCCACGAAGCTCCTCGGGCCTGATGAACCGGCGCCAATCGTGGGTGCCCGGCGGCAGCCAGCGCAGCAGGTATTCCGCGCCGAGCTTGGCCAGCGCCAGCGCCTTCAGCGTCCGGTTCAGGGTGGCCACGACCATCAGCCCTCCGGGCGCCAGGAGCGCGGCCGCATGCCGCAGGAAGGCGCCCGGATCGGGGACGTGCTCGATCACCTCCATGTTGAGGATCAGATCGAACGGCGCCGTTTCCTCGCCGAGGAGGTCCTCGACCGCGGCGCAGCGGTAGTCGATCGGAAGGCCGGCCGCCTCGGCGTGGGCGCGCGCCGTGCCGACGTTGCGCTCGGCGGCGTCGATGCCGACCACCTGGAACCCCAGCCGCGCCATCGGCTCGCTGAGCAGCCCGCCGCCGCAGCCGATGTCGAGCAATCTCAGACCCTCGAAGGGCGTCCGCGCCTTGGGCTCGCGGCCGAACCGGGTGAGCGCCTGCTCGCGGATGAACGCCAGCCGCACGGGGTTGAACCGGTGCAGGGGGGCGAACTTGCCCTTCGGGTCCCACCATTCCGCCGCCCAGGCTGAGAACCGTGCGATCTCGGCCGCATCTATGTTGGGATGGACGTCCGCCATGTCCGCTAGATAGGCGAAATCGCGGCCGCTTGTCGCCGTTCTCCAGGTGGATTGCCGCGCCGTGGCGGCGTCGCTAGAAGGGCGCGCCCTTCTTCGTCGCGGAGCCGCAGCCAAGCCTTGTCCCGGATCGTGATGAAATTCGGCGGCACCTCGGTGGCCGACCTGGAGCGGATGCGGCGGGTCGCGCGGCTCGTGGCGGCCGAAGCGGAGGCCGGTCACGAGGTCGCGGTGGTGGTCTCGGCGATGGCGGGACGGACCAACGAACTGGTGGCCTGGACCGACGCGGCGGGAGAGGCCACCGCCGGCGCTCCGGCCTCGGACGACGAATACGACGTGGTGGTGGCCTCCGGCGAGCAGGTCTCGGCGGGGCTGGTGGCGATGATCCTGCGCAACATGGGCCTTTGCGCCCGCTCCTGGCTCGGCTGGCAGGTTCCCATTCTCACCGACGACGCCCACGGCAAGGCCCGGATCGAGGACGTCCCGCCCGATAAGCTGCTGGCGGCGCTGGGGGCCGGGGAGATCCCCATCGTGGCCGGCTTCCAGGGCGTCGACCGCCAGGGGCGGCTGGCGACGCTGGGGCGAGGGGCCGGCGATCTCTCGGCGGTGGCCGTGGCCGCGGCCCTGAAGGCCGACCGCTGCGACATCTACACCGACGTGGACGGGGTCTACACCACCGACCCGCGGATCGAGGCCAAGGCCCGGCGGCTGGCGAAGATCTCCTATGAAGAGATGCTGGAGATGGCCTCGCTCGGCGCGCGGGTCCTGCAGGGCCGCTCGGTGGAGCTGGCGATGAACCAGCGGGTGCCGCTCAGGGTGCTTTCCAGCTTCGCCGAGCCCGGCCAGTCCGACAACGCCGGCACCATCGTCTGTGACGAGGAGGAGATCGTGGAGAAAAGGGTGGTGAGCGGCGTCGCCTACAGCCGCGACGAGGCCAAGATCAGCCTGTTCGGCCTGCCGGACCATCCGGGCGTCTCTTCGGAGATCTTCGGGCGCCTGGCGGACGCCAACGTCAACGTGGACATGATCGTCCAGAGCCACGCCCGCCAGGCGGGGGCGGCCAACATGGAATTCACCGTGGGCAAGCGCGACGCCGCGCGGACGATGGACATCGTCACCGCCGCCAAGGGCGCGATCGGGTTCGAGGACGTCGCACTCGATGACAACGTGGCCAAGGTGTCGGTGATCGGGGTCGGCATGCGCAGCCACACCGGCGTCGCCCAGACCATGTTCAAGGCGCTCGCCGAGCGGGGCGTCAACATCCAGGTCATCTCGACATCGGAGATCAAGATCAGCGTGCTGATCGACGTGGCCTACACGGAGCTGGCGGTGCGGGCGCTGCACGCCGCTTACGGACTGGACAAGATCTAGCACACAGCTTTGCGCCGCACGCCGCGGGTCGCCCTGCGCCACTCGCCCGCGTGAGGTTCACGGCCCCGGCTGCGACGGCGAAGGCGGCCGCGGAGGCGGCTTCGCCGTCCGCTGGCCAGCGCAGGTCGCAATCGCGCCGAAATAAGCGGCGCTTTGGCGCCAACTGGCGCCGGCCGTCGGCGCCGCGTCTCGCCTGCGCCAAAACCTGCTATAGGGCCGGCTAAAGAACGGGAGAAAGCGTTCAGACCATGCCCGCCGCGCCCGGCGTCGCCATTCGCGGACCCCGCAGCCTGCTTCGCCAGATCCGCGAAGCGATGGCGGGCGCGCGCCCGGCGCAGGCCAAGCTCGACATGGTCGTGCGGATCATCGCGGTCTCCATGGTCGCCGAGGTCTGCTCCCTCTACCTGTCGCGCAAATCGGGCGAGATGGAGCTCTTCGCCACCGAGGGTCTCGATCCTGGCGCGGTGCACGTCACCCGGATGAAGCCGGGCGAGGGGTTGGTGGGCGAGATCATGCGCCTAGGCCGGCCCCTCAATCTCTCCGACGCCCCCAGCCATCCGGCTTTCTCCTACCGGCCCGAGACCGGCGAGGATCCGTTCCACTCCTTCCTCGGTGCGCCGCTGCTGCGGGGCGGCCGGGTGATCGGGGTGCTGGTCGTCCAGAACCGCACCAGCCGCGTCTACGCCGAGGACGAGGTCGAAGACCTGCAGATCATCGCCATGGTCCTGGCCGAGACGGTGGCGGCCGGCCAGGTGCTCGATCCGGCCGAGCTCAAGGACGTGGAGATCGCGCCCCAGCGCTCGGAGCGGCTCAAGGGGCAACGGCTCGCGGACGGGCTCGCGCTCGGCGTGGCGGTGCTGCACGAGGCGCCGGTGGCCGTGAGCCGGCTGCTCAGCGACGACCCCCAGGCCGAGGAAGCGCGCCTGGCGACGGCCATCGTCGAGCTGCAGGCCCAGATCGACGAGATGCTCGAGGGGCATCAGACCGTTCTCGGCCCGTCGTACGACCTGCTCGAGATCTACAAGATGCTGGCCCACAGCCGCAGCTGGAACCACTCGCTGGTGGAGGCGGTGCGCTCGGGTCTCACCGCCGAGGCGGCGGTGGAGCGGGTTCGATCGGAGCATCGGGCCGGCATCGGTCAGGCGCGCGATCCCTATCTGCGCGAGCGGGTGCACGACCTCGAGGACCTCAACGACCGGCTTCTGCGCCACCTGGCCGGCGACGGCGGCAAGTCCAGGCTGCTGCCCGAGAACGCCATCCTCATCGCGCGCAGCCTGGGTCCGGCTGACCTTCTGGAATACGACCGCACCAAGCTTAGGGGGGTGCTGCTCGAGGAGGGGTCCCCCGCCAGCCACGCGGCCATCGTCGCGCGGGCGCTGGAGATACCGTGCGTCGGACGGCTCGACGCCCTGCGCGACCGGGTGAGCGAGGGCGATCCGGTGATCGTCGACGCCGAAAGCGGCGAGGCCTACCTGCGCCCTCGGCCCGACGTCGTCACCGCCCTGCAGACCCGGATGAGCGTCCGGGCCCAGCGCCGCGCCGAGTTCGCCCGGCTGCGCGACACGCCCGCCTTCACGCGCGACGGCGCCAAGATCACCCTCCTGATGAACGCCGGCCTGGCGGTGGACCTGGAGATTCTCGCCGACACCGGCGCCGAAGGGATCGGCCTCTTCCGGACCGAGTTCCAGTTCATGGTCTCCGAGGACCTGCCGAGGTTCAACGCCCAGACCAGCCTCTACACCCGCGTGCTGGAGGCGGCGGGCGAACGGCCGGTGACCTTCCGCACCCTCGACCTCGGCGGAGACAAGGTGCTGCCCTATCTGGAGGCGGAGCGCGAGGACAACCCGGCGCTGGGCTGGCGGGCGATCCGGATGGGCCTCGACCGTCCGGCGTTGCTGAGGCTGCAGCTGCGCGCCCTGATCGCCGCCGCCAAAGGCCGGCCGCTGCGGATCATGTTTCCTCTGGTCGCCAACGTGGACGAGTTCCGCGCCGCTCGGGCGCTGGTGGACCACGAGATGGCCTGGGCCCAGCGGCGCGGGCGTCCGCCGCCCTCCCGGCTCGACGTCGGGGCGATGATCGAGGCGCCGGCGCTGGTCTGGCATCTGGACGCCCTGTTGCCGATGACCGACTTCGTCTCGGTCGGCACCAACGACCTGATGCAATACATGTTCGCCGCCGACCGCGGGAACCCCAGGGTGGCGGACCGCTACGACCCCCTCTCGCCGCCGGCGCTGCGGGCGCTGAAGGCGATCCAGCAGGCCTGCGCCGAAACGGGCACGCCGGTCTCGGTGTGTGGCGAGATGGCGGGCCGGCCTCTCGAGGCGTTTGCGCTGGTGGCGCTGGGTTTCGAGGGACTCTCCATGCCCCCCGCAGGCGTCGGTCCGGTCAAGCAGATGGTGCTCTCCTGCGACCGGGAGGCGGCGCGCCGGGGCGTCGAAGCGCTTCTCAAGGGCGCGCAGGGCGCCGTGCGTAACGAAATGGAGACACTGGCGCGAAAACTTTATGTCGCGGTCTAAATTCCGCTTACGGCGTTGGAATCCAGCACCTTAACTGTTATCCACAAGAAACCTTTAACGAACAGGCCTGTAGTCGTCGGACGAGGCAACCGATGGTCGGTCTGGGGGTTCTGATCGTATGCCGCCGCTTGATACGGGCGTGTTGACGGAAGTGGATTTCGCCCGTGGCAAGTCATCGACGGCGCGGCGGCGCCACCTCGTGCTCGACCCCAGCCTGGAGGTCGGCCCTGCCCTGAAGGCGGCGCGCGAGGCCCAGGGCCTCACCCTCGACGAGATCGCCGAGGCGACCCGCGTCAAGCCGCGGCTGCTGCAGGCGGTCGAGGCCTCCGACCTCGCCCAGCTGCCGTCGCGCCCTTTCGCCATCGGGTACATCCGGGCCTACGCCAAGGCGCTCGGCCTCGACGCCGACGCAGCGGCGGCGCGCTATCGGGCCGAGAACCCGAGCCCCGACGACGACTTCCGCTCGCCGGTCGGAGTCGCCCACGAGCCGCGCGGCCCGGGCCGCGTGCTGCTCGCCGTGGTCATCGGCCTGACGGTGGCGGCGGTGGTCGCCTGGAACGTGACGCGCCACGTCTCGGCCAATGCGCCCCGCAAGTCCGCCGCGGCGCATGTGGCCCCCCCGCCCCAGGCGCCGACTCAGACCGGCCCGTTCACCGCCGGCGCGCCTCTGCCCGCCCCCCCCGAAGCCACCATTCCCGCCCCCTACGTCACCCCCGGCCTGGAAGCGGCCAACGCCGCAGGCGGTTCGGCCGACGCCGCCGAGGCGGCCCGCAAGGCCGCCGCCGCCCAGGCCAAGGCGGCCGGCGTCGCCGACGCGCCGGCGACGCCGTTCGTCGCCGAAGGGACCATCTATGGCCCGAGCAAGGGGGCCTCCGATCTGATCATCCAGGCCAAGGGCCCGCTCTCGCTGGAGATCCGCGGCGCCGGCGGCGCAGTCTACTTCGCCCGCGAGCTGGCCGCCGGCGAAGCCTACCGGGTGCCGAACCTCCCTGGACTCACCGCCGAGGCCTCCAACCCGGCCAGCGCCGAGCTCTTCCAGGGCGGGCTCTCCAAGGGCCCCTTCCCCCAGGCCCAGATCCCCCTCAAGGTCGGCGCCGCCGCAGCGCCCGCGACGAGCCCGGCGCCGGCCAGACCAGCGCCCCGGGCGACGCAGGCGCCGACCGTCGCGGCCAAGCCGGCGCCGGCGCCTTAGGCGCCTCGTCGCCCGACGCGGTTTCGGCTAAGCCTCGGTCCGTACTGGCGAGCCGAGTCGTTTGACCCTATCCTTGAGACTGTCATGACCGCCCAAGACCATACGCGCGTGCGCCCCTGGCGCATGATCGATCGGCGCAAGTGCCGACAGATCCACGTTGGCCCCGTCGCCGTGGGGGGCGACGCTCCGATCAGCGTCCAGTCGATGACCAATACGCTGACGGCCGACGCGGCCGCGACCATCGACCAGGTGCGCCGGCTGGAAGAAGCCGGCGCCGACATCGTCCGGGTCTCCTGTCCCGACGAAGCCTCGACGGCTGCGCTGAAGACCATTGTCAAGGCGGCCAAGGTCCCGATCGTAGCCGACATCCACTTCCACTACCGCCGCGGCGTCGAGGCGGCTGAGGCGGGGGCGGCCTGCCTGCGGATCAACCCGGGCAACATCGGCTCGGCGGCGCGGGTGCGCGAGGTGATCCAGGCCGCGCGCGATCACGGCTGTTCGATGCGGATCGGCGTCAACGCGGGCTCCTTGGAGCCGCACCTCCTGGAGAAGTACGGCGAGCCGTGCCCGGAGGCCATGGTGGAGAGCGCCCTCGACCACGCCAAGATCCTTCAGGACAACGACTTCCACGAGTTCAAGATCAGCGTGAAGGGCTCCGATCCGTTCCTGGCCGTGGCCGCCTACCAGATGCTCGCCGAGGCCATCGACTGCCCGCTGCACGTGGGCGTCACCGAAGCCGGCGGCCTCAGGACCGGCACGATCAAGTCGGCCATCGGCATGGGCTCGCTGCTCTGGGCCGGGATCGGCGACACCATCCGCGTCTCCCTTGCGGCCGATCCGGTGGAGGAGGTCAAGGCGGGCTTCGACATCCTGAAGTCGCTGGGCCTGCGCCACCGCGGCGTGAACATCATCGCCTGCCCTTCGTGCGCCCGGCAGGGCTTCAACGTCATCGACACGGTGGCCAAGCTCGAGGAGCGGCTGGCGCACATCTCCACCTCGATGAGCCTCTCGATCATCGGCTGCGTGGTCAACGGGCCGGGCGAGGCGCTGATGACCGATGTCGGCTTCACCGGCGGCGGCAAGGGCGCCGGCATGGTCTATCTGGCCGGCAAGCCCGACCACAAGATGGACAACGAGCGGATGGTCGACCACATCGTCGGGCTGGTCGAGGCCAAGGCGGCCGAGATCGAGGCCGCCAACCCCGCCACCCTCGCGGCGGCGGAATAGCGCTAGCAGGGCCGGCGGCTGGCGCCTTGCGTGGGTGCGCCCTGTCGATTAGCTCCAGGCGCCGCAAGGGCAAAGGAGGGGCGAGATGTCCGCCGATGGCGTCTGGAAGACCACCGTCAACTCTCCCATGGGGGTCCAGGAAGGGACGCTGACGATCAAGACGGACGGCGCCGCCTTCACCGGCCAGATGTCCGGACGGATGGGCGCCCAGGAGATCGCCGGCCGGGTGGACGGCGATCGGCTTTTCTGGACCGCCCAGATGACCCAGCCCTTTCCAATCACCCTCGACTTCGAAGTGGCGGTCGCCGGCGACGGCATGGAGGGTTTCGTCAAGGCCGGCGCCTTCGGCGCCTCGCCCCTGAAGGGCGTCCGGGGATAGGACCAGCGGCCCTGAGCGAGACGTTGCTTTCCGCCTGGAGCTCCGGACGCCGCCGGCTGGAGGTGGCAGGCGTGGAGAGCCCGGCGATCGATGCGCGGCTGCTGCTGGAGGCGGCCGCCGAGGTCAGCCGGACCGAGATCCTCACCGATCCGCATCGGGCGCTGCCGGGGGAGGCCGGGGCGCGCCTCGAGACCTACCTGGCGCGGCGGGAGCGCCGCGAGCCGGTGAGTCAGATTCTCGGACGCCGGGCCTTCTGGACGATCGTCCTCAAGGTCACCGGCGACGTGCTGACCCCGAGGCCGGAGACCGAATCTCTGCTCGACGTCGTCCTGGCCGCCTTCGGCCCCGACCGCCGCTTCTCGGTCCTCGACCTCGGGGTCGGTTCCGGCGCGCTGCTGCTGGCGATCCTCGCGGAGCGGCCCGGTGCGCGAGGCCTCGGCGTCGACGTCTCGGAGGCGGCCCTGGCGGTGGCGCGGGAGAACGCCGCGAACCTCGGGCTCGGAGGGCGCGCCGCCCTCCTGAGGGGCGACTGGACGAGCGGGCTCGAGGCGGAGAGTTTCGACCTCGTGGTGGCCAACCCGCCCTATGTGGCCAGCGGCGACATCCCGGGCCTGGCGCCGGAAGTGCGCGACCACGAGCCGCGCCTGGCGCTCGACGGGGGGCCGGACGGGCTGGAGGCCTACCGGCGCCTGGCGCCGGAGATCCTCCGGGTGCTGCGGCCTGGCGGAACCTTCGCGGTCGAGATCGGGGCGACCCAAGAGGAGGCGGTCGAGGCCCTCTTTGCCGCCGCAGGGGCCGAGGCCATCACGACCCATCGGGACCTCGGGGATCGGCCGAGGGTGGTGGCGGGCCTCAAGAAACCTCTTGGAAAGCGGTAATCGAATCGCTACATCAATCTGGTCTCCTCCTGGATCCGCTGGAGTTGGGGTCGAGGCGCGGGTTCATCCGAGCCAGCGCAGGACCGCTTCGGCAGGCGCGGTCGACAAAACCCTCGGGAAGTCGCGCTAAAAGGCTCGCGGGAGACAGGGAACCTTAAGCGTTTTCGGACACTCCATCGGGCAGCATCGCCCGTTCATCGCGAGAGAGCCCAAGGCCCGCCGGCAGCCGGCGGCGCCGGGCGATCCGCAGCAGGTCGGCCAAACATGAGAGACTTCAAAGGGATGAAGCGCCAGCGCAACCGCAATCGCGGGGGCGGCGGAGGCAAACCCCAGCACAACGCCAACCGGGCCTTCGATTCCAACGGGCCGGACGGCGTCAAGGTCCGCGGCGCGGCCCAGCATATCTATGAGAAGTACCAGCAGCTCGCCCGCGATGCGACGTCGTCGGGCGACCGGGTGCTGGCGGAGAACTACTTGCAGCACGCGGAGCACTACTTCCGGGTCCTGCGCGCCATGCAGCCGCAGCGCCCGGTCGGGGAGATCATCGGCCGCGACCAGTTCGCTTCAGGATACGACATCGATTTCGAAGAGGAGCCTGCGGCGGCGGAGGCGGCGACCGAGGAGGCCGAAGCCGACGGCGCCGGCGAGCCCGGCCGGCGCGAGGAGCGCCCCTGGGCGCGCGAGGACCGGCCGCGCGACGAGTTCCGCCAGCGGGACGACCGCCCGCGCGAGGACTTCCGCCAACGGGACGATCGGTCCAGGGAGGACTTTCGCTCTCGCGACGAGCCTCGCCAGCGCGACGACCGCTTCCGCGACGACCGCCAGGGGCGGGGCGAGCGTCCGAGGGACGACCGGCGCTCCCGCGATGAGCGGCCGTTCCGCTTCGAGCGCGAGCCGCGGCCGGAGCGGGAAGCCCGCGATCCTATCGGCCTCGTAGAGCCCCGCGCCGCCCCCTTCAATGGTCCGGCCGCTGCGCCGGCGCCCGAAGAGCAGCAGCCGGCCGGCGGAATGCTGCGGGGCGAGGACGGGACCGTCAGCGCCGCCCCGGCCTTCCTGCAGACGCGCGCCAACGAGCCGCGGGCCGAGGGCGAAGAGCCAGGCGGAGAAAGCCGCCGTCCGCGCCGCCGCCGTGCGCCCCGCAGCTTCGAGGCCGCCGAGGGCGGCGCGGCCGTTCCCGCGGACGCAGACGAGGGCTAGCCTAGTCCCCACGAAGCAAGCTCACCAAGAGCACGAAGACTTCGGGGCGTCGTGGTTTGGTGGCCCCTGTGACTACCGCCGGACGGCAGTCAGGCCTGAGCGACGTGACCGCCGTTCAAGGTCGCGCCGGCTCGCTTCAGCCAGCCGAAATTCGGCAGGACGGGAAGCTTGAAACCCGGCGCCCTCGGAGCGGGAATGCAGCGCTCCAGCCATTCGAGCAGCACCTCGGCCGGGCCGTCGGTCAGGAAGTGATTGGCGCCCGGAACCCGCAGGAACCGGATCGGCGAGCGGGTGCGGGCTTCCTTGACCAGCCGCTCGGCGATCTCGATGGGCGCGAAGTCGTCGGCGTCGCCATGGATCATGTAGACCGGCACGTGTAGCCGCTTGAGCGCCGCGCGCATGTGGCAGAGCTGGGCCGCCTGGCCGCTGACCTCCAGGATGGCGTTGCGCAGGTCGCGGGGGATCAGGGCGAGCACGCGCGAACCAAGGCCCACCAGCCACCGCGCCGTGGGGCCGGGCTGACCCAGATAGCTCGACAGCAACACCACGGCCGAGAGGGACTTGGGGTTCTGTTCGGCCATTACCGTAGCGATCGCCGCGCCGTACGACTGGCCAACCAGCAGGATCTTCTGGCCCGGCGCGGCGTGCAGCAGGGGCGCGAGAGCCGCGGCCTGCATGCGGATGTCGGGAACGCAGGTGGCCGGCTCGCTGGCCGCGAACCCGGGGCGATCGACCACCACCATTTGCCGGTCGGGCGGCAGGGCGGCGAGCAACGGCGCCCAATACTCGGACCAGGAGGGCGCGCCCGGGATGACCACGATCTTCAGCGCCGCCGGCCGCTCCCGCGGCGTCTCGAGCGCGGAGATGCGCCAGCCAAGCCCGCCGCCGGCGGTGAACGAGAAACGCCGCACCACACTGTCGGGGTAGTCCAGAGACGTCGGGACGTGCTCGGTGCGCCCGTTCGCGGCGCTCTCGAAGCAGGCCCAGCCCAGGGCCAGCACTCCTCTCGGTCTCCTTCTCGCCACGGCAGTCCTCCTTTCGGCGCCAGGCGTTGGCGTACGGATCGAACGCGGATTCTGCCTTCCGGGTTCGCTATCCCGCGATTCCCAAGCTGCGGAATCGAATATCTGGAGATTGCGCCTTCGAAGCTGAAGCTGCTGTGAACCGGGCGTTTGGGTGGCCGTCAGGCTACAACTTCGGCGCCGCGCTGGGCGGCGCGCGCGCCCGCGCCGACCGAGTGTCTTCCCCCAGCGAGTCATCCCGTCTTGAAGATCGCTAACCCTGCTCTGAAATCAGCAACTTAGCCTGGCGCGGCGCGGCGCGGGCGATAGGCTCACCGGGCGAGGCCCAAGCCGGGCGAAAGCGCCCGGCGGCGCGCCCGGCGGAATTCGAATCCGGCCTTGTGTGGCCCCGGCGCCACACTACATCGGGGGCAGCGGTTTGCGCTTGGTCAAGGCGGCCGCGGAGTATTCCGCCTAACGAGGGGACCATGAACATCGACGTCTATTCGGACCGGGCCAAGCAGGCCATCCAGTCCGCTCAATCGCTGGCCTTGTCGCGCCGTCATCAGCAGCTCGGTCCCGAGCATCTGCTGAAGGTGCTGCTCGAGGAAAAGGACGGGCTTTCCCGCACGCTGATCCAGAACGCCGGCGGTCGGCCCGAGGCGGTCGACCAGGCCGTGGAGGCGCTGCTCGCCAAGCTGCCGAAGGTCGAAGGCGGTTCCGGCCAGCTCTACATGAAGCCCGAGACGGCCAGCGTCTTCACCCGCGCCGAGGAAGACGCCAAGAAGGCCGGCGACGCCTTCGTCACCACCGAGCGTCTGCTCATCGCTCTCGCTCGCGAGGGCGGCGATGCGGCCAAGGCCCTGAAGTCGGCGGGCGTCACCGCCGAGGGCCTGGAGACGGCCGCCCAGGCGTTGCGCAAGGGACGCACGGCCGACTCCGCCTCGGCCGAGGAAGGCTACGACGCCCTGAAGCGGTACGCCCGCGACCTCACCCAGGCGGCGCGCGACGAGAAGCTCGACCCGGTGATCGGCCGCGACGAGGAGATCCGCCGCACCATCCAGGTGCTGGCGCGTCGGACGAAGAACAATCCCGTCCTGATCGGCGAGCCCGGCGTCGGCAAGACCGCCATCGTCGAGGGCCTGGCCCTGCGCATCGTCAACGGCGACGTGCCCGAGAGCCTCAAGGACAAGAAGCTGATGGCCCTCGACATGGGCTCGCTGATCGCTGGGGCGAAGTACCGCGGCGAGTTCGAGGAGCGGCTGAAGGCGGTGCTGAACGAGGTGACCGCCGCCGAGGGCTCGATCATCCTCTTCATCGACGAGATGCACACCCTGGTGGGCGCGGGCAAGAGCGAGGGGGCCATGGACGCCTCCAACCTCCTGAAGCCGGCGCTGGCCCGCGGGGAGCTGCACTGCGTGGGCGCCACCACCCTCGACGAGTACCGCAAGAACGTCGAGAAGGACGCCGCGCTGGCGCGCCGGTTCCAGCCGGTGTTCGTGGGCGAGCCCAGCGTCGAGGACACGGTCTCCATCCTGAGAGGGCTGAAGGAGAAGTACGAGGTGCACCACGGGGTGCGCATCTCAGACTCGGCCCTGGTGGCGGCGGCCACCCTCTCCAACCGCTACATCACCGACCGCTTCTTGCCCGACAAGGCCATCGACCTGGTGGACGAGGCCTGCAGCCGGGTGCGGATGGCGGTGGATTCCAAGCCCGAAGAGCTGGACGAGATCGACCGGCGGGTGGTGCAGCTGAAGATCGAGCGCGAGGCGCTGACCAAGGAGACCGACCAGGCCTCCAAGCAGCGGCTGGAGAAGCTGGAAGAGGAGCTGGACGACCTCGAGGGAAAATCGGCGGAAATGACCGCCCGCTGGAAGGCCGAGAAGGAGAAGGTCGGCCAGGCCGCCCAGACCCGGGAGGCCCTGGACCGGCTGCGGGCCGAGCTGGCGGCCGCCCAGCGCCGCGGCGACCTGCAGCGCGCCTCCGAGGTCGCCTATGGCGAAATCCCGATCCTCGAGAAGCGCCTTGCGGAGGAGGAGACGGAAGACAAGGACGCCCTGACGCCGGAGCTGGTGGACGCCGAGCAGATCGCGGCGGTGGTCTCGCGCTGGACCGGTGTGCCGGTGGAGAAGATGCTGGAGGGCGAGCGCGAAAAGCTGCTGCGCATGGAGGACCAGCTCCGGGAGCGGGTAGTGGGCCAAGACGAGGCCCTGACCGCGGTCGCCGATGCGGTGCGCCGCGCCCGCGCCGGCCTGCAGGACCCGAACCGGCCGATCGGCTCCTTCCTGTTCCTGGGTCCCACCGGGGTCGGCAAGACCGAGCTCACCAAGGCGCTGGCCGAGCTGCTCTTCGACAGCGAGGCGGCCATCACCCGGCTCGACATGAGCGAGTACATGGAGAAGCACTCGGTGAGCCGCATGATCGGCGCGCCCCCCGGCTATGTCGGCTACGAGGAGGGCGGCTCGCTCACCGAGGCGGTGCGCCGGCGGCCCTACCAGGTGGTCCTGCTGGACGAGGTGGAGAAGGCCCACCCGGACGTCTTCAACGTGCTCCTGCAGGTGCTGGACGACGGGCGGCTCACCGACGGCCAGGGCCGGACCGTGGATTTCCGCAACACGCTGATCATCATGACCTCGAACCTGGGATCGGAATATCTTTCCACCGAAGGGATCGGCGGCGAGGTGCGCACGGTGGAGGCGGTGCGGCCGCTGGTCATGGACGCGGTGCGCAAGCACTTCCGGCCGGAGTTCCTGAACCGGATCGACGAGATCGTGCTCTTCCACCGGCTCGGCCGCGAGCAGATGGACGCCATCGTCAAGATCCAGCTCGGCCGGGTGGAAAAGCTGCTGGCCGACCGGCGGATGGCGATCATCCTCGACGATTCCGCCCTGCATTGGCTGGCCGAGCGCGGGTACGACCCGATCTATGGCGCCCGGCCGCTGAAGCGGGTGATCCAGAAGGAGCTCGTGGACCCGATCGCCAAGAAGCTGCTGGCCGGCGAGATCGCCGACGGCTCGGCGATCCAGGTCACCAACGGCGGCGACAAGCTAGAGATCGCGCGCGCCGTCGCCAACTGAGGCGGGGCCGGGCCCGGCGGGATTCTTAAGAGCGCGCTCTACCGCTCCGCCTTCAGCAACGCCGCCCGCTCGGACGGTGTGTTGGCGCCGCGCAGCCGATCCATGATCGCAGCCGGGCAGGGTAGGGCGGCGAGGCCGGCGGATTCGACCAGCCGTTTCAGCGCCCAATCGGGCGGGGCGTCCAGCGGCGTGGCGGCGAGCGTCATCACCGCCGGCAGCGGATGCCCGTCGTAGAAGGCGCCCGGCGCCGGGGCCGCCAGCAACGGGGCGAGGTCGGCGCAGCTCAGGGTCGGCGCGTCGACCGCCAGCACCAGCGCCCGCGTCAGTCCCGCCGCTTTCAGCGCCCGGACGCCCGCCAGCACGCCCCCTGCCGGGCCGGCGAGCGGGGCAGGATCGGCGACGAACGGCAGCCCATAGTCGCCGCCGGCGGTGATCACCCTCTCGGCGCCCGCGGCGCGAGCAAGGTCGGCCACCCGGTCGACGGCCCGCCGCCCGCCCCAGTCCTGGGCGGCCTTGTCGGCGCCCATTCGCGAGGAGGCGCCGCCCACAAGGATGATCGCTCCGAGCGCCACGCCCGGCAGGGTCGACGCGGCGAAGGCGCCGGTCAAGAGCGAGGGAATTGGCGCTACGAGCGCGCCCGCACGGCGCGCCTCTCAGTTCTCGTGTTCGCGATCGAGGCTGAAAAGCCGCTTGCCGAGCTGGCAGACCTCTACTTCCTGGCAGTCCGGAGATTCGGCCATCAGCCTGCCCGCCCATTCGCGGGCGCGCTGTTCGTCGCTCACGCTGATGACCACGAGCACCGGCTCGGCGTACCGGCGGTCGTTCAGCAGCAGTTCGAAGGTCTCCACGACACGTCCCCGAAAGCGCCGATGCTCCTCCCACCCTATTGAGTCTGCGTCGGTCGCGATCGTTCCCGTGTCGGCGATATTTCTCGCGCTGAGGCGAGTCAGCGGGCGGCGGCGCGGGCGCCCTCGAGGCGGGGCCCGGGGCGGTGGTGCTGGGCGATGACGGCAGCCAGATCGCGCTGCAGGAACGGCTTGGCCAGCCGCGGCAGATCGAGGCCGTGGTTCTTGGCCGCGGGCGGCAGATCCGCATAGCCGGTGGCGAGCACGATCGGCAGGTCCGGGAACCGCTCGCGCACGATCTTGGCGAGCTCGATGCCGGTCATCCCCGGCATGGCGTGATCGGTGATGATCAAGTCGACCCCGGGAAGGGCCTCCAGCAGGTTCAGGGCCTCGGCCGCCGAGCTCGCCTCCAGCACCTTGTGACCGAGGTCCTCGAGCATGGCCGCCGTGCCGCTGCTGACCAGGGCGTCGTCGTCCACCAGCAGGATGGTGGCGCGGCCGCCAGCCTGCAGCGCCACCGGACTTTGGTCGCGAACCAGACTGACCGCCATCTGCTCGGCCTGCGGAAGGAGCAGATGGATTCTGGTTCCCGCTCCGGGCGTGCTTTCGATTCTCAGCGCGCCGCCCGATTGGGCGGCGAGCCCATACACCATGGAAAGTCCGAGGCCGGTCCCCTTGCCGGCGCCCTTGGTGGTGAAGAAGGGCTCGGCCGCGCGCAGACGCGTCGCCTCGTCCATGCCGCAGCCGGTGTCGGCGACGCTCAGCCTCACATAACGCCCGGCCCTGAGGCCCCCGTCGAGGCTCTCGCACACGATCTCTTCCTCGGCGGCGATGGTCAGCGCCCCCCCGCTGGGCATGGCGTCGCGGGCGTTGAGCGCAAGGTTCATCAGCGCCAGCTCGAGCTGGTTGGCGTCCGCGAGCACCGGCGCTAGCTGGCTGGGAACCTCGTGGCCGATGGTGATGCCAGGTCCGAGCGAGCGGGTGAGCAGGTCGTGGATGCCAGCGACCAGGTCCGGCACGCTGACCGCTTCGGGCCGCAGCTCCTGGCGCCGCGCAAAAGCCAGCAGCCTTTGGGTGAGGGCCGCGCCCCGTTCGGCGCCTTTCAGGGCGTTGTCGAGGAGGCGCTGAGCCGCTGGATCGTCGGCCAACCGCTTTTTCAGCAGCTCCAGGCTGCCCAGCACGGCCATCAAAAGGTTGTTGAAGTCGTGCGCGACCCCGCCGGTCAACTGGCCGATGGTGTCGATCTTTTGCGCCTCGAAAAGCTGACTGAGCGCCTGCTCGCGCTCGCGCGTCCGCTGCTCGATGCGGACCTCGAGATCCCGGTTCAACTGTTGCAGCGCGGCGCCTGAGGCCTCGAGCGCCGCGGTCCGCTCCTCCACCCGGCGCTCCAGCTCCGCGTTCAGCCGCTCGAGCTCCCGGGTCTTGCGGTGGAGCTCGGCGAAGATCCGCACTTTGGCGCGGAGCACCTCGGGCACCACCGGCACCGGCACGTAGTCCACCGCGCCGGCCTCGTAGCCCTTCAGCCGGTCGAGGTCCGAAAGATGGATGGCCGAGACGAAGATCAACGCGGTCTGCTGAAAGCGCGGGTGCTCACGGATCATGGCCGCCAGCTCGAAGCCGTCCAACTCGGGCATGTGGACGTCGATCAGGACGACGGCCACGTCGTGCTTGAGCAGCTGGGCCAGAGCCTCGCGGGCCGAGGAGGCGGTGATCAGCCGCTCGCCGAGGGGGCCGAGGATGACCTCGTAGCTCAGCAGCTTGGCTGGTTGGTCGTCGACCAGCAGAATATTGACTGGATCGGTTTCGCCCATCGCCGCCTCGGCGCCGTCAGCGATGCAGCCACATCCGCAGGGCGGACAGCAGCTGCTCGGTGTTGACCGGCTTGGCCAGGTAGTCGGACGCGCCGGCCTCCAGACACTTCTCGCGGTCTCCCTTCATCGCCTTGGCGGTGAGCGCCACGATCGGGAGTCTGCGGAAGGCCGGATTGGTGCGGATCACCTCGATGGTCTCGTAGCCGTCCATGCCCGGCATCATGATGTCCATGAGCACGATGGCGATGTCCGGCTCGGAGCCCACCATCGCCACCGCTTCGCTGCCGGTCGTCGCGGTCAGCACCTTCATGCCCCTCCGTTCGAGGACGCTGGAGAGGGCGAAGATGTTGCGCGCATCGTCGTCCACGAGCAACACGGTTCGCCCGACGAGATCTTCGTCCGACGAGTGCAGCCGCTCCAGCATCTCCTGCTTTTGCGGCGGCAGGTCGGAGACCACCCGGTGAAGGAAGAGGGCGGTCTCATCGAGCAGCCGCTCGGGGGACTCGACGCCCTTGACCACCACGCTGCGGGCCATGGTGTGCAGCCGGGCGTCCTCCTCGGCGGTGAGCTCGCGGCCAGTGAACACCACCACCGGCGTGTCGGCCAGGGCGGCGTCGTCCCTCAGCCGCTCCAGGACCTCGAAGCCCGACATGTCCGGAAGCCTCAGGTCGAGCACCACGCAGTCGGCCGGCTCCGCCTTCAGCCGCTTCAGCGCCTCGCCGCCGGACCCCACCGTCTCGATGTCGATGTCGTCGTGGCCGAGGAGCTCGGTGACGGTCATCTGTTCGGCGGGGTTGTCCTCCACCACCAGCAGGCGTTTGCGGCGCGGCTCGGCGAAGCTCTTGATCTTCAGGAGCGCGTCCTCGAGCCCCTTCGGGGTCGTGGGCTTGTTGAGGAAGGAGAAGGCGCCGCGGGCGAGGCCGTGCTGCTTGTCCTCGTCCAAGGTGACGATCTGCACGGGGATATGCCGGGTCGCCGGATCCTGCTTCAGGTGGCTGAGGACCGTCCAGCCCAGCATGTCAGGCAGGAAGACGTCGAGGGAGACCGCCGCCGGTCGGTATTCCCGCGCCAGCGCCAGGGCGTCGGCGCCGCGCATCGCCACCAGCACCTTGAAGCCCTTGTCCCTGGCGAGGTCGACCATGATCCGCGCGTAGTGCGGATCGTCCTCGACGATCAGCAGCACCTCGTCGCCTGGCCGCACCTCGCGCCGGTCGTCGGGAACCGTCTCGACCAGCTCGGGCCGCGGCGCGTGCGAGGAGGCGAGGGTCTGCATCTCCAGTCGCGGCGCGGCCGCGGCCACCGTGACCGCAGGCGAGGCCACGTAGGTGAGCGGCAGGTAGAGGGTGAAGGTCGAGCCCTCGCCGGGCGTCGAGCGGAGCTGGATCTCGCCGCCCAGAAGGCTCGCGAGCTCGCGGCTGATCGCGAGGCCGAGTCCGGTGCCGCCGTACTTGCGGCTGGTGCCGGCGTCGGCCTGCTGAAAGGCCTCGAAGATGATCTTCTGCTTCTCGGGCAGGATGCCGATTCCGGTGTCCGAGACCTCGAAGGCCACCACCGTGGGCGCGTGCTTCAGCACCGGATGCTCCGGGCTCCAGCCCGAGGCGGTGGGGAAGACCTTCAGAGTCACGGCCCCGCGCTCGGTGAACTTGAAGGCGTTGGAGAGCAGGTTCTTCAGCACCTGCTGCAAGCGCTTGGAGTCGGTGACGATCGAGCGATCGAGGTCGGCCGCCATCTGCACCTCGAAGGAGAGATTGCGGTTCTCCGCCTCGTGCCGGAAGGGCCGCGACATGGTCTCCAGCAGGTTGGTGAAGAAGATCTCCTCGGCGTCCACCGAGACGGTGCCGGATTCGATCTTCGAAAGGTCGAGGATGTCGGAGATCAGATTCAGGAGGTCGGTGCCGGCGCCGTGGATGGTGCGGGCGAACTCCACCTGCTTGTCGGTGAGGTTCCCTTCCCCGTTCTCCTGCAGCTGCTGGCCGAGGATCAGGATCGAGTTCAGGGGGGTCCGAAGCTCGTGGCTCATGTTGGCCAGGAACTCCGACTTGTACTTGGACGTGAGGGCGAGCTCGGCGGCTTTTTCCTCTAGCGCCCGCCGCGCCTGCTCGATCTCCTGGTTCTTCGCTTCCACCTCCACGTTCCGCTCGGCGAGCTGCTGAGCCTTCTGCTCCAGCTGTTCGTTGGTCTGCTGCAACTCGGTCTGCTGGGCCTGGAGCTCGGCGGCCAGCTGCTGCGACTGGGTGAGCAGGCCTTCGGTCTGCATGGTCGCCTCGATGGAGTTGAAGACGATGCCGATCGAGGTGGTGAGCTGATCGAGGAACGAAAGCTGCAGGTCGGTGAACGGGGTGAGGGCCGCAAGCTCGATCACCGCCTTCACCTGGCCTTCGAACAGCACCGGGAGCACCACCGCGTTCTTCGGCTTGGCCTTGAAGAGGCCCGTGCGGATCGGCACGACGTTCTTGGGCAGGGCGGTGAGGATCAAGCGGCGCCCGTTGCGGGCGCATTGGCCGATCAGCCCCTCTCCTAGCTCCAGCCGGTCGGGGAAGCCTTCGGTGGGATGATCCGCATACGAAGCCAGCAGCCTCAAGCTGGGCGGAGCGTCCGCCGGCGCCTCCACCTGGTACAGCACCGCGTGCTGAGCCTCGACCAGGGGGGCAAGCTCGGAGAGCAGCAGGTGGCCCACGGCGGTGAGGTCGCGCTGGCCCTGCAGCATGTTGGTGAAGAGGGCGAGGTTGGTCTTCAGCCAGTCCTGCTCGGTGTTGCGGTCGGTGGTGAGCCGAAGGTTCACGATCATCGTGTTGATGTTGTCCTTCAGCTCGGCCACTTCGCCCCGCGCCTCGACCTGGACCGACCGGGTGAGGTCGCCCTTGGTCACCGCGGTGGCCACCTCGGCGATGGCGCGCACCTGGGTGGTGAGATTGGCCGCCAGCAAGTTGACGTTGCCGGTGAGATCTTTCCAGGTGCCCGCGGCGCCGGGGACGTGGGCCTGGCCGCCGAGCCGCCCCTCCACGCCCACTTCGCGGGCGACGCTGGTCACCTGATCGGCGAAGGTGGCGAGGGTGTCGGTCATGTTGTTGATGGTCTCGGCGAGCGCGGCCACCTCGCCCTTCGAGGCCACGGTGAGGTTCTGCTTCAGGTCGCCGTCGGCCACCGCGGTCACCACCTTGACGATCCCGCGCACCTGCTCGGTGAGGTTGGCGGCCATGACGTTGACGGTGTCGGTGAGGTCCTTCCAGGTGCCGGCGACGCCGGGGACCTGGGCCTGACCGCCGAGCTTGCCTTCGGTGCCCACTTCGCGCGCCACCCGCGTCACCTCGCCGGCGAAGGCGTTCAACTGGTCCACCATGGTGTTGATGGTGTTCTTCAGCTCCAGGATCTCGCCCTTCACGTCCACGGTGATCTTGCGCGAGAGGTCGCCTCTGGCCACCGCCGTGGTCACCTCGGCGATGTTGCGCACCTGGGTGGTGAGGTTCGCGGCCAAAAGGTTGACGTTGTCGGTGAGGTCCTTCCAGGTGCCGGCCACGCCGGGGACCACCGCCTGGCCGCCCAGCCTCCCCTCGGTGCCCACCTCGCGCGCGACGCGCGTCACCTCGCCGGCGAACGAGCGCAGCTGGTCGACCATGGTGTTGACGGTCTCCTTCAGCTGAAGGATCTCGCCGCGCACGTCGACGGTGATCTTCTTGGAGAGGTCGCCGGTGGCGATGGCGGTGGCCACCTCGGCGATGTTGCGGACCTGGTCGGTGAGGTTGCCGGCCATGAAGTTCACCGAGTCGGTGAGGTCCTTCCAGGTGCCCGACACCCCCGGCACCTGGGCCTGGCCGCCGAGCTTGCCTTCGGTGCCCACCTCGCGGGCGACCCGGGTCACCTCGCCGGCGAAGGCGTTCAGCTGGTCCACCATGGTGTTGATGGTGTTCTTCAGCTCCAGGATCTCGCCCTTCACGTCCACGGTGATCTTGCGCGAGAGGTCGCCTCTGGCCACCGCCGTCGTCACCTCGGCGATGTTGCGCACCTGCCCGGTGAGGTTCGAGGCCATGGAGTTGACGTTCTCGGTGAGGTCCTTCCAGGTGCCGGCGACGCCGGGCACGTTGGCCTGGCCGCCCAGCTTGCCCTCCGCGCCCACCTCGCGGGCCACCCGCGTCACCTCGGAGGCGAACCGGTTCAGCTGGTCCACCATGGTGTTGAGCGTCTCCTTCAGCTGAAGGATCTCGCCGCGGACGTCGACGGTGATCTTGCGCGAGAGGTCGCCGTTGGCGATGGCGGTGGCCACGTCGGCGATGTTGCGGACCTGGTCGGTGAGGTTGCCGGCCATGAAGTTCACCGAGTCGGTGAGATCCTTCCAGGTGCCGGAGACGCCGGGCACCCCCGCCTGGCCGCCGAGCCGCCCCTCGGTGCCCACCTCACGGGCGACGCGCGTCACCTCGGAGGCGAAGGCGTTGAGCTGGTCCACCATGGTGTTGATGGTGTTCTTCAGCTCCAGGATCTCGCCCGAGACATTGACGGTGATCTTCTTGGAAAGGTCGCCGCGGGCGACCGCTGTCGCCACCTCGGCGATGTTGCGCACCTGGCCGGTGAGGTTCGAGGCCATGGAGTTCACCGAATCGGTGAGGTCCTTCCAGGTGCCGGCCACGCCCTTCAGCTGCGCCTGACCGCCAAGCTTGCCCTCGGTGCCCACTTCGCGCGCGACCCGCGTCACCTCCGAGGCGAAGTCGTTCAGCTGGTCCACCATGGTGTTCAGCGTCTCCTTCAGCTGAAGGATCTCGCCTTTCACATCGACAGTGATCTTCTTGGAGAGGTCGCCGTTGGCGATGGCGGTGGACACCTCGGCGATGTTGCGCACCTGCGCCGTGAGGTTGCCGGCCATGGAGTTCACCGAGTCGGTGAGGTCCTTCCAGGTGCCGGCGACGCCCAGCACGTTCGCCTGGCCGCCGAGGCGTCCCTCCGTACCGACTTCGCGCGCCACCCGCGTAACTTCCGAGGCGAAGGCGTTCAGCTGGTCGACCATCGTGTTGATGGTCTCTTTGAGCTCCAGGATCTCGCCGGAGACGTTGACGGTGATCTTCTTGGAGAGGTCGCCGCTGGCGATGGCGGTGGAGACCTCGGCGATGTTGCGCACCTGGGCCGTCAGGTTCGAGGCCATGGAGTTGACGTTGTCGGTGAGATCCTTCCAGGTCCCGGCGACGCCGGGCACCTGGGCCTGGCCGCCCAGCCGGCCCTCGGTGCCCACCTCGCGCGCGACGCGGGTGACTTCGCCGGCGAAGGCGTTCAGCTGGTCCACCATGGTGTTGATGGTGTTCTTCAGCTCCAGGATCTCGCCGGAGACATCCACGGTGATCTTGCGCGAGAGGTCGCCGCGGGCCACCGCAGTGGTCACCTGGGCGATGTTGCGCACCTGGGCGGTGAGGTTGCCGCACATGGCGTTCACCGAGTCGGTGAGATCCTTCCAGGTGCCCGCGACGCCGGGAACGATCGCCTGACCGCCGAGCTTGCCTTCGGTGCCGACCTCGCGGGCGACGCGGGTCACTTCCGAGGCGAAGGAGCGCAGCTGGTCCACCATGGTGTTGATGGCTTCCTTCAGCTGCAGAATCTCGCCGCGGACGTCGACGGTGATCTTCTTGGAAAGGTCGCCGTTGGCCACGGCGATGGTCACCTCGGCGATGTTGCGGACCTGGGCCGTGAGGTTCGAGGCCATGGAGTTCACGGACTCCGTCAGGTCCTTCCAGACCCCCGTCACCTCCACCACCTGGGCCTGGCCGCCCAGCTTGCCGTCGGTGCCCACCTCGCGGGCAACCCGGGTCACCTCGGAGGTGAACACCGAGAGCTGCTTGATCATCGCGTTGACGGTGGTGGCCGAGCGCAGGAACTCGCCCTGCAGCGGTCGCCCGTCGAGGTCCAGAGGCACGGTCTGCAGAAGGTCGCCCTTGGCCACCGCCGAAATGGCGTTGGTGACCTGGGTGGTCGGCCAGAGCAAGTCGTCGATCAGGTTGTTGACCGACTGTTCCATGTCGCCCCAGGCGCCCGTGGAGATGCCGAACCGGACGCGGGTCTTGGTCTTGCCATCACGGCCGACCACCTGGCCCACTTCCTCCAGCTGCCGCGCCATCCGCTCGTTGGCGGCGACGATGTCGTTGAAGGCGTCCGCGACGCGCCCGGCGATGCCGGTCTGGTCGCCAGGCAGCCGCACCGAGAAATCACCCACCCGCATGGCCTGCAGCGCCTCGAGCAGCTGATGGACGTCGAGCGGCGGGCCCCGTCCGTCGGCGTCGGCCCGACCGCCGTTCAAGGGCCGGTCCGGCGGCGGCTCGATCAGGGAGGCGTCAAGCGGGTCGACGACGGCGCCGAGGGCGTTTGAGGTGGCCGGTGATTGCATGATTGGCACCAGTTCCTGAAGCGGAGCGGCAGTAGCTATACCTGCGCAGAAGATCTCTCGGCACGACTAGGCGAGGTAAGCCGCCATTGAAAGCCTCCAATACTAGCTTTGCCTTAGACAGTCGCAGATGATGGGAAGAGTTTTCTAGCGCAGCCGGCCGTCGGCGGGGCGGTGGGCAAGACGAAAGCCTTGAGGCGCTCACCGCAAGCGTACTCCAGCCGGGTTCGATGGCAATCTCACGGCCATCGGTAACCTCTGGATAATTTGTGCATAACCCCCCCTTGCGCCCGCACACAGCCCCTGTGGCTTTCAATGCACGGCTAAGGTTCCAGGTTCCGCAGCATCCCGAAAATTTTTCAGGATCGTCGAATGAGCGCCACATTGGGCGGAAGAAGGGCTTTGTTTGGGCGGCGGAAGGACAGCTTGGCCATGCCGACGGGACCCGGCCGTCGCGAAACTCAGGCGAGGGCGGGCTCGCCGGCGAGGGCCTCGTCGATCAGGGCCAGGAACCGCGTTCGCTTCTCCACCTTCAGATCGGGGCGGCGATCGAACCCCACCTCGTGCAGCCAGGCGCCCCGCCGCTCGGCGTAGCACTCCGAGATCGGCGCCCCCGGAACGATCGCGACCCGTTCGATGCGCCGTTCCTCGAGCGACGAAGGCTCCATCTGCGCGTAAATCGAGCGCCAGTTCCCGCCGCCGGTGTCCAGCCCGACGAACCAGTCCTGCCCGAAGTCCACGTCCCGGCCCTCCAGGAAGGCGGTCCGGAAGAAGCAGTAGCCGGCCCAGAGGAACCAGCGCTCGCCCGCCCAGCGCTTGTCGCCGTGCACCGGCTGGCGCGACAGCGGCTCGAACGGATCGCAGGGCGCGACGGGGACCAGATCGTGGTCCAGGAAGCCGAACAGCTCCGGGCCAGCGGGGCGGATCAGTCGCCGCCAGATCCAGTTCAGCGCCAGACCGTGGGAGCGGCTCGGGCTCTTGGCCCCCCAGGGGTTGGCCGGCAGCCGCAGGTAAGGCGTTCCGAGCTGGCCGCACAGCGCCTCGATCTTCTGGGCGGCCTCGTCGTCCCGCGAGTTATCGGCGACGATGTGCAAGGCGCCGGCCACGAAGCGGCGAACCGCGAGAAGCTGCCGCTCGAGGATCTCGGCGTCATTGAACGCGACGGTGACCAGCAGTCGGGCGCCGGCGATGCGCCGACCGAGCTCGTCCAGGTCGCCCGCCATTTGCGGCCGCTTGACGTACCAGGCGGTGACCCGGTCGTAGCGCCAGGTCTTGTAGGCGTGGAAAAGCGGTCTCAGTCGGGCCCAGTCCCTGGGGCGGTATTCGGCGAGCGGCTTGGGCATCAGGGCGCGGGCTCTTCCGGGCCCGGCTCCAGCACCGCCGCGAAGACGCCGGCGGCGGCCTCGGCCCAGGCCGGATGGCGAAAACGCTCGGCGATCGCCTGCTCATAGGGGGCGCGGGCGGCCGGGTCGACGATCCAGGCCTTCAAGGCGATGCGCCACGCCGCCTCGTCCTCGGCCTCGAGGCAGGGCGAGAAGTCCGCGGCAAGCTCGGGAAGCGCGCCGGCGCTGGAGGCCAGCACCGCCTTGCCGCGCGCGAAAGCCTCGACCACCGGCAACCCGTAACCCTCGTAGAGGGAGGGATAGAGGCAGAAGGCCGCGCGCCGATAGAGCAGGTCCAGCAGCGCGTCCGAGACGCCGGCGAGGACCACCAGCGAGCCGCCGGGTCCGCTGTCCTCCTTCAGGGTGCGCTCGAAGGCCTCCATCATCCAGCCGGGCCGGCCGACGAAGACCAGCTTGAAGCCTTGGAGACGCGGATCCCCCTCGGCCAGCAGCGCCTTCCACACGCGGTGCAGGAGCTGGTGGCCTTTGCGCGGCTCGATGGTGCTGACGAAGAGCGCATAGCGCCCCTCCTCCAGTCCCGCGGGGAGCATGAGGCCCGACGCCGAGCGCATCTCGGCCGGGTCGGCGCCCAGTGGGCGCACCGCGAGCTTGGGCGGCGCGATGGCGTGTTCGGCGCAATATCGGCGCACGTCGGCGGCCACCGCCTTGGAGTTGACCACCACCTGCTCCGCATTCGCGAAGGCGGCGTCCCAGTAGTGGCGCATGTCGTCCACGTCCCGCGGCTTGAAGAAATGCGGGGACTGCAGGGGTATGATGTCGTAGCAGACGATGGCCAGCCTCACGCCCTTGCCGGTCCTGAGGGCGCCTATCTCACAGATGTTGCCGTCGTTCCACCCGTAGCCGGAGCAGAAGAGCACGTCGCCGCGACGAAAGGCGACCGGCGGCCCGAGCGCGATGTCCGGCGTCACGAAGTCGCGGCGGGCGCCGTCGGAATCGAGCATCACCCTTCGGTGTCGGTCGTTCATGAGCCGTCGCTGGAGCCAGTCGGCGGCGCGCGCGCGGCCGGAGTTCGGCGAGAGCACCCGGATCCGTTCGAGCAGCCTCAGCAGCGTCCTTCGCCCCTGCAGGACGGCGTAGAGACCGCGAGGGATCCAGGCGCTGCGGCGCTTGCGGCGGCCGGTGGGGTCCGGGGCGGACCATGTGTTGATCGTCGCCGTTCCCTCGATGAACGGGTCCCGGAACCGCGGGAGGACGACGCGATAGGCCATGATCTCCGAGTCGAAGACCGCGAACACCACGTCCTCCAGGTGGTCGCGCGCCCAGCGGGCGAATTCCCGTTCGGCCCGGACGATACCGGCAGGCGGACCGCTCCACCGCGCCGACGAGGTGAGATCAAAGACTATCCGCGTTCGGGGCGTCGAAACTTCCGAGATCGCCGAAGGCCCGGCGGCGGCTAAGGTCATGGCGTACGGCGCAGCGGCTAGTGTGTCGAAGTCGAAGTTCGCTTTATTGTCGGGGGAGGCGCCGAAGCCAGCTTCGGACTAGTAAACCACACTAGATTCATAGCCGTTGCTGGCGTCCCTATCGAGTCCGAAGTCGGCTCTGCGCCCGCCCCCTTCACTTACGAACTTCGGACCGCAAACACTAGAGGCCTCTTGCGGCGGCTTGCCTTGGGCCTCGCCGGCGCATGCTCCAGGCCGCCTTCAAGACCGTGCTCGGGTTCTCCCAGCAAAGCCGCAGCAACAGGCTGTTGGCGTCGCGGGCCTCGGCTGGATCGGAACTCTTCATCTGCGCGACCAAGGCCATCGCCGCCAGCCGGCGTTCTGCGTGGCTGAGGTCCGACAGGCGGTCGAGGATCTGGCTGCCGGACGGACGGGCCGCGGCCTCATAGATGGGCCGCCCTTCGGCGAGCTCCAGCCAACGGTAAAGCGCTGCGTCCTCCGCATAAAAGGCGTCCGCCGGGCCTTGGCGCCGCCAGTCCGGCGGGCAGGTCAGCACGTCCGCCGGGTCTCGCCCTTCCAGGCGCCGGACCTCGGCCGCCTTCCTGGCCAGCCGGACAGAGAACGCCTGCCGCAGGCCGTCCCGCTTGGAGACCCCGCCGTCGTGCACCCGGTAGCTCACCAGCGCCTCCGGCAGGTTCACCACCTCGGCCGCCTCGGCCACCCGCAACCATAGATCGTAGTCCTCCGCCGCCTCGAAGACGCAACGGTAGCCGCCCAGGCGGCGCAGGAGCTCGGTGCGGGCCATGACCGAAGAGTGGATGAAGGGATTGCAGTGGGCCAGCAGCAGGCTCAGGGCGTGCGGATCGGTCTCGGGTCTTCGCTGGCCGACCACGCGTCCGCCGTCGTCGATCTCCTGGGCCCAGGCGCCCACGAGGCCCGTCTGCGGCTGGGCGGCGAGGAATGCGGCCTGTCGCTCCAGTCGTTCCGGGTGGGCGAGGTCATCGGCGTCCAGGCGCGCCAGCAGCGGCGCGCGCGCCGCCGCCAAGCCGTGGTTCAGAGCGTCACACAGACCCCGCCTCGGCTGCACGAGAACCTTCAGCCTGGGGTCGCGCTGCTGAAAGGCCCGCAGGATCTCGGCCGAACCGTCGGTGGATCCGTCGTCCACCACTAGAAGCTCCAGGTCGGCGAGGGTCTGGCCAAGGACGCTTTCGATCGCCTCTCCGAGCCATCGGGCCGCGTTGTGGGCGGGCATGAGCACCGACACCCGCGGCGGTCCCTCGGCGCCCATCCGGTCCCCCATCCGTCGATTCTCGCTCGTTACGGTTGTAGACATTGGGCGAGCCATTGTCACGGCGATTTCCATGCCGATTCAGTAGCCTTCTCATGTAGTGCGCCGAGATTGTGGCGTGAATGAATCATAATGGTCACTTTGGCCGGAGAACTGACTTTTTCTATCGGTCACCTGCTCTAGAAAGGTGACTCGGAGGCGCCTAGACGTCGTTAATCGCCACCTAGACTGCCCGTCACTCCGTCGATCCAGGCCAGGTAGTCTGGGAGGCCGTTGTCGATCGGCAGGGCGATGATCTCGGGGGTCTCGTAGGCGTGGGCCGCCTTGAGCGCCGCCATCGCCGGTTCCACCAGCTCCCGACGGGTCTTGACGAGCAACAGGATCTCCGCCCCGCGCTCGAGCCGCTCGCGCCACAGATAGAAGCTCTCGATCGGCAGCAGCTGCACGCAGGCCGCCATCCTGCCTTCCACCAGCAGCCGGGCGAGCCGCTCGGCTTCGCCGCGGTCGGCGGCGGTCGCCATCATCACCGCGTAGGCCCTGTCGTTCGAAGCCATGGCTTCTCCCTCCGAACGGCGTTCTTGGCGTCTCGAGCCCGCGTTCGGGCCGCGCACGACCCTATCAGGCGCCACCGAAGATGTAGGCGCAGAGCTTGTTGCCTTCGAGATCGCGGAAATAGGCGAAATAGGCGCCCGGCCCGCGTTCGCCGGGCGCTCCCTCGTCGGCGCCCCCCAGCGCCAGGGCCTTGGCGTAGAAGGCGTCCACCTGGGCGCGACTTTCCAGGCCAAAGCCGATCATCGAGCCGTTGCCGACGCAGGCGTCCTTGCCGTTGTGGGGCTTGAGAACCCCGAAGGCCGCGCCCGGCGTCCCGTAGATGCGCCCGCCGGTGGGATGGTCGAACATCTTCTCGACGCCGATGGTCGCGAAAAGGGCGTCGTAGAAAGCCTTGGCCTTCTCCAGATTGTTCGATCCGACGGTGGAATAGCCAAGCAGCATCGCGGTCTCTCCATCTCTCTCGGTGGCCGGCGGCGTGGCTCGCCGTCGCGCTCAGGAACTCATTGGCGAACCAACGCGGCGCCCGGCTTGCGGCTAGGGAACGGGAATCCCGTTCTCGCCCACGGCGATGATCTGGCGCGTGGGCCCGCCCGGCGGGGTGAAGGTGCTGACACGGACCTTCAGCCCCGGCTTGACCAGAGAGCGGTCGCTGCTCGGCGTGTTCAGCACCACCGGCGTTCCCGGCGGCACCGTCACCTTGCGCACGCCCGAGCCATAGTCGATTTCGAGCACGTCGCCGCCCTCGGACTTGGTCACCTGCCCGACCACGCCGTTGGTCATGGTGGTGCCCGCCTGGGCGTCCATCAGGAAGTCGAGCCCCGGTCCCTTCTGGGGCAGGACATGAACCTCCACCGAGACGCCCGTCCCGTCGGGCTTGGCGTGGTTGGTGGCGCCGAGGTAGCTGCCGGGCTTGATGTCGCTGACCGCGATCGGCTTGGAGACGATCACGGTCCAGTCGGGCTGCAGCTTGATCGTCCTGGCGGCTCCGCCCGGCTCGGCGAGGGTCACCTCGGCCGGGGTGATGGTGGCCACCACACCCTCGACGCTCTGGATCTTCGGCGCAGGACCGGTCTGGGTCTGAGCCTCCGCGGCGCCCGTCAGGATGAGGAACGCCGCCACGGCAAGGGCAAGCTTCATGGTTGGCCGCTCCCGCGCGGGGTTGGAGTCTTCTTCGTTCGAACGTCCCCTGTCCATCCTCTTAGCCGAACGCCGTTCAGTGACGCAACGGCGTTACGGGCGCGAGACCGACGATCCGCCCGGCCGCTTCGACCGTCGGCGCCTACGCCTTCGCCGCTTCGCCGTGGCGGTGGGGTTCGAGCGCCTCGCGCAGGAGGCGCTTCATCACCTTGCCGTTCGGATTGCGGGGCAAGGGCTCGCGGGTGATCGACCAGGTCTCCGGCACCTTGTAGTCGGCGAGCGCCGCGCCCAGCGCCGCCCGCAACGTGCGCTTGGGTATGTCGCGCGCGCCCTCGGCCAGCACCACCACCGCATGGACCCGTTCGCCCAGGACCGCACAGGGCCGGCCAACCACCGCCGCTTCCGCCACCCCGGCCTGCGCCGTCAGGACGCTCTCGACCTCGGCCGAGAAGATCTTGTAGCCGCCGCGGTTGATCATGTCCTTCTTGCGGTCGTGGACGTAGACGAAGCCCGCCTCATCCATGGTCCCGAGATCGCCGGACCGCCAGAAAGAGCCGACGAACTCGGAAGCGGTCGCCGCAGCGGCGCCCCAGTAGCCCTGGGCCACCAGCGCGCCGCCGATCCAGATCTCGCCGATCTGGCCGCGGGGGACCTCCCGGCCGTCGTGGTTCATGACGATGATCTCGACGCCGGGCGCGGGCAGGCCGACCGAGCCGCGGTGGCTGACCGCCAGGGCGGGGGGCATCATCACCGCCGGGCCGGTGGTCTCGGTCGCCCCGTAACAGTTCATCAGCCGGAGGCCGGGCAGGGCCTCGGCGAGCCGCTCGATGGTGGCCAGCGCCATCGGCGCGCCGCCGTAGCCGGCTACGCGCCAGGCCGCGAGGTTCCGGCGCTCGAAGGAGGGGCTCATCAGGCAGAGGTTGTACATGGCCGGCACCATGACCGTGTGGGTCATCCGCTCTTTGTCGGCCAGTTCCAGGAACCTGGCGGCCGAGAACGACTGCAGCACGATCATCGCGCCTTGCGCGTAGGCGGGGGCGGTGATGGAGGCCACCAGCCCGGTGACGTGGCTCATGGGGGCCGCGACCAGACAGCGGTCGGCCGGGCCCATCTCCATGCAGTAGGCGTAATTGAGCGTCGAGTGGATGAGGTTGGCGTGCGAGAGCATCGCCCCTTTGGGGTGGCCGGTGGTGCCCGAGGTGTAGAGGATCACCGCGACGTCGTCCTGGCTCGCCGGCGCCGCGGCGGCGGGCGACCCCGAGACCAGGTCGGCGAAGGCCGCGCCGTCGACGTCGAGGGCCAGTTTCAACCGGGCCAGGCCGGCGGGCCCGGGCGCCGCCGCCTCGTAGGCCGCTTCGTAGAAGAGGGCCGCGGCCTGGCAGTCGCCGATCACGTATTCGAGGCCCGCCCGCTGTTCGCGGACGCTCACCGGCACGGTCACCGCGCCCAGTCGGGCGGCGGCGAAGAACACCAGGACGAAGGGCAGGCCATTGCCGAGCAGCATGACGATACGCTCGCCGTGCTCGATTCCGGCCCGCGCCATGCCGCCGGCGAGGGCGGCGATGCGCGCGTCGAGCTCCAGCCAGGTGAGCCGTTCGTCCCCCGAGACCAGCGCTTCGGCTTGCGGGCGCTCGCGCGCGGCGCGCTCCACGAGGGCGTCCAGCCGGCCAGGGCGATCGGCGAAGCAGCGGACCACGCGGTCGCCCGGCCGTCGCTCCCACCGCAGCCGCCGCGCCACCGCCCGCCAGTCGGAACTCGGCGCCATCATCCATTCTCCAGGATCGTCCGCTTCTGGGCCGCCCACCATAGCAGCCGGCGAGGCCGCGATGCGAACCATTGGCAGCCATCGGTCGTCCGCATGTTTGGCTTTGCAAGCCGCCGCCCCCGGCGATAGCTGGACCATGATGTGGGCTCTGCTGGCGGCGGCGGGACTTTGGGCGGGCGCGCAGAACGCCCTCGCCGGCGGCGGCTCCTTCGTCACCTTGCCCACCCTGATCCTTTCGGGGCTCGATCCGAGGGCGGCCAACATCACCTCCACCGTCGCCCTGTTTCCGGGCCAGGTGACGACCGGGCTCGCCGGACGAAGGCTGGTGTCCGGCGGCGAGCGGCTCTCGTTCCGGGCCCTCTTCCTCATCAGCCTGGTCGGCGGAGCGGCGGGGGCGCTGCTGCTGCTGGCCACCCCGCCCACCTTCTTCGCCCGGCTGGTCCCGTGGCTGGTGCTGTTCGCCACCAGCCTCTTCGCCTGGGGCAGCTTCTTTCGCCGGCGCGGCGCGGCCGGCGCCGGCATGGGGCCGCTTGGGGCCGGCGCAGCCCAGTTCCTCATCGCGGTCTACGGGGGCTATTTCGGCGGCGGCATCGGCTTTCTGATGCTCGCGGCCCTCACCATCGCGGGGCTGCCGGTGCGCGCGGCCGGGGCGACCAAGAACGCGCTGGCCGCAGTGATGAACGCCTCGGCCGTGGGCATCTTCATTTTCTCGCCGGAGGTCCGCTGGCTCTCGGCGCTCGCCGTCGGGGCCGGGGCCATGGCCGGGGGCCTCGTGGGCGCCTGGCTGCTTCGCTGGGTGAACGAGACGGCGCTCAGGATCGGGGTCATCGTGCTCGGCGTCGCCCTGACGGCCGGCCTCTTCCTGCGGACGCCCTGACTTAGGCGGCCCCGGCCAGAAGCAGGCGGCTGGACTCGAACAGTCTCAGGATCTCGAAATAGAGGTCGCTGCGGATCTTCGAGGCCTCGCGCAGATCGGCCACGTATACGTTGCAGAGGAAGCTGACGGCGCCGCTCGCCAGGGAGTCGATGTAGACCTCGGGCGGCGGGTCCTTGAGGACCCTCGGATCGGCCCTCGCCGCCTGCATGAAGACGTCCCGCGCCCTGAGCGCGTCGGCTCCATGGGCGATCGACAGCTGGAGCTGTATGCGCGCGCGCGGGTCGCCGAGCGTCTTGTTCTGGACCGGGTTGGTGATGAGGTTGGCGTTGGGGACGATGACCGTGGAACGGTCGGGGGTCTGTATTTCGGTGGCCCTCACCCGGATGCGGCGCACGTCGCCCTCCACGCCGCCCACGTTCACCCAGTCGCCGACCTTCACCGGCCGCTCGATCAGCAGGATGACGCCCGAGACGAAGTTCTGGACGATCTGCTGGAGGCCGAAGCCTATGCCCACCGAAAGGGCGCTGGCGATCAGGGCGACCTGGCTGAGGCTGAGCCCCATCGCCGCCAGGGCGGCCAAGAGGGCGAGCAGGCTGCCCAGATACCCGACCCCGGTGCTGACCGAGTTGCGCACCCCGAGATCCCACTCGGTGACCGGCAGGTAGCGGCGCACGATCCAGCGCTGGAGCATGTGCACCAGGGTCATGCCGATGAAAAGGGCCGCGACGCCCGAGGCGATCGAGGCGGGCGAGATGATCGCCGATCCCAGGCGGATCGCGCCGCCAAACCGCCGCAGGCTGGAGAACAGCAGCTCGCCGCTTTCGCCGAACGGCGTCAGCGCCAGGCTGAGGGCCGCGGCGATGATGACCAGCTGCAGCGCCGCCGATGTCAGCACCCCGGTCTGGCGGATCGTGGAGCGGCGGAAGTTGAAGAGGACGAACAGGGTCCGGCTCGCCCAGCCGCCGTCGCGGAACATCGCCGCGCAGAGATCGTCGACGAACCGCACCAGCAGATAGGCGATCGCGGCGATGATGCTCAGCCAGAAGATCTGGCTCGAGGTGAGCGCCGCCAGGACCGTGTAGCCGCCGAAGAGAGCCCCGAGGGTGAGCAGGATGGCGATGGTCAGGAGCAGGGAGAGGAGCGTCCAGGTGGGCGATCTGGGGCCGGCGGCGCCGGTCGCCGGGCCTATCTCGCTGGCCCGGCTGCGTCCGAAGCTCACCAGGATGAGGGCCGAGACCGCGGAGTAGGCGAGGGACAGGAGGCAATTGGCGGCGATGGTCGCCGCCACGCTGGCGCCCACCACGTAGTTGAGCCGGGTCAGCAGGAACCCGGACGCGGTCACCAGGGCGACCGCGACGACCGGAATCCGGATCCGGCGGGCCGTGTCGTCGGGTAGCGGCAGCAACCGGTGGCGGGCGTCCATGTCGGTGGCGAGGACCCGGCTCAAGGCCAGGACCGCGGCGGCCCAGGCGACCGCGACGACGCCCGCCCCAGCCAGTTCGTCGGACTCCCGGGAAAGCAGACCGCCCCACTCCAGGCCCAGGCGCAAGGCGCCGGCGGCGAGGGCGGGCAGGGCCGTGTCCACGAGGGCGAGCCAGAGCGCCGCGCCGGTGCGGCCGAAGGCGGGATGCCGCTTGCTGGCCTCGCGCCGCGCGAGGGCCTCGAGCCGACGGCGGGCCGGAAAGGCGAAGACGACGGCTGCGGCAAGGCCGAGCAGCAGACCCAGAAGGCCGCGCGGCTCGCGCGCCTCGAGCGCGACCGCCGCTGACTCCTTCACCACGGCCGTCAGCTGGGCCACGTCCCCTCCCACGCCGCCCGCCAGCGAGGTCCAGAAGTCCGGCGAGAGCGGGGACGCCGAGCGTTCAAGGACGCGGGCGCTGAACCCCTCCCGGCGGCGCTCGGCGATCAGGTCGAAGACGCCGTTGGCGGCCGAGACGGTGGCGTTCGCATCGGAGAGCGTGGTCGTAAGGCTTGCCTGGCGCGTGAGCAGGGCCGCCTGCTCGGCGTGCTGGGCCTGGCTCTGACGCCGGCCCCGGCGCGGCAGGGTCCGCTGCAGATCCCGGCTGACGGCGGCGAGCTGCGACGCCTCGGCGGCGGCGACCTGCTGCGCGGCGGCGCGGATGGCGGCCGCTCTGGCGCCCATGGCGGCCAACAGGCCGTCGTTGGACGCCGCCTGGGCCTGGTTCTGCAGCTGCGCGAGCTGCTGGCGCAGAGGGGCGAGACTGGTCGGCGCGGCCGCGGGCGGGACGGCCAGCCTCGAGGAACCGGCGCCGGTTCCGGGCGCCGACGGCGTCGGACTGGGCGTGGCCGCCAAAGCCTGGGCCGCCAAAGCCTGGGCCGCCAGAGCCTGGGTCGCCGGAGCCTGGGTCGCCAGAGCCTGGGTCGCCGGAGCCTGGGCCGCCGGCGCCTGGCCCGCGGGCGGCTGGGCGCTCGCCTGCGAGGCCTTCGCCGGGAGCTCGGCGTCGGCCCCCTGCGGCGTCGCCTGGCACGCCAAGGCGACGACGAGCGCTGCGACGAAGCTCGCCCTCATCCAGTCGTGTCCTCTGCTCCGCGACGCCTTCGGCCCGCCGGTCGCCGTCGCACCGCCGCAAGCCTCCCCGACCGCGGCGGTAAACCGCTCAGCGGCGCCTTAGTTCCCCGAAATGGGGATTTGCGCGCCGGCGGGGCTTGTTCAGAGGTTCTCGATCTCCAGACCGGCCGTCTCGGCGAGCCGGTCGGCGATGATCGAGCGATGGCAACGGCGCGCCTCCGCCTCGAGGCACATGAGGGCCGACGGGCCGGCGCGGGCGGCCCGGGCCGCGTCGGCGAGCTGAAGCTGAGCGGCGGGCTCTTCCAGATGGGCCTCGTAGATCCGGCGCATCTCGGGGGTGCGCCCGGCCCGCGCCGCGATCCTGCCGGCCTTGGGCGTGCCGAGATCACGCAGATGCAGATACCCGATCCCGGCCTCCGCGAGGCCCGCCGCCAGCAAGGTCTTGGAGAAGCCGGCCCGCCTGGAGGACGCCACCGCGCGCACGTCGATCAGGGTGCGAACACCCGCGCGCCCCAGCCGCTCGACGAGCTCGGCCTGGGTGCGGTTTTCGTAGCCGATGGTGAACAGCTTCATCGCCGGTCGCCTCAGCCCTAAGGTGGCGCCGCCAGCGCGGATCACAAGAAGGCCGAGGAACGCCGCCGGCGCGGGCGAGTTAGGCAGAGGCGGCTTTTGGGGCGTGGGCCGCGCCTTGCCTGAGGAGGGCCGCATGAATGAGGTGTTCGCCGCGGTCGTACTGGTGGGGGCGCTCTTCGCCCTGATCGCCCTGATGCCGGAATTCGACGGCTGGAAGGACGACGACTGGGCGGCCGCGCCCCCCAAGAAGCGGCCGCCGGCCTCGCCCTCGAAGCGAGAACGGGACCCGGGGGCTCGCTGACGGGCCCTGACCGCGGCCTGGGGGACCTCGGCGGCGGGCAAGGAGGCTTTCGACCGAGACGATCCGCCGTGCAAAAAGCGCCGGTTAGGGCGGTTGCGACCCCATGGCAGGGCCTGCGCCCACAAGCGTCCCTTACAGGGCGCGCGATATCGGGCTACACTGCCGGCCGGTCGGCGGTCTATGCCTGGAAAGCGCGAAGAGCACGGCGTCCTGTATTTCAAGCGCACCATCGCCGCGACGATCGCCCTGACGCTGACCGTTGGCGCCCTGTGCGTCTTCTTCGTCTATACCCACGTAACTTCCCTGGCCCAATCGCGCGCATGGGTCACTCACACCCACGCGGTCATCGAGACCACGCAAGACTTGTTCACATCGGTCCAGCAGGCGGCGGGGTCGGAGCGCGGCTACGTCCTCACCGGGGATCCGGCCTACCTCTCCACCTACGATGAGGCGATCCGGAACATACCGCGCAGGGAGGCGAGCCTGGCGGCGCTGGTGGCCGACAGCCCGCGCCAGGCCGCTTCCGTCGAGCGGCTTTCCCGGGCGATCAACCAACGCCTGCCGGCCTGGAATGCGGTGATGGCCGCCGCGCGGGCCGGAGACATGGCCAGCGCCCGCGCGATGATCAGTCGTGAGAGCCAGGGCCCGGCGGCCAGCGAGATCCGCCCCAACCTCGACTCGATCCGGGCGGTCGAGGATCGGAATCTGCAGGAGCGATCGGCCGAGGCGGACCGCCAGCTGGACCTCACCTTGGCCCTCGGGCTCGCGGCGAGCTTCCTGGCGCTCTTCGGCCTGTCGGCGGGCGCGGTGATCATGGCGCGGGCGAACCGCCGGCTCAGCGCCGCCATCGCCGAGACCCGGTCGGCCGAGGCTGCAAGGGCGGCGAGCGAGGCCCTCGCCCAGGCGATCTTCGCCCACAGTCCGGAGTACCTGACGGTCACCAGAGTGGAGGAGGGCGGGCGCTTCGTGCTGGCCGAGGTCAATCCGACCTTCATCGAAGCCCTGGGCGTGCCGGCCACGCGGCTTCGGGGCCGCCCCATCGTGCAGCTCGCCTCGCCCGAGGAGGCGGACAACGTCCTCGCCCACTACCGGCGCGTCGTCGCCACCGGCAAGTCGGTCACCAGGCGGGACCGGATCACCAGCCTGCCCGGGGGGCCGCGGATCTGGGAGACGATCCTTGCGCCGGTCCACGACGCGGCGGGCAAGGTCGACAGGATCATCGGCTCGACGCGCGACATCACCGATCGGGTCCGGGCCGAGGAACGGTTGCGCGACGCGCAGCGGATGGAGGCGGTGGGGCAGCTCACCGGGGGGGTCGCCCACGATTTCAACAACCTGCTTCAGGTGATCCGCGGGAACCTGGAGCTGCTGGAGGGGGCGGTGAAAGCCGACGAGCGCGCCAGCCGCCGGCTGAAGAACGCTATCCACGGGGCGGACCGGGCGGCCCAGCTCACCCGCCAGCTCCTCGCCTTCGCCCGGCGCCAGCCCCTGGCGCCGCAGGTGGTGAACCTTTCACGCCTGGTCAGCGAGATGACCGACCTGCTGCGCCGCACGCTGGGCGAACGCATCGAGGTGGAGACGGTGGTCGCGGCGGGGCTGTGGAACACCACCGCCGACCCGGCCCAGGTCGAGAGCGCCTTGCTGAACCTGGCCCTCAACGCGCGCGACGCCATGCCGAACGGAGGGCGCCTGACGGTGGAGATCACCAACGCGGTGCTCGACGAGGAATACGCGCGGCGCGCCGAGGATGTCGCTCCGGGCCAGTATGTGATGATCGCCGTTTCCGACACCGGCGTGGGCATGGACGAGGAGACCCAGGCCCGGGTCTTCGAGCCGTTCTTCACCACCAAGGCCGACGGCAAGGGCACGGGGCTCGGCCTGTCGATGGTCTACGGCTTCGTCAAGCAGTCGAACGGCCACATCCAGCTCTATAGCGAGACCGGGCACGGCACGACGGTGAAGATCTACCTGCCGCGCGCGCGCCAGCCGGAAGCGTCCGCCGCTCCGCCGCGGGCGGTCGCGCGTCCGGACCCCTTCCACCGCCGATCGATCCTGGTGGTGGAGGACGACGAGGCGGTGCGGGCGGCGGCGGTGGCCACCCTGGAGGACCTCGGATACGACCATCTGGAGGCGGCCGACGCCGAAAGCGCCCTGCGGATCGTGGAGCAGGGCGCGCCCATCGATCTGGTGTTCTCCGACGTCGTCATGCCGGGAAGCCTCAGGACACGGGACTTCGCCGCGCGGGTGCGCGAGCTCCTGCCGCACGTCCCGATCCTCTTCACCTCCGGCTACACCGAAAACGCCATCGTCCACCACGGACGGTTGGACGAGGGCGTGAGCCTGATCTCCAAGCCGTACGCCAAGGAGGATCTTGCGCGGAAGATCGAAGGGATGCTGGCGCGAAGGCCCGCCACGGCCGAATAGGGCGCCGCCCTAATGCCCGCCCAGCGGCATTCCGGCCCCTTCCGGGGACGACGTCTCTCCGCCGTTCAGCGGCAGCCGCATCCAGACGATGTCGACCCACCGGCCGTGCTTGTAGCCGAAGGCGCGGCCCACGCCCGCCGGCTCGAAGCCGAGCGAGCGGTGAAGGCCGATGGAGCCGGCGTTGGCGGAGTCGCCGATCACCGCCACCAGCTGGCGCAGGCCGAGCGCCTCGCAAGCGCGCACCACCTCCGCGACCAGGGCCTTGCCGACGCCGCGGCCCATGTGGTCCGGCCGGATGTAGACGCTGTCCTCGGCGGTGTAGCGATAGGCGGCCCGTTCGCGGAACGGCGCGGCGTAGGCGAATCCGATGACGGCGCCTGCGTCGTCCTCGGCCACGAAATAGGGCAGCCGCTTCTCCAGCACCTCGGCGATCCGGCCGGAGATCTCCGTCTCGCTGGGCGGGACCTCCTCGAACGTGCCGAGGCCGTTCAGCACATGGTGGCCGTAGATCGCCGCCACCGCCCCGGCGTCGGCGGGCGTCGCGGCCCGGACCCTCACAGCGCCGCCTCGCCCTCGATCGCCCAGATGGCGAAGGCGTAGTCGAGAGCGATCTCCCTCAGGAAGTCGAAGCGGCCGGAGGCGCCGGCGTGCCCGGCTTCCAGGTTGATCTTGAGGAGCAACGGCCGCTCGCCAGTCGAGCGTTCGCGCAGCCGGGCGATCCACTTTTCCGGCTCCCACCAGGTCACCCTGGGGTCCGAAAGGCCGCCGGTGGCCAGGATCGGGGGATAGGCCTGGGCGGTCACATTGTCGTAGGGGCTGTAGCTGGCGATGTAGTCGTAGGCCTCCGCGTCTTCCAGCGGATTGCCCCATTCGGGCCACTCCGGCGGCGTGAGCGGCAAGGAGACGTCGCTCATGGTGTTGAGCACGTCCACGAACGGCACCGCGGCGATCACCGCGCCCCAAAGGTCGGGGCGCATGTTGGCCACCGCCCCCATCAGCATGCCGCCGGCCGAGCCTCCATAGGCGGCGATCCGGCCGGCCCGGGAGTAGCCCTCGGCGACGAGGTGCTCGGCGCAGGCGATGAAGTCGGTGAAACTATTCTTTTTCTTGAGCTTGCGCCCGTCCAGGAACCAGCCCCAGCCCTTGTCCGAGCCGCCGCGGATGTGCGCCAGGGCCCAGACCCAGCCCCGGTCGACCAGGCTCAGCGAGCGGATGGAGAAGGCGGGCTCCTGGGCATGGCCGTAGGCGCCATAGCCGTAGAGGACCAGCGGCGCCGAGCCGTCGAGGGGCGTACCCTTGAGCATCAGCACGGTGACCGGGATCTCCGCTCCGTCCGGCGCCCGGGCGTAGAGCCGCCGGGTCTCGTAGCGGCTGGCATCGTGTCCGGAAGGGATCTCCTGGACCTTTCGCAGAGTCCGGCTCCGGCTGCGCATGTCGTAGTCGAACCACTGCCTGGGCGTGGTGGGCGACTGATAGACGAAGCGGGTCGCCTCGGTGTCGTACTCCAGGCCCCGCTCCAGCGAGAGGGCGTAGGCCGCCTCCTCGAAGGCGATCACATGCTCCTCGCCGGCTTCGTCGCGGACCACGATCCGGTCGCAGGCGTTCTCGCGCTCCAGCCGCACCAGATGGCGGCTGTAGGCGGCCAGCCCAACGATCAGCCGTCCGGGGCGATGTCCCAGGAACTCCCGCCAGGAAGCCCGCGCCGGGACCGCGGCCTCGGAGGCCATGACCTTGAAATCCACGGCGCCGTCGTCGTTGGTCCGGATCAGCCAGCCGCCCCGCCAGCGTTCGAGGCTGTAGCGGACGCCTTCTCGGCGCGCCTCGACGAGCCTGGGCGCGGCGAGAGGGTCGTCGGCCGGGATCAGCCAGACCTCGCTGGTCTCCTGGTTCTGGGCTCCGATCAGCACGTGGCTGTCGTCCGCCGCCGTCCAGACCGCCAGGAACATGCCGTCGTCCGGCTCCTCGTAGACCAGCACGTCCTCGCCGCCACGCGCCGGGCGCCGGAAGACCTTGGCCGGACGCGCGTTCTCGTCGCGCCAGATCCAGAACAGCCACGCGGAGTCCGGCGAGAAGGCGAAATCGCCATAGGCGCTCTCGATGACGACGGGCAGGTCGGCGCCGGCGGCTAGGTCGCGCAGGCGGATCCGGTAGAACTCCGAGCCCTGGATGTCCTCGGCCCAGGCATAAAGCGCATGGTCCGGCGAGTGGCCGGCCGCCCCCACGTGATAGTAGGCGTGCTCCCTGGCCCGCTCGGCCTCGTCGAGCAGCAGTTCCTCGCCGCCCTCCGATCCGCGGCGCCGGCGCAGATGGCGCGGGTGCTGGGCGCCGAGCTCGTAGCGGCTGTAGTACTCGAAGGGGCCGTCCGGGACCGGGACCGAGGCGTCGTCCTCCTTGATCCGCCCCTTCATCTCGTCGAACAGGCGCGCCTGCAGCGCCTCGGTTCCCGCCAGCACCGCGCCGGCGTAGGCGTTCTCCGCCTTCAGGTGCTCCAGCACCTGCGGCTTGACCTTGGACGGGTCGCGCAGGACCGCCTGCCAATTGTCGTCCTTCATCCAGGCGTAGTCGTCGACGCGCACACGGCCCAGTTGCTCGATCCGCTGCGGATCCTTGCGGGGGCGGGGCGGGGGCGGGAGGTCGGGCATGGCGCTTCATGGGCTCACCCGCGCGGACCGGCAAGGCAGCTTCTGGCCCGCCGCCTTCCGAAGCTCGCCAGTGCGTGGGACGCGGCCCGAGCGAACTTCAGATTCACCACCCTGGCCGCCCCCGGCGCCGGAATGGCCTCGAGGCCGAGCGACGGCGCCGCTGCGGCATGTTCGCCGCTTGTGCGGCGCAAACGATTTGGTCAAATGCAGGGCGTACGCGTTGCGCTGGGTTCTCTTTTCGTGGGGGCGTTGGTGGCGATCGACCTTTCCGTCGAGCTTATCCAAGCGACTGTCCAAGTGGAGCAGCCGCTGGGCGACGGCACCCGCTCCGTCGGCACCGGCTTCCTGGTCTCCGATCCAACCCCGGACGGCAAGCCGCGGACGGTGCTGGTCACCGCCAACCACGTGTTCGCCAAGATGCCCGGGCCCATCGCCACCATCGGTTTCCGAGTCAGGAACGCCGACGGCTCCTGGCGCTACGACCCGGAGCCGCTCAGAATTCGCGACGGGAATCGGGAGTTGTGGACGCGCAACCCCAACCGCGACGTGGCGGTGATCGCCATCGCCGCCCCGCCGGAGTTCGCCAAGGCGGCGATCCCCGAGGACTGGCTCGCCACCGATCAGACTTTCGACAAGTACGCCGTCGGCCCTGGCGACGAGCTGCTGGCGCTGGGCTTTCCCGAAGGGCTTTCGGCCAACGATGCGGGCTTTCCAATTCTGAGGTCGGGGCGCGTGGCGTCGTTCCCGCTGGAGCCCTCCAGCGCCTTCCCGACCTTTCTGCTCGACTTCAATGTCTTCCCGGGCAACTCCGGCGGGCCGGTCTACATGGCCGACGCCTCGCGTCGGCGGCCGGGCGCGGCCGGCGACAGCGCCCAGTTCATCGCCGGCATCCTCACCCGGCAGGTGGAGCTGAACAACCAGAACCTCTCCATCGGCATCGTGGTCCACGCGCGGTTCATCCGCGAAGCCCTGAACCTGCTGGACGCCCCCGCGCCCACGCCCTCCGCGCCCTCGCCGGCGCCGCCCGTCGGCGCGGCCGTGGCCCAGACCGCGGTTATTCCGGGGCTCATGTCGGCCGAGAACGCCGCCATCGCGCGCTGAGCCGGCGCGCGGCTGCTCGCGGCGGAGGCCTACTCGCCGTAAAGGATGGTGATCGTCTCGGCCACGCAGGCGGGACGGTCCTCGCCTTCGATCTCGATGGTGCACAGGTTCTTCAGCTGCAGACCGCCGGCCCGCGGCTCGGCCTCCAGCAGCTTCTGGCGCAGCCGCACCCGCTTGCCGACCTTGACCATGTTGGTGAAGCGGACCTTGTCCGAGCCGTAGTTGATCCCCCGCGCGACCCCGTTCACGGTCAGGAGCTGGGCGCCGAGCCCCGGAAGCAGCGAAACGGTCAGATAACCGTGGGCGATGGTGCCGCCCAGCTCGCGCCTGGCCCGCTCGACGTCCACGTGGATCCACTGATGGTCGCCGGTGGCCTCGGCGAACTGGTTGACGCGTTCCTGGGTGATCTCCAGCCAGTCCGAGACCCCGATCTCCTGGCCGACCAGGCTGGCGAGGTCCTTGAACTCGATCGTCTTCGGCATGGGTCGGTCTCCTAGAGCACGATGCGAATCGTGCCCTCGCTTCAAGAGTCTGGAGCGCGTTCTGATCGCAAAAGCGATTCCACCTTTGCGGAACGCGCTCTGGGCGGGCGCTCGTCCTCGTCTCACAACGCCGGACGCCGAAAGGCAAGACCCGCCGCGAGCCAATCCTGGCGTCAGGCCTTACGGCGCAGCCGACGCCGTCGTAAAGGGCGGGGACGAGACATCGGTGACGAGGAGGAGAAGCCATGGCCGCCCCCGAATTCGAGACCTTGATCTACGCGGCGGATGACGGGATCGCCACGATCACCCTCAATCGCCCCGACCGGCTCAACGCCTTCAATAGCCAGATGATGGCGGACATGATCGCCGCCTTCGACGTCACCGACGCGGACGACGCGGTGAAGGCGGTGATCGTCACCGGGACCGGCCGGGCCTTCTGCGCCGGCGCCGACCTCGCCGCCGGCGGCGACACCTTCGATCGCCGGGGCGAGGAGGACCCGATCCGCAACTCGGGCTGGGTGGGCGACATCATCCGCGACGGCGGCGGCCGGCTGACCATGCGGATCTATGAGAGCCTGAAGCCGGTGATCGCAGCCTGCAACGGCGCGGCGGTGGGGGTGGGGGCCACGATGCAGTGCGCCATGGACCTGCGCCTGGCCTCGACGGAGGCGCGCTACGGCTTCGTCTTCAATCGCCGGGGTCTCAATCCCGAGGCGGCCTCCTCCTGGTTCCTGCCGCGCCTGGTGGGCGTCCAGACGGCGCTGGAATGGTGTTACACCGGCCGCATCTTTCCGGCCGCGGAGGCCAAGGAGAAGGGCCTGGTCCGTTCGCTCCACGCTCCCGAGGACCTCCTGCCCGCCGCCCGCGCCCTCGCTCGCGAGATCATCGACAACGCCGCCCCGGTCTCGGTGGCCCTGACCCGGCAGCTGCTCTGGCGCATGGTCGGCGCCACCCATCCCATGGAGGCCCACATGGCCGACAGCCGCGCGATCCAGGCCCGCGGCGCGCAGGCGGACGTACGCGAGGGGGTGGGCGCCTTCCTCGAGAAGCGGCCTGCGAAGTTCCCCGACCGGGTCTCCAAGGACCTCCCCGATATCTGGGATTTCTATCCGGCGCACGAGTTCCGCTGATTAGGCAACGAGCGGTTAACGCGGTTTTGGTCTCATCGGGGCGAGCTGGGCCAGACCGATGAGCGACACCCACCCGCCTGCCGCCGCCGAGGTGGCGTTCGCCCCCGCCGAGGGGACGCCTCACCGCGCGCGGCTGGCGCTGCTCAAACGACTCGCCGACATCGTCAGCCTGCCGTCGAGCCGGGTGAACGCCTTCGAGCGGGCGGTGGTCGCCGACCTGCTGGTGGAGATCCTCCGCGACGCCGATTTCGACGAACGCGCGCGGGTTGCGCGACGGGTGGCCGTCCTCACCGAGATTCCGAACTGCCTGATCAGGCTCTTCCTGCGCGATGACATCGACATCGCCGATCCGCTGCTGGGCGAGTCCGCCGCGCTGAGCGACGCCGACCTCTTGGACTGCATCCGCAACGCCACCGGCGCCCACCGCCGGATGATCGCCATGCGCCGGGGCGTCTCGGAGGTGGTCGCCGAGGCTCTGGTGGAAGGCGGCGAGACCCTGGTGGTCGAGGCCCTGCTGCGGAACGACCAGGCGCGGCTCTCCCACGCGGCGGTGGAGGTCCTGGTTGCCATGAGCCGCCAGCAGGGACAGCTGATCCCCATGCTGCTGCGGCGGCCTGAGGTGCGGCCGAGCCAGGCCTACGTTCTGTTCTGGTGGGCCGAGGCCGACGCCCGGCGGGCGATCCTGCAAAGGTTCGCCGTCTCGCGCGAGGTCCTGCAGGACGCGGTCGGCGATGTCTTCCCGATGGCGGCCGAGGAAGGCTGGCAGGACGCCCTGACGCGCAAGGCCCTGCAGTTCATCGAGCGCCGGCAACGCAACCGCGCGGCGATCGACAAGAGCCCCTACGCCAGCCTGGAGGATGCGGTGGAGGCCGCCGTCGCCGGCGGCATGACCCGCGAACTGGCCGAGGAGATCTCCTATCTCGCCGGGCTCAAGCCGATGACCGGCGCGAAGATCATGGCCGACCTCGGCGGCGAAGCCCTGGCGGTAATGTGCAAGGCCGCCGGCCTGCCGCGGAGCGCCCTTGCGAGCTTGTGGCGGGCGCTCGGCCGGCTCGACGACAGCCAGGCGACTTCCGCCGCCGCCACACGGATGATCGCCACCTACGACATGATCGCCGTGGACCGCGCGCAGACGGTGCTGCGCTACTGGAACTGGTCCTTGAGCTCGGCCATGAGTCCGGCCCTGATCCGGGCGATCCGGGAGGAGGACGGCGCGCCCCTGGACGAGCTTTCGGTCCCGCAGCGCACCGCCATGCTGGCGTTCGCCGACGACTTCAAGGCCTAGCCCGCCGTTCGGAGCGCTCGCAAAGCCTTCCGACGCCTCAAATCGCAAGACGGCATTTCCGGCCAGCAATCCGGGATTTCACTTGGCTCATCTTCGCTGTGGAGCGGCGAAATCAGTTTGCAAACAGCTCTTGTAAGATTGGTGCGCCTTCTATAAGAACCCGACCACTGATCTCAGGAATCGGATCGAATTCCTTCTATTCGGGGTGCGCGGGACATAGGTCATGGACGAAAAATCTGAAGTCATTGAGATGACGGCCGACATCGTGTCGGCCTACGTCGGCAACAACACCATCGCCACCGGCGATCTTCCAGCCCTCATCCAGAGCGTTCATCGGGCC
>JAFBAO010000057.1 GCA_019247715.1 Caulobacteraceae bacterium
CAACGTGCCGGAAGCCTACGTCCACCGCATCGGCCGCACGGCCCGCGCCGGGGCGCAGGGGGTCGCCATCACCCTGTGCGACCGGGCCGAGATCGGCCTTTTGCGCGACATCGAGAAGCTGACGCGGCTCTCGATCCCGGCCGAGGATCTGCGCGCCGACCGCTCCGCGCCGGCGCGGCCGCAGGCCGCTCAGGCGAGCGCGAAGAAGAAGCTGCGCCGGCGCCGGCCCCGCGGGGGTCAGGCCCAGGGCGCGGCGCAACCGGGCGCGGCGCAACCGGGCGCGGCCGTCGGGTCGCGACCGCAGCCGCAGTGCGGCCGCCCGGGCGGCGCCAGGGGCGGCGGCCGCAAGCGTGGCGGCGCCGGCGCGCGCGAATGGCGGCCGAGTTTGTAGTCCGACCCGGCCGCGGCGGACGGCGGCTCGAGCCCGCCCCGCCGCGGCCATCCAGGACGGCGGCTTGTTGACGGCGGCTTTGCCCGGTTAGGGTCGCGGGGACAGCCAGAGGCGCCAGGCCTGCGTCATGTCCGACGTCTTCATCTCCTATGCCCGCTCGACCGCGAAGGAGGCGCGCGGCGTCGCCGACGGCCTCAGGGCGGAGGGCTACAGCGTCTGGTGGGACGATGATCTTCCCGCCCACCGAGCCTATTCGGAGGTCATCGAGGAGCAACTGGCGACCGCCAAGGCGGTCCTGGTGATCTGGTCGGCCGAAGCCGTGAAGTCGGAATGGGTGCGCTCCGAAGCCAATCGGGCCCGCGAGGAACGCAAGCTCGTCCAGCTTAACGCGGACGGCGCGCGCCTGCCGATGCCCTTCGATCAGATTCAGTGCGCGGACCTGGCTGGGTGGTCCGGCGACAGGGCGGCGTCCGGCTGGGTCAAGGTGGTGGCGAGCGTCGCCGAACTGGCGGGCGCAGGTACGGTCGGGGCCCCCTCGTCCGCACCGGGCGCGGCTGCGCAGTCGCCGTCGAAGCCCTCGATCGCGGTGATGCCGTTCGTCAACCTGAGCAACGATCCTGAGCAGGAATATTTCTCCGACGGGATGACCGAGGAGATCGTCGCCGCACTGTCGCGGTTCCGCTCCATCTTCGTCATCGCCTCAAGCTCGACGATGACGTTCAAGGGCAGGGCCGTGGCCCCCCAAGAGCTGAGACGGACCTTGGGCGTGCGGTTCGTTCTCGAGGGGAGCATTCGCAGGTCGGCCGAGCGCGTCCGCATCGCGGCCAGGCTGCTGGGCGCCGCCGATGGCATCCAGGTGTGGGGTGACCGGTTCGACGAGCGGCTCGACGACATCTTCGCGCTTCAAGACAGAGTGGCCGAAAGCGTCGCCGGCGTGATCGTCCCGGTGGTGCGGGAAGCGGAGATAAGGCGCGTCTCGGCGGTCACCGCCGATGACCTCAACGCCTACGATCTCTACCTCCGGGCGTTGCCACACTATCGCTCGCTCGGGGCGAGGGGCACCCGGCAGGCCCTGCAGCTGCTCACCCGCGCCGCCGAGCTGGATCCGGGCAATGGGGACGTGCTGAGTCTGGCGGCGAGCTGTCACTCGCGTCTGAGCGGGCTCGGATGGTCCGACGAGCCGGCGTCGCACCGGCGGCAGGCCGTAGACCTGGCGCGACGCGCCCTTCACGCGGCGGGCGACGATCCGGAAGTGCTCGTGAGAGTCGCCAGCGTCCTCGCCCACGAGACGACTGACGACGTATCGCGCATCTTCGACCGCGCCATCGCCCTCAACCCGACCTCGGCCATGGCCCACACCATCATCGGGAACTATCGGCTCGCCGAGGGAGACCTGGCCCCCGCGCAAGAGCATCTCGAAGCCGCGCTGCGCCTGGATCCGCTCTCGCCGGCCCGGACCATCCCGCTGGCCTTGCTCGGCGCCACGCTGTTCGCGCAGCGGCGCTACGCCGAAGCGCTGGCGCCGCTGACCGAGGCCATTCAGATCAGCGACGAAAGCATGTCGATCGGCTACGCGGTCCTTGGCGCCTGCCACGCCTACATGGGCCAGGCGGGCCCAGCCGCCGCGGCCCTGGAGCGCGCGCGCTCCATGACCTCCCTGCCGCTGGCCGAGCTGGTGGCGAACCTCGTGCGCGAGGAACGGACCCGAGCTCACCTCGTCGAGGGTCTGAGATTGGCCGAAGCGAGCCCGACCGCCGGCCCGTAGGCGGGCCGTATGGAGGGCAAGGCCGTCAGGCCTCGAACAGCGTGCAGGCGCCCTCGTCGGCCGGGCCGGCGGCGGCCCTCGCCCAGCCGAAGAGCTCGCGTCCCCATCCTGTACCCCCCGCCGGTCGCGGGGCGGTCGGGCGGGCGGCCAGCGCCCGGGCGTCGACCTTTAGCATCAGCTCGCCGGCCTCGGGGTCCAGCCGGATCACGTCTCCGTCGCGCACCCGCGCCAGCGGTCCGTCCATGGCCGCCTCCGGCGTCACGTGGATGGCCGCCGCCACCTTGCCCGAGGCGCCCGACATGCGTCCGTCGGTGACCAGGGCCACCTTGCGCCCGCGGTCCAAGAGGACGCTCAAGGTCGGGGTCAGCGAGTGCAGCTCGGGCATGCCGTTCGAACGCGGCCCCTGGAAGCGGACCACCGCCACGAAGTCGCGGTCGAGCTCGCCGCGGCGGAAGGCGCCCAGCAGCGCCTCCTGGTCGTCGAAGCAGATCGCCGGCGCCTCGACGACCCGGTGCTCGGGCTTCACCGCCGAGGTCTTCACCACCGCCCGGCCGAGCGGGCCCTTGACCATCCGGATGCCGCCCTCGGCGTCGAACGGATCGTCCGCCGGCCGCAGGATGTCGCGCGCCAGCGAGCGCTCGGCGCCCTCGCGCCAGACCAGGGCGCCGTCTTCGAGGAAGGGCTCGCGGCGGTAAAGGCCCAGCCCCTGGCCGGCGACGGTCGTGACATCCGCGTGGGCGAGCCCGGCGCCCAGCAGCTGGCGCACCACGAACGCCATCCCGCCCGCGGCGTGGAAGGCGTTCACGTCCTCTGTCCCGTTGGGGTAGACCCGGGCGATCAGCGGCGTCACCCGCGAGAGGTCGTCGAAGTCCTCCCAGGTGAGCCGGATTCCCACCGCCCGCGCCATGGCGACGAGGTGGAGAGTGTGGTTGGTGGACCCGCCGGTGGCCAGGAGACCGACGAGGCCGTTGACGAAGCTCCGCGCATCGACCACCGACGAGAGCGGCGTGTGAGCGTTGGTCCTGGCTCCGATTTCCACGGCCCGCCTGGCGGCGGCCGCGGTGAGGGCGTCCCGCAGCGGCGCGTCCGGATGCACGAAGGCCGCGCCGGGCAGATGCAGGCCCATCATCTCCATCAGCATCTGGTTGGAGTTGGCGGTGCCGTAGAAGGTGCAGGTGCCCGGCCCGTGGTACGAGCGCATCTCGCAGTCGAGCAGCTCCTCGCGCCCGATCTTGCCCTCGGCGTAGAGCGAGCGCACCCGCGCCTTTTCGGCGTTGGACTCCCCGGAGCTCATCGGCCCGGCCGGCACGAAGATCGCCGGCAGGTGGCCGAAGAGGGCCGCGCCGATGAAGAGGCCGGGCACGATCTTGTCGCAGACGCCCAGACAAAGCAGGCCATCGAAAGCGTCGTGGCTGAGGGCCACCGCGGTCGCCATGGCGATGACGTCGCGCGAGAAGAGCGACAGCTCCATCCCCGGCCGCTGCTGGGTGACGCCGTCGCACATGGCGGGAACGCCGCCGGCGAACTGGGCGGTGGCGCCGGCCTCTCGCGCGGCCGCCTTCAGGAGGGCAGGGAACCGCTCCAGTGGCTGATGGGCCGAGAGCATGTCGTTGTAGGCCGAGACGATGGCGAGGTTGGGCGCCGCCGGGTTGCGGATGCGCGTCTTGTCCTCGTCGGGCGCGGCGGCGAAGGCGTGGGCGAAATTGGCGCAGGTGAGCTTGCCCCGGCCTGGTCCCGCCGCGGCGGCCGCCGCCATTCGGCCCAGATAGTCGGCCCGGCTCTCACGGCTGCGTTCGGCTATTCGCTGGGTGACGTCCCGCACGACCGGATGCATGTCCTAGTCCCACCATATGATGCGCGCCGCGCTGGTGGCCCGCCGCAGGAGCGCCGCCACCGGGGGCGCAAAGGCCGGGTCGGCCTTCACCCGGTCCAGAAGGTCCCGCTTCGGCCGGCCGCTGACGAAAAGCACGATCAGCCGCGCATCCTCGAGCGCCCGCACCGTCAGGCTGATCCGCGGCACGTAGGGCGCCAGCCCCGCCTGCGCGCAGGCGGTGATCCAGTGCTCTCCGTCGGGGTCGAGGGCCGCCGCGAGGCCCGGCGCGCCGGGGAAGAGCGAGCCGACGTGGCCGTCCTCCCCCATGCCGAGCAGCACCGCGTCGAAGGGGGTCAGGGCCCGGATGCGGGGCTCGGCGGCCGCGGCGTCGTCCTCGGGCGCAGGTCCGGGGCCTTTCAGCGGGACGAAGGCGGCGCCGGCCGCTGCGTTTCTCAGCAGCCGCTCGCGCACGAGCCGCTCGTTGCTCTCGGGCGAGTCGGTGGGAACAAACCGCTCGTCGCTGAGGGTGACCGTCACCCGCTCCCAGTCGAGCTCCACCCCCGAGAGGCGGTCATAGATGGGGCCAGGGGTGCGCCCGCCGGTGACGACCAGCTTCTTCGGTCCCGGCGCCGCCAGCGCCCGCACGATCGCTTCGGTGGCCGCGTCGGCGGCTGCATCCGGTCCGGGGTAGGTCTCGATGAGCATGACGCTCACTCATCCAGCCAGGCTCGACCCGACCGCTCGATCAGGGCGAAAGCCCCCGCAGGACCCCAGCTGCCCGCTGCGTAGGGCTTGGGGGTGAGCGACAGCTCCTTCCAGGCGTCGGCGATCCCGTCGATCCAGGCCCAGGCCAGCTCCACCTCGTCCCGGCGCACGAAGAGCGAGGGGTTGTCGGCCAGGACGTCCAGCAGCAACCGCTCGTAGGCCACCCGCCGGCGCCCGCCGTCGGCCAGGGAGAGGCTGAGCGGCAAGGCCTGCAGCCGGGTTCCGGTGAGTCCCGGCCGGCGGTTCATCAGCAGCAGGGAGATGTCCTCGTCCGGCTGCAGGTCGATCACCAGGCGGTTGGCGAGCACGTCGTCCGCGGCCTGGTCGCCGAAGATGAAGTGGGGAAGGGTCTTGAACTGGATGACGATCTGGGTCCGACGTTCGGGAAGCCGCTTGCCGGTCCTGAGGAAGAAGGGGACGCCGGCCCAGCGCCAGTTGGAGATCTCGGCCCGCAGGGCGACGAAGGTCTCGGTCTCGCTCTCGCCGCCGCGCTCCTCGGCGTAGGACGGCGCCTGCTTGCCGTCCACGACGCCGGCCCGGTACTGGCCGCGCACGCTGTGCTGCTGGGCCGAGGCGTGGGTGAAGGACGTCAGCGACTTCAGCACCTTGACCTTCTCGTCGCGCACCGAGTCGGCGCCGGCGTCCGGCGGGGGCTCCATGGCCACCAGGCACAGCAGCTGCAGCATATGATTCTGCACCATGTCGCGCAGCGCGCCGTATTCGTCGTAGTAGGGCCAGCGCTCGCCCACCCCGTCGGTCTCGGCCACGGTGATCTGGACGTGGTCGATGGCCAGGTTGTTCCAGAGCGGCTCGAAGAGGGTGTTGGCGAAGCGGAGCGCCAGCAGGTTCTGGACGGTCTCCTTGCCGAGGTAGTGGTCGACCCGGAAGATCCGCCACTCCTCGAAGACCTGCCCCACCTCGGCGTTGATCGCCCGGGAGCTCGCCAGGTCGTGGCCGATCGGCTTTTCGAGCACGATCCGGCAGTCGCCGCAGGCGAGGCCGCATTCGTCGAGGGCCCGGCAGACCGATCCGTAGAGGCTGGGCGAGAGGGCGAGATAGAAGACCGTCGAGGCGCCCGCCAGCCGCTCCTTCAAGCTCTGCATGCCCTCGCCGCGGGTGACGTCGGCCGGGCTGTAGTCGAGCCGCGCCTCGAACCGTTTCCAGACGTCCTCGTCGAGGCCCTCAGGCCGCCGCTTCAGCGCCGTGCGCACCCGCTCGGCGAAACTCTTCCGGTCCAGGGGGGCGCGCGCCGATCCGATGATCGTCAGGCCATCCGGCAGCAGCCGGTCGGCGTCCAGGAAGTAGAGCGACGGCAGCAGCATCCGCTCGGCCAGGTCGCCGGTCGCGCCGAAGATCACCAGGCGCTCGATCGCTCGTCCCTGCTCGGCCATGACGGGCTAACGCATGATCCTCCGGAAAGGCTTCGTCCAGGGGAAACGGCCCGCGAGACCGGCTCAGTCGTCGATCGACGCGTAGACAAGCGTGCGCAGCTCCCGGCGGATCGGATAGCTGGCGGACGGCAGCACCTGGGTCATGAACACCACCGTCAGATCCTCGGCGGGGTCGACCCAGAAGGCGGTGCTGGCGGCCCCGCCCCAGTAGAACTCGCCGCGGCTGCCGGCGATCAGGTTCCTGGCGAGGTCGGTGGTCACCGCGAAGCCGAGCCCGAAGCCGACCCCGGCATAGGCGGCCTCGCTGAACATGGAGCGCGACAGCTCGTTCAGGTCCCGGCCGCCGGGCAGGTGGTTGAGGGTCATGAACGCCAGCGTCTTGCGGCTCAGGAACCGCACGCCGTTCGCCTTCCCGCCGTTCAGCAGCATCTGGCAGAACTTCAGGTAATCGGCGGCCGTGGAGACGAGGCCGCCGCCGCCGGAGTAGAAGGCCGGCGGGGCCAGGTAGGCGCTGGTCTGCGGATCGTCCTGGAGCGTGAGCCCGGCCGGTGGGGCGAAATTGTAGCACGCCGTCAGCCGCGCGGCCTTCTCCGCGGGGACGTGGAAGGCGGTGTCGACCATGCCGAGCGGCTCGATCACCCGCTCGCGAAGCACGTCCTGGAAGGGCCGTCCGGTGATCGCCTGGATCAGATAGCCGAGCACGTCGGTGGAGACCGAGTAGTTCCAGGCCTCGCCCGGCGAGAATTCAAGCGGGACCTTGGCGAGGGCGCCGATCATCGCCTCCAGCGAGAGCTTGCCGCCCATCTCGCCGATCCCCGCCTTGCGGTAGGCGCGGTCGACGTTGGTGCGGGTCTGGAAGCCGTAGGTGAGACCGGAGGTGTGTCTCAGGAGATCGACCACCTGCATCGGCCGGTCGGGCCTGCGGGTGACCCAGCCGCCCGGCTGGCCGGCGACGAAGACTCCGAGGTCCCGCCATTCGGGGATGAATTTCTCCACCGGATCGTCCACCGCCACGCGCCCCTCCTCCGCCAGCATCACGAAGGCGACGGTCGTGAGCGGCTTGGTCATCGAATAGATGCGGAAGAGGGCGTCCTCCTGGAGCGGGCGGCCCCGCTCCACGTCGGCCAGGCCGAGCACCGCCTGGTGCGCCAGCTCGCCGCCTCGGGCGATCAGCATCTGGGCGCAGGGCAGCCTGCCGGGCCCGACGTAGCGGGCCTCGAGAAAGCGGTCGATGGTCTGAAGGCGGGCTCTCGAAAGGCCGGCGGCCGAGGTCAAGGCGCTGCTCCCTCGTGGAAAAGCCGGCCTGGTCGATAGGCCGGGACCGGGCGCCTTGCAAGCCGCCCGCCGCTTCAGCGCCGCCCCGTCAAGCCTCCGCGCGCTCGGGCGTCAGTTCCTCGGCGTCGTGGTCCATGACCGGCGCCGCCAGGCCCACGTCCCCGGTCTCGCCGCTGGCCTCGGGCTCCAGCATGCGGATGCGCCGCCAGCCGCCGAACCGGTAATAGAGCGCCGAGAGGATGCTGGAGGCGATGGTGCCCAGCGGGAAGCTCCACCAGATGGCCTCGGCTCCGAACCGCGACGTCAGCAGCGCCGTGAACGGGATCCGCATCATCCACATGGAGACGAACAGGAAGATCAACGGCGCCCACACCGCGCCCGTCGCGCGGACCACGCCGGTCAAGCAGAAGGTGGCGTTGAAGAGGACGAAGGACCAGAGCACGATCCGGTTGATGTGCAGGGCGATGGGGATGGTCGGCGATCCGAGCGGCAGGAAGAGATAGAGCGGGAGCGGGCCTATCAGGTAGATCGCCACGGTGATCGTCCCGGTCACCAAGACGCTGACCACCAGGCCGGCGAGGGCCACCTTCGAGACCCGGTCCCACAGTCCCGCCCCGACGTTCTGGGCCGCCATGGAGGAGACCGACGCCCCGATCGCCATCCCCGGCATCTGGATGTAGTTCCAGACCTGCTGGGCGCCCACGTAGGCCGCCGCGGTCACCGCGCCGTAGCTGTTCACGAAGCCGATCATGACGATGGCGGCCATCGACATCAGCAGCATCTGGGCGCCCATCGGCAGGCCGCGCAGGATCAGGGGTTTCAGGATCCGCAGGTCCGGCTTGAGGAGGCTGAGTTCGTCGAGTCTCAGGACGATCAGGCTGTGGCGCCGGTAGAGGTGGACCATCAACAGCACCAGCGACAGTCCTTGGCCGATCAGCGTCGAGGCGGCCGAGCCGGCGATACCCAGCTTCGGAAACGGCCCGATCCCGGCGATGAGCAAGGGGTTCAGGACGATGTCGAGCGCGACGGCGAGGGTCATGAAATAGAACGGGGTCTTCGAATCGCCCGCGCCGCGGTGCGCCATCTGCAGGAAGGCGAAGAAGTACATGAAGGGCATCGAGATGAAGACGATCCGCAGGTAGACGATCGCTTCGGTCCGGGCCGCCGCCGGCGTCTGCATGATCGCCAGAACCGTCGGAGAAAGCGCCCAGCCCACCAGGGCGAGGGTCACCGAGAGCACCACGAAGAAGGTGGTCGTGGTGCCCATGACCCGTTTGACCATCGGCAGGTCGCCCGCGCCCACCGACTGGCCCACCAGGATGTTGGCGGCCATGCTCACCCCGAACACGGCCCCCAGCAGCAGGAACATGATGAGGTTGGCGTTGCCGATGGCGGTGATCGCCGTCACCCCCAGCAGGTGGGCGACCCAGAACTGGTTGACGCTGCCGTTCAGCGACTGGAGCACGTTGGCGCCCAGCAGCGGCAGGGAGTAGGTGACGAGCGTCCGGGTGATCGGGCCCTCGGTGAGGTGGCGATGGCCTGCCCCGGGGGCCCGGCCGGGCCGCCCAGGCCGCGAGGCGCGAGAGTTCGTCATATCGGTGAACTGTCACACCTCGCGCCCGGCGTCGACCCCGGGGGCGCCCGCAGGGGGCCGCGCCGGTCGCGCCGCGGCGTCAGAACCGCTTGGTGAACGCGACCCCGAAGGTCCTGGGATCCAGGGTGAAGGTGTTGGCGAACAGGCCGGCGGCCGGGTCGGAGACGAAGGTCGAGGTGATCGGCTGGCTGTTGAGGGCGTTCTTCACGTAGAACTGCAGGGTCAGGCCGTAGGGGGCGTTCGCGAAGGTGAGGGTGGCGTTCACGTTGTCCCAGGCCTTCAGGTAGTCGACGGCGTCGTTGAAGATCCGCGCGTAGCTGTAGTCCTGCCAGTAGAAGTCGCCCCGAAGCGTCGCGGTCCATTCCGACGGCAGCTCCCAGACGTACTGGGCGCCGACCGAGACCGTCCAGGCCGGCGCGTTGGGCAGTTGTTTGCCCGTCAGCGAGCCGGGCACGCCCTGACCCACACCGTTGGCGTTCACCAGCACGTTGTGCCCGGCGTAGTTGTAGAGCCCGAGCGGATCGGTCGCCGACGATTGCGACGACGCGTAGGGGCCCTTGAGGCCGAAATTCGCGGTCAGCCCGTATTGGCCGACGTTGCTGGCGCTGGAGCCGCCGCAGATGCCGTGCGAACCGCCGGGGAGCGGCGAGCCGACGATCTCCGAGGCCTGGGCGCCTTGCGGGGCGGCGCTGATGGCGGTGACCAGCTTGGCCAGCCCCACGGCGTTGACGACGCAGTTCTCGCCATTCTCGCCCGCCTTCACCAGCACGAGCCCCGGATCGCCTTGGGTGAGGTTCATCTGGTCGAGGACCACCCCGCTGGTGATCCGGGTGTGCAGGTAGCCGACGCCGGCGTTGAAGGTCAGGTTGCGGACCGGGCTCCAGGCCGACTCCCATTCGACCCCGTAGATCTGCGCGTTGACGTTCTGGTTGATGGACGCCTGGTCGATGATCGTCGAGATCTGATAGCCGTTATAGTCGTAGAAGAAGCCGGCGAGGTTGAGCGTCAGCCGGCCGCCGTCCAGGGTGTTCTTGGTCCCGATCTCGAAGGCGTTGACGTATTCGGGGGCGTAGCTGAGCGGGAAGCCGCAGCTGGCGGCGGTCGGGGTCGCGCCTTGGCAGGGGGTGTTGAAGCCGCCGGCCTTGTAGCCGCGGGCGTACGACCCGTAGATCATGGTCCGGTCGGTGAAAGGGACCTGGGGGGTCCATTCCAGGACCGCCCGGCCGGTGGTTGCGAGCGTACTGGTGGCGCTGCTGGCCAGCGGCGAGAGGCCGGACCCCGGAACGCCGAGGGGGTTCTGGAACGGGAAATAGGCCTTGTCGTCGACGGTGGCCCGCACGCCCAAGGTGAGCTTCAGCTCCGGGGTGATGTCGTAATAGACCTCGCCGAAGCCGGCGTAGGACTGGGTCGTCTTGCGGGAGTCCGAAAGATAGTAGTTGTGCCCGGCGCCGGTGGGCGGGTTGTGCTGGTCTATGCCGAAGGTCCCCGGGGCCGCGAAATTGAACACTTGCTCGAGGGCCGTGAGCGAGTTGAAGAAGACGAAGTAACGGTCGACGCCGGCCTCACGGTAGTAGAGGCCCCCCACCGAGAAGTTGAGCGGGCCCTTGAACGACGAAGTGAGCCTCAGCTCCTGGGTCCATTCCCGCGCCCAGCCGTCGCCCTGGTTGAAGACCCGCAGCGCATTGGTGTTGCCGGTCTGCCCATCGGTCACCACTCCGCCGGGGAACAGGGTGCGGTAGATGGCGCTGTAGCCCGGCACCGCGAGGCAGAAGAGACACGCGGCGGCGGGGCTCGCGCCGAACGGCACGTTGGCGACGAAGCGGTTGTAGTCCTGCCGGAATAGATACTTGTCGTAGTTGTAGCCGCTGAGCGACTCGAGCCGGAGCGAATCGGTGATGTCCCAGGCGATGTTCAGGTTCACGAAGTCCTGGCGCGCCTGGAAGAGCGGGTTCACCGGCGAGGCGATGTCGTGAAGGTTGTCGTTCTGCAGCGGATGGCCGGCGGCGCCGTTGCCGGCCAGCAGCCCTAGCTCCTGGGCGTAGATGCCGGCGAGGTCGGCGCTGGTGTTGGTCAGGCCGTGGGCGGCGGGGGTGTAGAGGCTGGCGTTCTGGCAGCCCTGGCTCAGGAAGCCTTGTTCCGTCGACGAGAGCGCCACCGGACCCACATGGGTCGGGCCCGGATCGGAGGTGCAGAGCTGCTTGCCGATCAGGTTGCGGGTGTCGTCCTCGTTGAAGTGCTCGTACATGAGGTAGGCGTGGAAGCGATCATTGGGCTTGAAGCTCAAGGTCGCCCGAGTGGACCAAAGATTGCGGCCGTCCACCTTCTGGCCGGTGACCAGATTGGTCCCGACGCCGCCGCGGCTGAGGTCGATCCCCGCGAGCCGCAAGGAGAACATGTCGCCGAGCGGGATGTTGACGAAGCCGTTGAGCTTGGCCTCGTTGTAGTCCCCCACCTCGGCGGTCAGCTCGGCCCCGAGGGTCGAGGTGGGCGTTGCGGTGATGACGTTCAGCGCGCCGGCCGTGGCGCTGCGCCCGTAGAGCACGCTCTGGGGTCCACGGACGACCTCCACGCGCTCGGTATCGAAGAATTGCGCGTCAGGAAAATGGTTGTTCTGGACCGAGACGAAGTTCTCGTTGATCGAGACGCCCTGCTCGGCGGCGCCCACCGACTGGCTCCCGACCCCGCGGATCTCCAGGGAGAAGCCGCTGTAGTTGGTCCGCGAGTAGTTGACGTTGGGGATGGCGATCTCGAGGTTCTCGCCCGAGTCCAGACGCCGCGCGCTGAGCGCGGACTGCGGAAAGGCGGACACCTGCACCGGCGTCGTCTGGAGGTTCTCCTCCTTGCGCTGGGCCGTCACCACGACGTCGGTGACCGTGGTCGCCTGATCGGCGCTCGCGCCGGCCGCATTGGCGGCGCTGGTCGTGGTCGCCGCCTGGGCGCCGCCGGCCAGGGCGATCGCCGCGATCGCCGACGAGATCAGAAGATGCTTATTCATGTCGTCCCCACTGCGACGGTCGAGCCCGCTGAACGACCGCCCCGTCGGGAGGCCTACGCGGGAAGGTTTCGAGAGGCCCTCTCGATCGCTCGTCTCGCCCGTCCTCAAGCCATCCAGGTTTCGTTCTTGATCGCGCCGGCCGTTAGCTGTCCGGCGGCCGCTGAAGTAGAATCGAGGTTAAATCTAAATAATTTGACCACACGGCGAAGACCCCGTTCCGCTCCATGAGTTGAGTAGGGTTTCTCGATGGAGTCGCCCGGGCTTCACTGAGCTTGGCCGGTCTCGCGCATCGGGGGAAATAAGCGGCGGCGCCGACCGGGCTTGGTTAAATCTCGGGAAATGGATCGAATGGGCCGCGTCATGGGACTTCATCGTTTCGCTCCCCTGGTCGTCGCGGGGCTTATGCTCGGCTGGACGACCGCGGCCCTGGCGGACGTTCCGGCGGCCAACGTCTCGGCGCCGCCTTCGGCGCCCATCTTCTATTGTCCTAGCCCCTCATCGCCCGGGCGGGGGACCGCGACGCCGGCCGCAGCCGGACGGCATCGCCGCGGCCACGGCCGCCTGTGCCCGAGCGTCGCGACCCATCACCCGATTCCGGGCTTTCGCCAGAGAGCCTCGCGGTTGGCGCCGCGCCATCAACGGGACGGCAAGATCGCGATGTCCGCGGCCCGCAGACCGGCCAGGGGCGCGCCGCGCGCCGACCAGGACGTGACCGCCGCCCAGGCCTTCATCTACCGCTACGAGCGCGCCTCGGGCGGCCTCGATCCGCAGGCCGCCAACCAAGCCTGGCGTCACCCGGACGGTTTTTGGCCTCCTTCGCCGCCGCCTGGGAGGCGATCGGAGGATGAGAGCCTGGGCCGGATGGACGGTCCCGGGCCGGCCGACCGAGGCCGCGACGGCGACCCTCCCGCAGACCACCGCGGCGAGCCCCACGGCCTTGGGGCGCAAGATCGCGACGCGGCTGATCCGCCGCCCACCGGGCCGCAACCGCGCCGGTTCGCCCAGCGGCGGGGCGAGGGGCCGCCCGAGGCCGGGCGAGGACAAGGCGCCTACGCCTGGTCGGAGAGCGACGAGGGCTGGGAAGAGCACGAATCCGAAACCGAGGGCCGCCGCTGGAGCGAGCGCGCCTATGGGGCGAGCGCCTATCTCGGACGCGACGCCAACGGCTACCTGGCTTGGCCGGGCAAAACCTGGCCGGGCGTGGCCCCTTAAGGCCGCGGCGCCGGCAGGTCGTCAGCCTTCCAGGGCGAAATCCTTCAGCACGCCCAGCGGGACGATAGCCAGCGTCTCTTCGTGCGTGGCCTCCAGCACCACCGGCGGCGCGACCCCCGCGTCGAGCGCCTCCTTCCAGCGGGGGGCGCAGACACACCAGCGGTCCCCCGGCTTCAGCCCCGGAAAGCCGAATTCGGCGCGCGGCGTCGAAAGATCGTTGCCCGACCTCCGCGAGAAAGCGAGGAATTCAGCGGTCATCACCGCGCAGACGGTATGCAGCCCCAGGTCTTCGGGACCAGTCTCGCAGCAGGCGTTGCGGAAGAAGCCGGTGAGCGGCCGCGCCGAGCACGGTCTCAGCTCGCCGCCCAGCACGTTGCGCGCATCCGGGTCGTAGCGGGCCTCGTCGTGGGTGGTCATCGGGGAGATTTTAGGGCTTGCTTGCGTCCGAAGCCACCTGGGGAGCTCAGAGAAAATGGGATTGGCCGCCCGGCCGCGCCGCAGCGCCCTCTACATGCCCGCCTCCAACCCGCGCGCGATGGAGAAGGCGCGCAGCCTTCCCTGCGACGTGGTCATTCTCGACCTCGAGGACGCGGTGGCGGCGGAGGCCAAGCCGGCGGCGCGCGCCGCTGCGGCGGACGCCGTCGCGCGGGGCGGCTTCGGCCGGCGCGAGGTGGTGGTGCGGGTGAACGCGCTCAGCACGCCCTGGGGCGCCGACGATCTGGCCGCGATGGCCGAATGCGGCCCCAACGCCGTGCTCGTTCCGAAGATCGAGTCGGTGGGCGACGTCCTCGACTATTCCGCCGGCCTCGACCGCGCGCCCCCCAGGACCCGCCTCTGGGCCATGATCGAAACCTGCTCGGCGGTGTTCGAGCTGAAGGCGATCGCCGCGGCCGAGGCGCGCACCCGCCTGACCGCCTTCGCGCTGGGCGTCAACGACCTCGCCAAGGAGATGCGGGCCCAGCAGACGGCGGACCGGGCCGCCTTCGTTCCCTTCCTGGCGATGAGCGTCGCGGCGGCCCGCGCCCATGGCCTCGCCGTCCTGGACGGGGTGCACAACGAGATCGACGACCTCGCCGCCCTCGAGGCGGTGTGCCGCCAGGGCGCGGCGTTCGGGTTCGACGGCAAGACGCTGATCCACCCGAGCCACCTGGAGATCTGTAACCGCATCTTCTCGCCCGCGCCGGAGGAGGTGGCCTGGTCGCGGGCGGTGGTGGCGGCGTTCAAGGCGCCGGAGAACCAGGGGAAGGGCGCGCTCAGGGTCGACGGGCGCCTGGCCGAGCATCTTCATCTGGACCAGGCCCGCCAGCTGATCGCGGTGGCCGAGGCCATCGAGGCGGCCGAGACGACGTGAGGGTCCGATGCGGGGGGCGCCTTACATCCTGGGTCTCGCCCTCGCCGCCACGGCGGCCCCGGCGGCCTGGAGCCAGGACAATCCCGAGAGTCTCGACGCCCGCATCCGCGCCTCCGCCGAGGCCGCCGAAAGCCTGCAGGGCCCCCTCGACGGCGGCTGGACCCTGGCTGGGCCGGACGGCCAGGCGATCTACGCCTTTCAGATCGTCGACAAGCCTGGCGGCCTCGATCCGCTCGAGGGGGTTTGGCGGGATCTGCGCCGGCCGACCATGCCGGGCGACATTGGCCTCATCGACACGCTCCAGCGCGGGGCGGGGGCGCTGACGATCAGCTTCGTGCTCCGGCCCGGGGCGCCGACGACGGTCATCCAGCTCCGGTCCGGGGCCGACGGGGGCTGGTCGGGGGAATTGCGCGAAGGCGGAGCGGTGACCAAGGTCACGCTTCGGCGGAGTTAGCCGAAGTCAGCCCAGGAAGGGGCGGACCGCCTCGCGGATGGCCGCGGCCGCCTCGGCCCCGTACGGCCCGCTGGTCTCGTGGCCCCAGACCGGGCCGGGCCAGAACGGATCGTCGCGCCGCCGCCCCACCACGTGCAGGTGGAGTTGGGGCACGAGGTTGCCCAGCTGGCCGACGTTCAGCTTGTCCGCCGGCCGGCCCAGCGCCGCGGCGGCGGCCCGCACCGCCTGTCCCGCCAGGACGAGCTCTTCCATCAGCCGCGTGCGGTCGGCGGCGGAAAGATCCTCCAGCTCCACGGCGCCCGCGACCCGGGGGATCAGCACCAGCCACAGGAACCGGCGCTCCGCCTGCAGCCGCACCGAGCACAATGGAAGCTCTGCGAGCGGCGCCGAGGCGTCCGCCAGGCGGGAATCCAACCGGAACATGAGCCAGCCTTGCAGGCCCAGGCGGGCCGGTCTAGACCGCCCCGGCTTTCAAGGAGACGTCCATGGCTCGCGCCAAGATCGCCCTCATCGGCTCCGGGATGATTGGCGGCACCCTCGCCCATATCTGCGCTCGCGAGGAGCTGGGCGACGTGGTCCTGTTCGACATCGTCGAGGGCCTGCCGCAGGGCAAGGGACTCGACATCGACGAGGCGACGCCGGTGTTCGGCAAGGACGTGAGCCTGAAGGGCGCCAACGACTATGCGGACATCGCCGGCGCGGACGTCTGCATCGTCACCTCCGGCGTCCCCCGAAAGCCCGGCATGAGCCGCGACGACCTGCTCGGGATCAATCTGAAGGTGATGAAGGCGGTGGGCGACGGCATCAAGGCCCACGCTCCGGACGCCTTCGTCATCTGCATCACCAATCCGCTGGATGCGATGGTCTGGGCCCTGCGCGAGTTCTCGGGTCTGCCGCACCACAAGGTGGTGGGCATGGCCGGGGTGCTGGATTCGGCGCGCTTCCGTTATTTCCTCGCCGAGAAGCTCGGAGTCTCGGTGGAGGACGTTCACGCCTGGACCCTCGGGGGCCACGGGGACGAGATGGTGCCCATGGTCCGCTACTCGACCGTGGGCGGCCTGCCGCTCCCGGTCCTGGTGGAGCAGCGCATCATCAGCCGCGAAGACCTCGACGGCATTGTCGCCCGCACCCGCGGGGGCGGAGGCGAGATCGTCGCCCTGCTGAAGACCGGCTCGGCCTACTACGCGCCCGCCGAGAGCGCCGTCGCCATGGCCAAGTCGTTCCTGAAGGACAAGAAGCGCGTCATGCCTTGCGCGGCGCATCTTGGCGGGCAGTACGGCCTGCGCGACATCTACGTGGGGGTTCCGGTGGTGATCGGCGCCGGAGGCGTCGAACGGGTCGTCGAATTCCCGATGGACGACGCCGAGAAAGCGATGTTCGCCAAGTCGGTGGAATCGGTGCGGGGGCTGATCGCCGCCTGCAAGCAGATCGAACCCAGCTTGGCCTGAAGGTCGCCTCGGCCAAATTGACGCAGCTCTTGAATCGGGACAGCGCTCGTTCATGTTCCCGGTGAGAAACATGCCGGCCGAGTCTGAAAAGGGCGCCGCGCCTCGATGGCGGATTTCATATTTCACGACCCTAGCGGACGGCGCGCGCGTCGCGCCGGCCTCGGCGTGGGCCTCCTGGCTTCGCTGGCGGCCCTGGTGGTGGCCGGCTTCTTCGCCACCCTCGCTTTCGCGCCCGAGCTGCCGCAGCTGGCGCTGAAGGACCCCAGGGTCCTCCAGGCCCTGCACGTCGAGACGGCCCACCGGCTGAAGGGCCGGCCCGACTGGGGGCACGCGCCGCGCCGTCCGCGCTCCGAGGTCGCCGGCGGGCCGAGCCGCCCGCTCTCGGTGGGCTTCTACGTCTCATGGAACGAGCAGTCGCGAACCTCGCTCGCCCGCCATGTCGACCAACTCGACGTGGTCTCGCCCCAGTGGGTGCTGGTGGGCGCGGGCGGCCAGGTGGGGCTCACCTCCGATCCGCAAGCCGAGGCGATCATCGCCGGCGCCAAGACGACCCCGTCGGTGCTGCCGATGGTCCACAACGGCCACGACGGCCTTTCGGACGGGCCGCTCGCCGACGCCCTGCTGGTCAATCCCGCCGCCCGCGCCGCCCTGGTCGGCAATCTGGTCTCGGTGGCGCAGAGCCGCGGTTTCGGCGGCTTCGTCTTCGATCTCGAGAATCTCTCGCCGGAGGCGCTGAAGCAGTACCCGGGGCTGATCGCCGCCGCCCGCGCGGCCTTGAAGCCGCTCGGCAAGGAAGTGTGGGTTTCCCTGCCGGTGGACAACCACGATTACGACCTGAGGCTCTTCCAGTCGGTCTCCGACACGGTGGTGCTGATGGCCTACGACCAGCACTGGGGCGGGGCGAACGGCCAGCCCGGTCCGCCGGCCGGAGAGGACTGGTTCGAGGGCGTGATGCAGCACGACATGGCCCAGCTCGACCCGGCCCGGACCGTGGTGGCCATCGGCGATTACGGCTACGACTGGAAGCTGGGCGCCGACGGCAAGGCGATCAACGGCGAGACCGAAGTCTTCTACGACGCCACCCAGACGGCCAGCGATTCCGAGGCGACCGTCAGCCTCGACGGCGACAGCCTCAACCCGACCTACGCCTACATCGACGACCAGGGGGCCAAGCACGTCGTCTGGTTCCTGGACGCGGCCACGGCCTTCAACGAGATCAAGGTCGCGGACGACTACCGCCCGCGCGGCTATGCGCTGTGGTACATGGGCGCCGAGGACCCCTCGGTCTGGAGCTTCTTCCGGCACCCCTACGACGGCATCAAGCCGACCGGGATGGAGACGGTTCCGCCCGGCACCGGAGTCGACTTCGACGGCCAGGGCGAGGTCCTGCATGTGAGCCACACCCCGACGGCGGGCCGCAGGACCATCAGCGCCGATCCCGACGGAGGCCTCATCACCAGCGAGACCTACACGCTGATGCCGACCTCCTACGTCATAGACCGCTACGGCTGGAGGCCCGGAAAAGTCGCGCTCACCTTCGACGACGGTCCGGACGGGCGCTGGACGCCGGCGATCCTCGACGTGCTGAAGGCCAAGCACGCGCACGCGACCTTCTTCGAGATCGGCGAGAACATGCAGCGCAACCCGGGCCTCGTCGATCGGGTGGTGCGCGAGGGCAATGTGATCGGCGGCCACACCTGGACCCACCCGAACATCGGGGCGACGCCGGAGGCCCAGACCGATCTGGAGTTGAACACCACCCAGCGTCTCTTCGAGGTGGTCACCGGCCGCTCGATGCGGTTCTTCCGGCCTCCCTACTTCGGGGACGCCGAACCATCCACGCCCAACGAAGTCGCCCCGCTCCTCCAGGCCCAGAAGCTCGGATACCTCATCGTCGGTCTACGGATCGATCCCGACGACTGGCAACGGCTGCCCAACGGCCAGATGCCGGCCCCGGACACCATCGTCCAGCGGGTGATGAGCCGGCTGGACGACGATCGCAATCCCGGCCAGATCGTGCTGCTGCACGACTCGGGGGGCGACCGAAGCCAGACGGTGAAGGCGCTTCCCGGCCTGATCGACGCCATCCGCGCCGCGGGTTATGAGCTGGTGACGGTGGACCAGCTCGCCGGCATGCCGCCCGCCCAGGCCATGCCGCCCACCTCGCGCAGCTCGCTCTCGCTTTGGATCGACCGGCTGGGCTTCGGCTTCTTCCGCTACGTGGACGTCTTGCTCCGCGCCCTCTTCGTGGTCGCCATCATCCTCGGGGTCGCGCGTCTGCTCTTCCTGGCCGTCCTGTCCCTCTGGCACCGCCTCAGGGCCCCCGGGCGGGCCCCGCCGATGCTCGATCCTGAGTCCGGTCCGCTGGTCAGCGTGCTGATCCCCTGTTTCAACGAGGAAAAGGTGATCGTCGCCTCGGTGACGCGCATCCTGCACTCGAACTGGAAGCGGCTCGAGGTGATCGTCCTCGACGACGGCTCGACCGACGCCACCGCGGCCCGCGTGCGGTCCGCCTTCGTGGACGAGCCGCGCGTCACCCTGATGAGCTTCGAGAACGGCGGCAAGGCCCGCGCGCTAAACCGGGGCCTGGCCCAGGCCCGGGGCGAAGTGGTGGTGGCGCTCGACGCCGACACCCTCTTCCCGCCGGACACCCTGCCCCGGCTCGTGCGCTGGTTCGCCGACCCGGCGGTGGGCGCGGTGGCCGGCAACGCGGTGGTCGGCAACCGGCTGAACCTCATCACCCGCTGGCAGGCGCTGGAATATGTCACCGCCCAGAACCTCGAGCGGCGCGCCCTGGCGGCCCTGGGGGCGGTGACGGTGGTGCCGGGCGCGGTGGGCGCCTGGCGGCGCTCGGCGATAGAGGCGCTGGGCGGCTACCCCGACGACACCCTGGCCGAGGATCAGGACCTGACGATCGCCTGCCAGCGGGCTGGCTGGCGGGTGGAGTTCGACCCCGAGGCGCGCGCCTACACCGAGGCGCCCGATTCGGTGGCCGGGCTGCTCAAGCAGCGTTTCCGCTGGTCGTTCGGCACCCTCCAGTGCCTCTGGAAGCACCGCGAGGGCCTCTTCAACCCCAGGCGGCCGGTGCTCGGCTTCGTCGCCCTTCCGCAGATCTGGCTCTTCCAGATCGTCCTCACCGCGGTCTCGCCGCTCGTAGACCTCGCCATCATCGCCAGCATCGTGGGCGCCGCCTACGCGCACGCGGACCATCCGGTGGAGTGGCAGCCGGACGATTTCCTGCGTTCGGTCTTCTACTGGACGGCCTTCATCTTCCTCGATCTGTCGGCCGGCGCGCTCGGCATGGCGCTCGAGCGCCGCGCCCCCTGGAAGGACCTCGTCTGGCTGCCGATCCAGCGGTTCGGCTACCGCCAGCTGATGTACTACGTGGTGGTCAAGTCGATCGTCACCGCCATCCGCGGCGTGCGGGTGGGCTGGAACAAGCTGGAGCGGCGCGCCACCGCCGCCGTGGGCGGCGCCGCCTAGTGTGGTGAATTTGAAGTTCGCTCGATTGATGGGGCAGGCGCTGAAGCGAACTTCAAATTCGTAAACCACACTAAATTCAAAACCTTGCTAGTGTCCTTGTGGAGTCCGAAGTTCGCTCGGCGCCGATCCCATCCACTGGCGAACTTCGGACTCGGGACACTAGAAGCCCTCAGGCTGAGGCTGGATCGCCTGTCCGCTGCGTGGCGCCGGCTTGCGCCGTATCGTGGCGCGGCTGAGGAGGACTTCGCGATGGACGCCCGATCGGATCGCAAGCTGCTGCGCGAGCTGGCTGACCGCCAGGCCATCACCGAGCTGATCTACCTCTATTGCCGCGGCCTGGACCGGATGGACGAGCCGCGCGCCATCTACCACCCCGACGCGCGCGAGGAGCGGGGCGAGGGCGTGTTCGAGGGGCGCGCGCACGACATGATCGCGGCGGCGCTGAAGGCGCTGCGCAAGCGCTATGTCGCGACCCAGCACTTCATCGGGAACATCCTGATCGAACTGGACGGCGACCTGGCCTGGGGCGAAAGCTACTTCCATGCCTACCACCGCTTGCCCGATCCTCCCCCGGGCGCGCCGCCTCGGGACGACGGCGAGTTCGTCATGGCGGGGCGCTATCTCGACCGTTTCGAACGGCGGGATGGAGTGTGGAAGATCGCCCACCGCCGCATGGTCAACGACTGGAACCATACGCGCAAGGTCGCCGAGGGCTATTTCGAGCGCTTTCCCGGCGCCTATCGCAGCCGCCGCGTGATCGCCGACAGCCGGCTCTGCTGAGGCCGATCGGGCGGGCTCGATTGCTAACCTCGGGGCCGGTTCCTATAAGGCCGGCGTCCCGAAGGCTAAGGCGTCCCCATGAACATCCACGAGCACCAGGCCAAGTCCCTCCTCGCCGAGTTCGGCGTCCCCGTGCCGCGCGGCTATCCGGCCTTCTCCGTGGATGAGGCGATGGCGGCCGCCGAGAAGCTGGGCGGGCCTGTGTGGGTGGTCAAGGCGCAGATCCATGCGGGCGGACGCGGCAAGGGCGGCGGCGTGAAGGTCGCGAAATCCCTCGAAGAGGTCCGCGCCGAAGCCTCGCGCATGCTCGGGATGACCCTCGTGACCCACCAGACCGGGCCCAAAGGCCGGGTGGTGCGCCGCCTCTACATCGAAGAAGGCGCCGCCATCGCCAAGGAGTACTACCTTTCGCTCCTCGTCGACCGGAAGACCAGCCGGGTCTCGGTGGTGGCCTCCACCGAGGGCGGCATGGACATCGAGCAGGTGGCGCATGACACCCCGCACCTCATCCACACCTTCTCCATCGATCCAGCGACCGGCGTGTGGCCCCATCACGCCCTGTTGCTCACCAAGGCCCTCGGCCTGACCGGCGAGGCGGCCAAGGACGCCCGCAAGCTGCTGCCGGCGCTCTACAAGGCCTTCACCGAAAAGGACATGAGCCTCCTGGAGATCAACCCGCTGATCGCCACGTCGGACGGGAGGCTGAGGGTGCTGGACGCCAAGGTCGGCTTCGACGACAACGCGCTCTTCCGCCACCCCGACGTGGTCGCCCTGCGCGACCTCACCGAGGAGGACGAGAAGGAGATCGAGGCCTCCAAGCACGACCTTTCCTACATCACCCTCGACGGCGAGATCGGCTGCATGGTCAACGGCGCTGGCCTGGCCATGGCGACCATGGACATCATCAAGCTCTACGGCTCCGAGCCGGCCAACTTCCTCGACGTGGGCGGCGGGGCGAGCAAGGAGAAGGTCACCGCGGCCTTCAAGATCATCACCGCCGATCCGAACGTGAAGGGCATCCTGATCAACATCTTCGGCGGCATCATGCGCTGCGACATCATCGCCGAGGGGGTGGTGGAGGCGGTGAAGGAAGTCGGCCTCCAAGTGCCGCTGGTGGTGCGCCTGGAGGGCACCAACGTCGAGCTCGGCAAGAAGATCCTGGGCGAGAGCGGCCTCAACGTGATCGCCGCCGATGACCTGGCCGACGGAGCGCGCAAGATCGTCGCCTCGGTCAAGGGCCAGCCCGTTCCCGCCTGAGGCCCTTGGTTCCCCTCCGCGCCAGCCTCTTCTGCCTCACCGCCGCCCTGGCCTTGGCGGGCGCGGGACGGGTCGCAGCGCAGGACGACGAGCTGCGCAGCTGGGCCGTCGGAGCGGCGCGCGGCGCCTTCGATCTTTGCCGCTCGGACGCGCCGGACGCCGGCCAGGTCGCCGACCACGGCCAGATCTGGGGCTGGCCGAGATTCGTGCCCTATCTCGAGCATCCGCGCGGCTACCAGCGCGAAGCCGGCGGCGAGAGCCGGCGAAGCCAGACGGTGGGGGACAAGACGGCCAACGTGGGGCTGGGCGTCCAAAGCGGCCGGGTGACCTCGGCCGCGCCGGCCAACATCCGCTATTTCCGCTGCAATCTCGACGCCGACCAGCCCATCGAGGACGACCTGGTCAAATACTTCACCGAGATCTACGGGCCGCCGATCTCCCGGAGCGACCAGGGCGCCGTCTGGCTGATCGGGAAGGGGACGCAGCCGGCGCCCGAAGACGCGGCCAGCGAGGAATTCGCGCTGAAGGCGCTGCTGGCGGCCCCGGTCGGGTCAAGCATGCTTCGAATCGAGCTGAGTCGCGAGCGTGGGCTTGACCGGGCCAAGCTCAGCCTGTTCCGTAGCGAACCCGCCGCCTGACCAAAAGCAAGCCCGGCGGCGCGCGCGCCTGCCGGGCTTGGGGCCGCCTGCCGAATCCTTGGGGAAGTGCACGGCAGGCTAGGGCGACCTCGCCCGGCCCGCAGCTACTTTTGCGCGTATCGTCTCAATTAGCAACGGAAAATTGCGCAACTGGCTCGCCGGCGCGCGATCGGGCGCGGCGGATTGGAATCCCCCGCGCTTCGATCGTTCCGCGGGCTTTGCTTGTCGGTTTCGATCCCCTATGGGAACCCCATCCACGGCGCCTTCGCGGCGACCGTTTCCGTCAGCAACGACAAAGGGCCGCATGTCCATTCTCGTCGGCAAGCAGACGCGCGTGATCTGCCAAGGGATCACCGGCGCTCAAGGCACCTTCCATTCCGAGCAGGCCGTGGCCTACGGCACCAAGATGGTCGGCGGGGTCTCGCCGGGCAAAGGGGGCTCGACCCACATCGGGCTACCGGTGTTCGACACGGTGGCGGAGGCGGTGGAGAAGACGGCCGCAACCGCCAGCGCCATTTACGTGCCGCCGCCGTTCGCGGCCGACGCGATCCTGGAAGCCATCGACGCCGAGGTGCCGCTGATCGTCTGCATCACCGAGGGCATCCCAGTGGAGGACATGATCAAGGTCAAGCGGGCCCTTTCCGGATCGGCTTCGCGGCTGATCGGCCCCAACTGCCCGGGCGTCCTCACGCCCGGCGAATGCAAGATCGGCATCATGCCGGGCGCCATCTTCAGGAATGGGTCGGTGGGGATCGTCTCGCGCTCGGGCACCCTCACCTATGAGGCGGTGTTCCAGACCAGCCAGGCGGGCCTCGGTCAGACCACCGCGGTCGGGATTGGCGGCGATCCGGTCAAGGGCACCGAATTCATCGAAATCCTGGAGATGTTCCTTGCCGATCCGGCCACGGAGTCGATCATCATGATCGGCGAGATCGGAGGCTCGGCCGAGGAGGACGCGGCCGAGTTCATTAAATCTTCAGCAACCAAGAAGCCTATGGTGGGATTCATCGCCGGGCGGACGGCCCCGCCGGGGCGGCGGATGGGCCACGCGGGCGCCATCATCTCCGGGGGCAAGGGAGGCGCCGAGGACAAGATCGCGGCGATGGAGGCGGCGGGCGTCCGCGTCTCCCCCTCCCCCGCGGCCCTCGGCGAAACATTGGTTGAGGTCCTGAAAGGGACCTGAGGCTTCACTATCTAAAGGGCGCCGCCCGGACCTCATCGAAAGGCCCTGGCGGGCCGAGGCGAGTAGACGATGGCGGACGACGCTGGCCGGCTGGACGAGGTTCTGGCCGAGACTTCATTCCTTTATGGCGCTAACGCCGGGTTCGTTGAGGATCTGCAGGCCAAATGGGCGGCCGATCCCCAATCGGTGGAGCCCTCGTGGCGCGCCTTCTTCGCGGCCCTGCGCGACCGCGTCGACGAAGTGGTCAAGGCGAGCGCGCCGCCCTCCTGGGCGCCGCCGCCGGCGGCCGAGTCCAGGCCCGAGTGGCTCTCGGCTCTGGACGGCCTTTGGCCGGCGATGGACGCCAAGCTGGAGGCCAGGATCGGCGCCGTCGCGCCGGCCGCGGGCCCCGACGAGGTGCGCGCCCGCACCCTCGATTCGCTTCGCGCGATCATGATGATCCGCGCCTACCGGATGCGCGGGCACCTGAAGGCGAACCTCGATCCGCTGGGCCTGGCGGTGACCCAGGGCGACGCCTCCGAGCTCGACCCTGCCACCTACGGCTTCGCCGAGAGCGACTACGATCGCCCCATCTTCCTCGACTTCGTGCTCGGGCTGGAGACCGCGACGCTGCGCGAGATCCTGGCGATCCTGCGGCGCACCTACTGCGGCAACGTCGGCGTGCAGTACATGCACATCTCCGACCCGGCCGAGAAGGGTTGGCTGCAGCAGCGCATCGAGGGGCGGGACAAGGAGATCACCTTCACCCGCGAAGGCAAGATCGCCATCCTGAAGAAGCTGATCGAGGCCGAGGGCTTCGAGCGGTTCCTCCACAAGCGGTTCCCCGGCACCAAACGCTTCGGTCTCGACGGCGGCGAAGCCGTGGTCCCGGCGCTGGAGCAGATCATCAAGCGCGGCGGCGCCCTCGGCGTGGAGGACATCATCATCGGCATGCCGCACCGCGGGCGGCTGAACGTGCTGGCGGCGGTGATGGGCAAGCCGTACCAGGCGATCTTCCACGAGTTCCAGGGCGGCTCGTCGATGCCCTCGGACGTGGAGGGCTCGGGCGACGTCAAGTACCACCTGGGCGCCTCCTCGGACCGCGCCTTCGACGGCAACAGCGTCCACCTCTCGCTGACCGCCAACCCCAGCCACCTCGAGATCGTCAATCCCGTGGTGCTCGGCAAGGCGCGGGCCAAGCAGGCCTTCGACCTTCGCGAGAACCCCACCGCGGGCCGCGGCCACGTCCTGCCGCTGCTGATCCACGGCGACGCCGCCTTCGCGGGCCAGGGCGTCGTGGCCGAGTGCTTCAACCTGATGGGCGTGAAGGGCTACCGGACCGGCGGCGCCGTCCACTTCATCGTCAACAACCAGATCGGCTTCACCACCAGCCCGCGCTACTCGCGCACCAGCCCCTATCCGTCCGACACGGCTCTGATGGTCGAGGCGCCGATCTTCCACGCCAACGGGGACGATCCCGAAGCGGTGGTGTTCGCGGCCAAAGTGGCCACCGAGTACCGCCAGCAGTTCGGCAAGGACGCGGTCGTCGACATGTTCTGCTACCGCCGGTTCGGTCACAACGAGGGCGACGACCCGACGATGACCCAGCCCTTGATGTACCTGGCCATCAAGAACCACCCGACCACCCGCGAGCTCTACGCCCGGCGCCTGGTCGACGGAGGGGTGATCACCCAGGCCGAGGCGGACGGTTTCATCTCCGAGTTCGACGCCTTCCTCGATCGCGAGTTCGAGGCCGGCAAGCACTACCATGCCGACAAGGCCGACTGGCTGGACGGCAAGTGGGCGGGCCTCACGCCCGAGCACGAGGAGCGTCGCGGCGACACCGCCGTCAAGGCCCAGAAGCTGCGCGACCTGGGGCTGAAGTTCACCAGCCTTCCGGAGCGCCTCGACGTGCACAAGACGGTGCGGCGGGTGATCGAGAACCGGCGCGCCGCGATCGAGTCCGGCGAGAACATCGACTGGGCCACCGCCGAGCATCTGGCTTTCGCGACCCTGCTCGACCAGGGCTACGCGGTCCGCCTCTCCGGACAGGACAGCGTCCGCGGCACCTTCGTCCAGCGTCACGGCGCCATCGTCGACCAGACCACCGAAGAGCACTACATCCCGCTCGCCAATCTGAGGCCGGGCCAGGCCCACGTGGAGCTGCTGGATTCGGCCCTTTCCGAAGAGGCGGTGCTGGGCTTCGAGTACGGCTTCTCGCTCACCGACCCCAACACGCTGACCCTCTGGGAGGCCCAGTTCGGCGACTTCGCCAACGGCGCCCAGGTGCTCGTCGACCAGTTCATCTCGTCGGGCGAGCGCAAGTGGCTGAGGATGAGCGGCCTCGTCATGCTGCTGCCGCACGGCTATGAGGGCCAGGGTCCGGAACACTCCTCGGCGCGGCTTGAGCGCTACCTGCAGCTATGCGCCGAAGACAACATCCAGGTCGCCAACTGCAGCACGCCGGCGAACTACTTCCACATCCTGCGCCGCCAGCTCCTGCGCGACTACCGCAAGCCGCTGATCCTGATGACGCCGAAGTCGCTGCTGCGGCACAAGAAGGCGGTCTCGTCGCTGGCTGATCTCGCCGAAGGCTCGGCCTTCCACCGGGTGCTCCACGACGACGCCGAGCACGGGCGGCTGACCGAGATCCGGCTGGTCCCGGACGCCGAGATCCGTCGCGTCGTGCTGTGCTCAGGCAAGGTCTATTACGACCTCCTCGACGAGCGGGAGAAGCGGGGGATCAGCGACGTCTACCTGATGCGCCTCGAGCAGTTCTATCCCTGGCCGGTGAAGTCCCTCACCACCGAGCTCGCCCGGTTCGCCAACGCCGAACTGGTCTGGTGCCAGGAGGAGCCGAAGAATATGGGCGGCTGGACCTTCGTCGACGCCTGGCTGGAGCTGACCCTGGCCAAGATGAAGATCACCGCCAAGCGCGCCCGCTATGCGGGACGCCCCGCCTCGGCTTCCACCGCCGCCGGCCTGATGAGCCTGCACATGAAGGAGCTGGCGACATTTCTGGCTCAGGCCCTCACGTGAGCCGCGAGCGGCTGACGGGCGTTCGCGGTCCGTGCGAATTCGGCTAAAGGCGCATCGAACCTTAAGGAGCGGGCGGCGATGACCGACATCATGACTCCGGCCCTCGGCGAGTCGGTGACCGAAGCGACGGTCGCACGCTGGGCCAAGCGGCCCGGAGAGGCGGTGCGCAAGGACGAGGTGCTGGTCGAGCTCGAGACCGACAAGGTGAACCTCGAAGTCGCCGCGCCGGAGGACGGGGTGCTTTCCGACATCGCCGCCGACGAGGGGGCGACAGTCGCGCCCGGCCAGGTTCTCGGCCGCCTCAACGCAGGCGCTGCGGCGCCGGCGAGGGCGGCGGCCCGGGAAGCCGAGGTTGTCGGCGCCACACCCGCCGCAGCGCTCGCACCGGCCGGCGAGGCGCAACCGGAGCCGGCGCCGGCGCGGCCGCCGCCCAGATCCGGTCCGCTGCCGGACCTCACCGCTCCCGCGGCGCCTCCGGCCCTCGCTCCGTCCGCGCGGCGGATCGCGGCGGAGAACGATCTCGACGTCGCCGCGATCGCGGGGACCGGCCGGGGCGGGCGGGTCACCAAGGGCGACGCGCTGGCGGCGGTCGAGGCTCTGGCGGCGCGGGCGCGGGCTCCTTCGCCGGGGCCGCAACCGCCGGCGCCGCCGCGCGCGGCGCAGGAACGGGAAGAGCGGGTGCGGATGACGCGCCTGCGGCAGACCATCGCCCGTCGGCTGAAGGAAGCCCAGGACACGGCCGCCATGCTGACGACCTTCAACGAGGTCGACATGAGCGCGGTGATGGCGCTGCGCAACCAGTACAAGGACGTGTTCGAGAAGCGCCATGGGGTGAAGCTCGGGTTCATGGGCTTCTTCGTGAAGGCGTGCATCGCGGCGCTGAAGGAGGTTCCGGCGGTCAACGCCGAGATCGACGGAGCCGACCTCATCTACAAGAACCACTACGACATCGGCGTGGCGGTGGGGACCGACCGCGGCCTCGTGGTCCCGGTGGTCCGCGACGCCGACGCGCTCAGCCTGGCGGAGATCGAAAAGGCCATCGCCGAGCTCGCCCGCAAGGCGCGCGAAGGGACCCTCGCCCTGGAGGAGCTGCAGGGCGGCACCTTCACCATCACCAACGGCGGCATCTACGGCTCGCTCATGTCGACGCCGATTCTCAACGCGCCGCAGTCCGGAATTCTCGGCATGCACAAGATCCAGGACCGCCCCGTGGTCGTCGGCGGGCAGGTGGTCGTGCGGCCGATGATGTATCTGGCCCTTTCCTACGATCACCGGGTGGTGGACGGCCAGGGCGCGGTCACCTTCGTCGTCAAGGTGAAGGAGCACGTCGAGGATCCGCAGCGACTGCTGCTGGAGGTGTAGCCGCCGTGGGCCTCGCCCTGGTGGCGCGCCTGCCCACCCTCGCGGAGGCCCAGATCGCCGCCGGCGCGCTGCGCGCCGCCGGCCTCGACGCCGAGGTGTTCGACGCCAACTTCGGCGGGGTGGAGGCGCCGGTGATCGAGTCGCTGGGCGGCTTCAGGATCATGGCGCCCGAGGACCAGGCGGCGGATGCGCGGCAGATCCTCCTCGCCCTCCAGGCGGCTCCTGCGCCGAGCCACTCCGAGCCGCCCGCCCCGGCTTCGCCATGGGAACATCCGTCGCCGCCCCGCTGGCGCGTCTGGCTCTCGCGGGCCATCGGCGCGTTCAAGCCCTGAGCCTTCCGCTTGAAAAGCGCGCACGCCTCCTCTTGGCCCCCGAAACGGCCTGACCTTCGGCGCGCGAAGCCCTATATCCCGGCCCCACGGGCATCGGAGGGCAGGGGATGGCTGAATACGACGTCGTTGTCATCGGGGGCGGTCCGGGCGGCTACAACGCCGCCATCCGCGCCGGCCAGCTCGGCCTAAAGGTCGCCTGCGTCGAGAAGCGCGCCACCCTCGGCGGGACCTGCCTCAACGTCGGCTGCATCCCCTCCAAGGCGCTGCTGCACGCCTCCGAGCTCTATGAGTTGGCGGGCAAGCATTTCGCCGACTTCGGCATCGAGGTGACGCCCAAGCTCAACCTGCCAAACATGATGGCTCAGAAGGCTTCCGCGGTGGGCCAGCTCACCAAGGGGATCGAATTCCTGTTCAAGAAGAACAAGGTCGACTGGGTGAAGGGCGCCGGCAAGATCGCCGGCCCGGGCCGCGTCGAAGTCACCGCCGAGGACGGAGCGGTGAGCGTGCTCGAGACGCGCAACATCGTCATCGCCGCCGGCTCCGAACCCGCGCCGCTCGCCGGCGTCGCCGTCGACCAGCAGCGGATCGTCGACTCCACCGGCGCCCTTTCGCTCTCCGAAGTCCCGCGGAGCCTGATCGTCATCGGCGCCGGCGTCATCGGCCTCGAACTGGGCTCGGTCTGGCGCCGGCTGGGCGCCGAAGTGACGGTGGTGGAGTTCCTGCCGCGGATCACGCCGGGGGTCGACGAGGAGACCGCCAAGGCCTTGCAGCGGGCGCTGGCCAAACAGGGGATCGCCTTCCGGCTGGGCGCCAAGGTGACGGGCGCCAAGGCCTCGGCGAAGCAGGTGGCCCTGACGGTCGAGCCTGTGGCCGGCGGCGAGCCAGAGACCCTGACCGCCGACTATATCCTGCTCGCCATCGGCCGGCGGCCGTGCGCGGCGGGGCTGGGGCTGGAGAGCGTGGGCGTCGTCCCCGACAAGCGCGGCTTCGTCGAGACCGACCACTTCCGCACCTCGGCGCCTGGGGTCTGGGCGATCGGCGATGTGACGCCCGGCCCCATGCTGGCGCACAAGGCCGAGGACGAAGCGGTGGCCTGTATCGAGATCATCGCCGGCAAGGCCGGCCACGTGAATTACGACGTGATCCCAAGCGTCATCTACACCGCCCCTGAGGTGGCCGCGGTCGGCAAGACCGAGGAGGAGCTGAAGGCCGCCGGCGTCGCCTACAAGGTCGGCAAGTTCCCCTTTGCGGCCAATTCCAGGGCCAAGGTGAACGGCGAGGCCGACGGCTTCGTCAAGGTGCTGGCGGACGCCAAGACCGACCGGATCCTCGGCGTGCACATGATCGGGCCGGACGTCAGCGAGCTGATCGCCGAATACTGCGTGGCGATGGAGTTCGCCGCCGCCTCGGAGGACGTCGCCCGCACCTGCCACCCGCATCCCACCCGCTCCGAGGCCTCGCGTCAGGCGGCCATGGGGGTCGAGGGCTGGACCATGCAGGCCTAAGAGCCCGCGCAACCCATCGCAAGACCGGCGCGTTCGAAACGGCCGATGGCCGCGATCAACCCGGTCGAAGAGCGCGCCCCGGCGGCTTGCCCGGGCGACGAGATCATCGAGACCAATGCGCCGGCCAGGCTCGACCGGTTGCCCTGGGCTAGGTTCCACTGGCTGGTGGTCCTGGCGCTCGGGACGGCCTGGGTCCTCGACGGGCTGGAGGTGACGCTGGTGGGGGCCCTCTCCTCGGCGCTCCACGACCCGCGGGCTCTGGGGCTGAGTGAGCCGCAGATCGGCCTTTCGGCGAGCGCCTACCTCTCGGGCGCGGTCCTGGGCGCCATCGGCTTCGGGCGGCTGACGGACAGGTTCGGGCGCCGCCGCCTCTTCATGGCCACCGTCGGCCTCTACCTCGGCGCGACCGCCGTCTCCGGCCTCGCGTGGAGCTTCGCCTCCTTCGCGTTCTTCCGGTTCCTCACTGGCGCGGGCATCGGCGGCGAATGCGCGGCCATGAACTCGGCCGTGCAGGAGCTGATTCCCGCTCGCCGCCGGGGTTTCACCGACCTGGTGATCAACGGCAGCTACTGGATCGGCGCGGGCCTGGGCGCCTTGGGATCGCTCGCGGCCCTCGACCCCCGCCTGCTGCCGCCGGCGCTGGGCTGGCGGATCGCCTTCCTGATCGGCGCCGCCCTCGGCCTTGTCATTCTGCTGATCCGCCGGTTCCTGCCCGAGAGCCCGCGCTGGCTGATGACCCACGGCCGTCCGCAGGAGGCCGAGCGTGTGGTGTCGGCGATCGAGGCGTCGGCGGCCCGGCAGGGGCTGGTTGTCGAGCCGCCGCACACGGCGTCGTCGATCCGGCTGCGCAGGACCGGCGCGACCGCCTGGCGCGACGTCGTCCGGACCCTGGTCCTGGTCTATCCGCGCCGCACCCTCGTCGGCCTCACCCTGATGGCCAGCCAGGCATTCTGCTACAACGCCGTCTTCTTCACCTACGCCCTGATCCTCACCCGGTTCTACGGCGTGCCCGCAGGCCAGGTGGGCCTCTTCCTGGCGCCGTTCGCGCTCGGTAACTTCCTGGGGCCGTTGCTGCTCGGGCGCCTCTTCGACAGTCTGGGCCGCCGCACGATGATCGCCGCCACCTATCTGGTCGCGGGCGCGCTGTTGGCGGCGACCGGCTTCCTGTTCGCCCGCCATCTGCTGACCGCCGCCCAGCAGACCGCCGCCTGGACGGTGATCTTCTTCTTCGCTTCGGCCGCCGCCAGCGCCGCATACCTTACCGTCGCCGAATGCTTCCCGCTGGAGGTCCGGGCGCTCGCCATCGCCTTCTTCTATGCGGCCGGCACAGGCGTGGGCGGGATCGTGGGCCCGGCGCTCTTCGGGGTGCTGATCGCCGAGGGGTCTCGCGATCGGATCCTCTTGGGCTACCTCGCGGGCGCGGCGGCTATGGTGGTTGCTGCGCTGGCGCAGGCCCGTTTCGGGGTGGACGCCGAGCGTAAGCCACTGGAGGAGGTGGCGCCGCCGCTGTCCCTGCTGCGGTGAGACTCGTCAAGTTCGCTTCAGCGCCCGCCCCATCAATCGAGCGAGCTTCAAACCACTAGTGTGGTGGATCAGAAGTTCGCCCCATTGTCGCGGCGGGCGCTGTGGCGAACTTCTGATCCGTAAACCACACTAGAAAACATATACTTGGCTAGTGCCCTTATCGATTCCGAAGTTCGACCGGAGGCGCCGCTCACGCTAGCGAACTTCGGAATCGGGACACTAGAGCGGGCCGCGATTTGACGGAATCTGGATTCTCAAATCAGCGGTGATCTGATTCATGATGTCGGCCGGATGGAGGCCGGCGGCCATGACAGCGCCGTACTCGATGGATCTTCGCGAGCGGGCGCTGGCCCGCAAGGCGGCAG
>JAFBAO010000073.1 GCA_019247715.1 Caulobacteraceae bacterium
TAGCCGGCGTTGGGAAGCTCCACCAGGAAGGTGGAGAACTGCCGGTGGCGCGGGGCGTCCGGATCGGTCTTGGCCATGACCAGGGCAAGCTGCGAGATGCTGGCGCTGGAGGAGAACCACTTCTCGCCGTTCAGCACCCACTCGTCGCCGTCCTCGACCGCGCGGGTCTGCATGCCCGTGGCGTCGGCGCCGGCGGCGCGCTCGGTCATGGAAAAGCAGATGCGGATGTCGCCATTCACCAGCGGCTTCAGGTACTTCTCCTTCTGCTCGGGGGTGCCGTGCTCGATCAGGGTCACCATCGTGGCGTCCTGAGGACCCATGCAGTTCAGGGCCCAGGCGCCCAGGTGCGTGAAGGAGCGGCCGACCTCGATCTGCACGATGGCGTTGGCCAGGTGTCCCAGCCCCATGCCGCCCCATTCCTTGGGCACGAAGGGGCACCACAGGCCCTCGGCCCGGGCCTTGGCCTGCAGCTCCTTGACGATGTCGAAGAACGGGCGGGTTCCGATCTCGGATTCGGCAGGCAGCACGTGCTCGTCGATGAAGGCGCCCACCTTGGCGCGGATCGCCTGGATATCGGCGGGAATCTCGAAATCGATCATGTCACGGCTCCTGTTTGCTTGGCCTGGCGGCCTTCGTCGGCCTTCAGATGCGGCGGGCCGCCCATGCCGCCGGCCATCCGCGGACCGATCAGTGTCTCGTCCCCGAGGGGGCGGGGGCTCGCGGTGGTTGCGGGCACGGCCCGACGGCCGGTCAAATCGAAGAGGTTGTGCATGGGCTCCTCCCCCTTGTTTTCGTCCGCTCGCGGCCAGCGTGCGGCTCGGACTCCTCTGGACCCGAAGAGGGCGGGGCGCAAGGCGAAGGCGGCCGCGCATCCAATGGGCGGGAAAGTCCCTAGACAATGTGTCTATAAAGGAGACGATATGGCTTTCCAATCCCCTCTGCCCCGCCGCAGTGAAGATTGGACTTGCTTCTTTACGGGAAGGCTCGGAAACGGGAGGGCGCGCTTGACCGACCGCCGGATCGGGTATCCTCGTTTCGCTCGGCCCGCGGCGCCCGTGAAAGGGAGGGGATCTGGATGTCGATCGACAAGCACGCCCGGCTGACGCCCGGACGGGCCGCATACGTCGAGGCCGAGACCGGCGAGATCATGACCTTCGCCGAGCTCAACGACGCTTCGATCCGGCTTTCGCGGGTGCTGAGGGCGAGCCTGGAGGTCGGCGACCGCGTCGCCATCCTGCTGGAGAACGGCGCTTCCTACTTCGTGGCCGCCTGGGCCTGCCGCCGCTCCGGACTGCGGTTCGTGCCGATCAACTGGCACCTCGGCTTCGAAGAGGCCGCCTATATCACCGAGAACAGCGACGCGCGCGCCCTCATCACCACCCCGCGGTTGCGGGAGCTGGCCGAGAAGATCAGCGCCGCCAACCCCAATCTCGAGCTGCTGATCTCGGACGGCGAGGCGTTCGGCAAGTTCGCCCCCCTCGATGCGGCGCTGGCGTCCGCCCCGGCCGAGCCCTTGGCGTTCGAGGCCGCGGGCGCGGCCATGTGCTACTCCTCGGGCACCACCGGCTTTCCGAAGGGCATCCTGCGCAAGCTTTCCGGCCTCTCGTTCCAGGAAGAGCCGATAACCACCGAAGCCATGATGCGGGACGACTTCGGCTTCGACGAGACGGCGGTCTACCATCACCCCGCGCCCCTCTATCACGCCGCGCCCCTGATCTGGTCGCTAGGGGCCCAGGCGATCGGCTGCCCCGTTATCCAGTCGCGCCGCTTCGACGCGGAAGAGACGCTGCAGGTCATCGAGCGCTTCGGCGTCACCCACGCCCAGTTCGTCCCCACCCACTTCGTGCGCATGCTGCAGCTGCCGGAGGCGACGCGGGCCAAGTACGGACACGGCTCGCTGCGCATGGTGATCCACGCCGCGGCCCCGTGCCCGGTGGAGGTGAAGGAGCGGATGATCGGCTGGTGGGGACCGATCATCAAGGAGTTCTACAGCGCCAGCGAGGGCTGCGGGGTCACCGTGGTGGATTCCCACGAGTGGCTGTCGCACCGGGGGACGGTGGGCCGCTCGATCACAGGCCCGATCCACATCCTCGACGACGCGGGGCGAGACCTGCCGGCCGGCGAGATCGGCCATGTCGCTTTCGAGAACGGCCACGAATTCGAGTACCACAAGGACGCGGCCAAGACGGCCAGCTACTTCACTCCCGAGGGCTGGGCCAAACCCGGCGACATGGGCTGGCTGGACGGCGAGGGGTACCTGTACCTGGCCGACCGGGCGAGCCACATGATCATTTCCGGCGGCGTGAACATCTATCCGCAGGAGGCCGAGAGCGTGCTCACCCTGCACCCGGCGGTGCGGGACGTGGCGGTCATCGGGGTTCCCGACCCCGAGTTCGGAGAGGCGGTGAAGGCGGTCGTCGAACCGGCGCCGGGCGTGGAGGCGGGCGAGGCGCTGGCGGCCGAGCTGATCGCCCTCTGCCGCTCCAAGCTCGCCGGGTTCAAATGCCCGCGCACGGTGGATTTCGTCGAGGCCCTGCCACGGCTGCCGAGCGGCAAGCTGCTCAAGCGCGAATTGCGCAAGCAATACTGGGGCGACAGCCGCAAGCTGATCGCTTGAGAGCGGCGACCTGCAGGGCCGCGGCCTCGGAGCGCCACAAGCATTCGATGGGAGGCCGCGAGTCGATGGCAGCCGAGTACCGAACTCTCAAGGTGGACAAGGAGAACGGCGTAGACTGGGTGACGCTGAACCGGCCGGAGCGGCTCAACACCTTCACCGCCACCCTGGTCCGCGAGCTGAACGCCTACCTCGCCGCCGCCGCCGGCGATCCGGACTGCCGCATCGTGGTCATCCGTGGGGCGGGCCGCGCCTTTTGCGCCGGCCTCGACATCAAGGAGGTGGTGAGCGACAGCCCCGACGCCCTCAAGGGCAGCGACGCCGATACGCTGGAGCCCTCCTTGAACGACATCGTGCGCAACATGCGCCGCATGCCCCAGCCGGTCATCGCCATGCTCAACGGCGACGCCGCTGGCGGCGGGTTCGGCCTGGCGCTGGCCGCCGACATCCGCATCGCCTCTGAGACCGCCCGCATGAACGCCGCCTTCATCAAGGTGGGCCTGTCCGGCTGCGAGATGGGCACCAGCTATTTCCTGCCGAGGATCGTCGGCATGGGGACCGCCATCGAGCTGCTCTACACCGGCCGCTTCATCGACGCCCACCGGGCCTTGGCCGTCGGCCTGGTTTCCGCCGTCGCCAAGCCGGAGGAACTCGAGGCCTGCGTGCGCGGCTGGGTCGACGACATGCTGGCGGCGACCCCCCTCGGGCTGCGGCGGACCAAGGAGCTGCTCGCCAAGGCGATCAACATCGACGACCTGGACGCCATCCTCGACCTCGAGGCGCGCCAGCAGGGCCGGCTGGCCCATCTCAGCCACCGCGAACGGCTGGAGGCTTTCCTCGATCGAAGGACGAATGCGTGAGATCGACCAAGACCCGCACCAAGACGAAGTCGGCGCCGCGTCCCTCCGTCAGGGACGAGCAACGGCTGCTCACCCGCAACCGCATCATCGCGGCGGCGCGCGAGCTGTTCGCCGAGCGAACCTACATCGCCGTTTCGGTGGACGACATCGCCGCCGTCGCCGGCGTCGGCCGAGCCACCTTCTATCTGCACTTCAGCGGCAAGGAGGACGTGCTCCGCAGCCTTCTCGCGCAGGACCTGGAACGTCAGAGCACCCTGTTCGGCATGCTCGCCAACATGGCCGAGCCCAGCCATGAGGAGTTGAAACGGTGGATCGAACGCTACTTCGCCGGATACCGGAAGCGGCGGGATTCGGTGCAGCTGTTCAACTTCATCATGGGGCTCGATCCGAGGTACGTGGCGCTGTTCGGCGAGAGGCGTGACGAACAAATCGAGTTGCTCGGCGAGCGCCTGCCGGCCTTCCGCCTTCCACCCGCCGGTCCGGAGCGGGAGGCGCGGCGGGTAGCCATTCACATGCTCCTCTACCAATTGGGGCAATTGGCCTTCAACCTGGCGTTCCCCGGGTCCACCCTCGACCATGACGCGGCCGTGGACGTGGCCGCGCACGCCGTGGAGTCGTTCCTCAAGGCGGCGCCGTCGGCTGAGAGTTGAAGGCGCCGACGGGGCGGGCGTCCGCGGCTCAGCCAGTCGGCGTCGGAGCGAGCTGGCGCGCGAACATCGCGAAGATCATTTCCCAGTCGCGATAGAACGCCCGCTTGTCGAAGATGTCGCGATTGGGCAGGGCGTACCCGTGGTGGGCGCCTGGGTGGCGCTCGAGCCAGGCCCGGACTCCGTAGCGCTCCGCGTCCGCCTTCAAGACCGCCTGCATCGCCGGCGTCGCCCAGTCGTCGTGCTCGGCGAAGCCGAAATAGAGCTCGCCGCGCACCGTGGGCATGCTCAGATGGGCGGAATCGGGCTCGCCGCTCACCAGATTGGTGCCATGCATGCCGGCGCAGGCGCGAAAACGCTCGGGAAAAGCGCCCGCCACCCTCAAGATCAGCCGTCCGCCGAAGCAATAGCCGAACGCGCCCATGGGGCCGGGCCCGGCTGCGGACTCCTGGCGCAGGAATTCCAGCAGGGCCGCGGTGTCGCGGATCACCATGTCGTCGGTGGTCTGCATCAAGGGGCGCAGCGCCCTTTCGAATTGCTCCTTGGTGAGCTTCCAGGACGACATCATTCGGTTGTCGGCGTCGCGGATGTCGGTCCGGATGCGCTCGGCCCGGTGCAGCAGGTCGGGGACCATCACGTAGTAGCCCGCCATGCCGACCATGCGCGCCAAATCGTAGAGCTCCTCGCGCACGCCCCAGAAGTCCTGGTAGAGGATGACGCCGGGGAATGGGCCGTCCTGTTCGGGATGGGTGATGAAGGTCTCCATCGGCCCATCCGGCGTGCCGATCTCGATCAGCCTGTCGCGCATGACGACGCCCTCTTGTCTGCCCTTGTCGGTGGTCCTGTTTCCTCGGAGGCGAAGGTTGGCAGGAAATCGATCTCGGAGGAAGTTTCCGGCATGACGCCGGTCAGACCGAAACGCTTGAGTTCGACGAGAAACTTGTGAAGGGTAGACCCAGTTCGCCCACCTGGGGGGCGGCGTTGATCGAGCTTTCCGGTTGGTCACAAGCGTGGCGGCCCTGAAAAGCCCGTCGGTCGCTGAAATCAAAACCAGGATCGAACCGAAGCGCCGATGGCCGAGAAGTGGGAGGAAGCATGGCCGCCGTCAGTACGACAAGCCCATCCGTAGAGGGCGACGCCGGGCTCGACTACCCGTCGCGCGGCTATCGCGTGCTGGTGGTGGCCGTGATGTTCCTCGCATACTTCATGGCCTTTTTGCATCGCCAGGTCATTCTGATCATGATCCCGGCGCTGAAGGCGGATCTGCACGTCAACGACACCTTGGTGAGTCTCCTGGCGGGCCTTGGCTCGGTGGCCCTCTTCGTGGTGGCGGGCGTCCCGCTCGGCCGGCTCGCCGATCGCACCAGCCGCCGCAATCTGATGTGGATCGCCGTCGCGCTCTGGAGCCTTGCGGCGCTGGTCTGCGGGCTTGTGAACAACTTCTGGCTGCTCTTCGTCGCCCGGATGGTGGTGGGGCTCGGGGAGGCGGCGCTGCAGCCGGCGGCCTTCTCCCTGCTGACCGACTATTTCCCGCCCACCCAACGCGGCCGGGCGATCGCCCTGGCGCAGGTGGGGGTTCCGGTGGGAAGCTCGGCCGCGATCTTCGGCGGCGGCCTCTTCATGTCGCTCTTAGCGTCGGGGGCGTTCGCGGGCCTCGTGCCGGAAGGCATGCGCAGCTGGCAGGCGCTGTTCATCGCCTCCGCCCTGCCGGGCTTCGTGGTCGCCGCGATGGTGGCGGGCCTGCGCGAGCCGGTTCGTCGCGGCGCCGGCGCGGCCGAGGTCGCCGCAGCGCCGCTGTGGCCATTCCTGCGTCGTCACGGACTGGCGTTCTGGACCCTTGCTCTGGTCTACGCCGGCTATGCGGTGACCGGCTACGGCGTCAGCCTGTGGACTCCCACCGTGCTGATGCGCATTCACCATTTTTCGCCGGCCCAGTCGGGCACCGTATCGGGGCTCATCCTGCTTCTGTGCTCGGTGCCCGGCTATGCTGGCGCCGGCTTCCTCTCCGATCTCCTCGATCGGTGGCGCGGGCCCCAGGGACGGGCCATGGCGCCGCTCTTCCTGACGCCGCCCCTGTTCGCGGTCCTGGTGTGGTTGGCGCTCACCAATGACCTGACGAGCACCATGTGCGCGCTGATCGCCTCGTTCTTCCTGTTCTCTCTCGGGTCGGTCACCCTCTTGCCCGCCCTGCAAGCTTTCCTGCCGAACCGCCTGCGCGGCCAGGGCCTGGCGATCGTCGTGCTCGTGGGCAATGTGGCGGGGCTCGGGATCGCGCCCACTGTCATCGGCGCGGTCAACGACTACGTCTTCCACGACGAGATGAAGCTCCAGGTGTCGGTGGGTCTGGTGAACGCGGCGGTGGCGGCGCTGATCATGTTGCTCGCCATCGGACTGCCGAGGTTTTACGCGCAGGCGTGCCAGGAGATGCAGGCCGAGGAACAGCCTGGATAGGTTGCCGCGTTCGGCGCCTGCGCGGCGCCGGTCAGGCCCCGAAATGCCGCGCCTTCAGCTGCGCCTTGACGATCTTGTTCATGGCGTTCCGGGGCATGTCGGTCACGAAGATGATCTCTTCGGGGGTCTTGTAGCGGGCGAGGTTCTCCTGACAGAGGGCCAGCAGCGCCTCGGCCAGCGCCGCCGTCGGGGCCGTCCCCGCGGCCGGCTGGATGAACGCCACCACCCGCTCGCCGAGGCGCACGTCCGGCTTGCCTGTGACGGCGCAGTCGCCCACCCGGTCGTCCTTCTGCAGCACCCGCTCGACCTCCGCCGGGTAGACATTGGCGCCGCCGCGGATCACCACGTCGTTGCGGCGCCCCTCCACGAACAGATAGCCGTCGGGGTCCAGGCGGCCGATGTCGCCGGTGTGCAGCCAGCCGCCGCGAAGGGCCTCGGCGGTGGCGTCCGGGCGCCGCCAATAGCCGAGCATCGGCGTGTAGAGCCCGCCGTGCGGGCCCTCGGCGGCGGCGGCCACGCAGATCTCGCCGCTTTCGCCAGCCGGCAGGATGGCGCCCTCGGCGTCCTGGATCGTCACCTGCAGATGGGGTGCGGTCCGTCCCGATGAGCCCGGCGGCTCGGCGACCGCCGGATCGCCCATGGTGACGCTGGTGGGGGCCTCGGTCAGGCCATAACCGTGCGTGAGTTCGCGTCCGAATTTCTGACGATAGAGGTCGCGGAAGGAATCCGGCATGGCCGCGCCGCCGACGCCCGGGGCCTTGAAGCTCGCCAGGTCGTCGGGGTTGATCCTGGGATCGGTCATCAGGTCGTAGATCACCGCCGGCGCGGTGGAGAAGGTCTCCACCCGTTCGGCGGCGATCCATTCGGCGAGGCCAAGCGCGTCCACCCGGTCCATCAGGATGCAGGTCCGCCCGAGTTGGAAGGACGCGAGGGGCCCCAGGATCATCAGGTTGAGGATGGTGAGCGGCAGCGTCACGCCCGCCCGCTCGATCTCGGAGCGTCCGCTCAGCCTGCCCATCGTCCCCACGAGCACCATGTTGTGCTGGGAATGGACCACGCCCTTGGGAAAGCCGGTGGTGCCGCTCGTATAGGCGATGCCGGCTGGCGCGTAAGGGTCGACGGAGACCGGGGTGGCGCGCTCGCCCCGGCGCTCGGCCAGTAGGCGGGTCCATTCCGCATCGGTGTCGCCCGGCTCCATGTCGATCATGGCTCGCAGGTCCGGCAGCTCCGGGCGCAGGGGCTCGATCTGGGCGGCGGCCGTGCGATCGGCGAGGTAGAGAACCGCGCCGCTGTCGGCGAGGATATACCGCTTCTCGGGCGGAGCGAGGTTGCGGTTGACGCCCACCCAGACGGCCCCAAGCCGCTGGACCGCGAAGAAGGCGACGACGATTTCGAGGTGATTGGCGCTGGTGGCCGCCACGCGGTCGCCGGGAGAGACCCCCAGCGCCTGCAAGGCGGCGCTCGCCGCGTCGATCTCCGCAGCCAGGGCGGCATAGGTGAAACGGCCGAACGGCCGACCAGGGCTTCCTTGTCGGGCCACGCCGCGCGGGCCTGGTCGATCACCTCGGCGACAGAGCGTGGCCCTGGAAGGGGACGCTTCGGCTCGTGGCGGACCAGCCCGAGCTCGGCCCAGTCGGGACAGGCGCTGCGTGCATCCGGCGAGGGCTCAGGACTCATTTCGGCGGTCTCCATAGGACAGGGGGTTCAGCTAGCGTGGCCATAGCTTGCGCTCGCGCCAGGCGCAGCGCGCCAGCAAGGCGAGCATTTTAGGCTCTCCGGACGCCCCGGCCTGCGCCGCCGCCTCGGCAAGGTCGGCCGGGTCCGCAGCGCCGAGCAGCGCCCGGCGATCGGCTTCGTTGCGCGCGGCGACCTCCGCCCCGAACCGCTCGCGAAGCTCCAGGGCGGTGAGGGCGATGAGCGCGGCCTGTGTCGCGGTCCGGGCGCGCCGGCTGATGCCGTCCGGGAGAACGTGGTTCCGAAGCTCGCTTCTGGCCTCGGAGAACAAGGGGCTTGTCGGGCCATCGGCGCCGGCGAGCTCGTCGGGCTCGACCGCGAGCCCCTCGCCCTCGACCAGCAGGTCCGCCAGCCTCGCCAGGTAGTTGCGGTAGACGTGGCGGTAGGGGATCACGCCCAGCGCCCCGCCCTTGAGCTTGCCCAGGGCCACCGTCACCACGCAGCGCAGGATGGCCATCTGATGGTAGTAGGCCACCGCGGGGGGATCGACTTGCAGGCCGGACGCCGCCTCGTACGAAGGGTAGGCGGCCTCGAAGAGGCCCATCAGCCCGCGCGACCGGCTGTGAAGCCAGCCGAAGTCGTCCATCGGGTCGCCGATGTGGCAGAACTCCCAGTCGATCAGGCCGGTGATCCGGTCGGACGTCGCCATGAAGTTGCCCGGGCCGGCGTCGCCGTGGACGAGCACCGTCCTTTGCACCGTCCGAGGCGCCCGCGCCCGCAGAAAGCCGAAGGCGTACCTGGCCAGCGGCTCGTCCCAGCAGGATCCCCGCGCCAAGATCTCCCAGCGGTCCAGCTCGATCGTCGCGTGCTGGACGGCGCTCGTCGGCAGGTCGAAACCGGGAAGGGTAAGCTCTCGCGCCTCCAGGGCGTGCAGACGACCGAGCGCCTCCATGAACCGGGTGGCGCTCGCCACCTGGTCGGCGGCGGACATGGCGCGGAACTCCGCCGTCCCCTCGAGGCGCTCCATGAGCAGCGCCGAGCCGTCGGGCAGGAGGTCGTAGGCCTTGGGGACCGGAACCCCGCGCCCCTCCAGCGCCCGATAGACCCGGTATTCGCGCTCCAGGGAGAAGCTGGTGCCCGAGTGCGAGCCGCCCCCCTCCAGGCGAACCACCAGCGCGAGCGGTGATCCGTCCGGCCGCCGGGCGTCCACCAGGAGGGTGCTGCGCGAGCCCCCCGCAGGGGCCGCGCGCGCGGAAAGCGGCTTTGCGCCGGCCGCCCCCTCGATCCAGGCGGCCAGCTCGGGCGCCAGCTCCGCCGTCGGCGCCTCAGCCACCGAAAACCCCCGCCTGGCGCTGGCGCGGCTGACGCACGTCCTTCAGGCCCATCTGCTCGCGCCGCCGCATGGCCGACCAGGCGTGCAGCGGCCAGGCGTCCTGGTCGTCGCCCCAGGCGGGATAGCCGTTGATCGTGTAGCGGACGAGGCTCGTCCAGCACACGCCGTGAACGCCGGCGATGGGCATGGCCATGCGGCTGACCGCCTCTCCCTCCGCCACGAACTCGCGCCCCAGCGTATCTCGGCCCTCGACCACGATGCGCCTGATGAAGCCGTGCTGGGGATCGCGGATGCGCTCCAGCTTGCCGCCCGTCAGCGGCGCGCGCACCCCGTCCTGCAGGAAGAAGCCGCCGGGGCCGGCGCCGAAGAAGGCGAGCTCGGTGGAGGCCGCCCCGGTGACATAGGTTCCGCCGCCCCAGCCGTCCTTCCAGGGCTCGGGCCGCAGATGGTTCCAGGAGCGGTCGCGCATGGCCAGGCAGTCGACCCTCAGCGTCTCGCCATGCAGGCTCAGCTCGCCCGTCACGCGGCCGAACTGGTCCAGGTGACGCGCGGCGGGCGGGTCGCCGCGCAGCACCACCCAGGGCGCCATGAAGGCGGTCCAGTCGAGCTCGAAGGAGAGCACGTCCCGGTCGCGGAAGCTCAAATGGTATTTGTGGAGGGGTTCCAGGGTCTTGAACGAGAAACCGGTGGGGAGTTTCCAGTCGCGGAGCTCCTCTTCCGAAAGCATGGGGGCGTTGCTGTAGTTCAGGTAGTAGGGCGTCTCCATGTGGAACCAGGCGGTGTCGTCGAACAGGTAGACGCCGCCGCCGCTGACCCCGATGTTCGGGCGCACATAGTGATAGACCCAGGCGCCGAGCTTGCGTTCGGGAATGAAGAACCACAGCCAGATCGTCTCGTGCTCCCAACGGGCGTCGGTCTGAGGCGGATGGTAGGCGTCGTCCGCGGGGCTAAGGCGGTGTTCTCCCTGCGGGGCCTCTCCGATGTCGGGCCGCGGATCGCTCACAAGACCTCCTCCAGACGAGAAACCTGGAGCAACGCCGCCCTCACGGGACCCGGAGCGGGGCGGTGACTATACCAATATCCGCGGGTTGGCGAACGAACTTCAAGCGGCGGCCCGGCGCGCCAGATCCGCCTTCACGAGGTCCGCGCCCCGTTCGGCGATCATGATGGTCGGCGCGTTGGTGTTGCCGGAAATGATGTTCGGCATCGCCGAGGCGTCGATGACCCTCAGGGCGCCCACCCCGCGGACCCGAAGCGCCGCGTCGACGACCGCGTCCGGGCCCTCGCCCATGCTGCAGGTGCTGGTCGGGTGGTAGCCGATGCTGGCGCTCTGGCGCACATAGGCCGTCCACTCCGCGTCCGTCGACGGCAGGGGGCTCGGAATGTTCTCGCCGACCACGTGCGATCGCAGCGCCGGCGCCTCGTAGATCCGGGCGAGCAGGCGGCCGGCCTCGATAAGCACCCTCATGTCCCGCTCGTCGCCCACCAGGCGATGGTCGATGATCGGCGGATCGGCGGGGTCGGCGGACCTCAGCCGGATCTCGCCACGGCTATGGGGCCGGGCCACGTTGGCGGCGACGCTGATCCCGGGCTGCGGGTGCATGCCCGGCCGGTCGCCTTCGAAGTTGATCGCCAAGGGCAAGAAATTCAGCACGATATCGGGATTTTCGAGCTCGGGCCTCGACCTGGCGTAGGCCATGGCCTGCACCGCCGCGGAGGTCATCGGGCCGCGCTTTCTGAGGAGATAGTCGATCATGTTGCGCGCGATCACCGCGAACCCGAAGGGGCTGTTGTAGGTCGGCATGTCGACGAGCTTGCTGACGGCGATGGCGCTGTGCTCTTGCAGGTTTCGCCCGACGCCCGTCAGCGGGCAGCGCACCGGGATGCCGAGCGCCCGCAAGCCCTCCGGCGGCCCGATCCCCGAGCGCATCAGGACTGTCGGCGATCCGATCGCCCCGGCGCTCACGATGACCTCGCGCGCCGCGCTCAGCGTGCGCGTTTCCCCGCCGTGGCGCACCACGACTCCCTTGGCGATCCCCTGCTCGACGACGACCCTCTCCACGAGGCGCTCGGTGAGCACCTGAAGGTTCGGACGCCTCAACGCCGGTTCCAGGAAGGCCTTGGCCGTGCTCGACCGCTGGCCGCCGCCGGTGGTGTTCAGGACCGCGAAGCCCCCCGATGCGTCCCCTGCGCAGTAGTCGGGATCGGCCGGGACGCCGGCCTCCTCGCAGGCCTGCAGGAATATGTCCGCGAGCGGGTGCCTCGTGCGCCCCGGCGACACCGACAGGGGGCCCAGGGCCCCGTGGCTTTGCGATGCGGCGCCCTCGAAGCGCTCGGACTTGAGAAAATAGGGAAGCACCTCGTTCCAGGACCAACCTCGGGCGCCGGCGCGCACCCAGTCGTCATAGTCGGCCTTCAGTCCGCGGATGTAGACCATGCCGTTGATGGCGCTGGACCCGCCGAGCATGCGTCCGCCCGACCATCGGCTTGTCCGGCCGCCGATGGATTCGTCGGGCTCGGTTCGGTAGCACCAGTCCTTCGCGGGATCGCCCATCAACCTGAACGAGCCGGCCGGCATGTTCACCAGGAAGCCGCCGCCCTTCGGCCCGGCTTCGATGAGCAGGACCCGCAAGGACGGGTCTTCACTGAGACGGGCGGCGAGGACGCACCCCGCGCTGCCGGCGCCGGCGACGATGACGTCGGCATCGCTCATGGTGTCGGTTGCTCCCTTGCAAATGCAAATCTGTCGACGCCGGAATTGACGCGATTGGTTTCCGGCGGGCGCGTTGGGTATGCTGGCGTCGCCGGGGTTGTCCAGGTTTGCGTCGCCGCGCCGGCCGAAAGAAACGGGGGAGGGGAGTATGTCCGAGTACGACTACGTGATCGTCGGCGCGGGTTCGGCTGGCTGCGTCCTGGCCGATCGACTGTCTGAAAATCCGGCCAACCGGGTGCTGCTCATCGAGGCGGGGCCCGAAGACCGCAATCCGCTGATCCACATGCCGAGGGGGTTCGGGCGGCTGTTCGCCGACCCCCGGCACATCTGGTACTTCCCCGTGGAGCCCGACGGCGGCCGCAACCGTCCGGAAGTGTGGCTGCGCGGCAAGGTGCTCGGCGGCTCCTCCTCGGTCAACGGCATGGTCTACATGCGCGGCTTGGCCGCCAGCTACGACGGATGGCAGGCGCTCGGTCTCGACGGCTGGGGGTGGGCCGAGATGCTCCGTTGCTTCCGGGCCATCGAGAACCACGGCCTGGGCGCCAGCGACCTGCGTGGCGAAGGCGGGCGGCTGACGGTGACGCCGGATCCGGACCCGCACGCTCTCGGCGATGCGGTGATCGAAGCGGCCGGCTTGCTGGGCCTTCCGCGGCGCTCCGACATCAACACCGCGACCGAGGAGGGGGCCGGTTACGTGATCCGCACCATCCGCGGGGGCCGGCGCTGGAGCGCCGCCCAGGCGTTCCTGAAGCCTGCCCGCCGCCGCCCGAACCTCACGGTCATCACCGACGCCCTGGTGGAGCGGGTGCTGTTCGAGGACCGGCGCGCCGTGGGCGTCTCGGCGCGCCGCGCCGGCGGCGTCCCCGAGGTCCACCGCGCCCGCGGCGAAGTGATCCTCTCCGCCGGCGCCCTGATGTCGCCGGTGCTGCTGCAACGGTCCGGCGTCGGCCCGGCGGCCCTCCTGCGCGCCTACGGGATCGAGGTGGTCGCCGATCGGCCGCTGGTGGGGGAGAACATGATGGAGCACCGGATGCTGGGCATGCAGTACCGGCTGCGCGGCCTGCCCGGACAAAACCGCGACCACGCCGGCGCGAGGCTCGCCGCCAACGTGCTGGGCTACTACCTGACCCGGCGCGGGGTGCTGGCCAAGGCCTCGCACGAGCTCGGCATGCTCATCAAGAGCCAGAGCGACCTGCCTTCGCCCGACGTCCAGATCCTGGGCGCGCCGGTCTCCTACGACCGGGAGGCGACCAGCTTCGCCCTGGAGCCCGAGCCGGGGATGCACTTCATCGGCTATCCGATCCAGCCGCGCAGCCGCGGCCGGGTGATGATCCGCGGGACCGATGTCGCGACGCCCCCGGAAATCCACGCCGGCTACCTGACCGACCCGAACGACAGGCGGCTGGTGCTTTTCGTCATGGACTTCGTCCGCCGGCTGGTGCGCCAAGCGCCGCTCGCGCGCTACGTCGAGGCGGAGCTGACCCCCGGGGCCGATGTCACCGCCGACGAGGACATCCTGGATATGGTCGTTCGGGCGGGCAACGCCGGCTACCACGCGGTGGGCACCTGCGCCATGGGAGCGGACGCCGACGCGGTGGTGGATGACCGCCTGAGGGTCCGCGGGGTTCGAGGGCTGCGTGTCGCCGACTGCGCCGTCATGCCCACCATCCCCTCGGGCAACACCAACGGCCCGGCGATGGCGCTCGGGTGGCGGGCGGCCGACTTCGTCCTCGACAAGGCCGCCGCTCCTACCGAGGCGGACCCAGCGCTCGCCTGACCCGGGCGCGGGCGCGCCTTCGCCGCTCACCCGGGGACACGGAGCGGTTGACGGCGGCTGGAGAAGAGGACACTCATTGTGAGAGGCGGCGCCTGCGGCGGGCGCCCCGCCGCGTCGCACCCTCGGCGCTTTCCCCTCGAACCCCAAGGCGGCCATGACCCAACTCGACGAACTCCTCAAGGAACCTACGAAGCTCCTCGCCGGGCACGGCGTCTTCATCGACGGCAAGCGCATCAGCCGCAGCAGCGGCGGCGCGCACGCCCACATCAACCCGGCCACCGGGAAGGTGCAGGCGGAGGTGTCCCTCGCAGGCGCCCAGGAGATCGACCAGGCGGTGGCCTCGGCGCGCGCGGCGCTGCCCGTATGGCGGGGCCTGCCCGCGAACGAGAGAGGACGGATCCTCTTCAGGTTCGCCGACCTGCTCCAGGCGGCGCAGCCCGAGATCGCCGTCCTGGCGGCGCTCGAGAGCGGCGTGCCGGTGGCGGGCGGGGGCGGGATGGTGCTGGCCCAGGCCTGGATCCGTTACTACGCCGGCTGGGCCGACAAGCTGGAGGGCCAGGTGGTGTCCAGCTACCCGATGCCCGGCTTCGACTACATCCTGCCCGAGCCCTACGGCGTCATCGGGGTCATCATCCCCTGGAACATGCCTTCGGTGGCCACCGCCATGAAGGTGATCCCGGCGCTCGCCGCCGGCAACACCGTGGTTCTGAAGCCGCCGGAGATCACCCCGTTCGTAGCGCTGAGAATGGCGGAGCTGGCGCTGGAGGCGGGCCTGCCGCCCGGGGCCTTCAACGTCGCGCCGGGAACCGGCGAGGCGGGGGCGCGGCTGGTCGCTCACCCGGGGGTCGACAAGATCACCTTCACCGGCGGCGGCGCCACCGCGCGGCGGATCATGGCCAGCGCCGCAGAGGCGCTGAAGCCGCTCGCCTTCGAGCTGGGGGGCAAATCGGCCAACCTGATCTTCGCGGACGCGAACCTGGACGCCGCGGTGCCCCAGAGCGTCGGCGGCTGCCTCGGCCTGTCCGGCCAGGGCTGCGTCAACCCGACCCGCATGCTGGTCGAGGAAAGCATCTACGACCAGGTGGCCGAGCGGGTCCGCGCGGTGGTGGGTGCGATCCGGCTCGGCCTGCCCCTCGATCTCAGCACAAGCATGGGGCCGGTCATCAACGAGGCGGCCTGCACGCGCATCCTCGGCGTCATCGAGCGGGCGAAGTCGGAGCGGGCCGGCGAGCTCATCGCGGGCGGATCGCGGGCCGGCGGCACGCTCGCCGAAGGGTACTTCATCGAGCCCACCGTGTTCGGCCGGGTGGATCCCGCCAGTCACCTGTCGCGGGAGGAGGTCTTCGGGCCGGTGCTCGCCATCTCGACTTTCCGGGACGAGGCGGACGCGCTCGCGAAGGCCAACGACTCCGTCTACGGGCTGGGCGCCTACCTGCACACCCGCGACATCGGGCGGGCCCATCGCCTGGCTGGCCAGCTGGAGGCGGGTTCAGTCTACGTCAACAGCGGAATGCCGAACATGTCGCCCACCGCGCCGTTCGGCGGCGTCAAGACCAGCGGCTTCGGCCGCGAGGGCGGCCGGGCGGGCATCGAGGAGTTCATCCGCCCCAAGAGTGTCTTCATCGCCACCCAGGGCTGAGCCAGGGCGTCCGCAAGTTCCCGGGGGCGCGCCGCCGCCCCCGGGACCAACCCCGTCAGCGACCGAGCGCCGGCCGCTGGGTGGAGCGCTCCGCACCGCGCCTCGATCCGCTTGCGCTCACCCGACCGCTGGTGCACTGATCGGCCATGGACCCTACGCTCGCCGATCGGGCGCCTCCACATCGAGCGACTATTCCGGCGATGCTGCGCAGCCTCGCCGACCGCTACGGGGACCGTGAGGCGCAGCTGAGGGGTGACGAGCGGCTGACCTTCCGAGAGCTCGAGCGGCGTTCGGCGGCCCTGGCCCGCGGGCTCCTGGCGCACGGGGCGGGGAAGGGGACCAAGGTCGCGCTGCTGATGCCCAACGGGCCGCAGTTCACGCTGTTCTTCATGGCCGTCGCGCGCATCGGGGCGATCGTCGCGCCGCTCAGCACCCTCTACAAGGCGCGGGAGCTGGCCTGGGTGCTGGGGAACTGCGACGCCCAGATCCTGGTGATGGCCGACCGCTATCTGAGCCACGACTACCTGGCGCGCCTCGAGGAGGCGTTTCCCGAGATCGAGGGCCAGGCGTTCGGGAGCCTGGCGCTGACCGGCGCGCCCTATCTGCGGTCGGTGTTCGTGCACGGCGACTGCGACCCGTCCTGGGGCGCGCCGGCTCTTCAGACCCTGACGGAGCTGGCCGCGGCCCATCCCGGGATGGACGACGCCTTCCTGGAGGCGGTGGAAGCCAATGTGGTCGAGGCCGACGCCCTCTGCATGATCCACACCTCCGGCAGCACCGCCAATCCGAAGGGTGTGCTGCACGGCCACGGCCCGATGCTTCGCCACACTTATCAAATGGCCACCTACTACTGGGGTGGAAGCGGCGACAGGGTGATCGGGAACCGCCCGCATTTCTGGGTGGCCGGGTTGTCGGCGACCCTGTTCCATTGCCTCCATATGGGCTGCTGCCACATCACTCCGGATGACCTGAGCGGCGCGGAACTGCTTCGGCTCATCGAGACGGAAGGGGCGACCGCGATATGCGGGGACGAAGCCTGGTTCAACGCGCTGGCCGCCGATCCGGCCGTGCAGGCGGCAGGCTACGGGTTCCAGCGCGTGGTCATCGATTGCGCGTCGATCTTCCGACACGGGCCGCACGGCCCGAAGCTTCTCAATCCGGCCAGCCTCGCCCAGGATCCGGCCCTCGGCCCGGTCCCGGTCGACCGCGTGGCGCGTTGCTACGGGATGACCGAAACGCTCGGCGGCCACACCACGCTGCCGACCGGCGAATTGGCGCCGGCGGATCAGGCGCGGGTCTGCGGACGCGCCGTGCCGGGAGTCGAACTTCGCGTGGAGAATCCCGAGACCGGCGAACTCGCGCCTCCGGGCGAGATTGGCCACCTCTATGTGCGTGGCTATTGCCTGATGCAGGGGCTCTACAAGAAGGAGCGCGCGGAAACCTTCCGGTCGGACGGATTCTACGACACCGGCGACCTGGTTTCGGTGGACGCTGAAGGCTACCTGAAGTTCTCGAGCCGCACGGGCGATGTGATCAAGGTGCATGGCGCCAACGTGGCCCCGCTCGAGGTGGAGCTCTGTCTGGCGAGCCTGCCGGGCGTCGCCCGCTCGGCCGTGGTCGGCCTGCCGCGCAACGAAGCCGATTCCCTGCTGGTGGCGGCGGTCGAGCTGAACGAAGGGGCGAGCTTCGACGAGGCCCGGCTCTTGGCGGGGCTCAAGTCCGTGCTGTCGTCCTACAAGGTGCCGCGTCGGATCGTGCCCCTGGCGCCGGACGCGTTCCCGCTCACCGGCTCGGGCAAGGTCAAGAAGGCGGATCTGGTGGCGTTGCTGAAGGCCCGGTTGGAGGCGGAGGAGGCCGGCCGGTGACTGTCGAGACGGGAAGCCGTCTCATCGGGTTGATGCCTTTCTGCAAGGAAAAGGAACCAGGGAGGCGAGAATGGCGGACGACGTTCGGGACATCGACGCTCGGATCACCGATGAGGATATCGAACGGGCGCGCAAGCAGATCGACATCCCTCAACACACCCGGACGCCGCCCTTCAACAAGGTGGCTCGCGCCGACACCATGAGCCACACCGCCGTCGGTTTGGCGGGCGACGACAATCCCCTCTACAACGACCCCGAATATGGCAAGACTACCCGCTGGCGGGGCCAGATCGGTCATCCCCTCTACATGCTGGGTCTCGGCGTCCGCGAGGCGCCGGCCTATACGCCGGAGCAGAAGGCGCTGTTTCGGGGCCTCTTCCGGGGCGTGGGCAAATACTATTCGGGATCCGATTTCGAGTTCTACAGACCCATCTACGACGGCGATGTCCTCTATTCGGAGTACGTGACGGCCAAGGTGGAGGTCAAAGAGCACAGCAGTTTCGCGGGTGGCCGGTCGGTGCTGGATACCTACCGCGAGACTTTCTACGACAAGGCGGCAGTTCCGGTCGGCAAGCATGAGCTGCTGTTCGTGAACGCGGAGCGGCGCGGTTCGAAGGAGTCAGGCCGCTTTGCGAAGATCGAGAAGCAGACCTACAGCCCCGACGACCTTGCCCGGATCGACGAGATGTACGCCGCCGAGCGGCGCCGGGGCGCCCAGCCGCGCTACTGGGAAGACGTCGAGGTCGGCGAGGCGTTGCAGCCCGTCGTCAAGGGCCCAATGACGATGGTGGACATCATCAGCCACCATATCGCGAAGGGCATGGGGCAGATGTACGCCGTGGGAACGCTGAAGCTCGGCTACCAGAACCGCCAGAAGATCAGGGCCTTCTACACGGAGGACGAGTGGGGCGTGCCTCAGGTGCAGATGCGCCTCCACTGGGACGAAACCCGCGCCAAGGCCCTGGGCCTGCCGACCGCCTACGACTACGGGATCATGCGCACGGCCTGGCAATCGCACCTGCTCACCAACTGGATGGGCGACGACGCCTGGATCTGGAAGTTCCACACCGAGCTGCGTGGCTTCAACTTCATGGGCGACACCCACGTCATGAGCGGCAAGGTGGTGGGCAAGCGGATCGAGGACGACCATCCGGTGGTGGACGTCGCGGTCCAAGGCGTCAGCCAGCGCGGCGACAACACCGCGCCCGGCCACGCCACGATCATCCTTCCCTCGCGGCAGTACGGGCCTGTGGTGCTCCCCACGCCTCCGGCCGAGCTGCGCCGCCGCGGCGCCGCCATGCAGACGGAGAACGCCGCGCGCATGCGCGGGGCTTGAGCTTTCCTGGTTTGGACCATGGTCACACGAGCTAATCGGTGAATTTCCTCCTTTCAGACGAGCAGCAGCAACTTCAGGACGCCCTCGCCCGGCTGCTGCGGGCCGAGTGCCCCTCGCGGCGGGTGCACGAGATCATGGACTCCCAGGCCGGCTACGACGCCGACCTGTGGGGCAAGCTCCTGGAATTCGGGGTCGGCGGGGCCTGCATCGATGCCGCCTACGGCGGCTCGGGCATGGAGATGATCGACCTCGCCCTGATGGCCGAGGCGCTTGGATTCGCCGGCGCCCCAGCTCCGTTCCTGGGTCATGCCTTGGCGGGCCTGGCGATCGGCCTCTCGGCGGACGAGGAGGCCAAGGCCGAATGGCTGCCGAAGCTCGCGAGCGGCGAGGCTATGGCGACGGTGGCGTTCGCCGAAGCCGAGGCGGACTGGCAACCCGAGCAATGGACCCTCACGGCGGCGCCGGGCCTGTCAGGGACCAAGCACGGCGTCCCGAACGGGCTCGAGGCCCAATTGGCGGTGGTCGGCTTGGCGGGCGGGCGGCTGGCGCTGGTGGAGCTCGACCAGCCGGGAATCTCGCGCCGGCGCCCGGTGGGCGTCGACCTGACCAGGCCGCTCGACGTGCTCACCTTCGAGAATGCGCGGGCGCGGCTGCTGCAGGGGCCGCCGGCCCTGGCCGACCGGGTGCGCGACGCGGCCTTGGTGCTGCTCGCCGCGGACGCCTTCGGCGGCGCGACCCGGGCCCTCGAGATGGCCGTCCGCTACAGCCAGGAGCGGGTCCAGTTCGGGGTGACCATCGCCCACTTCCAGGCGCTGCGCCATCAGCTGGCCGACATGGCCCTGGAAGCCGAGCCCTGCCGTGGCCTCTACTGGTACGCCGCCTACGCCTTCGACCATGTTCCGGAGGAGGCAAGCCATGCGGCGGCCCAGGCCAAGGCCTATGTCTGCGAGACCTTCCTGCAGGTGTCGCGCGCCGGCCTGGAGGCGCACGGCGGCATCGGCTTCACCGTGGACGCTGACCCGCATATCTGGGTGAAGCGCGCGATGTTCGACTTCGCCTGGATGGGGATGGCGCGCGTCCACCGGGCTCGCGCCGCCGAGCTCTCCGGATGGTGACGCACGCCGCAGGGCCGCGCCTCTATTTCATCTGACTGTCGCGCGGCAGGCCAAGGCCCCGCTCGGCGATGATGTTGCGCTGGATGTTCGAAGCGCCCCCCGCGATCGCCAGATGCATGGAGGTGAACGGCATGCGCGACCACACCCGGTTCTGGCGCCGCCCCACGCCGTCGTCGCCCGGGCGCGAGAGCAGGAAGTCGTCGCCGATGAACTCGCGGCTGATGAGGTAGGCTTCGCGCGCCAGGTTACTGCCGTTCAGCTTCATCAGCAGCGGGAAGATGCCCGGGTCCTGCCCGGCCGCGGCCATGGAAAGGTTGCGGAAGCTGGAATACTTGGTCGCCAGGATCCAGCCTTCGAGCCGCGCCAGGCGGTCTCGGATGATCGGATCCTCGATGGCCGGCTTGCCGTTCCGCTGGGTGCGCTTGGCCGCCTCCACCAGGCTCTTGAAGAGAGCCATGTGGTAGTTGATGCCGTTGAGGTTGCTGCGTTCGTGCTTGAGGGTGGTGCGCGAGACTTCCCAGCCCCGTCCTCGCTCGCCCACGATCCAGTCGGCCGGGGTTTCGGCGTCAGTGAAGAACACCTCGTTGAACTGGGCGTTGCCGTCGATCTGACGCAGCGGGCGCACCTCGATACCGGGCTGGCGCATGTCGAGGATCAAGTAGGAGATGCCGCTGTGCTTGGGCGCGTCGGGCTCGGTGCGGGCCAGCATGAACATGTGGTCCGCCTGCCTGGCGTACGAGGTCCACACCTTCTGGCCGTTGATGATCCATTTGTCGCCCACCAGCTCGGCGCGGGTGCGCAGGGAGGCTAGGTCGCTGCCGGCGCCGGGCTCGCTGTAGCCCTGGCACCATTTGAATTCGCCCCGCACCGTCGGCGGGATGAACATCTCCTTCTGCCACTCGGCGCCCCATTGCAGCAGGGTGGGGGTGAAGAGTCCGATCCCGCTGCCGGCCACTTCCATGGGGGCGCCGGCTCTCTGGAATTCCTCCCGGACGATCTCACCGCGCAGCAGGTCCACCGGCTGCTCCGATCCGCCGTAGCGGCGCGGGATGTTGCGGTAGAGGTACCCGTGCTCGGTCGCCAGCGATCGGAAAGCGCGCTCGTCTTCCGGGGTGGCCGCCTCGCCAGCCCGCCAGTTCTGCGCCAGGAACTGGCGCACCTCGCCACGGAAGGCCTCGTGCTCGGCGCTATAGCTCAGGTCCATGGGCGGTTCCTCATCCGGCCGCGGCGCGCAAGGGCCACGGACCGGGCGAATGAAGCCTGAGCCTGGCGAGGGGACAAGCGGAAATCCCGACAGGCCCTGCGCCGCAGGACCCCGACGTGTCTGCGCCCCGGCGCGTCAGTCGATGCCGCGGGCCGCCCGGTGGCCTTCGCGAACGGCGCTCATCAGGTCCCGGGGCTGATTGGCGTCTCCCACCAGATGGAGGTTCGCGCGCGTGTCGCGCAGTTCCTCATAGAGCTGCCGCAGCGGCTGGTTCTGGGTGACCAGCACCACCGTGTCCGCCGGCGCCGTCGTAATCTGCTGGGTGCCCCCGAGCCGCGGGCGCAGCAGCACCTGGTCCTTCTGCACCTCGACGAGATGGTGGCGGGTCTTGGTGTCGAATTCCCCAAGCTGGAGGAAGCGCTCGAAGGCGGGCCAGGCGCGCTCGCTCTTCCAGGCCATCGCCGGTTCCGGCGTCACATAGGTCACCTTCAGGCCCTCGGTGAGCAGCTGTTCGGCGACGGCGAGCGCCTCGTAGTCGCCCACGGTGTCCAGCACCACCGCCGATTTCCCCCAATCGCGCCGCTCCGTGAGCGCCTCGGTGGACGAGACCACATGCGCCTGGTCGACCCCCGCCACCTTCTGGGCGGGGAAGGTATGCTGCAACCCGTCCATGCGGGGCGCTGAGCCGGTGGCGATGATCAGATGATCGGGGTTCTCGGCCTCGATGTCGCTCGTCTCGACGTAGGTGTTCAGCCGCACCTCGACCCCCAGCCGGTAGACCTCCTGCTCCAGCCAGACGGCGATGTCCCCGAAATTGGCGCTCTTGGGCGCGCGGCGCGCCACGTTGAGCATTCCGCCCAGCGAAGGGCTCGCCTCGCACAGGACCACCTTGTGCCCCTTCAGCGCCGCCACCCGCGCCGCTTCCATTCCCGCCGCGCCGCCGCCCACCACCAGCACCTTCTTCGGGGCCGTGGTCGGGACGATCAGGTCTTCCTGCAGGCTGGCGTCCGCGCCCACCGCCGCGTTCACGGTGCAGCCGAAGCGCCCGGCGCGCGAATGCTGGTTGCAACCGATGCAGGGGCGTACTTCCAGAGCGCGGCCTTCGCGGGTCTTCCTGACCAGGTCGGGGTCGGCGATGTGGGCGCGCACCATGGACACCAGGTCGGCGACCCCGTCCCGGATCACCTGGTCGACATCCTCGAGGGTGCGGAAGCGTCCGGCGATGAGACGCGGGACGGTCGCCACCGAGGCGATGTCGCCCGACGACGGCACCTCATAGGCGGTCGGCTTGTGCATCGAGCCCAGCATCGTATCGATCAGGTAGTAGTCCCCCCTCGACACGTTCACGATGTCGATCAGGTTCTCGGCCTCCAGAGCCCGGATGACCTGCTTGTTGTCCTCCTCGCTGATCCCGCCCGGCATCTCGCTGGCGCTCAGCCGCACGCCCACGGCGATGTCGCGTCCAACCGCCGCGCGGATGGCCTTCAGCGTCTCCTTGAGGAAGCGGATGCGATTGTCGAAGCTTCCGCCCCACTGGTCGGTGCGGTCGTTGCAGACCGGCGACAGGAACTGCTGCGGCAGGTAGCCGTGGGCGGCGTGCACCTCGACGCCGTCAAGGCCGCCGTCGCGGGCGCGCACGGCGCAAGCCGCGTAGGCCTCGATGAGCTCCCAGATCATTCCGTCGGACATCTTGAGCCCGACGAACCCTTGCATGCCCGGGATGTCTGAGACCGCCCATCCGGGACCGCCGTCGTAACGGGGGTAGAGGTTGCCGCCGTGCCAGAGCTGCTGGAACACCTTCATGCCTGCCGGTCTGCACGCCGCCATCAACCGCTGGTAGTCGCCGACCAGGGTGTCGTGGAACAGCCCGAATTCGAAAAGGCGGGTCGAGGGATGGATGGCCGCAGCCTCCAGGATCGAGAGCCCGCAGCCGCCTCTGGCGCGGGCGGCGTGATAGGCGATGAAGTCATCGGTGAAGCGTCCGGCGACCACGAGGTCGGTGCCGTGGGCGGTCCGGACCACTCGGTTGGGCAGCTCGACGGGTCCGACCATGATCGGCTCGAAAACCTTCAAGAGCGGCATGCGGACGTCTCCTTCCTTCGATGAGCTTCAGCGGCCTGGCGGTTCGCCCATTCCGTTGAAGCCCTTGTTGATGAATTGGCCGATCTGTTCCATCAGCCGGCTCGTAGTGGGCCGCGCCCGCCCGCCGGGCAGCAGCCAGTCCTCGAACAAGGCCGTTGCGGCGATGAGCCCGAAGGCGAAGCGCACGCCCATCCCGACATCGGCCGCTTCGGTCCCGACCAACTCGCGCACCACTCCCTCGGCGATCACGAAATACTCCTTGAGGGAGCGCATGCCGGCGAGCCCCGCGGTCACCCCATCCTCGTAGGCGCCGGTGGTGATCAACGCGAGCATCAGCCTGCGGTTGTCCACCATGATCTTGTAAAGGCCTTCCACAAAGACGCGGGTATCGGCGTCGCGAGTCGCCACATGATCGGTCGTTCGACCGTATTCTTCGGCGTAGGCGCGGATGAACCGGTCGAAGGGCTCGAAAACCGCGGACTCGAAGAGCTTCGCCTTCGACTTGAAGATTCGGAACAGCGCCACCTCGCTGGTGCCGGCCCGCTGGGCGATGTCACGCGTCGTGGTTCCAGCGTAGCCGCGCTCCTCGAACAGCGCCCGGGCGGCCCCGATGACGAGCGCCCTGGTCACGGCCGCCGAACGCCTCGCCCTGGCTGAGCCCGCCACGCCCTCGATCGTCTCCACCCCTTGCGCCACGATCAGCAAATCGGCCTCCCCGGCTTGACCTCTTGGGGGGGCGCACGTAGTTAGCAGGCACTAACAAATCGCCCGGGAGGGAACAAGCCGGCGCCCGCACCCTCGCGTTCGCAGCGCGTCAGTTTAGGTGGCGCCGGCGCGATCGTCACCCGGGCGTCGGAAGGTGATCGCAAGGCGGCTCGCCCATGGCCGCAAGCAACGGATGACGGACGGCGACTACCCGCTCCCTTTGAGACCCTGCCGCCTCTCGCCGCGGCAAGGGTGAGGGGCCAAGATAGAGCCGACCCTTGAGGAGGATCTTGGGATGAGCAGCAACTACGAGCCAGGGAGGGAGATCCAGCTCGAGATCTTCCGGCGAATGGCCCTCTTGGTGGCCAACGACGAGCAGACCCGAAGGGCGGTGCGCACCGGCCGGCTGGTGATGCCCTACTACAGCTATCGTGGGCAGGAGATCATTCCTTCCGCCCTCTGTACGGCGCTCTCCGACGGCGACTACCTCTGCACCATCTATCGCGGCATCCACGACATGCTCGCCAAGGGCATGCCGCTGAAGGATCTCTGGGCTGAGGTGGCCGGCCGCATCAGCGGGACGTGCAAGGGCAAGGGCGGCCCGATGCACCTCACCTATCCCGCCAAGGGCATCATGGTCACCACGGGCATCGTCGGCTCCTCCATGCCAATCGCCAACGGCCTGGCTTGGGCTTCCCAGCTCTCGGGCGATGGCCGGGTGTCGGTGGCGACCTTCGGCGACGGCGCCTCCAACATCGGAGCCTTCCACGAGAGCCTCAATCTCGCGGCGATCTGGAAGCTGCCGGTGATCTTCGTCTGCCAGAACAACCTCTACGCCGAGCACACGACCTTCGAGAAGTGCACCGCCGGCGCCAACGTCGCAGCGCGCGCCCAGGGCTACAGCATCCCGGGCGTGCGCGTGGACGGCAACGACCCCATCGCCATGTACACCGCCGCGCGCGAGGCGGTGGAGCGGGCCCGGGCGGGCGAGGGACCGACGCTCATCGAGGCGATCACCTTCCGGTTCTTCGGGCACGCCTTGGGCGACAACGACTCCTACATGGACCAGGCGCAGAAGAAGGCGGCCATGGAGGCCGATCCTGCGCCACGGTTCAGGGCGCGCCTGATCGCCGAAGGCCTGGCGACCGAAGCCGAGCTCGCCGCCATCGAGGCGGACGTGAACGCCCGGATCGAGGAGGCCATCGCATCGGCCCTGGCCGCGCCCTTCCCCGAGGTCAGCGAGCTTACCAAAGACGTCTACGGCGCAGAGGTGGCGGCATGAGCGACAAGGACACGACGACCATCGTCGAGGCGCTGAATCTCGCCTTGACCGACGCCATGGCCGACGACGGCAAGGTGATCGCCCTCGGCGAGGACCTGGCTGATCCCGAAGGCGGCGGCGTTATCGGCGTCACCAAGGGCCTCTCCACCCGCTTCGGAGACACCCGCGTCCGCTCCACGCCGATCGCTGAGCAGGCCATCATCGGAGCGGCGATCGGCGCCTCCCTGGTGGGCTACCGGCCGGTGGCCGAGATCATGCTCATGAACTTCACCGCCGTGGCCATGGACATGATCGTCAACCATGCCGCCAAGCTTCGCTTCATGTCGGGCGGCCAGACGCACGTGCCGATCGTGATCCGCACCATGACCGGCACGGGCATCGCCAACGGCGGTCAACACTCCGACTATCTCGAGGCGTGGTTCGCCCACACCGCCGGCATGAAGGTGGTGGCGCCCTCCAATCCGGCCGACGCCTATGGCCTGCTCCGCTCGGCGATCGAGGACGACGACCCGGTGCTGTTCATCGAGAACATCATCGCCTATCGCTCGACGGGGCCCGCGCCGAAATCCGGCAGCCGCGTGCCGCTCGGCAAGGCGAGCACTGTCCACGAGGGCTCGGACGTCACCATCGTCGCCTATTCGCGCATGGTCCAGGAGGCGATCGCTGCGGTGGAGGCCCTCGGCAAGGAGGGCGTTTCGGCCGAGCTCATCGATCTTCGGACCGTGTCGCCCTGGGACCGCAAGACGGTGATGGCTTCGGCCGCGAAGACGGGCCGCCTCCTGATCGTCCACGAGGCGGTCACCCAGTTCGGGGTCGGTGCGGAAATCGCCGCCGAGGTTTCTTCGGAGCTGTTCGGTAAGCTGAAGAAGCCGGTCCGGCGCCTCGGGGGACCGTACGCGCCTGTGCCCTTCTCGAAGCCGCTCGAGTCCGCCTACGCTCCCGACGCCAAGCGGATCGCCGAGGCGGCCCTTGCGCTGGTGCGCTAACTGAGAGGACCATCGTTCGATGAGCGTTGAAGTATTGCTCCCGAAGCTCGGCTTCTCCATGGACGAGGGCACGGTGGTGGAGTGGCTGGCGGCAGACGGCGCCAAGGTCGCCGAGGGGGCGCCGCTGTTCGTCCTCGAGTCCGACAAGTCCAGCAACGAGATCGAGAGCCCCGCAAGCGGCGTGCTCAAGATCATCGGCGCGGCCGGCGAGACCTTCCCCGTGGGCGCGGTGATCGGCCTGATCGAGTAGGACGCCAGCTGCGGCGCTGGATGCGCATGGCCCGCTCCTAGCCTCGGCCTCCGCCGCTACCCCTGCGCGCGGGTTCGCGCTACTGGAGGCGGACGGCCGGAAACGAGAGGAGCGTCCATGTCGAGCTTGTTCGATCTGACGGGCAAAGTCGCCATCGTCACCGGATCGACGAAGGGGATCGGCGCGGGGATCGCGCGCCGCTTCGTCGAGCACGGGGCGAAGGTGGTGATCACCAGCCGCAGCCAGGCCGACTGCGAGGCGACGGCGGGCGCCCTGAACCAGGAACTGGGTCGGGAGGCGACCCTTGGCCAGGCAAGCGACCTTTCCGACCGCGACAGCCTCAAGCGCCTGGTGGAGACCGCCGTGCGACGCTTCGGCGGCCTCGATATCCTGGTCCTCAACGCCGCCAAGACCGACGTGCTGGGGACCGCCGGCCAGACGCCGGCCGCGGACTTCCTGGCGATGCTCGGCGCCAATGTGGTGAACAACACCGAGCTGGCGCTGGCGGCGCACCCGCACCTCCTGGAGCGCGGAGGCGGGAGCGTGATCTTCATCGGTTCCGTCGCGGGGACCGGAGCCTCGGCGACCGTGTCGGCCTACTCGGTGTGCAAGCGGGCGCTCATGCAGGTGGTGGACAATCTGGCCCTGGAATGGGGCCGCCAGAACATCCGGGTCAACGCCGTCGTGCCCGGCCTCACCATGACCGAGGACACCCGCCGGTTCTGGGAGGCGCCGCAGGTGAACGCCGCATTCGTCGCCCGCATCCCGCTCGGACGGTGGGTGCAGCCGGACGAGATCGCCGCCGCCTGCCTGTGGCTCGCGACCGACGGGGGCGCCGCAGTCACCGCCCAGAAGATCGTGGTCGACGGCGGCCTCACCATCCGCGGCGCGAGCGAGCCGCCCGCCGACTTCAAGGCGCTGACGGAAGCCGCCGGGGGTTAGTGTCCCGAGACCGGCCCCGCGGATGCGGGCGCTCAAGCTCCCCAGCGGCCTCTGCAGGAACGATCAGAAGGCGTAGCGCGCCGTGAAGCCGTAGGTGCGCGGATCGCCGGGGAAGCTGCTGATGAAGCCGATCGGCGACTGGTCCAGATAGCGCAGGGCGTACTTCTGGTCGGCCAGGTTGCGAACCCAGACCGTCAGGTCGAGCTTCCGCGCATCCAGGTGCAGGTTCACCTGCGCGTTCGCCAACCCGTAGCCCGGCTGGACGGTGAAGATGGAGGCGGGGGGCGCCGCGGCCCAGGCGATCCGGCTCTTGTGATAGTAGTCCGCGTGCAGGGTGATGGGCCCGACGGCGGTCGGGATCTTGTAGTCGCCCGAAATGCCCCAGGTGACGTTCGGAACCTGCTGGAACGGCGACTGCAGGGTCACCGTCGTCACGGTCGGCAGGATGTTGTTGTAATGCGCGTTCAACGCCCCGAAATTGGCGTTCAGGCGCAGGTTGCCCAGCTGGGCGGTTCCTTCGAGCTCGACGCCGTTGATGCGACCCGAGCCGGCGTTCTGGAAGACCGAGGTGGTGGTGCCGGTGCCCGATAGCACGACCGCCGAGAACTGGATGCTGGTGAAGTCCGAGTGATAGGCGGCGGCGTTCACCCGCAGCCAGCTCGTCACGTCCACCTTGGCGCCCACCTCTTCGGAGTCGACGCGCTCAGGCTGGAAAGGCTGCAGGGCGAAGGCGTTCGTGGCCCGGAAGTTGAAGCCGCCGGCGCGGAAGCCGCGGGAGAACTTCACATACACCAACGCCTTCGGGTCCACCTGGAAGTTCAGGCTGGCCATGAACGGCGTGTACTGGAACTTGGCGGTGGGCGCCATGACCTGACAACCGAACGCCAGGGTGGCCCCGGTGATGTTGCAGGCCACGGGCGCGTAGGTGAACGCGTTTCGCCGCAGGGGCGCCAACGTCATGTTGCGGGTGTCCCAGACGGGCCGGACGCCGAGGGTGAGGCTGAACTGGTCGGTGAAGTGCCAGGTGGCCTGGCCGAACACCGACTTCGAGTGGTTGATGATGTCGTGGCCGTCGGTGGTGTTGCCTTGGTTGACGCCAAAGACGTTCCACAAGGCGTGGGTGATCGGGTTGATGACTCCGGGTGCGAAGTCGAAGATAGCCTGGGTCTTCAGGTATCCATTCTCGCGGAAGTAATAAGCCCCGATGATCCAGTCCAGCTTGTCCTCGAAGGCTTTGCCGTAGAGCTGGAATTCCTGGCTGAACTGGTGTTGACCGAAATGGTCGCCCGGGTCCTGCTGCTGGAGGAGCAGATAGGGCGTGCCGTCCAGATCGTTGTTGTTGTTGTTGCGGTAGGCGCCGCGCCACGCGCTGATCGACTTGAAGGTCCCGAACGAGCCGAAGGTCTTGCTGATCGTCAGGCTGCCGCCGTATTCAGCCGTATTGAACGGCCCCGTCGTGGTGGACGGCACGCTCGTGCTGAACTCGCCGGCGGGATAGGACAGGCCGCTGTCCGCGCCCCCGCTCACCGACCGGATGAAGGCGAGGCCGGTGGCGTTGAGGAAGTGCGCCGACACCCACTGGCCGGTGTTCTGGAAATGGGTGTAGTCGGCCGCCAGCAGGACATCCCAGTCGCTGCCCTGGGCGCGGATCGCGCCACGTATGTAGGTCTGATCCTGGGAGTTCAGCGGCGCGCCGGTGATCGAGCTATGGGCGAAGCCGTTATGCGCCTGATGGTTGACTACGAGGCGCGCCGAAAGGATATCGGTGATCGGCACGTTGAGGACACCGGTGAGCGTCCAGGCGTTGAAGTTGCCGTAGGAGCCTTCGAGCCAGCCGCCGAGGTTGTGGTTCGGGCGGGTGGGAACCACATTTATGGCGCCGCCGATGGTGTTGCGCCCGAAGAGGGTGCCCTGTGGCCCCCGCAGCACCTCGACCCGCTCCACGTCGATGAGCCCGAGGTTGGCGCCGGAGCTGCGGCCGACGTAGACGCCGTCCAGGTAGAGGCCCACCGCCGGGTCGACGTTGGGGGTGTTGTCGACGTTGACCTGCCCGCGCAGCTCGATGGAGGCGTTGGTCGGGTCGCCCGAGAAGACCGAGATGTTCAGGTTCGGGACCGAGCGGGCCAGGGCGCTCACGTCGGTCTGCTGCTGGGCCTGGAGCGTGGCGCCGGTGATGGCGGTGACGGCCACCGGCACCCGCTGGATGTTCTCCTCGCGCCGGGTGGCGGTGACCACGACGGCCTCGAGCTGGGTCGAGGGCGGGCTGGCGGCGGCGCCGGTCGCGGCGGCCTCCGCCGCCATGGCCGGCGAAGCGGCGGCCGTCAGGGCCGCTATGGCGCCGCCCGCCAAGAGGCGCAGGGTCCGAAGCCGCCTAGTTCGGCCGGCCGCATGCCGTACGGAATCGTTCTCAGCTTGGTGAAACAAGCGCCCCCCCCTTGTTCTCGCCGCACCGGCGGCGATCCGCTCCGGCCCTCTCAGAAAGGGCCGCCAGTTTGTCGACCACGACCCGCCCGGCTGCACGCCCAAAGTGGCCTGAATCGCATTTTTTCAAAGTTGTAAGGCTCGGCTTTCCGGCGCGTCAAGGGGCCTGACACCGTGTCACGATAATAGACGTTATGTATATTCGTGCGCCGCCAAGGCTATCGAGTCGGGGCGCGCAGAGGCTGGGCATGTCCGGCGTCTCGGTTCGCGCTCTCGCCATGCGACAATTGGCGCCAGACCGAGAGGGCCCGGCTTCCCGAGGGCCCTCTCGCCGCCTGCAGTACTTCGCTGACCCACAGCCAGTGGCTTACGAGGCGGGACGTCTTCCAAAGTCGCAGGCGTCCTTCCGACGGCGGCGTGTGGCCGAGCGAATCGACTTTGTCCCGTCGATGGTGCAGCAAAAGCGCCGACGACGACGAATGCGAGGCGCCAATGGGTTTGAGGCTGACCGATGAGCAGCAGCTGCTGCGCGACCAGGTCCGGGGCCTGCTTTCCGAGATTTGCCGGCCAGACGACCTGCGCCGCCTCATCGCCAGCGGCGCGCCGTGGGACGAACGGCTTTGGAAAGCGCTGGCCGAGCTCGGAGTGCTGGGCGCGGCGATCCCTGAGCAATATGGAGGCGTGGGTCTCGGCCCGGTCGAGGTGAGCATCGTCGCCCAGGAGCTCGGCCGCGCCGTCGCCCCGGTCCCGTTCTTCTCCTCGATCTGCCTGGCGGCCGAGGCCCTGATGCTGGCCGGCACAGACGCGCAGCGGCGGACCTGGCTGCCGAAACTCGCCTCGGGCGAGGCGGTCGGCACGCTGGCGTGGACCGAGGGCAAGACGGCGCCAAGCGCCGCCCTTCTCCAAGCCAAGCTGGAGGGGGGGAGGCTGTTTGGCGTGAAGACCCCCGTCCCGGACGCCGAGGTCGCCCAGATCTGCGTGGTCGCCTGCCTCGTGGCCGGCAAGCCGGGTCTGGCGCTGGCGGAACTGGGCCAGCCCGGCGTCAGGGCCACGCCCCTGCGCGGGATCGACGAATTGCGCCGCTTCTCCCGGCTGGACTTCGACGGCGCTGCGGCCGAGCCCATGGACGCCATGGACGGCGCCGATGCGCTTCGCCGGCTCTTGGACCGGGCGGCGGTCTACGAGGCCTTCGAACAGGTGGGCGGCGCCGAGGCGGCGCTGACCATGGCCCGCGACTTCACCCTCCAGCGGCACATCTTCGGCCGCCCGCTCGCCTCCTACCAGGCGATCAAGCATTCGCTGGCGAACATCTTCGCCAAGCTCGAGCTCGCCACCTGCAACGCGCTCTACGCCGTTCAGGCGCTTCAGGACGAGCGCCCGGACGCGGCGGCGGCGGCGGCGACCGCCCGCATCGGCGCGGCCAGTGTCTATGACGTGGTGGCGCGCGAGAACCTGCAGTTCCACGGCGGCATCGGCTTCACCTGGGAGGCGGACTGCCACTTCCACTACCGGCGCGCGCGCACCCTGGCGCTCAATATCGGCTCCCCCGAGTTCTGGTCCGACCGGCTGATCGAGGCGCTGGATGCGGCGCCGGACGAGCAGCCGCGCGCTTCGCGTCCCGCCCGCAACGAGGCCGCAGCGGACTCGCCCGAGGATGCGGCCTACCGGGAGAAGGTCCGGGCCTGGATCGCCGGGCACGGTGCTCCGTTCCGCGGCCCGGCCGAGGCCAACGGCATGCACACGGAAGAAGGCGCACGGCGGTGCGAAGGGTGGACCAGGCTCAAACATGCGGCCGGCTACTCCGGCATCGACCATCCGAAGGAGTTCGGCGGCGCCGGCGGCACGCGCCGGGAGGCGCAGATCTTCGCGCAAGAAGAGGCCAAGGCGGGCATATGGGGCCATCTGGGTGGCGCGTCCTTCCCGATGGCCATGGCCGCGCTTCGCCGGCACGGAACCCCGGAGCAGCGGCGTAAGTGGGAAAGCGCGACCTACGCGGGCGAGATCTTCTGGTGCCAGCTTTTCTCGGAGCCCGGCGCCGGGTCGGACCTGGCGGCCGTGCGCACCAAGGCGGTCAAGCAGGGCGACCACTGGGTCGTGAACGGGCAGAAGGTCTGGACCAGCGGCGGCGACCTGGCCGATTACGGCATCCTTCTCGCCCGCACCGACCCGTCGGTTTCCAAGCACCAGGGTCTGTCGTTCTTCCTCATCGACATGCGCCAGCCCGGCGTCACCGTGCGACCGATCCGCCAGATCAACGGCGGCGCGGGGTTCACCGAGACCTTCCTGGTGGACGCGGTGGTTCCGGACGAGAACCGCATCGACGCCGAGGGGCAGGGTTGGGCTGTGGCCATGTCGGTGCTCGCCCAGGAGCGGACCACGACCCGGGGGATCGGGGAGGGGGAAAGGCGCCAGTCGTCGACCTCGGCCCGCAGCCTGATCGCACGGGCCCGGCAGGCGCGGCGCGAAAAGGGCGTCGCCCTCGACAGCGCCCTCGTCCGCGCGAAGATCGCCGGCTTCCACGTGGAGGCCCAGGGCATCAAGAACTTCACCCTGCGCCTGCAGGAGGAGCTGGCCAGGGGCGGCCCGCCGCCCACCAACCTGCCGGTCATCAAGCTGACGGCGACGAACCGCATACAGCAGCTCCAGGCTTTCCTGATGGACCTGGACGAGGCCGGCGGCCTCGTCGACGAGGCCGAGGCGGCCGACGGCTTCGACCGGTTCTACGAGTATATGACCTCGCCCTCCGCGCGGATCGCCGGGGGGGCCGACCAGGTCCTGCTCAACCAGCTGGCCGAGCGGGCGCTCGGCATGCCGGGCGACCCGCGCGCCGACCGCGACGTGCCGTTCAGCGCCCTGCCGGCCTGAGGCGGGGGCGTCGAGGCGGCGGGCGGCGGTTCGCGCGACGTGCGGCGTCTCTGTTGTCGACCGAGGTTAGAGCCCATACTGACCGGGCTTCGATGGAGTTGAATGGCGCCTGCGTGAAAGACGGATGACCGATGTTGAAGCCGATCGGGCCTCGGGCCGCCCGCCGCGACAGGCGCGCGGCCGGGTGCGACGGGAAGCCATCATCGACGCGGCGGCGCAGATCGTCGCGGCTGACGGACCCGAGGCGCTGACCATCCATGCGGCCGCCCGGCGCGCGGGAGCTTCGATCGGATCGATGTACCATTTCTTCCAGAACCGCGACGCGCTGCTGGAGGCCTTGATGCAGCGCCATCATGCGGCCCTGGCGGAGATTTCCGCCCAGTCGCGCCAGATCACGTTGGAGACATGGCGTAAGATGACCGCCGAGGAGGTCATCGGACGGGTGTTCGGCCGCCCGCTGGACTATTTCGCCGGCCATAGGGACGCCCTCGCCCTGGTCACCCTGCAGGACAGCGCGCGGGCGGACGAATTCCAGGAGCTGCTGCTGCAGGTGATGGTCGCCCGGCTCGGCGAGACGATCGGGGCGAAGAGCGCGGTCACCCTGTTCGCGGTCTGTGCGGGCACCCTGTTCTTCCTCCGGGAGACGCAACTGGGGGGCAAGGATTCCGCGAGCCGGGACATCCCAAAGGTGCTCACCGCCTATCTGGCGGCGGTGGAGCGTGCGATTGCTGGCGACAAAGCGAGCTAGTATGGTGAATTTGAAGTTCGCTCGATTGATGGGGCGGGCGCTGAAGCGAACTTCAAATTCGTAAACCAAACTAAATTCAAAGCTTTGCCAGTGTCCTTGGCGAGTCCGAAGTTCGCTCGGCGCCGATCCCATCCACCGGCGAACTTCGGACTCGGGACACTAGCGTGGCCGTCGGCGCCGCAGATGTGAAGCCGGCGGCGCTGAACTCGCCGCACGTCATGTTGATTTTCTAGACTGATCCCTCTTATTTGGCGGCTCGCCGAAGCGCGCCGAATGGGCCGCCCTCGATGGAGCCAGGTCATGCGGCGGCGCCGATACATAGAGCGGGGAAACGCTGTGAGCCAGGACTGCCCCTTCGATCCGAAGGCCTTCAACGCGCACTTGAGCCGGCAGGCGGAGCCCGCCTGAAGCGCATGGCGAAGATCACCTACATCGAATTCGACGGAACCGAGCACCCCGTCGATGTGAAGAGCGGGCTTTCGGTCATGGAGGGGGCGATCAAGAACAACGTCCCGGGCATCGACGCGGACTGTGGGGGCGCCTGCGCCTGCGCCACCTGCCACGTCTATGTGGACGAGACCTGGCTGGAGAAGACCGGGGCCCGTTCGGACATGGAGGAATCCATGCTCGATTTCGCTGAGAATGTGGCGCCCAACAGCCGCCTTTCCTGTCAGATAAAGGTCACCGACGAGCTGGATGGCCTGATCGTGCGGATGCCCGACAGCCAGCACTGACGCGGGCCGCCGCGCGGCTCCGGATTCGAGAATCCGGAGCGCGTTCTCTTCGCAAGAGCGATTCCAGTTTTGCGGAACGCGCTCTGGCCGAACGGCTCAGACGATCCCCGCCTGGCGCAGGCGGGCGATGTCGGCGTCGCTCCTGCCGAGCGAGCGCAAGATCTCATCGGTCTGCTCGCCGTGGGCTGGCGCATGGCGATAGACGTCGAAGTGCTGGCCCGAAACCTTCGAAGGCCAGCCGAAGTAGGTGAACGTCCCGGCGTCCGGGTGCTCCGCATCGAAGATGATCCCCCGGGACTGAATGTGCGGATCGTCCCGGAAGTCCTCGCCCGAATTCGCCGGGCCGATCGCGATGTCGTGCTCGATCGCGATATCCACCCACTCGCGCTGCGTCTTCGTGTGGAAAATCGCCTGCACCTCCCTGCGTAGGTCCCGCTCCAGGCCCCAGTCGAACACGAACTTGTCGTCCTTGAAGTGAAGCAGGTCTTCGCGGCCGACGGCGCGGCAGAAGTGGTCCCAGAACTTGTGCTCCATGGCGCAAAACAGAACGAATTTCTTGTCCTTCGTCTGGTAGCATTGATACTTGGCGCCGCCGCCTCGATCGCCCGTGCGTGGCACGCCGTCGCGGTCGGTTATGCGGTGGTCGTTCAGGACGCTGTTTGTGGTGTTCACCGAATTGGCGATCACCGCGTCCGCGGCCGAGGTGTCGATGTAGCAGCCCTCGCCGGTGCGCCCGCGGCGCACGAGCGCCGACAAGGTCGTCATGACGCAATAGACGGCCGCATCCTGGACCGACAGCGCCGGCCCGATCTCGGTCTTGTCCGGGTCCGGGCGCACGAAGCCGTCATCGTCCATCTTCAGCGGCGCCCCGCCCGCCAAGGCGTTCATCATCTGGCCATGGGTAGGGATCCGCGCATAAGGCCCCTGGGCGCCGTAGCCGCTCACCTGGGCATAGATGATGTCGGGCTTGCGCGCCTTCTGGGCCTCGTAGCCAATGCCCAGCTTTGCGCATGCGTCGCCCGCGAAGCCGTCGAGGAACACGTCGGCGGTCTTGTGCAGCTCCCAGAAGATGGCCTGGCCCTCTTCGGTCTTGAGGTTGAGCGTGACGCTGCGTTTGTTGCGGTTGCCGACCAGGTGATAGACGGAGTTGTGCGGGGTGATGGTCCCGCCGATGTCGCGCAGATAGTCGCCCACCCGCGGGTTCTCGACCTTGATCACGTCGGCGCCCAGGTCGGCGAACAGCCGTCCGGAGAAGTCCCCGGTCATCAGGACCGCCGATTCCAGGATGCGCACGCCCTTCAGAAGATCAAACATAGTCCCTCGCCTTGCTCCGGTCCCGGCCGCCCGACGGGGCGGATTCGGGTTTGCGTCGTTTCTGATCGCCGTCGGCTGCAATCGGCGCAGCGCGGACGGCCGGCCGAAGCGGTCGGCCTATGGCTCAGCCCCGTGGCCGGGCGCGCACCCGCAGCGACCCGATACTGGGCCGTTCAGATGTAGGGGATCACCTCCTTGCTCCACAGCTCGAGCGTCTTGCGCCGCTCCTCCGGCGAGCGCTCGGGACCCACGCCCATGAGGTTGATGTGGGTCATGCCGATGGATTTCTCCCATTCCTTGATCTGGCCGATCATCTGCTGCGGATCGCCCGCCAGCATCCGGCCGTCGGCGATCTCCTCGAGGCTGATCTTCTCGCCGGCCGCAGCCCGGGCGTAGAAGGTGTCCGCGTCGCCGACGTTCTCCGCGGCCCCGTGGCTCCGATAGCCGAGGTGCTCCTTCAGCACCGCGGGGATGAAGTTCTCTTCGATGTTCTGGCGCGAGGTCGACAGATAGGCGTTGCGGTAGAGCACCACCGAGCCGGGCTGGCGGCCCGCCTCGCCGGCGAGCTGGCGGTAGCGCTTGAGATAGACGCTCATGGTCTGGCGGGTGCTCATGTTCTCGGTGAGCAGCCCGTCGGCCCAGTAGGCGGCGCGCCTCAAAGCCGGCTCGGAAGTCCCGCCGATGAAGATCGGCGGCGGCATGGCGGGCCTGGGCACCAGCGGCACCTTGGGCATCGGGAAGAAGGGACCCTTGGTCTCGAACACGCCGGTCTGGAAGACGTGGTGCAGCAGCTGCACCGCCTCGTCCATCCGCCTGCCGCGCTCCTTCATGGGGACCTGGAAGCCGTCGAACTCGTATTGCCGGTAGCCCGTGCCGACCCCGAGCATGATGCGGCCGCCGGAGAGCTCGGCGATCTCCGCCACCTGGTCGGCGATGGCGGCCGGCGGATAGAGTGGCAGGATCACGATCCCGCTCATCAGTTTCAGCGTGCGGGTGCGGCCGGCCAGCCACGCCAGACGGGTGAGCGGCGCCGGCGAGGCGAACTCGGGCGTGAACGAGTGTTGGCCGAAGGTGGTGAACTCGAAGCCGCAGTCCTCGATCAGCTTCGCGTCATCGGAGGTGGCGTCCCAGTTGCGCAGCGTGCTGGCGCGCCCGACGAGCGCGGTGCCGACCTTGACCATCGAAAATTCCTTTCCCGTCCAATGGGTCTCATGAATGCGCTGGGGAAGGCAAGCCGGCGTCGCCGCCAGCTTCGCGCGCCCAGTTCCTGCACCGCCCCGCTCACCACCACCGCCCCGCTCACCACGCGCCAGTCCACGGCGGGGGACGCGCTTCGTACGGCTCGCGTGTGAACACCGGCTTCGCCTTGGCGATCCGGGCGGGATAGACGGGCGTCGAACAGAGCTCCGCGGTCCATGGATGGCGCTGGATCTGGTAGACCCCGCCGGGGGCGCTGGCGCGCGGCGCCATGTCGCCGGTGGGGAGCCACTCCATCGCGCCCTCCAGGGTGACGATCTTGCCGGACTGCTTCATCGCTTCCGCCACCACCGCGTCGGCGTCCATGCTCCCGGCGCTCTGCACGAGATGCGCCCAGATGGCCGGGCCAGTATAGCTGCGTGGGAAGAGGTGCGCCTCGACCCCCGGCATATGGTGCTGCGCCTTGGCGTCGAGCTCGGCCTGCGTCCCGCCGACGTTGATGCGCGCATCGCCGGCCGGGGCTTTCTCGCCGGGCCCGCCGTGGAACTGATAGAGCAGCTCCGGAGGGCCGAAGCCCATGCGGGTGAGCGCCTGGGAGTAGATCATCTCCAGGTAGGGCCACCACAGGCCTCGCCGACGGATCTCGCGCACGATGCGCATCACCGCCGGGGCGTGGAAGGCCAGGACCACCGCGTCGGCCTTGGCCGCTTCCAGCTTGTCGACGATCCTTCCCCAGCCGTCGAAGTCGTCGGGGAAGGGCCCGTACTGGCCGTACCAGCGTCCGGCCTTCGGGACCTCCTCCCAGAGCGTGAACTCGATCCCGCCCACCTCGGCGGCGAACCCCTCCAGCGGCCGGGCGACGGCCTCCCAGCCCGGTCCGCCGGAATGCATGACCGCGACCCGCCCGATCCCGTGCTCCTTCCAGAAGCCGGGGCGCGAGCGCATGTGGCCATGCAGCGAGGGGCCGCATTGGAGGTGGTAACGCGTGGTCTCGAACAGCGCCGAGTCCGGGGCTCCGACGTTCAGGTTGACGATCCGGGCCGCCTCGGTGAGGGGCAGGATCTCCTTCTGGATCTCGGAGGAGCCCGAGGAGACGAACACGTCGACCTTGTCCTCCTCGACCAGCCGGCGGACGGCCCGGATGGCCGGCTCGGGATGGCTCTCGTCGTCGTACTGGATCAGCCGCACCGGCAGCTTGCGGCCGGCCTCCGGGACGTACATGCCGCCGGACGCGTTGACTTCGCGCACCCAGACCTGCAGGCCCGTGTAGAGGAAGCGGCTGTCCAGCCAGCACCAGCCCCGGTCGGACCAGGTGACGCCCATCCGGACTTCGTCGCGTGCTGCGGCCATCGCTGCTTCCCTCCCGCGCCGAGCCGCTGGCTTCAGGCCGCGCGATCCGCGCTTACCTCCAGCGTGCGCGGAAAGTCTGGCAGATTGTCCTTCGCCTTTCCACGCAATGTGTGGATTATCGGCTTATCCCGCGGTGATCAGATCGCGCGCGAGGCTTGACTTCGAGAGGCCGATTTTCGAGGCCCCGAGGCGATGAGCGACAGGGAGGATGACGATGAAGCTCGGCGCGGACGACTGGGTCCAGCTGCTGCAGGTGCAGAACCTCTACGGGCATGTCCTGGATGGTTTTCTTTGGGACAAGCTTGGCGAGGTCTTCGCGCCGGACGGCGTGTTCGACCCGAGCGACGTGGGGCTTCCCGTCATGCGCGGCTTGGCCGAGATCCGCGAGAAGCTGATCCCTATCGAGGAGGGGCCGAACCGCGACCACATCCACAACCACGTGGCCACCAACTCGGCCGTGCTTTCCGTCGGCGCCGACGGGATCGTGAAGATGCGCACCAAGTATATCGTCGCCGGCGAAACGGACACCCTGTCGTTCGGGGAATACGACGACGACATGGTCAAGACCCCGGACGGCTGGCGCATCAAGCGCCGCAAGACCCGCCGGGTGACCCGACATCGGCTGGAAAACCTCCCGACCCATCAGGAATGAGATCGGCAAGCGTCAGGAGCCGCACGTGAAGTTTGGCGGGCCATTCCCGTGGCAAGGCAGGCTCGCCACGCCGGAGAACATGATCACGGCGGCCAAGGCGGTGGAGCGCCTGGGCTTCGACTACGTCTGGATGGGCGACCACCTGATGCTGCCGAAGGTGCTGCGCACCCGCTATCCCTACACGGCGGACGGCAAGAACCGGGCCTCCTGGGACCGGAACTTCTTCGAGATGGTGGTCACCGCGGCGCACGTCTCGGCCCACACCACGACGCTGCGCTTCCACAGCAACATCATGATCCTGCCGCTCCGCACGCCGTTCCTGGTGGCGCGTCAGCTGGCGAGCCTGGACGCGCTCGCCAAGGGCCGGTTCACCGCCGTCTTCGGCCTCTCGTGGATGAAGGACGAATACGACGCCCTGGGCCTTCCTTGGAGCAAGCGGGGGGCCATGATGGACGACGGAATCGACGCTCTCAGGGCCCTCTTCGCGGAAGAAGCCCATCACGGACCGTACTACGACTTCGAGGCGAGCTGGCTGCGGCCCCATCCGGTGCAGGATCCCTATCCGATCTGGATCGGCGGCGACAGCAACGCGGCCATGCGCCGGGTGGCGTTGCGCGGAGATGGGTGGGCGCCGCACGTGGCGCGTGGCCCGGAAGGGTGCGCCCGGCTGAAACAAAGGCTGTCCGAGATCGCGCAGATCAGGGCGAAGGCGGGCGCGCCGGCCGCGCCGCTGGCGGTGGCGGCCGGGATCGGCGAGATCCTCGTCAACGGGCCGCTGACCCGGTTCTCCGAGAAGCGCGACTACTGGCTCGAGGAGATCGCCGGGCTCGAGGAGGCGGGGGTGACCCACGTCTCCGCCAATTTCAACGAGATCAATGTCGACCTTCCCCTCCAGGCGGTCCTTGACGAAGCCCAGTGGTTCGCCGAGGAGATCATCGCGAAGACGCGATCCCCAGCGTCGGGCGGCTGACCGGACGACGGCGCCGCGCCGCGGCTTTCGAGGCCGCCCAGGAGGACCGAAATGCGGATAGGCTGCACGTTTCCCCAATCCGACATCGGCAACGATCCGGTCGCCATACGCGACTTCGCCCAGGCGGCCGAAGCGCTCGGCTACACCCACATCATGATCTACGACCACGTGCTGGGGGCGGTGCACGAAGGGCGCGACCCGCCGCTGACCGGGCCCTACACGGAGAACTCGCCCTTTCACGAGCCGATGGTGACCTACGGTTTCCTCGCCGCCGTCACCAGCAAGATCGAGCTCTGCACCGGCATCGTGATCCTGCCGCAGCGCCAGACGGCGCTGGTCGCCAAACAGGCCGCCGAGGTCGACATCCTGTCAGGCGGCCGGCTGCGCCTGGGGGTGGGAACGGGGTGGAACCCGGTGGAGTACGAGGGGCTGGGCATGGGCTGGGAGGATCGCGGCGACCGCTACGAGGAGCAGATCGCGCTCGTTCGGCGCCTCTGGGACGAGCCGGTGATCGACTTTCGCGGCAAGTTCCACCGCATCGACCGGGCCGGCATCCTGCCGCGACCCTCGAGGCGCATCCCCATCTGGATGGGCGGCGCGCACGACCGGGTGCTGCGCCGCGCCGCCCGCCTCGCCGACGGGTTCATGTTCAGCCGAGGAGGGCCGCGGTCGCTCGAGAGCGCAAGGCAGGTGCGCGATTATGTGGCGGCCGAAGGGCGGGACGCCTCCAAGTTCGGCGTGGAAGGCATCCTGAACTACTCGGACGGGCCGGACCTGTGGGCCGAGCGTCTCGAAAGCTGGCGCCAGGCCGGCGCCAGCCATGCCTGCGTCAGGACCATGGACGAGCAGCCCATCGGTCCGGCGACCCAGATCCTGGCGATACGCCGCTACGCCGAGGCCGTGGGCCTGAAGTCCGGATCCTAGAGCACGATGCGATCAGACGGAATCGTCTGATCGTTGAATCGTGCTCTAGAATTCAAAGACTTGGAGCGCGTTCTCGTCGCAAAAGCGGTTCCACTTTTGCGGAACGCGCTCTAGGCGCCCGGTCGTCCGCAGGAGGAAGCTCGCCATGGGGACGGGCGGGGGGGGCCTACTTGTCCGCTACCAGCTCCTGCCTGACCTTCCACGCCCGGCGCTCGTGCATGGTGGGCCGTCTTAGCATCAGGTGCGCGCCGCGCTTGTGGTTGCCGCTGGTGTCGAGGCCGAAAAGGCGCCGCAGGCGCGGCGGGAACGAGTCCTGCAGTCCGGGCGGCAGGGCGGCGTTCCAATTGACCTGGGGTCGCACGAAACCCACCGAATAGTAGCAGAAGACCATGGCGCGTTCTTCGTTCTCGGTGACGTTCGCCCCCGACGTGTGCCACAGGCGCCCGTCCATCACGATCATCGACCCCGCCTCGGCCTCGAAGGCGCGCGTCAGCCCCAGCGCGTCGACCGGCAGCTCGCTCCGCCAGCGCACCTTGTGGCTCCCCGGGACGTAGCGCGTAGCGCCATTGGCCTCGCGCACGTCGTCGAAGCACCAGATGACGTTGACGGACCACGGATCCAGCCACGGCTCGGGAACGACGATCGCCTGATCGGCGTGCAGGGTCATCGACAGCGCTCCGGGAAGGGCGATGTTGGCGGTGGCGTTCGAGATCAGGAATTCGCCGCCGAGCAGAGCCGTCGCCATGTCGAGGGCCAGGGGATGTTCCACCAGGTCGACGAACGCCTGGCCGTGCTCGGGCAGGTTGAGCACACGCACGTTGTGCTCGTTCGGGTCGGTGGGCAAGCCTCGCGTGGGCAGGCCGCATCGCTCCCGCTCCTCGACCGCGCGCCAGAGGTCCGCCCGAAGCCCCGCGGCCCGGTCAGGGGCGAGGACCCCCGGGATGACGCACCAGCCCTCGTCCCGCAGCGCCCGCTTGGCCCGCGCGATCACCTCCGCATCGACCTTCTCGGGAACGTCGTTCATTCTCCGTCCTCCCGGGCGGTAGGATCGCCGGCGCCTGGCCGCAATGCAAGCGCTTAAGGTATCCCATTTCCCGCGAGCCGGGGCGGGACACGCTTGCCGCGAACCGGCCCGCATGTATGCTTCGCGAGCGGTGAGGGCGCCAAGCTGGGTTCCTACGCCTAGGTCGAGAACTGGAGGGCCGAGCAGTGCACGACGGCATGGGCGCCTCGAGTTCACCGTCGCCCCCAAGGGGGGAACCTTCGGCGCGGAGATCCGGGGCCTGGCGCTGCGCGAGCGCCTGAACGATCCCGAGCTTGGCCGCAAGTTGAAGGCGCTGCTCGCCGAACACCTCGTCCTGATGCTGCCCGGCCAGAATCTCAACGAGGCGGAGCTCGTCGCCTTCGCGCGCCTGTTCGGAGCGCCCCATGAGATGCTGGATCAGGACCGCCGCCGGCACCCGACCCACAAGGCGCTGGGTCTCTTGGCCTCGCCGGTGGCGGGGACCGACCTGCACAACTACGCGGACATGTGGCACTCGGACGGAAGCCACGAGGAGAGCCCGGAGTCGGTTTCCATGTTCCAGATGGTCAAGACCTCTCCGCGCGGCGGCGACACCCTCTGGAGCAACCAATACGCCGCGTTCCAGGCCCTTTCCGGACCCATGCAGGCGCTCGCCCGGACGCTCACCGGGGTGCATCACCATCACGGGACCAAGTACATCGAGGGGATCAGGCCCGATCACGAGCACCCCATCGTGCCGGTCCATCCGGTCACGGGCCGCGACTTCCTGTACGTGACCAACGGTTACCTTTCCCACATTCCGCAATTGAGAAAGACGGAAAGCCGGATGGTGCTCGACTATTTGCGCGCGATTTCCGTGCAGCCGGAGTTCACGATCCGCCGCAGCCACAGTCCTGGCGACATCGTCGTCTGGGACAATTGGGCGACCATGCACTATGGGGCGCACGACTTCGATCCGATGGAAGGCCGGCTCGTCTGGCGCGTCGGGGTCGATACGGGCGCGCCCATGCTGTCGGCCCATCCCGAGGGCCTCGGGCCGCACTTCGACCAAAGCCGGGCTCAGGCCCGGCTGGTCTGACTCGCCCCGCCGGGGGCCTCATCAAGATGACCATGCTTGTCAAGACCGTGGTGGTGCGCCAGCCGGTATCCCAAGGCCGATCTTCGCCGGCGGCCGGCGCGGCCGGCTCTGCGAGCCGCTGGACAGGCGAGCAGCCCATTGCGCAGGCGCCCGAGGGATTTCCTCGTGAACACTTGTGAAACCATGGGCGGGCGAGACTGGGCGCGCCCATAATGAAAGTATCCTCACAATCTGGGGCCCGGCTGTCCGCAGGCGGGCCCCCTTCTTTGCCGGCCCCCCCGCCGAGCGCTCACCCCTAGAGCACGATGCGATCAGACGGAATCGTCTGATCGTTGAATCGTGCTCTAGAATTCAAAGACTTGGAGCGCGTTCTCGTCGCAAAAGCGGTTCCACTTTTGCGGAACGCGCTCACCCCTAGACGAACGGGATCACTTCCTTGCCGAACAGCTCGAGCATGGCTCGGAGGCTGTCGTAGTCCTTCGGTCCGGTGATCATCAGCTCGAAGGAGTCGGGGTTGACCTTCTTCTTCCACTGCTCGACCTCGGCGATGATGTCGTCAGGGGTTCCCGCCAGGGCCTGGCCGCGGGCGAACTCTTCGATCGGCACGTTCTCGCCGCGGGCGATGCGCTGGAAGACCGGCCCGTTCCACGGCAGGGTGCCGGAGCCCGCGTCGGTGCCGGCGTAATGCGCCAGATACGCCCGCATGCCTGGGTAGATCGCATCGGCCGCCGCCTGACGCGTCGAGGCCACCCACGCCGAGCGCAGGATGCAGACCTCGCCCACCGGCCGGCCGGCGTCGGCGCAGGCGCGCCGGTAAAAGTCGGCCCGCTCGGCCTCGGCGTCGAGGTCGAGCATGTTGTCCGACATCCAGCCGTCGGCCAGCCTTGCGGCGCGAACGAGCGCCGCGTCGCTGGAACCGCCCACCCAAATCGGCGGCCCGCCGGGCTGGACGAGCGGCGGCTGCAGCGGCAGGTCCTTCAGGGTCCAGTACTTGCCCTCGTGGTTCCAACGGCCCTCGCGGAACGCCGACTTGATCGCCGTGATCGCCTCGTCGGTGCGCGAGCCGCGCTGCTTGATGTTCACGCCGAAGGCTTTGAACTCGTAGTCCCGGTAGCCCACGGCGACGCCCATGACGGCGCGGCCGTTGGAGATCTGGTCGAGCGTCGCGAACTGCTCGGCGATCGCCGCCGGATGATGCAGCGGCAGCAGGTAGATGCCCGTGGCGAGCCTGATCTTGGACGTGCGCGCCGCCAAGGCGGCCAGAAACACGAAGGGGGCTGACTCTGTCCCGCCGTCCGGGGTGAAGGAGTGGTGGCCCACGGAGATGAAGTCGAAGCCGAGATCTTCGGCCAGCCGGCAGAGGTCGTAGGTCGGCCGATAGGGATCGGCCGATCCCTCATCGTAGATCTTGGGCGCGGTGATCCCGAATCTCATTTCATCCCTGCCATTCGATTTTTAGTCGCCAAGGCCCTTGAGCGGCCCCCTCTCTTGCGGGAGGTTATCTTTTGCGCGACCGCGATGGCGCGGCAAGGGGGCGCGCGCGGTTTATGCTCGAGGAGGCGATCGCGCGTGTCTCCTGATCGAGGCGCCGGTCGTGACGAGACCCGAAGAAGCGAGAGGAATCAGAAATGCCGAGAATTTCCTACGGCCCCGAACGAGACGCCCGCCTCGCCCAATGGGCCAAGCAGCAACTGGCGAACTATATCGATACGGGCGGGGTCAAGGGGCATGTCGAGGACATGAGCTTCATCGGCGGCCATCGGTTCGAGACAATGCTGCTCATCCGCTACGCCGGCCGAAAGAGCGGTCGCACCATGATCATCAGCCTCGGCTACTGCCAGTTCGGCCCGGAGATCGCCATCATCGCCTCGCTTGGGGGCTCGGACGTGCACCCGCAGTGGTACCTGAACATCAAGGCGGGCGCCCCGCTCGCCTTCCAGGTCGCGACCCAGGCGTTCGCCTGCACCTGGCGCGAGCCCGTGGGAGACGAACGCGAGGAGCTGTGGCGCTGGATGGTTCGCGCAAATCCGATCTGGGGCACCTACCGGAAGGCGACCACCCGAGAGCTTCCGCTGCTGCTGCTCAAACCGCTGGAAGAAATCCCCGTCTTCACCCGCGCCGATCTCACGGTGGCCTGAAGCGGCGATCGGCGTGGCGGCTTCGGATCCGGGACACTAGGCATGCCCAGGCCCATGCGTCATTGATAGGCCGCCCGCGTGCGCCGGGGGGCTGCTTAGTCTCTTTCCAGCGGCTAAGGTCGACGGGAAAAGGCGCTCAGCGCCTTGTTGCAAATGTTCTCCAGCGGAGGAGGGGACGGATCATGGCGAAACTCACCCACGAAGGCCAACGCGCCGTCGTCACAGGGGCCGGCAAGGGGATCGGGCGGGCGCACGCCCTGGAGCTGGGCCGGCGCGGCGTCAGTGTGGTGGTGAACGACTTCGACCGCGCCGCCGCCGACGCCGTCGTCGCCGAGATCAAGTCCGGGGGCGGAAAGGCGGTCGCCAATTACGACTCCGTGGGCGGGAAGGCTGCAGGCCAGTCGATCATCGACGCCGCGGTAAGGGAATTCGGCGGCCTGGAGATCGTCATCAACAACGCCGGCTTCCTGCGCACCAACATGTTCGAGAACATGACCGAGGCGCAGATCGACGCGATCCTCGAGGTTCACCTGCTGGGTACGATCTACGTCACCCAGGCGGCCTGGCCGATCATGCAGAAGCAGAAGTACGGTCGGGTGGTGATCACCAGCTCCGCTTCCGGCATGTTCGCCCATCAGGGCCAGATCAACTACTGTTCGGCCAAGGCCGGGTGCTACGGGTTGACCAAGGCGCTGGCTTACGAAGGCCAGGACCACGGCGTCAAGGTGAACGCCCTGCTGCCGATGGCGCCCACCGGCATCGATCGGTACGATCCCATCCCGAACATGGCCGAGGAGTTCGCCAAGTTCATCACGCCGCAGTTGCGTGACGAAACCGCGGGCGCGACCAACGACACCCCGGAGATGATCGCCTACATGGCCGCCTACCTGGTGAGCCGCGAGTGCGAGGTGACCGGCGAGGCCTACTCGATCTGCCGCGGGCGGTTCGGGCGCGTGTTCGTTGGCGTCGCCGACGGCTGGCTCACGCGCAAGGGCGACGACGTCTCGGCCGAGACGGTCGCCGACCACCTGGCCCAGATTCGCGACATCAGCCACTCCAGCGCGCCGAAGTGGCTGTACGACGAGGTCCGGGACGTGACCCTGCGCCTCCAGCAGGCACGGTAGCGCGATTGCCGAGGCCAGCGGCCGCGACATGGGAGCCCCGCTCGACTGGGTCTGGACCGCGCCGGGTGGGGCTGCGATGTTGATTTTTTAGACAAATTTTTCTAGTTTTTGGCTCGCCAGAGCGTCGGCGCAGTTGGAGCGATCGTCATGACCCACATGCCCCGTTTGGCGGATCTGGAGGACCAGAGCTTCGATCCGTTCGTGGTCGAAAAGCTTTCCACCGGCGACTGCCCCGACCCTCACCCCAAGATCCACGAGCTCATGGCCCGGGGGAGCGTCCACAAGGGCAGCTACCGCGACCTCTTCACCGACGTGCCCGACGTGCAGATGAAGGGGCTCAACCACTACATGGTGCTGGGATACGACGCCCTGCAGCGCGTGCTCACCGATCCGGAGACATTCACCAACCGCGACGCCTTCATCTACAACCTGGGCGTCTCCTTCGGCCACACCGTCACGGTGATGGATCCCCCCGAGCACACCCGCTACCGCCGCGTTTTCCAGAAGGCCTTTCTGCCGCAGGTGGTCGCCACCTGGGGCGAGAAGTACGTCGACCCGGTGGTGAGCGACCTGATGAGCAAGTTCATCGGACGCGGGAAGGCGGACCTCATCGAGGAGTTCACCCACCACTATCCCTTCCAGGTGATCTATCGGCAGCTGGGGCTTGGCCCCGAACAGGCGCCGATCTTCCACAAGCTGGCCATCGCCCAGGTGCTCTCGTCGATCGGCGCGCCGCAGGGCCGGGAGTCGACGGCCAAGCTGGGCGCGTTCTTCCAGGAGCTGCTGGACCTCAGGCGCGCCAACCCGGGCGACGACCTGGTGAGCCACCTGGCGCTGGTGGAGGTCGACGGCGAGCGACTGCCGGACGACGTGCTGATCTCGTTCCTGCGCCAGCTGATGAACGCCGGCGGCGACACCACCTACCGCGGCACGAGCGTCCTGCTCACGGGCCTGCTCACCCACCCGGACCAGTTCGCGGCCGTGGCCAGCGACCGCAGCTTGATCCCGCAGGCCATCGAAGAGGCGCTGCGGTGGGATGGGCCGGTCGTCATGACCTGGCGCTACGCGGCGCGCGCGGTGGAGATCGACGGCGTCGAGATCCCCAAAGGGGCGATCATCAACACGGTCCTCGCGTCGGCCAACCGCGACCCGTCGAAGTATCCGGATCCGGAACGGTTCGACATCTTCCGCGACCGCAGCGTGCGCAACCTCGCCTTCGCCACCGGCCCGCACGTGTGCATCGGCCAGCACCTGGCGCGGGTGGAGATGACGCGGGCGCTCAACGCGCTGCTGGACCGCCTGCCCAATCTGAGGATCGACCCCGATATGCCGGCGCCGGATATCATCGGCCACACGCTGCGCGTGCCCGAGCACCTCTACGTGCGCTTCGACGCGGCGTGAGAAGTCGGCCCCACCGCCGGAAGAATGCGTTAGCGAGGACGCTCCAAGGGAGGAAGGCATGGCGGCGGACGCGACGCGCACCCCGGTGATCGTCGGGGTAGGACAGGTAAATGACCGGCCGGCCGATCCGCGGGACGGGCTCGACTCGCTGGGGCTGATGGAGGCCGCGCTGCGCGAGGCCGACCGCGACGCCGGCGGCGGCTGGCTGGCGCGCATCGACTCCATCGGCGTCGTCGACCAGATCTCGTTCCGGGAGCTCGGCCAGTTGCCGGGCCCCTTGTCCCAGCGGCTCGGCGCGAATCCCAAGATCGCCTACCAGACCCACATGGCGAGCGGCGACAGCCCGATCCTGCTCTTGAACGAGGCCGCCAACCGGATCGCCGCCGGCGAGATCGAGGTCGCCGCGGTGGTGGGCGGCGAAGCGCTGCGCACCGCCGCGGGACGCGCCGCCCAGGCCGCGGGGGACAACCCCTCGGCCCACAACATCACCCGCGCCAACGCAGACCGGCGGGCCAAGACCTACCGGGGTCGCTACGGCCTCACCGCGCCCGTCGACATCTATCCGCTCTACGAGAACGCCGGCCGGGCGGCCTACGGCCAGACCCTGGCCGAGGCCCAGGAGGAGAGCGGGCGAATCTGGTCGCTGTTCTCGCAGGTCGCCGTGGAGAACCCGGGGGCCTGGATCAAGCAGCCGCGCACGCCCGAGGAGATCCTGCGCGCCTCGCCCGACAACCGGCCGATCGCCTTCCCGTACAACAAGCTGATGGTGGCCAACAGCTCGGTGAACCAGGGGGCCGGCTTCCTGGTCGCCAGCCTCGCTGCGGCCCGGCGGCAGGGCGTTCCGGAGCATCGGCTGGTCTATGTAGGCCGCGGAGCGGCGGCCCACGAGGCCGAGGATTTCCTGGTCCGCGATCGCTACGACCGCACCCCCGCCATGGAGGTCTCGCTGCGCCGGGCGCTGCAGCTGAATGCGGTGAGCGCCACGGACCTCGATTTCGTGGAGTTCTACAGCTGTTTCCCCTGCGTGCCGAAGATGGCGCGCCGAGTGCTGGATTGGCCGCTGGAAAAGCCGGCCACGGTGTTCGGCGGCCTCACGTTCGGCGGCGGGCCGATCGGCAACTACATGAGCCACGCCGTCGTGGGGATGGTGCTGAAGCTACGCGAGCGCGGCCGCAAGGGGCTGCTGTTCGCCAACGGGGGCCTGGCGACGCATAACCACACCATCGTGCTCAGCCGCGATCCCCTGCCGGCGGGCCTAGTGCCGCACGACTTCGATTTCCAGGCGGAGGCGGACGCGGCGCGCGGCGCCATCCCGCCGTTCGTCGAGGACTACGCCGGCCCGGGCGAGATCGAGACCTACACCGCGCTCTACGAACGGGACGGCGCGCCGAAGTTCGGCGTGATCCTGGGCCGCAGTCCGGCAGGCGAGCGGTTCCTGGCCAAGGTCCCGCCCGAGGACGCCGCGGCGATCGCTTTGCTGACCGACGGCAAGATCGAGCCTGTGGGGACGTGGGGCCAGGCGGTCATGGGCCCCGACGGCGACGTCCTCTGGCGCCCGGGCTGAACCACGCCGACGACGCCAGGCGCCCGACGCGCCCGGCGGCCGACGCCAACGCCAGGAGAAGCACCGTGAGCCAGACCGACGCCCCGCCCGCCGTCCTCGTCGACCGGCGCGGCCACGTGATGATCGTGACCATCAACCGGCCAGAGGCGCGCAACGCCGTCAACCGCGCGGTCCACCTCGGCGTCGGCCAGGCGCTGGAAGAGGCCGAAGCCGACCCGGACGTCTGGGCGCTCATCCTCACAGGCGCGGGTGATCAGGCCTTCTGCGCCGGCGCCGATCTGAAGGCCATCTCCCGCGGGGAGACCCTGTCGCCGGACGACCCGGCCCAGCAGGCCTGGGGCTTCGGCGGCTATGTGACCCATCACATCTCCAAGCCCACCATCGCCGCCGTCAACGGCTTCGCGCTGGGCGGCGGCACCGAGCTCACCTTGGCCAGCGACCTTGCGGTGGCCGCCGAGACGGCGATGTTCGGCCTGCCGGAGGTCAAGCGGGGCATCCTCGCCGGCGCCGGCGGCGCCTTCCGGCTCGCCGCGCAGCTGCCGCCGAAGATCGCCATGGAGATCCTGCTGACCGGCGATCCGATCAGCGCCCATCGGGCCCAGGAGCTGGGCCTCGTGAACGCCGTCACGGCGCCGGCCCGACTGATGGACGCAGCCCTGGAGCTGGCCGCGCGCATCACGGTCAACGCGCCCTTGTCGGTGCAGGCCTCGAAACGGATCGCGCGCGGGATCGTCGACGGCCGCGTCGCGAACGAAGACGCCTCCTGGGAGCTCAGCCGCCGTGAGGGTCTTCGCCTGAGGACTTCGGAGGACGCGAAGGAAGGCCCCCGCGCCTTCGCCGAGAAGCGCGCGCCCGTCTGGAAGGCCAGGTAGCCGAGCGCGCCGCCGGCTCAGGCGATCGCGCGCGCCGCCCGGTGACCTTCCCAGATGGCGGTGAGCAGGTTCCGCGGCTCCTGGGCGTCGCCCACGATGTCCAGATCGCCGCGGCGCGGCTCCAGATCCTCGTAGATCTCGCGCAGCGGCTGGTTGTGGGTGATCAGCACCACGGTGTCGGCCGGGATCGGAGTGACCTGCTGCTGGGCCGCCAGGTGCGGACGCACCAGAACCTGGTCCTTCTGGATCTCCACCAGGTGGTGCCGTGGCTTGATGTCGAACTCGCCGAGCTGCAGGAACCGCTCGTAGGCGGGCCAGGTGCGGCCGGTGTTGGGGGCGAGGGAGCTGAGCGGCGTGACGTAGGTCACCTTCACGCCAGCGGTCAGCAGGTGCTCCATCGCCGCCAGGCCCTCGTAGTCGCCCACCGTGTCCAGCACCACCGCCGACTTGCCCCAGTCCCGTCCCTCGGTGAGCACGTCGATGGAGGACACCACGTGCGGCAGGTCGAGGCCCGGCACCTTCTGGGTGGGGAAGGTGAACTGCACCGCGTCCATGCGCGGCATGGAGCCGGTGGCGACGATGATGTGGTCGGCGTTCTCGGCCTCCACGTCCGCGGTCTCCATGTAGGTGTTGAGCCGCACCTCGACGCCCAGCCGGTAGACCTCCTGCTGCAGCCACACGACGATGTCGCCGAAGTTGGCGGACTTGGGCGCGCGCTTCACCACGTTGAGCAGGCCGCCCAGATCCGGGCCCGCCTCGCACAACACCACCTTGTGGCCCTTGATCGCCGCGGTCCTGGCCGCCTCCAGGCCGGCCGGGCCGCCGCCCACCACCAGCACCTTCTTGGGCGCCTCGGTCTTGACGATCAGGTCCTCCGAAAGCGTGTCCTCGGCGCCGGCGGCCGGATTGACCGCGCAGCCCCAGCGGCCGCCGATGTGGTGCTGGTTGCAGCCGATGCAGGGCCGCACCTCCAGCGCCCGGCCCTCGCGCGTCTTCCGCACCAGGTCGGGGTCGGCGATGTGGGCGCGGACCATGGAGACCATGTCGGTGACACCGTCGCGGATGAGCTGGTCGGCGTCTTCCAGCGTCCGGTAGCGGCCCACCAGCAGCCGCGGCACCGTGGCCACCTGGGCGATCTCGCCGGAGGAGGGGATCTCGTAGCCGGTGGGGTTGTGCATCCCGCCCACCATCGTGTCCATCCGGTAGTAGTCGCCGCGCGAGACGTTGACCATGTCGATGAGGTTCTCGGCCTGGACGGCGCGCAGAACCTGCCGGTTGTCTTCCTCGCTGACCCCGCCCGGCATCTGGCTGGCGCTGAGGCGCACGCTGATGGCCATGTCCTTGCCGATCGCGGCCCGGACCGCCTTCAGCACCTCCTTCAGGAACCGGACGCGGTTCTCGAAGCTGCCGCCCCACTGGTCGGTGCGGTCGTTGTAGGCGGCGGAAAGGAACTGCTGGGGCAGGTAGCCATGCGCGGCGTGCACCTCCACGCCGCTGAGGCCCCCGGCGCGCGCGTGACCGGCGCACTTGGCGTAGGCCTCGACCAGCTCCCAGATCATGGCGTCGGTCATGCGCCGGCCGACATTCCCCTGCATGCCCACGACGTCGGAAACCGCCCACGGCGCGCTGCCGTCATAGGCGTTGTAGAGATTGCCGCCGTGCCAGAGCTGGGCGAACACGCGCATGCCGTGGGGTCGGCACTTGTCCATCAGCTTCTGGTAGTCCTCGATGATAGTCTCGCGGAAAATGCCGAGCTCGAAGAGCTTGCTGGACGGGTGGACGCTGCACGCCCCCAGGATGCTCAGCCCGCAGCCGCCTTTGGCGCGCGCGCCATGGTAGGCGATGTAGGCGTCGCTCATGCGCGGGGTGTAGGTCTCGATCCCTCCGTGCGCCGTCCGCACGACGCGGTTCGGAAGCTCGATCGGTCCGACCTGGATCGGCTCCAGGACCTTCAAAAGCGCCATTCCTGCGCCTCCCTTTACCAAGATGATCGGCGTGACGCCGCCGCGGCCCCCGCACGAATTATCGGTCTCTTGTGTCCACTTTCCGTGCGCTCTTCAAGGCCCCCGCGACGGGCGCGCCTTCCCAGGCGCGGTGGTCGGCGGAAGTTGGGGCAACCCCATTTGCTAGGCGGAATGGGCGGCGAGGAGCGGCAGGAAGGGAACGGCCCTTGAAGACCGGTTGACAGCGACGAAAAGGGCTTCGAGACAGCAGACCCATAACCCGTGTGACCGCGCCGCGGCTGCAAGCGGATAGGGAGGATGCTGTGACTCTGGAAGAACTCGGCAAGATCGTCGTGGAGCTGAAGGATCGTCAGGAGATCCGCGAGCTCATGAGCCGCTATGGGCGCGCGGTGGATCGTCTGGACCGCGAGCTCTTGCTGTCGGTCTACCATCCCGACGCCACCGACGACCACGGCTGTTACGTGGGCAGCCCCGAGGTGTTCGCCGAATGCGCTCTCTCCATGCACGCCGAGGCCAACACCGCCACGCAGCATATCGTCACCAACCACGTCTGCGATCTCGACGGGAACACCGCCCACACCGAAACCTACTGGATGTACGTGGGCATGAACCGCGAAGGCGCCCCCTACAGCATGGGCGGCGGCCGCTACATCGACCGGCTGGAAAAGCGGGACGGGCGCTGGGGCATCGTCGCGCGGAAGTGTGTGGTGGACTGGAGCGCCGGCGCCAGCAGCGAACACCTGCTCACCGCCGCCGAGAACGCCGCCGTGCGCGACATGGAGCCGACGGCGCGCGATCACTCCGACCCATCCTACCAGCGGCCGCTGCAGGTCCGCCCGGAGCGGCTGAGGTGGACCGAGCGCATCCTGGCCGAGCGGCGCGCGAGCCGCCGGGCCTCGAAGGTCGCCTCCGAGTTGCTTCCCTTCTACGACTGAGTAGGCTGCGGCTGAACGGGCCAGCCGAGCTCGGCGGAGCTCGGCTCGACCCGACGCCAAGGAGGCAGCATGAAGGTTCCGGATTTCGAACGGCTGGCGGAGCGGGTGCGCAACTGGGGCCGATGGGGTGCGGCCGACCAGCGGGGGACCCTCAACCACATCACGCCGGAAGCGCTGAAACGGGCGGCGGGGTCGGTCCGCCAGGGCAAGCTCTTCAACCTCGGCCTGGATTTCAACGCCAACGGCCCGCAGACGGGGCAGGGCAAGCGGTTCAATCCCAAGCTCTACGCCGTCGACCTCTTCGCGCCGATCAATCCGACCCGGCCCGACGTGTGCTTTTCCGACGACGTCATCCACATGCCGCTTCAGTGCGCGACCCAGTGGGACGCCTTCGCCCACGTCCACTATGGAGGCCAGCTCTACAACGGCGCCAAGGCGGCCGAGGCCTTCAGCGTCTCCGGCACGAGCCACTGCGGGATCGACCATCTCGCACGGCCCGGAATCATGTCCCGCGGGGTGTTGCTGGACATCGCGCGCCTGCGCGGCGCCGACATCTTGCCTAGGGACTACGCGATCACGGTCGACGACCTGCGCGCAGCCTGTGACAAGCAGAATGTGACGCTGGAGCCCGGCGACATCCTCCTGGTGCGCACCGGCCAGATCCGCCGCTTCACCGAAACGGGAGACCGGGCCGGCTTCGGCGGCCTGCAGCCAGGCCTCGACGCGACCTGCGCGGAATGGGTTTACGAGCGCTCGATCGCGGCGGTGGCGGCCGACAACCTGGCCGTGGAGGTGATCACCGAGGAGCTGCACAACCCGAACCTGCCGCGCGATGTCATGCCGCTGCCGTTCCACATGCTGATGCTTCGCGACATGGGCTGCCCGCTCGGCGAGATCTTCAACCTGGAGGCGCTGGCCGCCGACTGCGCGGCCGATGGCCAGTACGCGTTCCAGCTGGCGGCGCCGCCCCTGGCGGTGACGGGCGCGTTCGGCTCGCCGATCAATCCGCTGGCGTTGAAGTAGAGAGGCCGGCGGGGCTGGCGGTCAGCGTCGCGCCCGCGCGCGCCTCACGTCGGCTCCATCTCGGCGATGAGGGAGTTCACCGGCACGTTCTCGCCTTCCTTGGCCAGGATCCGCCGAAGCACGCCGCTCGCCGGGGCCTCGACCTCGACCACCGCCTTGGCGGCCTCGACGTCGCAGAGGATCTCGCCTTCGGTCACCGCGTCGCCCTCGGACTTGCGCCAGGCGGTGATGGTGCCGTCGGCCATGCCCATGCCGTATTGAGGAAGCCTGACTTCGATCATCGGAGCCTCATTGCAGGGTCTGGCGCACGGCGGCGACGACCTTGTCCTTGCTGGGATAGAGCTGCGCTTCGAGGCGCGGGCTGTAGGGGATGTGGGTGTCGGCGGTCGCCACCCGCAGGATGGGAGCGCGCAGGTCGCCGAAGCCCTGTTCGGCGACGATGGCGGCGATCTCGCTGGCGGCGCTGCAGCGGCTGAAGGCGCAGTCGACCACCACCAGCCGGCCGGTCTTCCTCACCGACTCGAGGATCGTGGCCGTGTCCAGCGGGCAGAGGGTCCGGGGGTCCACCACTTCCACCGAGACGTCGTCGTTGGCCAGCTCGGCCGCTGCGCCCAGCGCATGGGCCACCATCGCCCCGATGGCCACGATGGTGCAGTCGCTTCCCTGCCGCTTGATGTCGGCCCTCCCGAACGGGATCAGATACTCCTCGTCGGGGATCTCCGACTTGGACGACCAGAGCGCCACGTCCTCGAAGCTCATCACCGGGTCGTCGTCCCGAATGGCGGTCTTCATGAGGCCCTTCATGTCATAGGCGCTGGAGGGCACCATGATCTTCAGCCCCGGCATGTGCATGAACATGCTGTACGGTCGGTCCGAGTGCTGGGCGGCGCTCCCCGCGCCGTAGATCATGTTGGCCCGCATCACCATGGGAAGGCTGGCCTGACCGCCGTACAGGTAGCGCGACTTCGCAACTATGCTGATGATCTGATCCATCGCCGGGTAGAGGAACGGCGCGATCGTGTAGTCGACGATCGGCCGCATCCCGACCATGGCCGCGCCCGCCGCGACGCCGGTCATGCCGGCCTCGGCGATCGGTGTGTTGCGGACCCGGTCGTCGCCGAATGCCGCGATCAGTCCCGAGGTGGTGCCGAAGACGTCGCTGCGCGCGTCCTCGCCCATGATGAAGACGCTGGGGTCGCGCCGCATCTCTTCGAACTGCGCATCGCGGATCGCCTGCAGGAAGGTTCTCGTCGCCATGGTCAGGCCTCGATCGGAGCGGCGTAGACGTCGGTCCACGCCTCGGCGGGTTCGGGGAAGGCGCTACGCTCGCCGAAGTCCACGGCGTCGCGCACTTCGGCGTCGACCTCGCCGGCGATGGCGTCGATCTCGGCGGCGGGGATCTCGAACTCCGACAGCAGCCGGCGACGGAAGAGCTCGATCGGATCGCGGTTCGTGCGCCACTCCTCCACCTCGGCGGCGGGCCGGTAGCCGAGATCGCGGCCCATGTTCGCCGTGTGGTCCATGAAGCGGTAGGTCTTGGCCTCCACGATGGTCGGTCCTTGGCCGCTGCGGGCGCGGTGAACGGCGTTCGTCACGGCTTCGTACACCTCGAGCACGCTCTGCCCGTCCACCACCACACCGGGAATCCCATAGGCAGGGCCGCGGTCGGCGATGTTCTGCGTGAGCGTCGAGGTGGAGATCGGCGTGGACACGGCGTAGCCGTTGTTCTCGCACAGGAAGATCGCCGGCAGTCGCCAGACGGCGGCCATGTTGATCCCTTCGTGGAAGGCGCCTTCCTGCGCCGCCCCGTCGCCGAAAAAGCAGAGGGCGACCTGGTCGGAGCCCTTCATCTTGGCGCCCAGCGCCGCGCCCGCCGCCACCGGGATGCCCGATCCGACGATGCTGGTCTCCCCCAGGCTGCCGACGCTGAAGTCGGCGAGGTGCATCGAACCGCCCTTGCCGGCGCAGACCCCGGTCTTGCGCGCCAGCAGCTCGGCCATCAGTCCGCGCAGCTTGGCGCCCTTGCCGATCGGGTGCCCGTGCGAGCGGTGGTTGCCCACCATGTAGTCGTCGAGCCGGAGCGACATGCAGGCGCCGACGATTTCGCCTTCCTGGCCGTGCGAGGTATGGAGCGCGCCCGGGACCCGTCCCTTCTTGTGCAGGTCGATGGCGGCGTCCTCGAAGCGCCGGATGCGCTGCATGCGACGCATCATCTCCAGGAGCTCCTGGCGCGGCAGGTTCGCTTTCATGCCCTCAGCCTCCCATCTGTCGGGCGCCGTTCAATAAGCGGCGGGCGCAGCTTCCAGCATTTCCGGCCGCGATACCACCACGATCGACGAGGGCGGCCCTGGACTGTGCTATCAGGTCCGCCGCGGCGCGGGCCGAGTTGAGCGGTCGAGGACAAGCCGCGAGCCAGAACATAAGATGGGAGACGGGGAGCATACTTACGGACGACATCGTGGCGATCAGAAGTCTAGCGGACCTCTACAGCGACGCCGCGAACCGCCGCGACGTGAAGGCGATGGCGGCGGTGTACGCCGAAGACGGCGAGCTGGTGGCGTTCGGCCAGGCCTACCGGGGGCGGGGGACGATCGAGCAGGTCTTCGTGGAGACCATGGAGCGCCTGGAGTTCGTCAATCAGATCTGCGGGGCCGGGGTCATCCAGGTGGACGGGGATCGGGCGACCTCGCGCTGGACCGTCACCGAGTTCACCAAGCGCCCGGACAACGAGAAGCTGCAGCTGTTCCTCGGAACCTACGAGGACGAGCTCGTCCGCACGCCGCACGGGTGGCGCTTCGCGCGGCGGATGCTTTCGCGGCGCGCCCAGACCCGGTTTGAGGGCGTCCTGCGACGGTGAGGCGCGGCTACGCGGCGGTGAGCGGGGCCTTCGGCGGCTTGAGCGCCAGGGCCAGGAGGGCGCCCAGGAAAGCCAGGACCGCCAGGCCCAGCAGTCCGGCCGAGTAGGAGCCGGTCTGCTCGCGGGTCCAGGCCAGCACCGGGGCGGCGACGGTCGGGAACGTGGCGAAGACGTTGATGATCCCGAAGGCGCGGCCGAAGTTGTTCTGGCCGAACTCGATCGCCACGGCCGCGGCCATGGGCGTCCAGATCGCGCTCACCAGGCCGAGCGCCAGGAATCCCGCCACCACCGCCGGCGCGCCCTGGGCGAGGCCTAGCCACGCCGCGGCCAGCGCCGCGATCAGGCACACCGCGGCCAGGGGCGCGCGGGGGCCCAGGCGGTCGACCACCAGGCCCGAGACCACCTTTCCCATGAGGTCCACCACCGCGATGGCCGAGATGAGCAGGCCCGCATCCCAGGCGGTCAGCCCGTGGCTCATCACCAGCGGCTTCAAATTGACGGTGACCCCCATGAACACCATGAAGGCGGTCAGGAACGAGAGGCCGATGATCCAGAAGGCCGGCCGGCTCAGGATCTCGCGCGTGGTGAGCGTCGGGCCGGTCGCTGCGGCTTCGCCGGCGCCTTTGAGGTAGGGCGAGGCCGCGCTCTCCGGATCGGGACGGTCGCGCACGGTCAAGAGCAGCAGCGGGACCACCACGAGGGCGATGACGCCGGAGAAGATGAACCAGGTCATGCGCCACCCCACCGCGCCGGTCATGGCCAGCACGATCGGCGGGAACACCATGCCCGCCGCGGTGATGCCGAACATGGAGATCCCGAGCGCCAGCCCTCGCCGCTGGACGAACCAGCGCGCCACTAGGGCCTGGGCGGGAATGCTGGTGGAGAAGGTGACGCCGACGGCGAGGACGACGTAGAGGGCGATGAGCGGCTGGACGGCGTGGACGAACCCGACGGCCACCTGCGCCGCGGCGATCAGCAGCAGACCGAGCGCGAACATCCACCGCACCGAAAACTTGTCCGCCGCCCAGCCCGCCGCCGCGCAAAAGGGCGCGCAGGAGATCGAGAACACCGTCATGGCGAGGGCGATGCTGCTGATCGGGGCGTGGAACTCGCGCGACCAGGTGTCGAGGAAGAGGGTGAAGCAGTTGGTCGCCAGGCCCAGCCCCATCATCTGGGCGAGGAGGCAGAGGCCAACCATGCTCCAGCCCCGGTACCAGCCGAACCGTCGGGCGGGCGCCCCCGCCGCGAGGCTTTGCGACATAGTCTTCCTCCCGTGGCGCGCCGGATGTCGGCCGGCGGCGGGGGAGCTTAAGGCGGAAAGGCCGGGGCGCGATAGCGGCTTTTGGCCGGTTCGACGGCGAACCAACAAGTTTCATTTGTAACTAAATCGACTGGGCGCTAAAATCCCCTCGTTTTCGGAGGAAGCGCCATGCCGTTCGAAAACCCCTTGGGCCTCGACGGATTCGAGTTCGTCGAGTTCACCGCGCCGGCGCCCGACCGGCTCAAGGCCCTGTTCGAGCAGATGGGCTTCGCGGCCGTAGCCCGGCACCGTTCCAAGAACGTGCTGCGCCTGCGCCAGGGCGACATCAACCTGATCCTGAACATGGAGCCGTCCGGCCAACCGGCCGCTTTCCGCGCCGCCCACGGGCCGTCGGCCAACGCCATGGCCTTCCGGGTCAAGGACGCCGGCAAGGCGCTGAGGCTGGCGATCGAGCGGGGCGCCAAGGAGGTGAGGGGGCCGGTGGGGCCGATGGAGCTGAACATCCCCGCCATCGAGGGCATCGGCGGTGCGAACCTCTACCTCGTCGACCGCTACGGCGCCCGCGAGATCTACGACGTCGACTTCGTGCCGATCGAAGGGGCCGGGGACGCCGCCAGCCGCAATGACCTGGGGCTGAAATACCTCGACCACCTCACCCACAACGTCCGCCGCGGCCAGATGGCCAAATGGGCGGAGTTCTACGAGCGCATCTTCAACTTCCGCGAAATCCGCCGCTTCGACATCGAGGGCAGGCAGACCGGCCTGCTTTCCAAGGCCATGACCAGCCCCTGCGGCAAGATCCGCATCCCGCTCAACGAGAGCCAGGACGACAAAAGCCAGATCGAGGAGTTCCTCAAGGACTACGGCGGTGAGGGCATCCAGCACCTGGCGTTCGGGACCTGTGACATCTTCCAGGCGGTGGAGGCGATGCGCGAACGCGGGGTGGTCTTTCAGGACGCCCCGGACACCTATTTCGAGCAGCTCAACGCGCGCGTGCCCGGCCACGGCCAGAACCTGCAGCGGCTGCGGGCCGACCGCATCCTGGCGGATGGCGCGCCGGCCGAGGGCCAGGGTCTGCTGCTGCAGATCTTCACCGAGAACATGATCGGCCCGATCTTCTTCGAGCTGATCGAGCGACGCGGGAACGAGGGGTTCGGCGAGGGCAACTTCAAGGCCCTGTTCGAATCCATCGAGCTCGACCAGATCCGCCGCGGCGTGCTGCCCGCCGCCCCGGCGCGAAGCTGAGGGGGCGCCCATGGCCTCGAAAACCTGGATACCGGTCCGCGGCGCCCAGGGTCTCCACTCGCGCCAGGCCCACGCCGACCTGCCCGAGGGGACCTACGAGCGAGAAGTCTCCAAGGACGGCTTCTTCGGCCCGGCCTCCTTCTTCTACCACCGCCGCCCGCCCACCGGCTGGACGGGCTTCGAGGGGCCGCTGCGCCCGCGCGCCTTCAACCTCGCCGCCTTGAACGAGGCCGCCCTGACGCCCTGGGATGCGCCGGTGGTGCTGAGCAACGCGGCCTGCGAGATGCGGTTCTGGAAGCCGCCGGGGGCCATGCCGGCGCTCGCCCGCGACGCCGACGGCGATCTGCTGCTGTTCGTCCATCAGGGCGCAGGCCAGCTCTTCTGCGACTACGGGCGGCTCGAATTTCGGCCCGGCGACTTCGTCTGCCTGCCACGCGGCACCATGTGGCGGCTGGCGCCGGCCGGCCCGAGCGCGATCCTGGCCATCGAGGCGACCGGCGGCCACTACGGACTCCCCGAAAAGGGCATGCTGGGCCGCCATGCGGTGTTCGATCCGGCCATGCTCGAGATCCCCGCCATGGACGAGGCCTTCCGCGTCCACCAGGAAGAGCCCGGCCCGGTGCGGGTGGAGATCAAGAAGCGCGGTCAGGTCTCGGTGGCGACCTATCCCTACAATCCGCTCGACGCGGTCGGCTGGCATGGCGACCTTGCGCCTGTGCGGCTCAACGTGGCCGACATCCGCCCGGTGGTGAGCGCCCGCTACCACCTGCCGCCCTCGGCCCACACCACCTTCGTGGCCGAGCGCTTCGTGGTTTGCACCTTCGCCCCGCGCCCCTTCGAAACCGACCCCGGCGCGATCAAGGTCCCGTTCTTCCACAACAACGACGACTACGACGAGGTGATCTTCTACCACGCCGGCGACTTCTTCAGCCGCGACCACATCGAGGCCGGGATGATGACCTTGCACCCCTGCGGCTTCACCCACGGCCCGCACCCCAAGGCGCTCTCGCGCATGCTGGTTCAGCCCAAGGCGATGACCGACGAATACGCGGTGATGATCGATTCCCGCGATCCGCTGGACGTGGGCGAGGCGGCTGGGGCGGTGGAAGACGCCGCCTATGTGGACAGCTGGAAGGGCTGATGAAGCTCGCCTCGCTCAGGGGCGGCCGGGACGGGGCCCTCACTGTGGTCTCCGAGGATCTCGCCTGGCGGCTCGGCGCCGAGGCGGCCGCCCCCACGATGCAAGCCGCCTTCGACGATTGGGATCGATGTGAGCCCCTGCGGTGGCGGCTCTCCGAGGGGCTCGAAGCCGCCGCGGTCGATCGGCGCCCCTTCGTCGAGCGCGACTTCGCCGCGCCGTCGCCGAGACCCTATCAATGGGCCGACGGCTCGGCCTATGTGAACCACGTCCGGCTGTTGCGCCGCGGGCCGGACGGCGGACCTCGCCGGCCGATCGAGGCGGGCTGGGCTGGCTATTCCTGCATTGCCGGGCTGCGCACGGTGGAGACCACCGCCTGGGGCGCGCCCGCCACCGACTTTCTCAGGGCGGGCGAGCGGGTCCGCATCGCCATGTGCGGAGCGGACGGACGCTCGATCTTCGGCGCCATCGACCAGCAGGTGGAACCGGTCCATGGCTGACAGCGAAGGCGGGCGGCCGAGCGCCGCGGCGGCCCCATCCGACCTCAAGCTGGACGATTATCTCCCCTATCGGCTGTCGGTGGCGGCGAACGCGGTCTCCGGACTTATCGCGCGCGCCTATCAGGCGCGGTTCGACCTCACCATCCCGCAATGGCGACTGATCGCGGTGCTGGGCGAGGATGGCCTCTCGACCCAGCAGGCCCTCTGCGCGCGCACCTTGATGGACAAGGTCACCGTCAGCCGCGCGTCGGCGGCCCTGGTGGAACGAGGCCTCGTCCTTCGAACCCCGAACGCCTCCGACCGGCGCTCCCACCGGCTGGCCCTGACCCCTGAGGGCGCGGCGCTCTACCGCCAGATCGCGCCGTCGGCCTTGGCCTACGAGGCCAAGCTCCTGACGCAGTTCAGCCCGCTCGAGCAGCAGGTCGCCATGAAGCTGCTGCGTCGCCTGCAGCTGGCGGCCATCGACCTGTCGGGCGACTAGAGCGGGCCGCGATTTGACGGAATCTGGATTCTCAAATCAGCGGTGATCTGATTCATGATGTCGGCCGGATGGAGGCCGGCGGCCATGACAGCGCCGTACTCGATGGATCTTCGCGAGCGGGCGCTGGCCCGCAAGGCGGCAG
>JAFBAO010000075.1 GCA_019247715.1 Caulobacteraceae bacterium
CGAAGACCCTCACGACCCGGCGCCCCTGGGCGGCATCATCTCGGAATGCTGCGCGGGGACTGATCGGAACGGTGGGCGGGATCAGATTGGAATGGTGGGCGGCATCAAATCGGAATGACGGGCGCGATCACGTCGGAATCCGCACCGGGGCCCAGCCAGTCCACCAACCTGCGCATACGGGCGCGCATGGTGGAGGCGCTGAAGTCGGTCGGGGCGATCGACATCTTGACGGCGAGCCCGCCCGACGCCGCCTGGAACGGCTGGCCCATCAACGCCGCCGCCGGGCTCGAGATCGGCCTCATCGCCAACTACGACATTCCCTGGAACGTACGCGGGCGGCCTGGCGGCAGTTCGGCCGGGAGCGCTGCCGAGGAATAGGCCCTGGACGTCGCCGGCGAGGCCGCTGACGCCAGCGATGGATGCGACCGACGCACGCGTCCTCGCGCACAAATTCCGCCCTGAAGGGCTTGTGAGCGCCGCCGCGGGCGGCCTGGCGCCCCCGCAGCAGCAACCCAGCAATACCTCCCGGGCAAGCCGTCCGCCAGAAGCCCGCCCTGGAAATCGATCGAGGACGTCCTGACTGCGGGTGGAAGACCCCGCGGAAATCGCGGATCGCCAAAAACGCCTTATAGAACAGAATGTTTTGTCGATGACTTGCCGAGAATTCCGGGTCGACGACGCCGGCCCGCCGATCATCCTCCCGGACTGGTTACATCGCTAACATCCGCAACAAACATCAGGCGGACGCGGCCGGGGCCGCTTCGGGATGATCCCCCATGTTGTCGTCGTTAGCGATGTTAACGGGGCAGATGGCGGGGCCCAGACGGTACTTCCCCCGCCCCCTCTTCTGCAGCTCCCCGCTCGTCGTCATCTTCCCGAGCATCGCGCGCACGGTTCCCTCCTTACGCCCCGCATACGCGGCGATTTTGGCGGGACCGGCCTCGCCCAGATGCTCGACGGCCTCGACGATGCGCCTCCGAGCCGCGGAGCGGTGGACGTCGGCGCGATCACCGAGGGATCGCCATCGGCAGGAGGACTCGTCGAGCTCCAGGGCTAGATCGAACTCAGGCAGATCGCGTCCCCGACCGTAGAGCGCCGCTCCCTCAGGGCGCCGGCTCAAGATCAGGGTGCTGTCGGCCGCGCCCGTCAGCCCGTTCGAGCCGCTCACCTCCTGGAGGGCGTCGCCAGCCTCCTGCTTCCGCGTGTGATGGACGACGACGATGGCCACGCCGGTTTGGTCGGCGAGTCGTTTCAGCGGCGTGAGGCTCTCGTAGTCGTAGGCGTAAACGCTCTCCGCCGGCCTTGCCGGCCGCCTCACCCGGCCGAGGATATCGATTACGATCAAGGTCGGGCTCTGCTGCTCGGCTACCCAGCCCTCCAGGGCTTCTAGGCCGCCCTCGTCTAATTTCTGCATGTCCGTCCAAAAAGTGAGCCGAGAAGGCCATGTCGCGGGCCCGCACATCGCGGTCATGCGCTCGCGGAGGCGTGTTTGATTATCTTCGAGGGCGCAGTAGAGCACGTCACCCTCGGCTCCGGCGGCCCTACCCAGGACGTCAGCCCCGGTCGAGACGGCGTTGACCAGACCGAGCGCCATCCAGGACTTCCCCACCTTCGGGGGGCCCGCCAGTAGGGTGAGCCCGAAGGGGATCAGGTCCGGAACGAGCCATCTTTGCGGCGGGAATTCCTTCACCTGAAGTTCGTCGGCCCGGATCGCTGCATTCGGTCTGACGCCGGTGGGGGAGGCTAGGCGCTCCAGCCCCCCGAGCTGTTCGCGAAGAGCACGAATGAGGGGAGAGACGGCCTGCCGGCGCTCCTGAAGCGCCCCCAGCGCCTTCCGCAGCACTCCATCGACCGCTCGGCGCGCGTGGGCCTCCTGGACGAGCTGGGCATGCTGCTTTGCGAGACATACGTTGCCGCATTTGTCGATCAGCTCGGCGAGGTACACCGCCCCGCCAAGCTCCTGAAAGCCGGCGCATGAGGCGAGACGGTCGGCGACCATGATCGAGTCGGGCGTGAGGCCCTCGCTGTCGATTTCCTTAATCGTCTTCCAGACCTGGCCGCGAACCGGCTCCTGGAAGAACTCGGGCTGCAAGTGACGGACATCCGGGAAGCGCTGCGGGTCGGCGAGGGCACAGCCGAGCAGGGCCTGCTCCGCGTCCAAGACGCTGTTGGTGTCGGAGAGCATTAGGCCGCCCTCCTCGCCATGGGGTGGAACCGCAGCACCCTCTCCTGGTGGCGCTCCACCATCGCGGCGGCTCGCAACCGCGCCGGACCTTTCGAGGCGAGTTCCGCCCCGAGGAAGAACAGTCGCCGCTGCTCGGCCCGGTCGGCGACCGCGCGAAACGCTTGGCGGCGGCCTTTCTCCGCCTTATCCTCGGGCCGTTCGCCGTACAGCTGAACATCCCCGAGAGGCCCGCCGTCCTGGTCCGACGGCGGGCCCTTCATTTCGGAGTTCATCAGTGATCGCCCCCCGTGAGGAGAGCCTCGACGGCGTCCGCGGGGATGAGGCGGCAGCGGCCGACCTTCACCGACCTCAGTTCGCCGTTGGAGAGCATCCTATGAATTTTCGTCTTGCCGATGCGCATGACGGCGCAGGCTTCCCGCACCCGGTAGGCGCGGGCTTGGGCGAGAGGATTTTTGGGGTCCTTGTTGATCATGGCCGATCTCCAGTGGGGGGAAACGGCCGGTCATATTTCACACGCAATCGGCTCTGTCAGGCAGCTTTTCGTAATACGCTGCGGGGCGTTGCAGGCCCAGCCTGATCGTGCCCTTATATTCGGCTGTCCGCTGAGTCGCGTGCTTGCGGTGGGCCTCTTGTCGCCGGCCAGCGCCCCTTAGGCAGCCTTCGCCGCCCGGGCTTCGTCGATGGACACGACGCCCTCACAAAAATTCGCCCATGACCGCATCATCCGGCGCCGCTTCTCCAGCGCGTCCCCCCGGCGGTACGCCTGCTCGGCGTCGTCGCCGAGGCGGTGGGCGAGGGCCGCCTCGGCGACTTCCCGGGGGTAGGCAGAGACCTCGCCGGCCCAGTCGCGGAAGGTCGAGCGGAAGCCATGGGCGGTGAGGTCGTCCCGCTTCATCCGCCGCAGCAGCATCAGGAACGCCATGTCCGAAAGGGGACGCCCTGGTTTGCCGCCGGGGAAGAGGAAATCGTCGGCTCCGGAGTCGGCCGTCCGCATCGACTCCAGGATCGCGACCGCCCGATCTGAGAGCGGGACACGGTGCTCGCGGCCGGCCTTCATACGCTTGCCGGGGACAGTCCACACCTTGGCCCCCAGGTCGACCTCGGCCCAGGTGGCGTTCAGGACCTCGCTGGTGCGCGCCGCCGTGAGGATCGCAAACTCCAGCGCCCGCGCCGCGAAGCCGGGCTGCAGGCGCAGCGCCGCGACGAAGTCCTTCACATGAGCGTAAGGGAGCGCCGCGTGGTGCTCGACTGGTTTGATCTTATCGGTCGCCGGGAGCTGGTACTCCAGCCGCCCCTTCCAGGCGGCCGGGTTGTCGCCGGCGGGCCGATAGCCTCTCGCCTGCGCCCAGCCGAGGACGGCCTCAATGCGGCCCCTGACCCTACTCGCGGTCTCCGGCTTGGCGACCCAGAGGCGCTGAGGCGGATCGCCCACCGCCTGCTCCAGCACCGCCATCACCAGCTCTACGTCGATGCTGGCCGCCGGCTTCGATCCGATGATTGGATAGGCGTAGGCCTTAAGGGTCGCCGTCCACTGCTTGGCATGTTTGGCGTTCCTCCAGCCGGCGCTGTGGGAGACGATGTAGGCCTCGGCGCACTCCTTGAAGGTCTTCGGCTGGCCGGCGGGTTGTCGCGCTGCGGCTCGCTCATACGCGCGCTCGGCCAGGGGGTCCTTCCCCTTCCTCTTCATCTGGCGGGCCTCATCCGCCAGGGTCCGAGCATCAGCAAGCGATACGCTCGGGTATGGCCCGAGCCCCATGGTCCGGGCGGCCCCGTTGATCGTGTAGCGATAGGCCCACGCGGCGCCGCCCCGCTTGTCGACCACTAGGTAGAGGCCGCCGCCATCGTGGTGGAGCCTGGTCCGGTCGGCCTTGGCCTTGGCCAGACCGCCCACCTCGACAGCCGTGAGCCGCTTTTCGGTCCGAAGCTTCTTTGCCGTCATCGCCCCCTCCATACAATTCTCCATACATCTTGTAGGGCGGTCATCGGAGGTCGTCAACGAGCCTCGCCGACCTAATCTGGCCGAGCGTTCTTGCATTTCGTGCGCCAAAACCGCCGGTTATGGGGTCTACAACGATCTGTCGCGAACGATGGCGGAGGTTGACGGCGCGGCTGAGTGGCGGACGGGGTGGGATTCGAACCCACGGTGGGCGTGAACCCACGGCGGTTTTCAAGACCGCTGCCTTAAACCACTCGGCCACCCGTCCGGAGGGTCTCGCTATAGCAGCGCCGGGTGGCGGGAGGAACGTGCGCAGAAAGCCGGGGACAGGCGTACGGCCCAGGCGTACGCTCCTCGCGCGAGAGCGGCGGCCAGGGCCCGCCGAGGGCGTGGCTGGCCGCGAGCCCAAGGGTGACGCCATGACCGCCAGTCCTTTCACCGACACAGCCGCTGGCTCCGGCCGGCGCAAGGCCGGCCTCTGGTTCATCGTCGAGGGCGTGGTCCTGATCCTGCTCGGGGTCCTGGCCGCAGCCCTGCCGGCGTTGGCGGGAATCGCCGCGGGGATCGTGTTCGGTTGGGTGCTCGTGGCGAGCGGGGTGATGGGCCTCGTCTCCCTCGTCGCCTCGCGCGGGAGCGCCCATCCGCTCTGGAGTGCGCTTTCCGCCCTTATCGCCCTCGTCGCCGGCGTGCTGGTGCTCTGGCGCCCGATCGCGGGGGTGCTGAGCCTCGCGCTGCTGATCGCCTTCTACCTGCTGCTGGACGCGGGCGCGATCTTCGCCCTCGCCTTGGACCAGCGCCGGCGGACCAGTCGCGGATGGGGCTGGCTGATCCTCTCGGCCGTCGCCGGGATCGTCCTCGCCGGCTTCATCATCTTCTTGCGCCCGCTGGCCGATGCGGTCCTGATCGGCTTCATCGTCGCCATCGACCTGATCCTCGGCGGAATCTGCCTGGCCGCGCTCGGCCTGGCCGCCCGCCGCGCGCCAGGTTGACCGCAGCCGGCGGACGGGGCATCGGCGCCGGATGTCCGCCGAGATCCTCATCGACGCCCGCGGCCACCGCTGCCCGGTGCCGACGCTGAAGCTGCGGCGGGCGCTCGCCGAGGCGCCGGCGGGGGCGCGGCTGCGCCTGCTGGCCGACGACCCCCTTGCACGGATCGACGTGCCGCACTTTCTGGCCGAAGCCGGCGCGTCATTGATCGAGACCGCCGAGACCGGCGGCCATTTGTCATTCCTGGTTGTCAAATAGCTGGCGTCGGTCTCAAAAGGGGGTGCGGCGCGCCGTTTGGAGGAACGGCGCGCCGCCAGGATGACCTATTGCTTCGTCCTGGTCGGTCGTTCGCCGCCACGAGGGACGGGAGAGCGCGGCGACCGATCGACGATGCGAAGGTTGCGCCTGCCAAACTGAACCCAGGCTGAACAGATGAGCGCCGCCGAAACGCGGGCGCGCGGGCGTGCGGCTGGGCGCCGCGGACGACCCTCCCGTTAACGACGATTCCCGCTTGGCGCGCCGAGCCCGGGCCCCTTAAGTTCCCGCAGAGGGGGCGGCCTTGGCGATTCACGCGCGGATTCTGATCGTGGCCCGGAGCGACGTGCGCGCCGGCCCGCTCGCCGTGGGGCTCGACAGCCTCGGCTGGCGCACAGTCACCGCCCGCGGTCCCTTCGCGGCCATCGCCACCCTCGCGGACCTGGAGATCGAAGCGGCTATCGTCGACCTCGCCGACGTGGGCCCGGACGCGCTCGCCTATGCGCGGCGCCTGAAGGCCGCGTGCGCGCCGCGCCGCATGCCGGTGGTGGCGCTGGCCCATCCGGATCCGGCTCTGGCCGCCCACGGCTTCGACCTGGCGATGGCCCACCCCGCGCATCCGGCCCAGACCGCCATGCGGCTGGAGACCCTGGTCCGGATGGCGGTGGCCGAGGAGGAGTTCGAGCTGCGGCTGGAGACCTTCGCCGAGCGTGGCCGCCGGCTGGAGACGCCTGAGGCCGAGGGCGGTCCCTTGCGGGTGCTGTGCATCGGCGAGCCGGCGCCCCAATTCCTGGCCCTCTCCAACGCGCTGGCCGGCCACCAGGCCCAGGTAGTGGGCGCCTTCACCTCCTACACCGCCTTCGACTACCTGCATGAGCGCGCCTTCGATGCGGTGGCCCTTTGGGCCGGGGAGAACCAGCAGGAGGCTCTCTCGATCGTCGCGGGGATGCGGCGCAACACCCGCCTCTACCATATCCCCGCCCTCCTCTATCAGCGGGGCCTGGCCGACCTCCCCGCCGCCGACGCCTTCGACAAGGGCGTCACCGACGTCGCTTCGCAGGAGGTTTCGGAGGCCGACACCGCCAAACGGGTGCTGGAGCTGGGCCGCAGCTACCGGCGCCAGAACGCCATCCGCCACGCCCTCGACAAGGCGCGCAGCTCAGGCCTGATGGACGCCTCCACCGGTCTCTTCACACGCGACCTGTTCGCCAGCCACCTGGTGCGGCTCACCGCCGCCGGCCGGGCGCGCAACCGGCCGCTGTCGGTCTGCGTGCTGCGCCTCGCCGAGCGGCCGGACACGGTGGCGGCCCGGTCGGGCGGCTGGCTGGACAAGGCCATCCCCCAGATCGGGACCATGATCGGGCGGCTGGTCCGCGCCGAGGACACCGCCGCCCGGCTGGGCCCGGAGATCTTCGCCCTCGCCCTTCCGGGAACGCGGGCGGCCGCGGCCAGCCTGGCGGCCGAGCGGATCGCCGCGGTGATCGCCTGCACCGCCTTCGAGGCCGGTCCGAACCGGCCGCCCTTCGTCGCCGAGTTCGACATCGGCGTCGCCGAGGTGGGTCCGATGGAGAGCGCCGCCCGCGCCCTCGAGATCGCCGCCGAACGTTCCTTGCCGCGCCAGGCGAGCTGACCCCTCACACCCTCCCATTGCTGCGCAATGCACCCCTGCCGCTTGAAAGAGCGGGATACCGGCAGCAAGCTCGCCTCCGATCAGTATCCCTCTCCCCTCCCGGAGAGGAGGGACCCATGCGTGTCAGCGCATGGGAGGTGACGGTCTTCGCCGCCCCTGCCGCGCTCAGCCCTTCGCCAGCGTCGCCAGCTGGCGCAGGATCCGCTCGGCGACGCCGAGGCGCGCGTCCGGGGTCTCCCACTCGCCCTTCACCACCACCCGCTGGTCGGGGCGCAGGCGCCAGGCGACCTGATTCTTCTGGATGAAGGCCACCAGCCCGGCCGGATTGGCGAAGCGGTCGTCGCGGAACGCCACCACCGCCCCTTTCGGACCGACGTCGATCTTGGCCACGTTCGCCTCGCGGCAGAGCCCCTTGATGGCCACCACCTTCAGCAGATGGTCGGCTTCGGGCGGCAGGGGGCCGAACCGATCGATCAGCTCGGCGGCCAGCGCCTCGCGGTCGTCGCTCTTCTCGGCGTCGGAAAGGCGCCGGTAGAGGGCCAGGCGCACGTTCAGGTCGGGGATGTAGTCCTCGGGGATCAGCACCGCCGCCCCGGTGTTGATCTGCGGTGACCAGCCCCGGTCCAGGGCCGGGGCGCCGGCGGCCACCTGGGTCTTCAGCGCCGCCACCGCGTCCTCCAGCATCTGCTGGTAGAGCTCGACCCCGATCTCGCGGATGTGGCCGGACTGCTCCTCGCCCAGGAGGTTGCCGCCGCCGCGGATGTCGAGGTCGTGGCTGGCCAGCTGGAAGCCGGCCCCCAGGCTGTCCAGCGACTGGAGCACGCCGAGCCGCTTCTCGGCCGCCAGGGTGACCGGCTTTTCGAACGGGATGGTGAGGTAGGCGTAGGCCCGCTGCTTGGCGCGCCCGACGCGTCCGCGCAGCTGGTAGAGCTGGGCGAGGCCGAACATGTCGGCCCGGTGGACGATCAGGGTGTTGGCGGTGGGGATGTCGAGGCCGGACTCGACGATGCTGGTGGACACCAGGACGTCGTAGCGGCCCTCGTAGAAGGCGGCCATCACGTCCTCAAGCTGGGTGGATCCGAGCTGGCCGTGGCCGACCACGAACTTCACTTCCGGGACCTCGGCGCGCAGGTACTTCTCGATATCCGCCAGGTCGGAGATGCGCGGGGCGACATAGTAGGCCTGGCCGCCGCGGTATTTCTCGCGCAGCAGCGCCTCGCGGATGGTCACCGGATCGAAGGGGGTGACGTAGGTGCGCACCGCCAGCCGGTCGATCGGCGGCGTGGCGATGATCGACATCTCGCGGATGCCCGAGAGCGCCAGCTGCAGGGTGCGCGGGATCGGCGTCGCCGTCAGCGTCAGCACGTGGACGTCGGCGCGCAAGGCCTTCAGGGCCTCCTTGTGCTTGACCCCGAAGTGCTGCTCCTCGTCGACGATCACGAGGCCGAGGTCCTTAAAGCGGACCAGCTTGGACAGCACCGCATGGGTGCCGATGACGATCTCGATCTCGCCCTTGGCCAGGCGCTCGCGGGTCTCGGCGGCCTCGGCCTGGCCCACCAGGCGCGAAAGCCGGCCGATCCGCACCGGCCAGCCCTGGAAGCGCGCCGTGAAGGTGGCGTAGTGCTGGCGCGCCAGGAGGGTCGTCGGACAAACCACCGCTACCTGGCGCCCGCTCATGGCCATGACGAAGGCGGCCCGGAGCGCCACCTCGGTCTTGCCGAAGCCCACGTCGCCGCAGATCAGCCGGTCCATGGGCTTGCCGGTCTCGAGGTCGGCGAGCACGTCGGCCACCGCGTTCAGCTGATCGTCGGTCTCCTCATAGGGGAAGCGGGCGCAGAACTCGTCGAACACCCCGTGCGGCGGGTGGGCCTCCTCCACGTGCTTCAGCGCCCGGGCCGCAGCGATGGCGATCAGGCCTTCGGCCATTTCCCGCAGGCGCTCTTTGGCCCTCGCCTTGCGCGCCTGCCAGGCGGCCCCGCCCAGGCGGTCGAGCTGCACCCCGTCGGCCTCGGCGCCGTAGCGGGTCAAAAGGTCGATGTTCTCCACCGGCAGGTAGAGCTTGGCCTCGGCGGCGTAGTCGATCTCCAGGCAGTCGTGCGGGGCCTCCTGGACCTCCAGGGTTTTGAGGCCCACGTACCGCCCGATCCCATGGTCGATGTGGACGACGAGGTCGCCCGGCGTCAGCGCCGAGGCCTCGGCGAGGAAATTGGCGGCTCTGCGCCGCCGGCGCGGCCGCGCCAGCCGGTCGCCCAGAATGTCGGTCTCGGAGATGACCGCCAGCGTCTCGGTCTCGAATCCGGCGTCGAGCGGCAGAACCACCCGCTGCGGCTTCTTCGGGTCGGCCGCCTTGGCCGCCTGCCAGTAAGGCGCGAAGGCGACGCCCTTCATCCCATGGTCGGCGAGCATCGCCCCCAGCCGCTCGGAGGCGCCCTCCGACCAGGAGGCGAACAGCACCCGCTTGCCGGCCCCCGTCAGCGCCCGCGCGTGGGCCGCGGCGGCCTCGAACAGGTTGCCGCTGTCCTGGGCCCGCTCGGCGGCGAAGGTTCGCCCGAGCTTGCCCCCCAGATCGATCGCCCCCGGTCCCGGCGCGACGCCGAAGGGGACCAGCCGGCGGACCGGATGCTGGGCGAGGCGGGCGTCCCACTCGCCCTGCGTCAGATAGAGCGCCTCGGGCGGCAGCGGGCGGTAATGGAGCTTGCGCTCCGCTTCGATCCTCGCCTCGTAGGCGTCGGCGATCATCGCCAGCCGCTCGTCGCGGGCCGCCGCCGCCAGGTGGTCGAGGCCGACCAGGGCGTCGCCCGGCAGATAGTCGAAGAGGCTGGCGGTCTCCTCGTAGAACAGCGGCAGCCAGTGCTCGAGACCCGCACGCCGGCCGCCCTCGCTGACCGCCGCGTAGAGGGGATCGTCCCCCGCCGCGCCGAACTCCGCCACATAGCCCTTGCGGAAGCGGGCGATGGCGGCCGGCTCGAGCAGCGCCTCGCTGACCGGCAGCAGGTCGACCGACTTGAGCTGGCGCGTTGAGCGCTGGGTCTCACGGTCGAAGGCGCGGATCGAATCCAGGGTGTCGCCGAAGAGGTCGAGGCGCACCGGCTCCGGGGCCCCCGGAGGGAAGACGTCGATGACGCCGCCACGGATCGCGAACTCGCCCCGTTCGGAGACGGTGGAGGCCCGATGGTAGCCGTTGACCGCGAAGTAGCGCTCCAGCTCGGCCATGTCGACGCTGGCGCCCACCTGAGCCGCGTACCCCGCCGCCAGCACCGTGGCCTTCGGAGGAAGCCTCTGCATGAGCGCCGGCGCCTGGGTCAGCACCAGGACCGGCGCCTTGCCCCAGCCGCCGCGCGCCAGCCGGGTCAGGGTCGCGAGCCGCTCGGCCGAGACGCCCGGCGAGGGCCCGATCCGGTCGTAGGGCAGACAATCCCAAGCCGGGAACCGCAGGATCGTCAGCTCCGGCGCAAAGAAGGTCAGGGCGTCGGCGAAGGCCGTCGCCCGCGCCGCGTCCCGGGCGACGAAGACGTTGAGCCCGCCCCTGGCGCGAATCAGGTCCGCCATCACCAGGGCGTCGAAGCCCTCCGGAGCGCTCGCGAGGTCGAGGGCGTCGGGCGCCTCGGCGGCGCGCTTCAGGTCTTGGGCGAGGGACACCGCGGAACTCGGATCAGGCGCCGAGGTCGCCCTCGCGGGCGGTCCTGGCGGAGAGGTGGAAACTTCGGATCAGCAAGAGGACTTCGGTCTCGAACTCGGCGGGCGCGGGCCGCGCGCCCACGATCCAGGCGTAGAGGTCCGGATCGGGCTGCTCCAGCAGCCGCTCCAGCATCTCCAGCTGGGCGTCGCTGAGCTTTGGGCCATGGGTGTCCGCGAACGGGCCCAAAATCAGGTCCGCCTCCCGAAACCCGCGCCGCCAGGCGCGGAACCGCAGCCGCTTCAGCCTCGTCTCGTCCGCCATGGGAAGCGGCCGATATAGGGGTCGGCGCGGCCCTCAGCCAGCCTCTTCAGCGCCTGCCGGGCCAAAAAGGCGCCAGCATCGGCGTGCGCCGCTGATAGTCCCGGTAAGCCTCGGGGCCGAGCTCCTGGCTCAGGAACCGCTCCTCCAGGCGCGCCTTCAACCACATCCCCACCACCACGACCCCGAACCCGGCGATCGCCATTGGCGTCGCCATCTCGACGACGGTGGCGAAGGTGGCCGCCAGCAGCCCCGTGTAGATCGGGTGCCGCACCCAGCGGTAGGGGCCGGTCTCGACGATCCGGTGATCCTCCTTGCGGGTCACCGATCCCGACCAGAGGGGGCCGAGCGCCAGCCGCGCCCACCACGAGGCGGCGAAGCCGGCGCCAGCGAAGGCGAAAAGCGCCCAGCCGGCCGCGCCTCCCAGCCGCCAGAGGGGCGAATCGATCGGCAGGCCCAGGGCGGCGCGGCGCGCGCTCGTGAAGACCAGCAGGTAGCCGATCGCGACTGCGGCCCGGTAGGCCAGCTCGTCCTTGACGGCCGGTCGCGCCGCGGCCGCCTTGGACCAGCCGGCGGCCAGGCCCCAGGAAAGGGCCCAGGCGGCCCACAGGGCGTAGGTGGCGGAGAGCGGCGTCATCGGAACGCTCGCAGAACCCGGAAGCGCCGGGGCTCGGCGGCATGTTGATTGCCCATGGCGCGCCATCCTGTCCCGTAAGAAGACCCGAGGAAACATGGACATCGACATCGACACCCATCTTGGCAAGCGCCTCTACAGGCGCCGTCGGCTGATGCGGCTCACCCAACGCGATCTCGGGGTGGCCATCGGGGTTCGGTTCCAGCAGATCCAGAAATACGAGTGCGGCGCGACCCGGATGTCGGCCGAGCGCCTTTGGGCCATCGCCAAGGCGCTGGAGGTGCCGGTCGGCTACTTCTTCGAAGAGCTGCAAGTCGCCAAGGCCGCCTGACGGCCTCCGACGACGGACCGCGCGGGGGAGGCTATTGTCCCCCCTGATGCGGCCTCAGATTCTCTACCCGCTGTTCGCGCCGGTCGGCTCGCTGAAAGGCGTCGGGCCGCGCGTGGCGCCGCTCATCGAGCGGCTCGCCGGACCGATCGTCCGCGACCTCCTGTTCCTCGCGCCCCAGAACCTGGTGCGTCGGCGCGAGACGACGGCGGCCGAAGCCGAGGACGGCGAAAACCAGACCCTGACCGTCACCCTCGACCGCCACCAGCGGCCCCATCGGCCCGGCCAGCCCTGGAAGATCCGGGCCTTCGACGATTCCGGCTTCATCACCCTGGTCTACTTCAAGGGCCACGGCCCCCACCTCGAGCGGCAGCATCCGAAGGGGGCGCGCCGGGTGGTGAGCGGCAAGGTCGAGCGCAACGCCTTCGACTACGAGCTGCAGATCGTCCATCCGGACTACCTGCTGCCGGCCGAGCGCGCAGACGAGGTCCCGCAGCTCGAGGCGATCTATCCCGCGACCGCCGGGCTCGCCTCGCGCCAGGTCCGGCGGTTCGTCCTGGAGGCCCTCGACCGGGCCCCCGATCTGCCGGAGTGGCAGGACGCGGCCTGGCTGCGTCGGCAGGGCTGGCCCTCCTGGCGGACGGCCTTCGAGGCCCTGCACCATCCGACCTCCGAGACAGACCTCGCGGCCGGAACGCCGATCCGCCGGCGCCTCGCCTTCGACGAGCTGCTCGCCCATCAGCTGGCGCTGGCGCAGCGCAAGGCGCGCCGCCGGGCCGAGCCCGCCCGCGCCGTCCCGGCCTCGGACCTCGGCCGCCGGATCGAGGCCGACCTGCCGTTCCGCCTCACCGGCGCCCAGCATCGGGCCCTGGCCGAGATCCGCGCCGATTTCGCCTCGGGGGAGCGGATGAGCCGCCTGGTCCAGGGGGACGTAGGCTCCGGCAAGACGGTGGTGGCCATGCTCGGGATGGCCGACGTGGCGGCCAGGGGGGCCCAATCGGCGCTGATGGCCCCCACCGAGATCCTCGCCCGCCAGCATTTCGAGACCATCGCCGGGCCCCTGGCCCGCCACGGGGTGAAGGCGGTGCTGCTCACCGGACGGGACAAGGGATCGGCTCGCGCCGCCAAGCTGGCCGACCTCGCCGACGGCTCCGCCGCCGTAGCCGTCGGCACCCACGCCCTCTTCCAGGACGACGTGCGCTTCCGAGAGCTCGCGCTCGCGGTGATCGACGAGCAGCATCGGTTCGGGGTGAACGAGCGCGGCAGGCTGCAGGCCAAGGGCGAGGCGGCGCACCTGATCGCCATGTCGGCGACCCCGATCCCGCGCACCCTGGAGCTGACCCTGTTCGGCGACCTCGACGTCTCGCGGATCGACGAGAAGCCGCCCGGCCGCACCCCGGTCGCCACCCGCGCCGCCCCCATGGGGCGTCTCGGCGAGATCGTGGGCCGCCTAAAGGCGGCGGTGGCCGAGGGGGCCCAGGCCTTCTGGATCTGCCCCCTGGTGTCGGAATCCGAGACTGCCGATCTCGCTGCGGCGGAGGCGCGGCTGGCGGCGCTGCGCGAGCTGTTCGGCGCCAAGGTCGGCCTCGTACACGGCAAGCTGCCGGCGGCCGAGAAGGATGCGGTGATGGGCGAGTTCGCCCAGGGCCGCCTGGCGGTGCTGGTGGCCACCACGGTGGTGGAGGTCGGGGTCGACGTGCCGGCCGCCTCGATCATGGTGATCGAACAGGCCGAGCGGTTCGGCCTCGCCCAGCTTCATCAGCTGCGCGGCCGGGTGGGCCGCGGCCGCGCCGAGAGCGCCTGCGTGCTGCTCTACGATCCGCCGCTCTCCGAGCTCGCCAAGACCCGGCTCGACATCCTGAGGCGCACCGACGACGGGTTCGCGATCGCCGAGAAGGACCTCGAGCTCCGGGGCGGCGGCGATCCGCTCGGCCTGCGCCAGAGTGGCTTTCCCGCCTATCGCCTGGCCGATCCTGTCGCCCACCGCGACCTGATCGCGCCGGCGGCCGACTATGCGCGTCTGGTGCTGGCCAGGCCCGGCGCGGCGAGCGGCGGCGCGCCCGCCGTGGAGCTCCTTCAGGAGCTCTTCGACTGGCGTCCCGACGAGGGCGCGGCGGCCGGGTGAGCGGCGAGCCAGACGCCCAGGCGCGCCTGGGCGTCCGCCTCCAGGTCGGCCCAGAAGAGGTTGTATCCCGGCTCCCGGACCCGCTCGATCCAGCCCCCGGAAGGGCGCAGCAGACCGGACCTCGGCCGGCTCACCCGCAGCACCCCGTCCTGGCAGCGCGCCGCCACCTGGCGGACCAGGAAACCCGGCCGCACGCCCCATTCAAGACCGGTGGCGGCGGCCGCGCCCAGGTTCAGCCTCGGCGGCGCGAGCTCCTCGGTGGCCGCCCCCAACAGGGGATTGACGCAGAGCGGCTTGCGGTTTCCGAGCGGCGTCAGCTCGCCGGAGGGGCTCCAGATCATCGCCCGGCT
>JAFBAO010000084.1 GCA_019247715.1 Caulobacteraceae bacterium
GCTGAAGGCGGCGAATCCCGAGCTCGTCTACCTCTACGCCGGCGCCTACGGCGTCGACGGGCCCTACGCCCGGCTGCCGGCCTACCACCCGATCGCCGGCGCGGTGTGCGGCAACGCGGTGCTTCAGGCCGGGGCCGGATATCCGCCGCCCCCCGAGGCCGAGCTCGACATGGACGAGACGCGGGCCGCCTCGCGCCGGCTGATCAACGCCAACGAAGGCAATCCGGACGTCAACGCCGCCCTGGTGGTGGGCACCGGCCTGATGCTGGGGCTGACGGCGCGGGACAACCACGGGCTCGGCCAGTCGATCCTCACGACGATGCTGGCGGCCAACGCCTACGCCATGAGCGACGACTGGATCCGCTATCCCGGAAAGCCCGCCCGGCCCACCGTGGACGCCGAGCTGAACGGGACCGGGCCGCTTTATCGCCTCTATCGGACCGCTGACGGCTGGGTGTTCCTGGCGGTGACCAACGACGAGGAGTGGCGGCGGCTCGCCGCCTCGCCGGCCGGCGCCCGGCTGCGTGGGGAGGCGCGCTTCGCCGACGAGACCGCCCGGGACCGGAACGCCGCGGCGCTGGCCGAGGCGCTTGGCGCAACCTTCGCCGAGCGCGCCGCGGACGCCTGGGAGGAGTCGCTGCTAGGCGCCGGCGTCGCCTGCGTGCGCGCCGACCGCTGGGGCTACGCGCAGTTCCTGCACGCCGACCCGCACCCGCGCGAGAACGGCTACCGAGCAGACGTCCGCCACAGCGAGCTCGGGCCCCATTGGCGGCCGGCTCCCACCGTCACTCTCTCGCGCACGCCGGCGAAGGTGGGCGCGGCCTGCCGGATCGGCGAGCACACCCGTCCCATCCTTGCCGAGCTTGGCTACAGCGCCGCCCAGATCGACGATCTGGCGGCGCGCAAGGTGGCCCTTTGCGCCCCGGAGCTGAAGCCGACCTGAGCCGGCCATTCCGGGGACGCGCCAGGATCCTTAGATAGCCTTGGCGGCGGCCAGGGCGTCGATCTGGGCGGCGCTGTAGCCAAGCTCGCCCAGGACTTCGCGGTTGTGCTGGCCCAGCCTCGGCGCAGGCTGGCTAACCTCGAACGGCTGGCCGGCCACCGGCGCGGGCCAGCCGACGTAGACGAAGGGGCCGGCGTCCGGATGGACCCCCTCGTAGATGATCTCGCGGCCGGCCAGGTGGGGGTCGGTCCGCAGGTCCTCGAGCCGGTGCGCCGGCCCCATGGCGATATCGTATTTCAGCGCGATGTCGGCCCACTCGCTCTGGGTCTTGGTGTGGAAGATCTTCTGCAGCTCGCGCCGCAATTCGGTCTCGTTGCCGCCGAAGTCGACGGGCGCATGGGTGTCCTTGCTCTCCACCAGGTCTTCACGGCCGACCGCGCGGCAGAAGTTGTCCCAGAATTTGTGCTCGATCCCGCAGAACAGGACGAACCGCTTATCCTTGGTCTCATAGTATTGGTACTTGGCGCTAGCGCTTTCCCGGTTGGTCTGCCGCGCCGGGAGGCTGCGACGGTCGGTGAGGCGGGCGTCGTTCCAGGTGTAGGTGGCCGGCATCCAGTTGGTCGCCAGCACGGAGTCGGAACCGGCCCCGTCGATGTAGGCGCCCTTGCCCGTGCGGGCCCGGTGCTGAAGCGCCGCCACCGCCGCCAGGGCGGTGTAGCTCGGCCCGACCACCGATCCGTCACCCAGGGCGTCGCCGCTGGGACGCACGAAACCATCCTCGCACATCTGCAGGGGAGGGGCGCCGGCCAGCGCGCCCATCATCATGCCGTGGGTGGGAATCTGGGCGTAGGGACCCTTGGCGCCGAACCCGCTGCACTGGGCGTAGATGATGTCCGGCTTGACCTTGATCTGATCCTCGTAGCCGATCCCGAGCTTGGCGCAGGCGTCGCCGGCGAACCCGTCGACGAAGATGTCAGCGGTCTTCAGGAGTTCGAAGAACGCCTCGCGGCCCTCCTCGCTGCGCAGGTTCATGGTCACGCTGCGCTTGTTGCGGTTCACGTACATGTGGGCGGGGCTGTGGTGCGGGGTGATCTGCCCCAGAAAGTCCCTCAGGTAGTCGCCCACGCCGGGAGCTTCGACCTTGATGACGTCGGCTCCCATGTCGCCGAGCAGGCGTCCCGTCTGGTCTCCGTTGAAGAGGACGGCGCATTCCACGACGCGGATGCCCTTCAGAAGTTCGATCATCTCCCAATTTCCTTATGTGACGTCGCCTCGGAACGAAGCCGGCCTTGAATGGGCTACTTTAGCCATCGCCCGGCCAAGTTGGCAAAGCCCGCCGCGCATCGGTAGGGTCCGGCTTGAAAAATCTCCGTCGTCTCACCCGAGGATTCGCAGGCCCCATGCGCATCGGCATCCCCCCGTCGGAAGGTCCGCGCCATCGTCCGCTGACCCTGGGCGAGATCGGCGAAAACGCCCGCCTGATCGAGGGCGCCGGGCTCGACGGCGTCTGGAAGGGCCATCACCCGCCTGCGCCGGGCGACGGGATCCTCAACCTGATCGACCGCAACAGCGCCAATGGCGATCGCGCATCTTCGCGCGAGCGGCTCGAGGACCTGCGAGCCCTGTCGCCGGCCGACGATCGGGACTATCGCCGGTGGGTCTGAGCGCGCCCGACGGCGCCCCCGCGGCGGGCATCGACTACGCGCCCCTTCCGGTCCGGGCGCCTGAGGCGCGGTTCGAATTCCGCGTCGACGGCTCGATCCTCATCGAGCCTGGATTGGCCCTGCCGGAGCTCTGGCCGTCGATCCCGCATCTCTTCCAGACGCGGGCGCGAGAGCACGGGGACCGGGCCTTCGTCGCCCGGCGGACGCGGCTGCCGGACGGCGGACTCGGCGACTGGCGCAAGCTGACCTACGCCGGCGCGCTCGCCCAGGCGCGATCCGTGGCCCAGGCGTTCCTGGATCTGGGCCTCGGCCCCGAGGCGTCCGTCATGGTGCTGTCCGGCGCCTCGCCCGAGCACATGGTCATCAGCCTCGCCGCCCAGATGGCCCGCGCGCCCTACGCGCCGATCTCGGATAACTACTCGCTGAGGGGCGACTTCGAACGGCTCCGGCTGGCCTTCGAGATCTGTCGCCCGAAGCTGATCTTCGCGGACGACTGGCGCGCTTTCCTGCCCGCCATGCGCGCGCTGGCCGCCGACGGCGTCAGACTGGTGACGCTGGAGCCGGCGCCGGACGGGGAGACCCTGGGCCTCGCCCAACTGCTCGCCGTCGAGGCCACGCAGGCCGTGGACCGCTCCATGGCGGCGATCATGCCCGGCCAGCACGCCAAGACCATCTTCACCTCAGGCTCCACCGGCCGGCCCAAGGGGGTGATGCAGACCCAGCGCATGCTGACCGGGGTTGTCGCCCAGCATGACGCCCTCTACCTGCGCGGCGACGAGCACGGGTCGGGCGAAGCCTACCTCTCCTGGGTCCCCTGGAGCCACGTCGGCGCCAACAACACCCTCTTCGCCGACGTCATCAACGACGCCGCCACCCTCTACATAGACGACGGGCGTCCGCTGCCGGGGCAGTTCGACGAGACGATCCGGAACCTCAGGGAGATCCACCCGCGGGAGTACGCCTCGACGCCGATCTTCTTTTCGGCGCTGGTCTCGGCCATGGAGGCGGACGCGGCGCTGCGCGACGGCTTCTTCTCGCGCCTGAGATTGCTCAGCTACGGCACGGCCGGCCTGTCGCAGGACGTGTTCCGGCGGCTGCAGGCGCTGGCGGTGTCGGCGACCGGGCGGGGGATGCCGATGATCTCCAAGTACGGCGCCACCGAGACCCAGGGCGCCACGCTGACCTATCGTCCACTGGAGCAGACCGGCGCGATCGGGCTGCCGTTCCCGGGCATCAGCATCAAGCTGGCGCCCGTGGGGGCCAAGCTGGAGCTGCGGATCAAGGGTCCGCTGGTGACGCCGGGCTATCTCGCCAATCCCGAGGCGACGGCCGCCGCCTTCGACGACGAAGGCTACTACCGCACCGGCGACGCGGCCCAGCTGGCGGACCGCGAGCGCCCGGAGCTCGGCTTGGTCTTCGACGGGCGCATCGTCGAGAACTTCAAGCTGACCTCCGGGACCTGGGTGCACGTCGGCAACCTGCGCCTCAGCCTCATCGCGGCCCTGTCGCCGGTTGTGCAGGATCTGGTCGTCGCCGGCGAAGGCCGGGAATGGGTGGCGATCCTGGCATGGCTGCGCCCGCGCGAAGCGCGCCAGATCGCCGGCGATGTGGAAGCCGAGGCGGCGGTGGCCGCCGCCCCGGGGCTGCGCCGCCATCTCCTCGAGGCGCTGCGCGCCTTCAACGCCGAGGCCGGCGGCCAGTCGCGGCGGGTGGCGCGGATGCTGGTGCTGGTCGATCCGCCGGCCGGCGACGAGATGGCCGACAAGGGCTACATCAATCAGCGCGCGGTCCTCGAACGCCGGCGCTCCGAGGTCGAGCGGCTCTACGCGCGCGAGCCCGATCCGGACGTCATCGTCTGCTGAGCGCCGCGAAGCGGGCGGGCGCTCAGGCGTAGGTGTAGTTGCCCCCGTCGAGCATGATGGTCTGGGCGGTGACGTAGTCGGCGTCCGACGAGGCCAAAAAGACCGCCAGGCCGCCGGCGTCGCGGATCGCATCGCCGAAGCGGCCCATGGGAACCGCCTTCTCGGCGGCGGCGATGCCCTCCGGATTGATGCGGCGGGCCGCCTCCATGGAGTTGCTTTCCACGAAAGGGTTGATGACGTTGACGTTAATTCCGTAGCGGCCCCACTCGCGCGCCGCGGTGCGGCTGATCGCGCGGATGCTCTCCTTGGCGGCGTTGTAGGCCACCGTGTTCTCCGCGCCCACCTGGCCGCGGCGCGAGCCCATGTTGATCACCTTGCCGCGACGCTCCTTCAGGTACGGGAAGCACAGCTGCATCAGGCGCAGCGTGGCCAAGGGTCCGGTGGCCTGGGTGTAGCTCCACTCCTCCTCGGTCACCGCCTCCACCGGCGAGACCGGCATGGTGCCCGTAGGTGCGGCGCGGGTGTTGAAGCCCTGGGCGTTGTTCACCAGGATGTCGACCCCGCCGAAGGTCTTGACGGTCGCCGCCACCAGCGCCTTCAGCTCTTCCAACTCGCTGATCTCGCAGGGGAAGCCCAGCGCCTTGCCGCCCTCGGCGGTGATCAGGCCGGTGACCTCCTCGACCGTGGACGGAGTCCGGGAGGCGACCACCACCGAGGCGCCTTCCCGCGCCATGGCGATGGCGATGCCGCGCCCGACGCCGCGCCCCGCGCCGGTGATGATGGCGACCTTGCCGTCGAGCTTGCCCATCGTCCTTGGCCTCCTATGATCAACCTGGCCCCACGGCCGTGCTTGGCATGCTTCCCGCAGCCAGGTTCCTGACCGTTCCGTCAGCCAGGAACCCCAACACCGTCTCGCCCGCCATGCGGGCCATGTCCAGCCGCGCGAGGTGGCCGATGCCGCCGCTATGCGGCGTCAGCAGCACGTTGGGAACGTCGCGCCAGCGTTCGGGCGGTGTCGGCTCCTGTTCGAAGACGTCAAGCGCCGCCCCGCCCAGCCGGCCCTCGCGCAGGGCGGCGATCAGGGCGTCCTCGTCCGCCAGCGATCCGCGCGAGATGTTGACGATGAGGCCGCGCGGCCCCACGGCCTCGATGATCGCCCGATCGATGAGTCCGACGTTGGTGTGATCGGCCCGCGCGGCCAGGAAGAGGACGTCGCTCCACTGGGCGAGCTCGTGGAGGGATCGGCGGCGGGGGAGGGGCTCGTCCGGCTTCTCCCGCGGACCCCACCAGGCCAGATCGCAGCCGAAGCCCTCCAGGCGCCGGGCGATCGCCGCGCCGATCTGTCCTAGTCCAACAATGCCGACCTTCAGCCCGGCCACGGAGCGGATGCCGGCCTCGCGGGATCGATCGCGGAACGCGCCCTCGCGCACGCGCCGGTCGCCGTCGGTCAGGCGTCGGTTGTGGGCCAGGAACATCGCCACCGCGTGGGTCGCCACGTCCGGCGCGTTGACGCCGAACCCATGACTCACCGCGACCCCTTTGGCGTTCAGCCGCTCAAGGTCCATGGCCTCGAAGCCCGAGCCCAACATCACCAGCAGTTTCAGCTTCGGCAGGGCGAACACCGGCTCGGGCATGGGCGTGTTGCCCACCGTGATGATCGCGACCACGTCGTCGAGCGCCGAGAGCCTAGCGAGGTCGCCCTCGATCACTGGCGCGGGGGTAAGCTCCAGCTCCGCCGGAAAGGCGTCCCGCAGACCGCCGAACCGGTCGTCCAACACCACCGTGCGCGTCACCTGAGCACCTCGCCAATCCCCCGGATGCGCCACGGCTCACCCGCGGCCGATGAAGGGCATGTTGGTCGCCATCAGCGTCATGAACTGGACGTTGGCCTCGAGCGGCAGCTCGGCCATGTAGAGCACCGCGCGGGCCACGTCGGCGACCGCCATGGTAGGCTCGGGGCGCACCTCGCCGTCCGGCTGCGCGACGCCGGCCCGCATGACGGCGGCCAGCCTCGTCTCGGCGTTGCCGATGTCGATCTGACCGCAGGCGATCCGGAATGGCCGGCCGTCGAGCGAGAGGCTCTTGGTGAGGCCGGTGATGGCGTGCTTGGTCGTGGTGTAGGCGATCGAGCCCGGGCGCGGCATGGGCGGAGATCGAGCCGTTGTTGATGATCCGCCCACCCCGGGGCGACTGCGCGCGCATCACCCGGAAGGCTTCGCGGGCGCAGTGAAAGGCGCCGGTGAGGTTGGTTCGGATCACCCGCTGCCAGTCCTCGTCGGCGTAGGAATCGATCAGCCCGGGCCTAGCGCCCACGCCGGCGTTGTTGAAGAGCACGTCCAGGCGGCCGAAGCGCCCGACGGTCGCGTCGAACGCCGCCCGGACGGCGGCGGATTCGCCCACGTCGGTCGGCAGGGCCAGGGCGGCCTCGCCAATCTCGCCCGCCAGGACGACGAGGGGCTCCGGCCGGCGGCCAAGTAGCGCGACGCCGTAGCCCGCGCGCGCCAGTTCGAGCGCGGCCGCCTTTCCGATGCCGCTGCCCGCGCCGGTGATGAGGGCGATCTTGGAGGTCATGGCGAGTTTCGCAGCTTCCGAGCGTCGAGTTCTCTTACCAGCTCTGTCAACGCCGATGGGGAGGGTGTTTGAGCCAGCCCGACGGCGGGTCAGCGCCGGAGGGCGCGGGGGCTCAGGCGCTGCTGGCCCGCGACCCGGGCCCAGCTGTTGATGTCGAAGGGGGCGTCGAGGATGCTACGGCAGCCGGGCGCGGCCCCGACGATGAAGGGTACGAGGTTCACCATCCGCGCGGCGTTGATCTCCAGCACGTTCTCGGAGCTGCGCAGGCCGCCGAGCGGGGTGGTGGAGAGCGCCATCTTAAGCGACGGAGTCCCGTGGATCTCGCAGGTGAACTCAGGTTCGTCCGCTGCGCTGCGCATCCCCTCGAGCCCGAGCACCCAAACGTTCTCGCACTCGTAAGTGTACCAAGGCTCGCCCTTGACGAAGCCGGTGTGCTGGGTCCGCCAGCCGCCCACCGTTCCGGCCCTGAAGGTGTAGTCGAGCTCCGGGACGTAGGTGTCGTTCTGCACCACCCCGATCTTGACGTCCGTGCAGGCGCAGCGATCGAACTCAAAGCCGAAGGCGTTGGCCACCAGGTGCGCCGGCTGCTCGTAGAACCAGTGGTAGCTGCGGGCGAGGGCGCTCTCGGTGCTGGTCATCGATGGGTGGAACGGCAGGCCGAGACCGACCGCCTCGCCGCCGCTCTGGGCTGCGGCGTCCCCGGCCATGAAGAAGGTGAGGGGATAGGTGGCTTCCTTGCAGAAGATCCGCCGGACATCCACCGAGAAGCCGGTCATGAAAAGCGGCACGCATTCGTTGATCAGCCCCGGCGTGTTGCCGGTCCCGATGATGCTGGACCGGCCTTCCTGGCAGGCGCTTTCCAGCAGCTCCCGCTCCGGCTGGTGGCGGACGTAGAAGGCGCCGTTGTTGGTGACGATGTTCTTGCCCGAACGGAGCAGCTTGGCGATCAGCTCCCAGTCGTGCTGGCTGTTGTTGAGGAGCACCACGTCCGCCTCCATGGCGCAGATGGCGTCGAGGTCGCTCGTCGCCTTCACGCCCAGCGGTGCGATCCCGGCCAGTTCGCCGAGGTCCATGCCGTCCTTTTCCGGGTGGTAGACGAGGCCGCCCACGAACTCCATGTCCGGGTGCTCGGCGACCATCCTGACGATCTTCTTGCCGATGCGACCCGTGAAACCCTTGATCACCTTGTAGGTCATCGTCCTCCTGCCCCTTGTGTCTGACCGCCCTGGTTTGGCGCCAAACGCCTTCGCAGTCTTCGAACCTCAGGCGACGTCCCGCCGGCCCTGCCCGGCGAAGGCGTCGCGCCAGTCGGCTCCCGGCGGAACCATGACCTCGAAGCCGAGGGGGTCGGCGCCCGGGGCTGCAGAGCCGATGTCGTCCGCCTCAGCCTCGCGCAACGCCCGGAGCAGCTGGGCCCGCATCTGGACGATCGCCACGTCGCTGGCCGAGAGGTGTTCGCGCGTCCGGTCGGCGATCCGCCCCATGGCGACCTGAACGACGGTGTCCTCCTCGAAGAGGTTGCCGGGGAATCCCGAATAGTGTCCGGCGGCCATGAGGGCGCGGTCCTGACCGTAGTTGGCCGCCTCATCCGCCAAGAGGGGCGCGAAGTCCTCGCGAACCACCCGGTCGTTGCCGACGATGCGGCGCAACGGCGGCCAGTTCTCGTCCACCTTCTCGCGCGCGGAGAAGTAGACGAGGAAGAAGAGATAGTTCTCGTCGTCGACCGGGACCGACATCGTCAGCGTGCTGCCGGTGGGATAGCCGGGGATAAGGACTGAGAAGGGGCGGATGTACTGGGTCACCCTCATGAGCGTGGACCCGTTCGGGTAGCTGCGAAGGGCGATGGCGCTGAGGCCGAGCTCAGTGGGCTCGACGATGTAGGTCAAAGGGGAGGTGAGCAGCATCTTGGCCGGATCGGCGCCGCCAGACGACTTCTTGGGAGGCGAAAGCCTTTCGATCCAGCTCGCGTGCAGGGCCTGGATATGGAAGGTGTCCAGGCCGCCCTCCAGGCCCTGCAGCCAGTTGCAGGCCACCTTGGTGACCGTCGACCAGGCGTGCCCCTCCGGCAGACCCACGATCGGCAGCCTGGGCATCTCCGCCGGCAGCCCCTCGCCGAGCCACACCCAGACAAGGTCGCCCGCTTCGCGGGTCGGGTGGTGGGCGACCTCGACCCGCGCGCAGAAGTCCGCCTGATCGGCGCCCTGCGAGGGCGCTTCGACCACTTTGCCGGTCACGTCGATGGCCCATCCGTGAAAGATGCAGCGGATCGCGCAGCCCTCGTTTCTGACGAGCGCCAGGCTGACGCGTCGGTGAGGGCAGGCCTGGTCCACGAACCCGACCCTCCCGTCGGGCGCCCGCCAGGCGACATAGTCGGCGCCGAACAGCCTCACCTTCATCGGCGCGTCATACGGCTTCAGCTGGGTGGGGAGGGCGAACGGAACCCAGGTCGACGAGCGGATGAGGCGGGACATGGGCGCGTCGCCGCCGACCCGCGTGAGTAGCTCATTTTGCTGTGCGGTAATCATTCATGCCGCTCCTCCAGGCGTCGGCGCCAACGCTACTCTTCCGCCGCCGGTCTCAGAAGAGGATTTAGCGCGCGGAAAAAGACCGCGCGCAGCTCGATGGGAGGATCAGCGCCGGACAGGACTGCGAACTGAGGCGTGGACCTGGCGGCCGCGGGCACGCAAAGTCGGACCTCTGGACTTTCGCGGACGATGCGCAGGGCAGTCGCCGCCGCGCGGTTTCTACCGGCGAGGAGGAATTCTTGGATCGCGTGACCAACATCAAGCCGGACGAGCAGTCGCTCATCGACAGCGTCCACAAGTTCATCGAGGCCGAGGTGGCGCCCATCCAAGCGGCCCTGGGCGACCGCTTCTGGGATGAACGCCAGCACTATACGCCTTCCGGCAAGGAGGCGCCCGAGATCACCGCCGCGCGCCGGCAGGTGCGCGAGGCCTCCGCGCGCGCCGGATTCTACACCATGTTCTGCCCCAAGGATTACGGGGGCGCGGAGCTGGGCGTGCGCCTGTGGTTCCTCTGCTGGGAATCGCTGTTCCACCGCTATGGGCCGCCCTCCAAGCAGCTCGCCTTCTTCGTCTTCTCGCATTTCACCAGCGGGCCGCACGAGGTCTGGAAGTACGCGAAGCCTGAGCTGCAGGCCGAGGTGCTCCCGGAGCTGACCGCCGGACGCCTTCAGGGGTGCTTCGGGATGTCGGAGCCCGACGCCGGGTCCGACGCCTGGATGATGCGCACGACCGCCGTGCGCGACGGCGACGACTGGGTGATCAACGGCATGAAACAGTGGACCAGCTGGTCCCCCACCGCCGATTTCGTCATGGTCTACGCGATCACCGACAAGGCGCTGTTCGCCGCCCGTCGCGGAGGGATCAGCTGCTTCTACGTCCCGACCGACACGCCCGGCTTCAAGGTGGAATCGGTGATCAAGATCTTCGGGCGCCTGGGAGGTTCGGAGGGGATCTTGTCGTTCACCGACGTGCGCGTGCCCGACAAACATATGGTGGGCGAACTTAATCGGGGTTTCGACCTAGCCATGCTCGGCGTGCGCCATGGCCGCCTCGCCAACGCCGGTAGGACGCTCGGCCTGGGCCGCTGGGCGCTGGAGAAGACCATCGATTACGCCAAGGTGCGCAAGACCTTCGGCAGCACCCTCGCCGAGCACCAGACGATCCGCAACTACATCGCCGAGGCCACCGCCATCCTATACGCCGGCCGCGCGATGGCGCTCGACTGCGCCGACAAGGCCGACCAGGGCCGCGACGTGCGCACCGAGGTCTCGATCCTCAAGTACTTCACCACCGAGAACCTGTTCACCGTGCTGGACAAGTGCATCCAGATTCACGGCGGCATGGGGCTGGTGAATGAGACGCGCCTCTACGACGCCTGGCACCAGGCCCGCATGACCCGGATCGTTGAGGGGGCCTCCGAAATTCAGCTGCGGCAGATCGCTCAGCACGTGCTCTCGGGGCGCGTCGACCTCACCTTCGCCTGATCGGCGCGGCGCAACCGCTGGAGTCAGCCGGCCTTCTGCGCTCCGACCATGACGAACGCGATGGTGACCGGCTCGTCCGCCGGCACACGCCAGGCGTGCACTCCGCCCAGCTGGACGAGGCAGTCGCCCTTGTCCAGGCGGGTGACGCTTCCGTCCTCCATGGCCAGGTCGACCGATCCGGAGAGGATGACGCCGTAGTCGATGGTTCGGGTGCGATGCATCGCCGACTGGTGGCCGGCGGGGAAGGTCACCACCCGAAACCGCGTCTCACCAGGATGAACCATGGCGTTGATCGGCTGATCGAGGGTGGAGTCGCGCGTCTCGGTGGTCGGCGTGGCGCCTGATGTGGACCAAACTTCCCGCGAGATCATGCCCACGGAGCCCGAACGCTCGCGCTCGGGCGCCTCGGCGTCGATCAGCACCTTTGAGACGCCGCTGTCGATCCCGAAGACTGCTCTCTTCATTGCCTGTTCCTTCTCTTCCCTGGGCGAGCGCCCGCGCCGTCAGAGCTCGTATTTTTGCGCGAACATCTTCTTGAGCTCCGGGCGACTTACCTTCAGCGACGGGGTGCGCGGCAAAGCGTCCACGAATTCGAAGGCGACAGGGACCTGGTAGCTCGGCAGGTGCTCGCGCGCGTGGCGGTCCAGCTCTTCGGCGGCCACATGCGCGCCGGGGTAGGGCTCGATGACGGCGACCGGGACCTGCCCCAGCCGCTCGTCCTTCACCGCCAGCATGCCCACGTCGCGCACGGCCGGATGCAGCCGCAGCACCTCGCAAACCTTCTCGGGCAGCACCTTGAAGCCGCCGCGGATGATCGCCTCGTCCGCCCGGCCGTGCAGAAAGACGAAGCCGTCGTCGTCGATGGAGGCGAGGTCGGTGGTGGTGATCCAGTCCTCGCCCCAGCGCGGGGACTTCACCCGCAAGAGGCCGATCCCGCCGTGCGGCAGCTCTTCCTTGGTCTCGGCGTCGATGATCTGGAGCGACACGTCGCGCTGGGCCCGCCCGACGCTGCCGCGCTTCAGCTCCCCGTACTTCCGATGCGACTGGAGCGACCAGCCGGCGACGCCGCCGATGAACTCGGTGGCGCCGTAATCGCCCAGGATGGGGATGCCGTAGCGCGCCTCGAAGAGCTCCTGGAGCTTGGGATCGAGGGGCGCGGTGCTGGTGCGGACCGATTTGATCGAGGCGATATCCTCGGGCGCAACATTGGCGTCGACCACCATCTTCAGCATGGTGGGAACGAGGCCCGCCGAGACCGGCTTGTACTTTTTGACGGCCTTCACCCACTCGTCGACATTGAACTTCTCGAACAGCACCAGCCTGCGGCCGTTGAAGAGGACGCCGATAAGGCCCCAGATGCCGCCGGCGTGGGAGAATGGGGTGTAGAAGAGCCGCACGTCGGCGTCCGGCGGATCGGCGGCGCCCGAACTGGGCGCGACGATCGCGATCGCGCGGAGCAGATTGGCGTGCGTGACGGGAATGCGCTTCGGCGTTCCGGTGGTGCCGCTGCTGAGCCGCTCGAGCGCGACGTCGGGCATCGGCTCGCGATGGGGGCCAGGACCGAGACGCTCGAGCCCGGGGATATAGCCGACGACCGCCTCCTGGCCCGCCCAGTCGACCACGATCGCCACGGAACCGGCTTCGCGGCAGGCCTCGACCAGGCCGGCGATCTTCCAGTCGGCGGGAACCCCGATCACGGCGTGGAAGCGCACCTTGCGCAGCTCGTCCGTCAGGGTCAGCGGAGGAAGGTGCGGATTGACCGGGGAGATGCAGCGCTCGCTCTTGGCCAGCGCCGCGGCGGCGGCGGCCATGCTCGGGTGGTTGGTGGCGAGCCAGCCCACCGAGACCTGTCGGGGAACGTCGGCCCGGTCCAGCGCCGAAGAGATGGCGTCGGCGACGTTCTTGATCTCACGCCAAGTGATTTCGCGGCCTTGGAATTCTATGGCGACTTCATTGGGATTCGCAGAAAGCGAGTGTGCGATCTGGCGGGCGAGCTGCATCCACGAAACCTCGTTCTTGGGCGCGAGGTCAGCGGATCAGGGGCCGTCGCGCGATGTGTGGCTTATCGCCGGCGCGCTAAGCGACCGCTGTCGCCCGGGCCGGGATGATGTCGCGGGCGTTGCGGTACATGATCTTCTCGACATCCTCGGCCGGCAGCTCCGCCAGCGCCAGGTCGTAGAATTCGGTCGGCGTCAGCACGCCCTCGGGATGCGGATAGTCGGTGCCCATGCAAAGGAAGTCCGCGCCAACTTGCTGAACCAGGCCCCTGACGTCCTCCTCGGGGAAGGGCACCACCCGCACGTGGCGAGCGAAGATCTGGCTGGGCTTGGCCTTCAGCGGTCCGCACGGCCAGTAGCCGGCCCGGGCGAGGGCGCGGCTCTTGTCCATGTGCTTGAGGAAAGAGGCCACCCAGCCGCAGCCGTTCTCGACGCTCAGCAGGTGCAGCCGGGGAAAGCGCTCGAAAAGGTTGTAGAAGATAAGCGAGGAGATCATGTGCATGATCGGCGCCTCGCCGTAGCCGTGCATCAGGTAGAAGGCCGACGCCTTCAGCCGGTTCGAGGTGGGCTTTTCGCCCCAGGCGCGCATGAAGTCCTGGGTGCCGGTGGATTCGCCCAGGTGGAAGGCGACCGTCACGCCGGCCTCGTTCAGGCGCGACCAGACCGGATCGAAGTAGGGGTCGGCCGGCGATTTGCGGTCGATGGGGCCCACCGGCATGGTGACCACCCGCGCGCCGTTGCGGATCAGGAACTCCGCCTCCTTCACGGCCAGATCCAGGTCATCGAGCATGAGGAACGGCGCCGTGTAGAGCCTGTCCTTGTAGTCGAAGCCCCAGTCCTCGGCGAACCAGCGGTTGAAAGCGTGTCCCAGCGCCAGCCGGGCGCCCGTCTCCTCCACCGTCGGCCAGATGGCGAGGAATTCACTGGGGAAAATGATGCTGGCCTCGACGCCCATCTGGTCCATGCGCGCTACCCGGCCCTCGGGCGTCTTGATGTCGACCCCCACCGGCACGTACCGGTAGTCAGGGTTCTCCCCGGCCATCCACTTGATGAATTCCTTGATCGACCCCGGCCTGGGGATCAGGCCGCCCGGCTTGTTGCTCTGCTCGCGGATCACGCATTTTTCGCCGCCCACGAACCAGGGGCAGACTCCGTTTTCCTCGCGGCTCTCGATCAGGTGCGTGGTGCGGTAGGGCTCCTCGATGCGCCGCGACATGTTCTCGGCGGTCTCGACAACGTGGTTGTCGGCGTCGAACACGGGTCCGCGATACATGGTCTCTCTCCTACCCAGCGGTCGTATCGGCCGATACTAGGCCCCCCACGGCTCGCCGTCATCCGCCTATTAAAACGGGGATTGAGGCGGGCCGAGAAGGCGGCTTTGATCCGGCGGTTTCAAGGGAGCTTGGAGACTGATCATGGACCAAACGCGGAACGTCCCCCTGACGCCGGAAGCCGAGGCGGAGGCGCGGCGCCAGATTCTTCAGTGCATCTACCGCTACGCCCGCGGCATCGACCGGCACGACGTGGAAATCACCCGTTCCGCCTACCATGACGACGCCATCGACGATCACGGCTTCTTCATCGGCCCGGCGCACGAGTTCGCCGAGCGCGCCAACGAGACCCACGCAGCCCTGGCGGCGCACCAGCATTACATCCTTAACCATCTGGTGGAGTTCGATAATCCGACCACCGCCTCGGCCGAAACCTACTGGATCATGGGCGCGCGCCGGCGCGAAGATAACAGTGGGCGGATAGGCGGGGGCCGCTATCTGGACCGTTTCGAGCTGAGGGACGGGCGCTGGGCGATCGCCGAGCGGGTGTGCGTGACCGAATGGTCGCTCGACGGCGAGCAGGCCGCCTTCCTCGCCCAATTCTACATGCAGGGCGCGCAGGATCGCAGCGACCCCTCCTACCGCCGACCGTTCCGGGGCGGACGTCCGCAGCGGAACCTCACCCCAGACGGGTACAAGCCCCGCTAGCCTAGGAGTGAACGAAGCCCCTGGGTTCGTTTCGCCTCGGGCGCAGGTCTTCGGTGACGTGCGCTATCTGGTGTGGGAAGAAAGGCCCGAGATTGGGAAGGAGATCGGAATGAAGTTCGGCGTACTGGCCAACACCTCGATCAGCGACTGGGAGCTGGCGGTCTTCGCCGAAAAGCTCGGATACGACAGCATCTGGTTCGGCGACTCCCAGATGATCTGGTCCGACGTCTACGCCACCATGGCGGTGGCGGCCCACAACACCTCGCGGATCCGCATCGGCCCAGGGGTTTCCATAGCCGGGACGCGCATCCCGCCGGTCGCGGCCAATGCGATCGCCACGGTGAACCAGCTCGCGCCCGGGCGGGTCCATATGTCCATCGGGACCGGCCACACCGCTATGCGCACCATGGGCTTCGATCCGCTCAAGGCGAAGGCCTTTCGCGAATACGTTCGGGTGCTGCGGGCGCTCCTCGACGGCGAGGCTGTGGCGTTCACCTGGGAGGGCGAGACCCACGAGATCGCCCACATGCACCGCGCCGAAGGCTTCTTCGATTTCGAGCACAAGATCCCGCTCTATGTCGCAGCGAACGGCCCCTTGGCCTGCAAGACCACCGGCGCCTATGGCGACGGACGGGTGGCCGGCGGCGAGAGCCCCGCTCAGCTCGCCCGCAGCACGGCGCTGATGCGGGAAGGCGCGCACGCGGTGGGCCGCGATCTGCCGGAGCCCTTCCCGCAGACGCATCTGACCACGGCTCTGGTGCTCCGGCCCGGTGAGAAGCTCGACAGCGAGCGGGTGGTCGATGCGGTCGGCGCCGAGGTGACCGCCCGCATGCACATGTCCTGGGAGATCCTGATGCAGACTGGCCAGGAACCCAGGGTTCCGGGCGACTGCCGTGACGACTGGGAGCAGTACAAGAGCTACGTGGCGGGCCTCGATCTGCCGCGTGACGCGCTACGCCGGCGGGTCCACCGCGGCCATTGCACCTACCTCGTCCCCGAAGAGCGGCGCTTCGTCACCCCAGCGATGATCCGCGCCACGAGCTCCCTGATCGCCGAGCCGGACGAGATCATCGCCCAGATGAGGCCGCTGGAGGCGGCAGGCCTCACCGAGCTGGTGTTCCTCTGCCCAACCGGCGCCTCGCGCGAAGTCTACGCCGACCTGAAAAAGCAGGTCATCGACCGCTATTGAGCTGGCGCCGCGGCGGCCTCAGGCAGGCTGGGCGCTGGCCGCGAGGCCCGGCTGGCGCTGCGGGACCTCTTCGCAGAAGTAGCGCCGCGGATTGTCGCGCAGCAGGCTGTCGATGGTCTCTTGCGAAACGCCGCGCTCGCGCAGCTTGGGCGCGACTTCCCGAGAGAAGTGCAGCGGCGAGCGCGGGGCCGCGTGGGCCTCCATGGAGGCGGGCATCATCCGGCCGCGCAGGCAGAAGACGCAGTCGTGCGAGACCATCACCTGCTGGGCGAAGCCTTCCTTAAGCAGCGCGTGCAGGCAGTCCACGCGCACCTCGTCCGGCTGGATCGAGGCGATCCCGAACCGGTCGAAGCCGATGTAGGTCCCGCCGTCGACGATGCGGCGGTGGTAGGCCTTGTCGCCCGAGCCGCAGCTATGGCCGATGATCACCTTGTGCGCCGGCACGCCGAAGCCGGTGAGCTTGCTAAGCAGCAGATCGCCGCCCACGGCCTCCGTGTGGGTGATGATCGGCGCCCCGGTCGCGACCGAGGCGCGGGCCGCCGCCTCGATCAGGATGTTCTCGAAGGCGGAGTTGGGGTCCTCGCCGATAGCCAGCTTGATGGCGGCGGGCTTCAGCCGGGCCGGGCCCACCCCCTCCGTCAGCTCCTCCACGTACATGCCGGCGAGGTTGCTCGCCGCGTCAGGATCGATACTGAGCTTGAGCTTCCAGTACGCGCCGGCGAACTTCTCGTGATAGAGGCCGGTGGCGAAAAGGATGTTGAATCCGGTGCGTGCGGCGACCTCCGCGTAGAGTTCCGGATCGCGGCCGAGATCGCTGGGGCATGGATCGAGCAGCGTAGAGAATCCGCCGTCCTGCAGCTCCTGGATGCGATCGAGGCAGATGGCCAGCAGCTCGCTGCGGCTGACCGTGGGGGCGCGCGTGTCGCCCTCCCAGCCGGGGAAGCCGGCCACGAGGTGCTCGTGCATCAAGGTCGCGCCGAGCTTCTCGGCGGAGAGCGGCCCGGCGGCGCTGTTGATCATCATCTCGGTTCCTCCTTGGCGCCCTGACGTGGTTTCCGGGCATCGTTGCCGGACATCATCAGGCGTTGGTCACGCGGGGCAAGACCTGGTCGCGGAAGTCCCGCAGGAATCCGTGCGGGTCACCGCCGATGTTGGACGCGTGGATCTGGTCTACGCCATAGCTCGCGACGGTCCTTAGCTGATCCACCACCTCGTCGGGGGCGCCGCCGATCAAGAGCCGGTCGGCGAAGAAATCCGTGAGCCCAAGCTCCTCGACGAGGGCGCCGTTGGGGCCCGTCACGTGCTGGGTGAAGTCGTAGCGGCGATTGAACTCGAGGATAGCCGGCTGCATCTCCGGCGGCACGGCCTTGCCGGCGAAACCGGTGCGCAGGCTCTGGCCGCCGATGGCCGAGAGGATGTCGAGGCGCGAGCGGATCGCGGCCGGACGGTTCTCGGCGAGGGCGATCTCGCACTTGAACCAGCGGTCGATGTCGGAGAGCTTGCGGCCGGCCTTCTGCGCGCCGCGGCCCAGCGCGGCGAGGGCCTCGGCGACATAGGCGCGCGAGATCCCGCCCCCGATCATCACCCCGTCGGCCACCTCGCCGGCGAGCTCCAGCGCCTTCGGACCGTCGGCGGCCATGTAGATGGGAATCCCGCCGGGCGCCAGCTGCGGCCCCAGGGGCAGGTGCAGCTTCGCGCCTCGATAGTCGGCCTCGCCGTCGCGCACCAGCGCGCGCACGGTCAGGATGTGCTCGCGCAGGTCGGCCAAGGTGGCGCGCGGCAGCCCGATGTTCGCCACCGCGCTGTTACCCACCGCGATGCCCATCACCGCCCGGCCGCCGGAGATCTTCTGCAGGCTCGCCCAGGCAGAGGCCACGACGCCGGGATGGCGGGTCACCGGGTTGGTCATGGTCGACATGAACCGCGCCCGGCGCGAGCACATGGCCAGCAGGGTCATTTCCACGTAGCACTCGAAGTTGCGGGTCATGATGTCGCCCGCGCCCAGGAGCAGCATGCCGGACTCCTCGGCCAGGGCGATATAGTCGCGCAGGGCCTCGACCGGCTCGGCGGCGCTGATCACCGCGCATGAGACGCCAAACCGCATCGCTGTCCTCCTTACCGGCCCGGATCCCTGCGCCGTCATGGCGGGCCGTCAGAGCACTTCCGACAAGCCTAGCGCCGCGACGATCTCCGGGTCGCCTTGGATCCACCGGTTGGTGAGCTGGCGGCTGGAGATCTTCCAGCCCTGCTGAGTGCGGACGAGGACGTCGTCGTAGACGCCGGCCATCACGAACAGGGGGCTGCGAACCGGCTCGCGCACCACCTGCGTGGCCACGTAGTAGGAGTGCATTTCGGCTCGGTCGCCGTCGATCGTCACCGCGAAGTTGGTGGTCTGGTGGGTGCCGTCGCTGAACACCCGGGCGCCCGCGTCCACGCTCAAGCCGATCTTGCGGTGGCCGCGCACCTGGCGGCCGGGGAAGCCGAAGGCCGCGTCCTCGGTGAAGCAGCTGAGGAAGCCTTCATGATCTCGGGCGTCCATGCAGCGCGCATAGCGCAGGGCTACGCCGATGATCTCGCGCTCGTCCAGCAACGCCTGGAGATCGTCCGCCATATCCGCCTCCCTGCGCCGCGCCTCAGGCCGCGGCTTTCCTAGCTAGATAGCGCCAGACCCCCGCGCTGGCGACTGCCCCGCGCCGGCGGCGCTCGCGGCGGGGCGATTGGCGCGCTCGGTCATTCGCCGGTGAACTTCGGCTCGCGCTTCTCGAGGAAGGCGGTGGCCGCCTCGCGGTGATCCTGGGACAGGTGCGTCCAGGTCTCGAGGCCGAGGTGCAGGTCCATGAAGATCTGGCCCTGCTGGCGGATCGCCGAGTTCAGCGCCCGCTTGGTGAGCGAGATCGCGCGGGTGGCGCCGTTCCCAAGCCGTTCGGCCCAGGCGTCCACCACCCGGTCGAGGTCGGCGGCGGAGGCCGCTTCGGTCACCAGGCCGATCTCGGCCGCCTGCGCGCCCGTCAGCGCATCGCCCGTGAGCAGGTAGCGCTTGGCCCGCTGCAGGCCGATGAGATGCGGCCAGATGAGGGAGCCGCCGTCGCCGGCCACCAGTCCCACCTTCACGTGGGTGTCGGCGATCCTGGCCGTGTCCAGCATGACGGTGATGTCGCAGGCGAGCGCGATGCTGGCGCCCAGGCCCATGGCGTGGCCGTTGATGCGGGCGATCACCGGCTTGTCGCATTCCAGGATGCTGAGGATGATGTCGCGCGAGCCCGGCATGTTCGACACCCAGCCCTCGTGACGGTCGAGGCCCTCGTACATGCCGCGGATGTCGCCGCCGGCGCTGAACGCCCGGTCGCCCGATCCCGTCAGCACCACGACCCGCGCCTGCGGGTCCCGCGCCACCTGCCGAAAGATCAGCGGCAGCTCGTCGTGCATCTGCGGCGTCATGCCGTTCAGCGGCGGATTCTGCAGGGTGATCCGAAGCTCGCCGCCGCGCTGCTCGACGCCCAGGGCGGTATAGTGCTCGTACATGTCTCGGCTTCTCCTCGATGGCGACCCGAACGCCTATTCGCCGAAGCGGCGGGGAGGGGACGCGGCGGTTTGGATGGGCCCAATTCACTCCCGTCCCGGCCGCGATGGAAGAGGCCTCGCGATCAACGCGGCTGTGCTTGCCGTTTCAAGCTGACTCCAATCGGCTGCGCGGAAGCCCCGTGACGGCGGCGCGAGGGGCTCATGTGTAGCGCTGGCCGCCGCTGATCATGACGGTGGCGCCGCTGATCCACTGGGCCGCGTCCGAGGAGAGGAAGACCGCCATGCTTGCCATGTCGCGCGGCTCGCCCAGGCGGCGAAGCGGCACGGTCTGGGCGGCGGCCTCTTCGGCTTCTGCGTCGGCGAACAGCTTTTCGGTGGTGGCCGAGCGGGTGATCCCCGGCCCGATCGAGTTCACGCGGATGTTGTGCGGCCCGAGCTCGACCGCCCAGAGCTTGGTCATCTCGTTCAGCGCCACCTTGGCGGCGCTGTAGTTCTGCACCCGGGTTGAGGGGTAGAACCCCAGCGCCGAGCTGATGTTGATGATCACCCCGCCGGTCCCCTGCCTGATCATCGCCTGGGCGGCTCGGCGCGCCGCGGCGTAGGGCGAGGTGACGTGCAGGCGGAACACCTCGTCGACCACCTCGTACGAAGACTCCAGGAATCCCTTCCAGCCGTCCTGCACGTTGCGGCTGCCGCCGGCGTTGTTCACCAGCACGTCCAGCTTGCCGAAATGCTCCACGGTCTTGTCGACCACCGCCTCCACCGAGGGATAGTCGTAGGCGTCCATGTAAAGCACCAGCGCCTTGCGCCCGCGCGCCTCGATCTCCCTGGCCGTCGCCTCCAGGTCGGGGATGGTGCGCGCCGAGATGGCGACATCCGCGCCGGCTTCGGCGTAGGCCAGCGCCAGCCCCTTGCCGATCCCCCGGCTCGCGCCCGTCACGATCGCGACCTTGTTCAGTAACGGCTTCTCGGACACCAGCGCCTCCGCGGGGTTAGATCGCCGAAGCGCGGTCAACGACGCATTCGGCGAATGGATCGGACGCCGGTCAAGCGCCGGCGGCGCCCGGTTCTAACCCGGAGCAGGGCTTTTCGCAGCTGGCGTCTGCTGTGTCCCCAGTCGCCGGCTCACCGGAAGTGGTAGGTCGCCTCGAAGCCGAACATCCTGGGCGGCGCGAAGCCGAACACCGCATAGCCGATCGAGGCGTAGCTGGGGTTCGGGAACACTTCCGCATAAACGTTGAAGACGTTGTTCATGTAGAACGACAGATCGAGGGGCTTGCCGAGGAAGTTTCTCCAGTCGATCCGGAGATTGGTCATCCAGTAGGGCCGCGAGCGATACGGGCGGTCTCCGGGCGGCAGGGCGGCGATCTGAGCGGCCGTCTTGGCCGCCTGCGCCGGCGTCGGGTTCGGCAACGTATACAGCTGGGCGATCTGGTAATTGCTCTGATAATTATCGTCCAGGATCGTGTAATCCATGTAGGCAGCGTTGACGTTGGCGACGATGTCTCCCCAATCGTTCGGCAACGGCTGATCATAGGCGACATCAAAGGTCGCCTGCTGGCGCGGAACGCCGGCGAAACCGCGGTTGGAAAAGTTGATCGAGACCCCGTTCACGATGTTCACGAACGACTTGTAGCCGGCCTGCATGTTCGCATAGTCAATCTGCAGGGTCAGTTGCTGGGTGGGCTTGACGATCAGCTGCACCTCAGCCCCGGTCACGTGGCCGGCCGCGGCGTTGTAGGTGGAATTGGTCAAGATGTTCGGTGGAATGATGATGCTGACGGTGCGCTGCAGGTTGGCGTAGTCGGCCCAGAAGTAATCGGCGTCGACCCGGAACCGCCAGTCGCCGACGGCGAAGTCGCTCTTCACGCCGCCTTCGTAATCCATGACCGTTTCCGGCGCGAACGGGGTGCGCTGGAAGACGCTGAGCGAGCGGAAATTGTAGCCGCCGGAGCGGTAGCCGCGCTTCTGCGACACGTAGAGCATGGTGTTGGGGTTCAGCTTGTAGTCGAGGTCGATGTCCCAGGTCGGCTCGCTGAAGGTGGTGTGGGCCGACACCGAGCAGTTGGCGAGCGAGAGCAGCACGCCCTTGGCGTCGGTCATCTCGCACCTGGGCACGAACGGAATGCCGAGCCCCTGCCAGAGGACGTCGGGATAGGTCTGGTTCATCCAGACGATCCCGCGATAGTCGGACGTATAGCGCACCCCGGCCGTGAGGCTGAGCTTGCTGGTGAGCTTGAGGGTGCCCTGGCCGTAGCCGGCCAGACTGCGGTTGTCGAACGCGGCCCAGAAGTTGGTGAGACCGGTCTGCAGATTGTTGGGGTTGAGGGTCGAGCCGCCCTGGCGATACTGCGGCGCGCGATATTGCATGTAGTAGACGCCGGCCACCCAGGTCAGCCGATCGCCGAAGTTGTTACCGGAAAGCTGAAACTCCTCGGACCAGCTGTGCTGGTTCTCGTCCTGGGCGGTGTCGGTGGTGGAGATGTCGGTGCCGGGGACGTTGAACTGGGCGTGGCCGATCAGGTGCCGGTAGGTGATGATGTTCTTGACCGTCAGCCAGTTGAAGTGGGCCGTCGCGGTGTCGACCACCGCCCAGTCCTCGATGTGTTCGAAGGGTTGGTAGCGCGACAGGTGGACCGCGGTGAAGTCGCCGCCGGTGTAGATCTCATTGTTGATTGTGGCGCCGAACAGCGCCTCGGCCGCGCTGTTCGGGTTCATGGCGATGATGTGCGGGACCAAGGTCTCGTTGTGGTCCCGGGTGAAGTAGCCGAGCAGGACGTTGTCGAAGTTGTCGGTCGGCCTCCAGTCCACCGACGCGCGGATGCTCGTGGCGTCGTCGCCACCGCCGCGCAGGGAGGTCCAGCCGGGCGTGATCGAATGCTCCCAGCCGTCGTTCGACCTGTGATAGCCCGCCAGGCGCAAGGCCAGTTGGTCGTTGACCGGGATGTTGATGTAACCTTCTTCGTGGTTGGTGTTGTAGTTGCCGTAGCCGGCCGTGAACGCCAGATCGAAGCTGTGGATCGGCGTCTTGGGCTGGATCAGCACCGCCCCGCCGGTGGTGTTGCGGCCGAACAGCGTGCCCTGGGGACCACGCAGCGCCTGCACATTGTCCAGGTCATAGAAGGCCGCGTTGAGGCCGTCGTCAGGCACCATCGCCATTTCGTCGAAGTAGACCGCGGTCGGCACGTCCTGCGAGGGCAGGTTGCCGTACATGCGCTGACCGCGCATTTCGATGTTGATCGAGGACATCCGTCCCGGGCCCTGCACTTCGGCGCGGTAGCCCGGCACCACTTTGCGCAGGGAGTCGAGATTGTAGACGCCCCTTTGCTTCAGTTGCTCGCCGCTGTTGGCCACCACCGAGATCGGCACGTCCTGAAGGCGCTCGGCGCGGCGCCGCGCGGTGACGACGACATTCTCCAGTGTGACGCCGGGCGCTGCAGCCGTTGCGGGCGTCGCGGCGGCGGACGCGGTCTCGGCCGCCGCATGCGTGGCGATGGCGCCGACTAGCGCGACGGCGGTGGTGGTGATGAGCTTGCCGATGCGAGACATGGCGGCTTCCCCCCTTGTATTGCGGGGGTCGTTCCGCGCCCCCGCTCTTCTTGGGCGATGCCCGGCCAGGGGGGGTGGCCACCCAGCGGCGCATTGCGTGGTTGCACGCCTACTACTCCATTTCCACCTTGCCGACAATACCGCCTACTCAATGGCAAGCGAATTCGAAGCCTGCCTTGACGTCCGGTGAGGCGGATTTGCAGGGGCGACCTGCCTCGCCACGCCTGAAATGAACGGGCGAGCGCTCGGAGATGAGCGTGCGGGCGCGGCCGGCGCGGCGTCTACCTGAATAAACCGCCTATTACAAATGCTAACGCCCAGGAGGGGCCTTCGCCTGCAGCGCCGCCTCGCGCAGCAAGGCGCGGCGCGCCGCGAGCCCCCGGTTGAGCTCGACCATCACCCGCGCTCCGATGGGGTGCCTCTGGATCGCCTGCCAGTAGGCGTTCACCTTCGGCAGGCCGGGGATCGGATCGGGCACGTCGATGGTGGGCATGATCGTCTGGACGAGGAAGAGGCCCGGCAGCAGCGCGCAGTCGGCCAGCGTCAGGCGGCCCAGGCAGGCGAAGCCGTCGGCGCCGACCAGCCGCTCGAGCGCCTCAACCCCGCGGATCGCCAGGCCCGCCAGCAGGTCGCGCGTGCCGTTGTTCCGGGTGGACCGACGGCCTTGGGCGTTGGCCGAGTACATCGGGTTCATGATGTGGATGTCGCCCACGTGCTCCAGGGCGCGGATACGGGCGTTCTCGAGCGGGGTCCCGCCCAGCAAGGAGGGCTTCGGATAGGCCTCCTCCAGGTATTGCGCGATCACCGCGGATTCCGGAATGGCCTCGCCGCCCACCTCCAGGATGGGAATGCGCCCGAGCGGATAGCGGGCGATGAAGGCGGGTGTGCGAAGCCCGTCGGCCGGCGCCATCTCCACTTCGCTCTCGAGCCCCTTGGCGTAGATCTGCATCCGCACCCGCGCCGAGTAGGGACTGAGGTCGCCGGTCAGCAGTTTCATGGTCATCGCCGGCCTCCCCGCCGCGCGCCCCGATCGCCGCAGCGCCCAGCCGGCAGGAGTAGCAAAGGGCCGCCCTGCGCGCCACGCGGTCAAGCGGCCTAGTCTGACGGGCTAATGTCGTCTCATGGGTATAAGATTGACTGCCGGGTTGAGATGGCCGACAAAACCGGAGAAGAGCCTCGGGCCCTCGAGCTTCGGAAAAAAGGTGGGTGATGGGGAGACTCGACGGGAAGGTCGCGATCGTCACTGGCGCTGGGCGCGGCATCGGGCGTGGGATCGCGATCGTCTTGGCCAGGGAGGGCGCGAAGGTGGTGGTGGCGTCGCGGACGCCCTCCACCGTCGACGAAGTGGTGGCGATCATCGAGGGCGAGGGAGGGGTGGCGCTGGGGGCGCCCTGCGACGTCGGCGAGTTGCAGGATCTCGAGCGCACGGTGGAAGCTGCGGTGCGGAGCTTCGGCACGGTCGACATCTTGGTGAACAACGCTCAGGGGTTCGGAACCAAGGCCAATCCGCTGGGAACGCCGCCCATCTCGCCCGTCGAGACGTTTTCCGAGGCCGAGTGGTCCTATACATTGGACACCGGGCCGCTGGCGACCTTGCGGATGATGCAGCTCGTCTTCCCCTACATGAAGGAGCGTGGGGGCAAGATCATCAACTTCGGCTCGTTGCGCGGCCAGGTGGGGACCCCTCACGGCGTGGGCTACAACGCGGCGAAGGAGGCGATCCGCGCCGTCAGCCGCACGGCGGCGCGCGAATGGGGCAAGCACAAGATCAACGTGAATGTGGTGAATCCGCTGGTGGAAAGCGCCTCCATGGAAGCGGCTCGCCAGCGCGACGCCGAGGGCATCAAGGCGTTCGAGCTGGGTGTGCCCATGGGGCGCTTCGGCGACCCGATCCGCGACGCCGGCCCGCTCGTGGCGTTTCTAGCTTCCAGTGAGTCGGACTTCCTGACCGGCATGACCTTCATGCTGGATGGCGGCTACCTCATGCTGCCGTGAATCCCCTGCGAATTAGCGGCAAGAACGCGCGCCGCTAAGTCGTTTGCCTCGACACCCAGGAGGACTCCGATGAATTCCTACGGCCTCGACCACCCCCGGACACCTGGAGATCGAGCGCCGGGCGCTGCGCATCCTCGCGTCGCCGAAAATCCAGGCCGCCAGGGCGGAGATCGACGCCATGCTGGCCGCCGATCCAGCGGCCCGCAGCGCCTCGGGTCAGGCGACGATGGCCGAGGCCGCCGAGGAGCTGGCCTTCGCAGGGCTCCTCTTCTCGATCGCCTACGATCCGCCGCGCCCGGTCGTGCTGTGGTCCGAGTTCATGCCCCATCGTTGGCATGGGATGGACGTGCCCGGCAGCCGCTTCGGGCTCGACAACGCCGACAACATCTACCGGATCATCTTCATCGACGATCAGCACGAGTATCGGATCCAGATCGCCCCGCAGGGCCCGACCCCCGCCCAGCTCAGCATGGAGCTGTTGGATAGCGCCCCGGGCACCATGAACAACATGGGGACGCAGCTAGCGATCCTTCAGACCAGCACGCTCGTGCGCGATGCGGACGGCGGCTTCGTGATCACCGTCGGGCCGCGCGCCGGCGACAGCAATCACTTCCAGGCCCCGCCCGAGGCGCGGGCGATCTGGATCCGCGACACCCTGTCGGACTGGGCGACCCAGGCCCCGCACGCCATCTCGGTCGCCGTCACCGCCGGCCCCATGACCGAGCCCTTGTCGGACGATCAGCTCGCCGCGCGCGCCGCTCCGGAGATGGTTCGCTTCGCCCGCTACTGGCTGGATTTCTACGCTGCCTACATGGGGCCATCCGGTCCCTTCGCCGGATCGGTCAACAACCCGCCACAGCCTCACGCGCGGCCTGGCGATCCCGCCAAAGGCGGCGGCGCCGCCTGGGGATTCGTGACCGGAACCCAGGTCAGGATCGCAGACGACCAGGCGTTCGTCTTCACCATGGAGGACATGGCGGCGCGCTATGTGGGCGCCGGCTTCGCGACGCCCTGGTGGGTCACCGTCGACTACGCCCGGCGCAGCGGCAGCATCAACAACGGCCAAGCTCGTCGGAACCCCGACGGCACGATCACCTATGCGGTGGCGCGCAACGACCCCGGGGTGGCAAACTGGATCGACACCGCGGGCCTGGAAGAAGGCGCCCTGCTGCTCCGTTGGCAGGCCATCGAAGGACCGTTGCCGAAGTCGGACTCCCTGACCCTGCAGGGCGAGATCATCAGGAACGCGGGCGCCGAGATGCGGGTGATCAAGGAAGCGCGCGTGCTTCCGATCGGCCAGGTCCAGACAGCCTATCCTCACCTTAGAGCCGGCCAGGAGGCGCGCGCGGCAGCGCTCGCGACCCGCCTCGCAAGTTACGAGCGCCGGCTGGATTCGGGAGGGCCTCGCTGAAACGCGGGCCGAGGTGGGAACGCTCAGGGAACTTCGAACGTGACAGATCAATATGAAACCTACGGCCGTTTGCGCGGCCGCGTCGCCGTCGTCACCGGCGGCACGAAGGGGATCGGGCAAGGCGTCGTATTGAGATTCCTGA
>JAFBAO010000028.1 GCA_019247715.1 Caulobacteraceae bacterium
GGGGTCGCCGCAATAGGTCCCGGCCGCGCCCGCCGTCTCGGTGCTCAGAGCCAGCCCCTTGGCCTGGGCCACCGCCGCAAAGCCGGCCGCGGCCCCTTCCACCACCTGGCCGAGGTCGAAGTCGATGACCTCCAGCTCCAGGCGCCCGGCTTCGATCTTGGAAAGATCCAGGATGTCGTTGAGGATGGTCAAGAGCGTCTCGCCCGACTGGCGGATCACATCCAGCCGCTCGCGCTGCGCAAGGCTCAGCTCGTCCCGCGCCATCGCCTGGGCCATCCCCAGAACCCCGTTCAGCGGCGTGCGCACCTCGTGGCTCATCGCCGCCAGGAACCCGCTCTTCGCACGATTGGCCGCCTCCGCCTCCTCGACCGCCCTCTGCAGCGCCGCCTCGGCGCGCTTGCGCTCGGTGATGTCGTCGCCCACCGTCAGCACGTGTCGCTCACCGCTGCGATCGGCGATGAGCCGGCGTCGGACGTGAAGCGTGCGCAGTTCGCCGTCCGCCCGAGGCATCTCATCCTCGTTCTCCAGCATCCTCCCCTGCGCCATCGCCGCGTCCTGGATCTGGGCGAGATGACTGGCGACAGCGTTCTCTGCGAACCGCTCGAGCGGTCCGCAGTTCAGGATCTGGTCACGGGGCAGGCCAAGGAACTCCTCGGTGGCGCGATTCACCCGCACGTGGTCTCCGGTCTCGACCTCCTGCACGGAGATCATCGAGGGGATGCTTTCGACCACCGCGTCCAGAAGCGCCTCGGTGCGGGCGAGCTCGGCCTGGGCCACCTGCTCGGCGGTGATGTTCTTGGTGATCGACAAGACGCCGCTGAACACGCCGTCGTCGTCCCACCAAGGGGTGAAGGTGCTCTGAAACCACTGGGCCGCCATATTGGGCCCTCCGATGGGCAGCGGCGGAAGTGTCACGGACGCAGGGGTCGAGAGCGCCTCGACCAGCAAGGCTTCATCGAGGCCGCTAAACAGGGCTGTCACGTGTTGGCCGACCAGCTGCTCTCGCCGCAATCCGGTCGAGGCTGTGACGCTGGAACTGACCTCTAGGAAGCGGCCTTCGCGGTCGAGCAAGACCATCTCGAGCGACGAGGCGGCGACGAGCCTCATCAGCGCGGTCAAGCCGGGCTTCGGCGTCTCCCCTCGCGGCGTGTGTGGCATATGAGCCCCCCCTCTTCCGTAAGATTGTCATGAAAGTCTTGAGGAAATGTCACGGTGAGGTGGAGGATCGGGCGCGGGAGGACGTGTTCAGGTTGTAAATGGCGCCGGCAGTGCTTCGGCGGTCGCCTTGCCCGGTGCGTTTGGGAAAATTTCGCGGTCGGACCTGGCGCCCCATCGCTGGCCCATGCGTTGCAGCACACATCCGTCAGGTTGGAGCGGCGTCGCGGAATCGACGCTGTCTTTTTACCATACAAGGATAAAAACGACCGCAGCATCGCTGCTAGGTCAAGGCAGGACACGTCGAGAAGTCATGGATCCTCCGTCAAACGAAGATCCGCCCCCGGAACGGAGGGGGGGGCCGAGGCGAAGGGTGCTGCTCGGCGGCAAGCTCGTTCACGGCGGCGCGAACTTCACCATCGACTGCTCTGTTCGGGACATGACGGACCAGGGCGCTCGCGTCCGGCTGGCGGGCGACGTGCCGCTCCCCGAACAGGTGTGGCTAATCGTCGTCAACACCGGCAAAGCGCACGAGGCCGACGTCGCCTGGCGCACCGACCGGGAGGTCGGGCTTCGGTTTCTAAACGAGGTCGATCTCACGCAGACGCACGGCCCCGGAGGCGGGCACCCGCTTCGCCGCATCTGGCTCGAAGCGGCGGCTCGCTGAGCGGGCGGCGCCCTTCGGCGACCCTATCCGCCGGGCACGGACGGCCGGCCGCGCTATAGGCCCGACAGGACTTGCCGGATCGCTTGTGTCAGCCTTTCCAGCTCGGCGTCGCTGATCACGAACGGCGGCGTCAAATAGATCAGCCGTCCCATCGGGCGGATCCACACGCCGAGCTCGGCGAAGCGGCGCGAAAGCGCACCTGCATCGAGGGCGTGGTCGAATTCGATCACGCCGATCGCCCCACGGACGCGTACGTCCACGACGCCCCGGCCGTCGCGGCAGGGGGCCAGGCCCTCGCCGAGGGCGGCCGCGATCCGGGCGACGTCGGCCTTCCACGCGCCGGTCTCGAAGAGGTCGAGGGAAGCGTTGGCCGCCGCGCAGGCGAGCGGATTGGCCATGTAGGTGGGGCCGTGCATCAGGGCCGCCCCCGGATCGTCCGACCAGAAGGCCTCGAAAATCCGCTCGCTGGCGATCGCCGCCGAGAGCGGCAAGGTCCCGCCCGTGAGCGCCTTCGACAGGGTGATGATATCGGGGGTGACGTCCGCGCCCTGGCAGGCGAAGAGGTCGCCGGTCCGGCCGAAGCCGACGAAGATCTCGTCGAAGATCAGCAGAACGTCGTGCGCGACGGCGAGCCGGCGCAGGCGCCTCAGGACCGCGTCGTCGAGGAAACGCATGCCGCCGGCCCCCTGAACCCGCGGCTCGACGACGATGGCGGCGATCTCGTCCCCGCGCTCGGCCAGGAGCCGCTCGAGCCCCGCCTCGGTCTCGGGGCCGGTCGGCAGAGGAACCACATGCTGCGGCGCGAGGACTCCCTTGAAAAGGGCGTGCATCCCCTCGTCGGGGTCGCAGACGCTCATCGTCGCCAAGGTGTCGCCGTGGTAGCCGCCGAGGAAGGAGACGAAGCGGGTGCGCCCGGCGACGCCGCGGTTGATCCAGAACTGCAGCGCCATCTTCATGGCGATCTCCACCGAGACAGATCCCGACTCGGCGAAGAACACGCGCCCCAAGTCGCCGGGCAGCAGCTCGGCGAGCCGCCTCGCCAGCCGATAGGCCGGCTCGTGGGCGAGGCCTCCGAACATCACATGCGGGACGCGGGCCAGCTGGGCCTCCACCGCCCCCCGGATGTGGGGATGGTTGTAACCGTGGCAGGCGGTCCACCAGGAGGCTATGCCGTCGATCAGCTCGCGGCCGTCCTCCAGGATCAGCCGAGCTCCCCGGGCGGCCGCCACCGGGAGCGGTGGCGGGGCGGTCTTCATCTGGCAGTAGGGGCGCCACACGTGCGAGGCGCCGAGCGTCAGCCAGTCGGGTGTGTCGCTCATCGGCGGCGCGTTTCCAGATCGGCGCGCGAGCGCCTAGGATAGGGCAGTGAACGACACCCTGACCGACTTCGCGCAAGCAAAAATCGAGACGCTGCAAGCCGCCTCTCTCAAGCGCAGCCTCGCGCCCACCCACAGGCTGGACGGCGTGTGGGTGGAGCGCGGCGGCCGGCGGCTCATCTCCTTTTCCTGCAACGACTACCTCGGCCTCAGCCATCATCCGAAGGTGAAGGCGGCCGCCATCCGGGCGATCGAGACCCATGGGACCGGCGCGGGCGCCTCGCGGCTGATCACGGGCGACCACCCGCTCTTCGCTGAGCTGGAATCGAAGCTCGCGGCCTGGAAAGGGGCCGAAGCGGCCTGCGTGTTCGGCTCCGGCTATCTCGCCAACGCCGGCGTCATTCCCACCTTTCTGGGCCCGGGGGACCTCGTGGTCCTCGACGAACTGGCCCACGCCTGCATCTGGGCCGGGGCGAGGCTCGCCGGCGCCGCAGTGATCGCTTTTCGCCACAACGACGTCGCCGATCTGGCGGCGAAGCTCGCCGAAAGCCGGGGCGGGGGGCGCCGCGCCTTGGTGGCCACCGAGGGGGTCTTCTCGATGGACGGGGATCTGGCTCCGCTCCACGAGATCAGCCGGCTTTGCCGGGCCCATGACGCCTGGCTGCTGGTGGACGACGCCCACGGCCTCGGGGTCGTCGGCGGCGGGCTCGGCGCCGGCAGGGTGTTTCCCGAGGCGCATATCGATCTGGCGGTCGGCACGCTCTCCAAGGCGATCGGCGGCTACGGCGCCTACGTTTGCGGGACCGGTCCGGTCATCGACTTCATCAAGACCCGCACCCGCACCGTGGTCTATTCCACCGGCCTGCCGCCCGCCAACGCGGCGGCGGCGATCGCGGCCCTCGAGGTGATCGAGGCCGAGCCGGAGCGCGCCGCCGCGCCCCTCGCCAAGGCCCGGGCGTTTTGCGCCGCGCTCGGCTTGCCGGACGCCCAGAGCGCGGTCGTGCCGATCATTCTCGGCGAGGCGCAGGCGGCGCTGGCCGCCGCCGCCGCGTTGGAGGAGGCGGGACTGCTGGCGGTCCCGATCCGTCCGCCGACCGTCCCGGACGGAACGGCGCGCCTTCGCATCGCCTTCAGCGCCCTGCATCCCGACTGGGCGGTGGAGCGCCTGGCGGAGGCGGTCAGGCCATGGCTGCGGCGCTGAAGCCAACCGCCGTCTTCATCGCCGGAGCGCACACCGATGTCGGCAAGACCCACGTCGCCTGCGCCCTGATCGCCGCCGCGCGCGCCGCAGGCCTCGGCGTGGAGGCCCTGAAGCCGGTGGCGAGCGGATTCGATCCGGGGAACTGGGCGAGCAGCGATCCCGGCCGGCTGCTGGCCGCCCTCGGCCAGCCGCCGACCCCCCACGCGCTGGACGCGATCTCGCCCTGGCGCTTCGCGGCGCCGCTGGCCCCGCCGATGGCGGCCAAGCTGGAGGGCCGGGCCCTGCCGCTGGCCCCGATCGCCGCCTTCTGCCAGGCGCGCATCCGCGCCGCCGAGGCCGACCTAGTGATCGTGGAGGGGGTCGGCGGCCTGATGTCGCCCATCGCCGACCGGGCGACCGGTCTCGACCTGATGGCGGCGCTCGGCCTGCCGGTCCTGCTGGTGGGCGGAAGCTACCTTGGGGCCATCAGCCATCTGCTCACCGCCGCCGAGACCCTCCGCGGCCGCGGCCTGCGGCTGCTTGCGGCGGTGGTCAGCGAGAGCGCCGAACCGGCCGCCCCCGATTTTCGCGAGACCCTCGGGAGCATCGCCGAGTTTGGGGTCGAAGCCTTTCCGGCGCCGCGCACAGCCTCGGCGCCCTGGGTCGCCGAGCTGCTGGCGAGACTGATGTCAGCGGCCGCCGGCGGCTGAGGGCGAGGCGCCGGGCGTCCGGCGGCGGGCGCGTTCGGCGAACCGGCCGGGATCGACGAGCCGCGCCGACGACGCCGGGAGCGGGGAGGGCGCGGCGAGCGCCTGGGCGGCCACATGCTCGGCCAGCAGCGGCGCGAAACTGAAGCCGCGGGAGCCCAGCCCGCCGAGCACCCAAAGCCCGGGCGCGACCGTCCCGGCGAGGGGCAGGCTGTCGGGCGTGGCCGCCCGCACCGAGGCGCGGGCTTCGATGGGCCGCACGGCTGCGCGCGCCGCAAGCGCCGGGAGCTTGGCGCCGAGCTCGGCGAGGTTGCGGCGGTCGTCCTCGCTTCGCCGGTCGGCTTGCCGGTCCCCTCGGTCGTGGGTCGACCCGAACATCGCTCCGCCGGCGATCGGCGCCACATAGCTCCCCCAGGCGGCGGCTGGCGCCTGCAAGCCCATGGCCCAACTGAGCTGGCCGCGCACCGGCGTCAGGGGAGCCTCCGTCAACAACGATGGGAGGTCTGCGCCGGCCGCGATGCAGACCAGATCAGCCCGGCCGACCTCGCGCCCGTCTGCGCCGAGGAGCCGCCACTCGGCGCCGGCGCGCTCCAGACGCGCGATCCGGCCCACCCGGGGCGCCGGCAGCCAGGCCGCGAGAACGACCCGCGGGTCGATCACCAGGGCCTGGGCGACCTCGAGTCCCGCGGGCGCGCGCTCTCCCAGGCGCCGGCTGGCCTCGGCCGGCGTCAACGGCCGCACCGTCCCGGCCTCAAAGAGCGCGCTTGCCGCGACCTTGGCGAACCGCGAGGCGTCCCTGGCCTGCCCCTCGAGCTGGAGCGCGCCCTCGGCGAGCACCGCGCCCGCGATCGGGCGGTAAAGGCGGGCGGCGCGGGCGAAGGCGGCCGCGTGCAGTCGGGCCACCGCCCCCAGCCCCGCATCGAGACCGGGCATGACCAGGGCGGCCGGATTGCCTGAGGCGCCGGCGCCCGGCCGTTCGGCTTCGAAGACCTCAACCCCGAGACCGAGCGAGTCGAACGCACGGGCGAGGCTGGCGCCGGCGATTCCGGCGCCGACGATCGCAATCTTCCCCGGCGGGCAAGACGCCCGGGCCTCCGACGGCAGGCGCGCCTCCAGCCGCTCCCGTTTGCTCCCGAACCCGGGCTGGCGGCGGACCTCGAAGCCGGCGCCGGCTAGATTGCGGCGAACCTGACCGGCCACGGTGTAGGTGGCGGCGATCGCCCCGGGGGCCGAGCGGGCGGCGATCTTGGCCATCAGGCTTTCGGTCCACATCGCGGGGTTCTTGGCCGGCGCAAAGCCGTCCAGGAACCAGGCGTCGGCCTGCCCGCTCCAGGTTTCCAGGGCTTCCTCGGCATCCATCGTGGCCACGTCGAGGATGGCTCTCAGCTCCGGCAACTCCGCCCGGTGGAAGCCCGGTCCTCGCTCGGGCCAGCGGGAGGTCAGCAGATCCGCGATTTCACGCAGCTCCGGCCAAGCGCCGAGCGCCCGGGCCGCATCGGCGGCAGGCAGGGGGTGGGCCTCGACCGAGAAGATCGACAGGCGCGCCGTGGGGGGGCAGGTCACGCGCCAGAGCTGGAGGAGGGCTGCGATGTTGAGACCGGTACCGAATCCCAACTCGGCGACGGTGAAACGCGGCCGGCCGGCCCAGCGTCCAGGCAGGCCGCAACCTTGCAGGAAGACCGCGCGCGCCTCGGCCAGGCCGTCCTCGCGGGAGAAGTAGACGTCGTCGAAGATCCGCGAGCGCGGCGGCCCGTCGGACGCGAAGACGATGGGGGAGGGGGCCGGGTTCCGCACGCGCCCATTCTAGCTGGACGCGGCTCGGGATCGGATTCCCGAAAAGACGAAGGGCCGCCCCTGCGGGGACGGCCCTTCGAAACGCGTGACCGAGAACCTACTGCGCGCTGTTGCTGCTCGACATCGGCGCGGTCGCCGAGGCGTCGTTCGAAGCAGTGTTCGCGGCGGCGGCGGCCGAGTTGGCGGATTCCATCGCCGAATTGGCGCTGGCTTCAGCGGCGTTGGCGTCGGAGGCGGTGTTGGCTTCCGTGGCCGTGCTGTTCTTGTTGCAGGCGCCGACGGAAAGCGCAGCGAGGGCGGCGCCCACAACCAAAACTTTACGAAGCGTGTCGGAGGTCATTCCTGGTCCCCTGGGGTCAATTGCAGCGCCGTGCGCGACGCTGGGCGGAATATGCCAAGTTTGTGCGCCTGCGCAAGAGATGAGTTCACGAGCGCGTGATCACTTTTCTACTGGGGGAGTTTTTTGGGCGGCATGGCGAGGTCTTGGGACTCTCGTCGCGGGCGGCTACTGCGCCAGATTCTCACTCGCGGCGCCAGAGGCCGTTCAGGCCTCGGCCGGGATCGCGCCCAGGGCTTCCTCCAGCTCGAGGAAGCTCGGCTGGGCCTCCGAAGGCACGTTGCCGCGGCCGATCTCGACCGAGATCTGGGCGGCGTTCCCGTGCAGGTGGGCCACCAGCACCGACTGGATGATCTGGTAGAAGCTCGCCTCCTCCTCGATCACCGCCTTCATGCGCGTGGCCATCGGCCCCACCATCCCATAGGCGAGGAACACCCCGAGGAAGGTGCCCACCAGCGCCCCGCCGATCATCGCCCCCAGCACCGCCGGAGGCTCGGTGATCGAGCCCATGGTCTTGATCACCCCCAGCACCGCCGCCACGATCCCCAGCGCCGGCAGGCCGTCCGCCGTGCTCTGCAGGGCGATCGCCGGCGCCGACGCTTCGTGGTGGTGCTTCTCGAGCTGCTTCTCCATCGCGTCCTCGACCTGGTGCGGATCCTCCAGGTTCATGGTCATCATCCGGAGGGTGTCGCAGATGAAGTCCACCGCGAAGTGGTCCTTCATGATGGTGGGGAAGCGCGAGAAGATGGTGCTCTCGGTGGGCCGCTCGATGTGGCTTTCCAGGGCGATGACCCCCTTCGACTTCATCGTCTTGGTGAGCAGGAAGAGCAGGGAGAGCAGGTCGCGGTAGTCGCTGGCCTTCCACTTTGGGCCCTTGAAGACCTTGCCCATGCCGCCTGCAGTGGCTTTGACGACGCTCATCGAGTTGGAGGTCAGGAAGGCCGCCACCGCCGCCCCGGCGATACACATGATCTCGTGCGGCGCGGCCTCGATGATCACGGCCATGTTGCCGCCGGACATGAGGAAGCTGCCGAACACCAGCGCGAACAACAGCACGATGCCGATGATCTGGAACATGCTTTGTTGACGAGCCCCCGGGCGAGGCGGCCAGGATCGAGGTTAATGCTTAATCGCTGGTGTGCGCGGCGGCCCGTGGCGCGGACGAAAGGGTGGCGCCCGCTGGCTTCTCCCCCGTGGCCGAGCCGCCGCGCAATTCGCCGCGCAGACGCTGCACCATCGCCGGCGACAGGTAGCCGTCGGCGACGAGGCCGCGGGCCTTCTGGTAGGCGCGCAGGGCCTGGCGGGTGGCGAGGCCCACCACCCCGTCCACGTCGCCGGGATTGTAGCCGAGCTTGGAGAGCGCGGTCTGGGCGTCCATCCGGTCGGTGAGCGAGAGCGGCGTCTCGTGTGGCCACGGCGTCTTCAGCGGCGCGGCGCCGGCGAGCCGGTCCGCCCACAGTCCCACCGCCAGCGCATAGGCCAGCGAGTTGTTGTAGGTGCGGATCACGAAGTGGTTGGGGAAGACCAGGAAGGCCGGCCCTTCGGCGCCCGAGGGCAGGACCAGCTGGGCCTGGGCCCCGGCGTCCGCCGCCGACCAGTCGCCGCCGTCCGCCCGGATGGCGCCGTTCTCGGCCCACCAGAGCGGCGTCTCCTTCGGACCTTCGCTGAGGCCGTAGTCGAACCCGCGGCGCAGGCTCACCTCGCGCGCCCACCCCTGGCCCGTGACCCAGCCCGCCTTGGCGAGGAGGTGCGCGGCCGAGGCCAGGGCGTCGGCGGCCGATCCCCAGATATCGGGCTTGCCGGTCCCGGAGGCGTTGACGGCGGTGGTGAGGAAGGTCGCGGGCAGCAGCTGGGTCTGGCCCATGGCCCCGGCCCAGGAGCCGCGCAGCTGGGACCGGGTCGCGGTGCCGGTGTTGATGATCTTGAGACAGGCGTTCAGCTGGTCCTCGGCCCAGCCGCGGCGGCGGCCGGCCGCCGCCAGGGTGGCGAAGGAGCGGACGACGTCGAAGTCGCCCTGGCTCGCCCCGAACCCCGATTCCATCCCCCAGATCGCCACCAGGATCTCGGCCGGAACGCCAGAGGCGCGGGCGATCTTGTCGAGCTCCGGCACGGTCTGGCGCTTCAGGACGCCCAGCCGGACGGCCCCCGGCGTGACGTCCGCGTTGACGTAGTCGCCGACCGGTCGGGCGAACTCGGGTTGGCTCGCGTCGTGGGCGACCACCCGCGGATCGGGGGAGAGGCCCGACAGCTCCTTGTCGAGCACCGCGCGCGCCCAGCCGGCGGCCAGCGAGCGGGCGTAGAAGTCGTTCAGCCAGGCGAGGAAGTTGGCGTCCCCCGAGGCGCCGAGCAGGTCGGTCGGTTTCAAGGAAGAGCCGCTCGGCGGGGTGGTTCCGGGCGAGGGCTGCGCGGCCGCCGGCTGGGCGCAGGCGGCGGCGGCCAGGGCGAGAAAGAATCGGCGGCGCATGGACGCCGAATCTGCTTTGGGTCGCGCGGCGGGGCAATCAAAAGCTGGGGCGGACGCCTCCGCCGCCGGCGAGCCCGGTTGACTTGGCGCTCGGTGCTCCCCTATACCCGCCCGCTCCGAAACGCCGCCCAGGTCGCCATGAAAGTCCGCAGCTCCCTGAAGTCGCTGAAGACCCGTCACCGCGACTGCAAGCTCGTGCGCCGCAAGGGCCGCGTCTACATCATCAACAAGACCGATCCGCGGTATAAGGCCCGCCAGGGCTGAAGGCCGGCGTTTGGTTGCGCGGAGCCCGTCAGGCGTCTTCGCTCGCTTATCCACCGATTTGAGCAGGCTGCGGCGCCAAGGCCGGACGACGGCCGTTGTGGCCGGCTGGCGGCGCCGCTAGGGTCCGCCGCTTCCATCAAAGCCCGCGAGAGTGCGCAAGCGTCATGGCCGACGATTCCTCCAGCCTCGACACCCTCAGTTCCACCGCCCAGGGAAAGCTCAAGAGCTTCGTCGAGCGCATCGAGCGGCTCGAGGAGGACAAGGCGGTGGTGGCCAACGACCTCAAGGAGGTCTACGCCGAGGCCAAGAACGAGGGTTTCGACACCAAGATCCTGCGCAAGGTGGTGCGGCTGCGCAAGCAGGACACCGCCAAGCGCCAGGAGGAGGAGTCGCTCGTCGAGCTCTACATTTCCGCGATCGGGGGCCTTTGAGGCGAAAGCCGCCGGACCGGCGGGCGGCGGCCAAGCGCGCCGCCCTCAGGGCGCTGAAACGCGTGCGACGCGCGGCGGCTGACGCGGGGACCACCCTCTCCGACTGGGAAGATGAGTTCCTGGGCTCGGTGGCCGACCGGGTGGCCAGATTCGGCGCCGCCTTCGCCGATCCCGACAAGGGGGCGCCCGGCGCAGCCCTTTCGGCGTTGCAGGGGGCGAAGCTCAAGGAGATCGCCGGCAAGGCCGCGGGCAAGCCCAGGCGCGGCCTACGTCGGCGCAAATCTGCAGCAGACGAGCAGAACTGACCCCTCCGCCAGGGCGAAGGGGCGGCTAAACCGCTTCCTTGATCTGATCCTCGAGGCCCTGCTCGCGGACCTTGCGGTAGAGGGTGGAGCGGCCGATGCCGAGCCGCCGGGCGACCTCGCTCATGTGGCCGGCGTAGATTCCGATGGCGAGCTGGATGAGGTCGCGCTCGATGTCCTCGAGGGTGCGCAGGTGGCCGCGCTCGTCGAGGATCCGCACCGGGGCGGACTTCGGCATCTCGCTGGCCAGCGCCGCCGCGGTGGGCGCGGGCGCCGCGGCGGGCGACGCCGGCGCGGGTGTGGCCGCCGCCTCCGGCACGGGCAGCTTCAGGCCCGATATAGCCGGAAAATCGTGCGGCTGCAGAAAGGGGGAATCGGCCAGGACGATCGCCCGGTAAACCGCGTTCTCGAGCTGGCGCACGTTGCCCGGCCAGTCGAAGCCGTTGGTGAGCAGCTCCAGGGTCTCCGGCGTGACGCCCGCCACCCGGCGGCCCTCCTCGAGGTTGAACCGCCGGATGAAGGCTTCCACCAGAGCCGGGACGTCCTCGCGGCGCTCGCGAAGGGCCGGCGCCTCGATGGGATAGACGTTGAGCCGGTAGAAGAGATCCTCGCGGAACGCCCCCTCCGCCACCGCCTGGGAAAGGTCGCGGTTGGTGGCCGAAAGGATCCGGACGTCCACCTTCACCGGCCGCTTGGAGCCGATCGGGTCGATCTCGCCCTCCTGGAGGGCCCTCAGCAGCTTCACCTGCATGTCCAGGGGAAGCTCGCCGACCTCGTCCAGGAACAGGGTGCCGCCGCTCGCTTCCTGGAACTTGCCCAGATGCTTCTCGTGCGCGCCGGTGAAGCTGCCCTTCTCGTGGCCGAACAGGATCGATTCCACCAGGTTCTCGGGAATGGCGCCGCAGTTGACGGCCACGAAGGGCCGGCCGGCGCGATCGGACGAGCCGTGCACGGCCCGGGCGATCAGCTCCTTGCCGGCCCCGCTCTCGCCGGTGATGAGGATCGGGATCGACGACTTGGCGCCCCGCTCGCCAAGCCTTTTCACCATGGTCATGGCCGGGCCCGAGCCGATCAGGTCGTCGAAGGTGGTCCGCCCGCCGGCGTGCTTCTTGACCCTGTCGACCTCGGCGCGGAAGGCGCCCAGGGAAAGGGCGTTGCCGATGGAGACGATGATCCGCTCGGGGCTAGCGGGCTTCACGAAGAAATCGCACGCGCCGGCGCGCATGGCGCCCACCACGGTCTCGATGCCGCCGGTGGCGGTTACCACGATCACCGGCTGGGTGAAGCCGCGCTGGCGCATCTCGGCCAGGGTCTCCTGACCGCTCATCTGCGGCATGACGAGGTCCAGCAGCACCACGTCGATCCCGCCGCCTCCGGCGAGCTGGTCGAGCGCCGCCCGACCGCTCTCGGCGTGCACGGCGCGAAAGCCTTCGCGCTCCAACACCGCTTGGGTCAAACGCCGTTGCGTCGGGTCGTCATCGACCACCAGGACCGTCTTGCTCATCAGACACCACACCGAACTGGACGCTCGCCTGAAAGGGGCGAGGCTCGTTTTATGTGCCTTCCTGATACAGACGACCGGTAAAGGGGGGGTTTCGCAGAGCTGAGTCGCGGGTTAACGCCTTGACCGTCCTTCCGCCCGCCGCCAGCGGCTAAACTCGAGGCTTATGAACGCTCTTTCCAAATCCGGCTCCGGCCCGGAATCCGCGCCCGAGTGGCGCCTCGACGACCTCTACCTCGGCCGCGACGATCCGGCGATCGAAGCCGATCTGGCGGCGGCGGCGCGGATCAACGCCGAGCTTGTCACGCTCAAGGGCGCCTTCCTCGCCGTCCGGGCCGTCGCGCAGGATCTCGGGGCGCTCATCGACCGCGGAGCGCGGCTCTACCAGGCCGCCACCGACAAGCTCTGGGCCGTAGGCGCCTACGCCTCGCTGGCCGCCTCCACCGCCAGGGACGATCCGGCCTGCGCGAAGTTCGAGGCCGACATCCGCGCCAAGAGCGCCCAGATCGCGGCCGAAAGCCTGTTCTTCACGCTGGAGCTCAACCAGCTGGAGGACGGTGAGATCGCCGCCGCGCTGAAAGCCTGCCCGGCGGCGGCCCGCTGGCGTCCGTGGTTGCGGCGCGTGCGCCTGGCCCGTCCGCACGAGCTCAGCGCGGAACTCGAGCGGATGCTCGTCGACCGGGCCCCGGCGGTCGCCAACTGGGTGCGCCTCTACGACGAGACCCTCGGCCGGATGACGGTCCGCGCCGGCCCCGACCGTCTCACCCTCGCCCAGGCGCTGAACCGTCTCTCGGACCCCGACGGCGCGCGGCGGAAGGCGGCGGCGCAGGGGCTGGCGCGGGCCCTGGAGGCCAGGATCCCGACCTTGGCGCTCTGCCTCAACACCATCGCCTTCGAAAAGCAGGTGGAGGACCGCTGGCGCCGCTACGATAACCCGGCCCAGGCACGCCACCTCGCCAACGAGACCGACGCCGAAGCCGTGGCGGCCCTCGAGGCGGCGGTGGTGGAGAGCTATCCGCGGCTCAGCCACCGGTACTACCGCCTGAAGGCCCAGGCGATGGGCAAGCCGGTGCTCGAGCACTGGGACCGCAACGCCCCCCTGAGCGCCGGTCCCATCGGCCTCTACGGCTGGGACGAAGCCCGCCAGGTGGTGCTGGAGGCCTTCGCGGGGCTGGCGCCCAGCTTCGCCGCTGCGGCCGAGCGGTTCTTCGCCCGCCCCTGGATCGACGCGCGCCCCCGGCCGGGCAAGCAGTCGGGCGCCTTTTCCCACCCGGTCACCGCCGTCCATCACCCGTTCGTCTTCCTGAACTTCATGGGCGAGCGGCGGGACGTGCTGACCCTCGCCCACGAGCTCGGCCACGCAGTCCACCAGACGCTGGCCGCGCCGAAGGGAACGCTTTTGGCCGACACCCCGCTCACGCTCGCCGAGACCGCCTCCATCTTCGGCGAGGGCCTGGTGTTCGAGCGGCTGCTCGCCCAGGCCTCCCGCGCCGAGCGGCGGGACCTGCTGGCCGGCAAGATCGAGGACGGGCTCAACACGGTGGTGCGCCAGATCGCCTTTCACCGGTTCGAGACCCGCTTCCACGCCGCGCGTGCTTCGGGAGAGCTCTCGGCCGACGAGATCGGCCGGCTCTGGCGCGAAACGATGGGCGAAAGCCTCGGGCCCGCCATCCGCCTGGGGGCCGGCTACGAGACCTATTGGTCCTACGTCAGCCACTTCGTCCACGCGCCCTTCTACGTCTACGCCTACGCCTTCGGCGACCTCCTGGTGGGGGCGCTGATGGAGGCCCGCCGCCGCGATCCCGCCGCCTTCTTCCCGCTCTATCAGGATCTGCTCGCGGCCGGCGGGACCCGGACCTATGTGGAGGCTCTGAGGCCCTTCGGTCTCGACCCGCGCGACAAGGCCTTCTGGTCCGCCGGGTGCGCGAGGTTGGAGCGGCTGGTGGACGAGTTCGAGGCGCTGATCTGACGGCCGATGGCGACGCGTGACCCCGAGCGGGACCGCCTGTCCGGGCGGGTGGCGAGGTTCGCGCGCGTGGGCGCCGGCCTTTCCGGCGCGGCGGTGAGCTTCGGCTCCAACGCGCTCCTCGGCGGCGGCGACGTCGACGCCCGCAACGCCCGCGCCCTGAGGCAGACGCTGGGCCAGCTCCGCGGACCGCTCATGAAGGTGGCGCAGATGTTCGCCACCGTTCCGGACCTGCTGCCGCCGGAGTTCGCCGTCGAGCTCGCGGAGCTGCAGACCAACGCCCCGGCCATGGGGCCGTCGTTCGTGCGGCGTCGGATGGCCGCCGAGCTGGGCCCGGACTGGCGGTCGAGATTCGGGAGCTTCGACCTGGCGCCCGCGGCCGCCGCCTCGCTGGGCCAGGTGCACCGGGCGACGTCCCTGGGCGCGGAGGCGCTGGCCGTGAAGCTTCAGTATCCGGACATGCAGAGCGCCGTGGAGAGCGATCTTTCGCAGATGCGCGCGATGATGGCGGTCGGGAGGCGGATGTTCGGGGCCATCGACACCCGCGAGATGGCGGTGGAGATCAGCGAGCGGCTGCGCGAGGAGCTGGACTACGCCCGCGAGGCCAGGGCCATGGCCCTCTACCGGGCTTTCTTCGCCGGCCGCGAGGACATCGCCGCGCCGCGGGACTATCCGGCGCTCTCGACCGGGCGGCTCCTCACCATGGAATGGCTCGACGGGCGCGGCCTCCTGGAGTTCGTGGAGGCCCCCCAGGCGATGCGCGACCGGATCGCCCGCGTCCTCTTCGAAGCCTGGTGGACGCCGCTGATCCGTATCGGGGTCATCCATGGCGACCCGCATCTCGGCAACTACAGCTTCGCGGGCGAGGCCGAGCGGCTCAACCTGCTCGATTTCGGCTGTATAAGGATTTTCCCGCCGAGCTTCGTGGGTGGCGTGGTGCGGCTCTACCGGGCCCTGATCGAAGACGACCGCGAGGGCCAGGCCGAGGCGTACCGCACCTGGGGCTTCCAGGGCCTGACGCCCGAGCTCGCCGACACCTTGAACATCTGGGCGCGGTTCATCTACGGGCCCTTGCTGGACGACCGCATCCGCACCGTGGCCGACGGCGTCAGTCCGGCGCTCTACGGCCGGCGCGAGGCCTTCCAGGTCAAGCGGGCCCTGGAGACGCGCGGGCCGGTGACCATTCCCCGCGAGTTCGTGTTCATGGACCGGGCCGCCATCGGGCTCGGATCGGCCTTCCTTCGGCTAGGCGCGGCCCTCAACTGGCGGCGGCTGTTCGAGGCTTCGCTGGAGGGGTTCTCGGAGGCCGCCCTGGCCGAGCGCCAGAAGGCGGCGCTCGCGGCGGCGGGTCTGGCGTAGTCGATCCCCGCCTTCAGACGATCCAGCTCGCCGGGTTGGGGTAGGCCTCGCGCTTCAGGAGCTTGTCGATCCCGAGCGCGCAGCGGACCACGAACCAGACGAAGGTCGCGAACAGCAGCGGGAAGCCGATCAGGAGGAAGCAGAGCGCGAAGGAGACGAAGCTGAAGAGGAGCCCGATCCAGAAGGTGCGGATCTGGAAGGTGAAGTGGCTCTTCAGCCAGTCGGGGGCGCTGTCCCGGTTCACGTAGGCGAGCACCAGGCCGACGACGCCGCTCACCCCGATGACGAAGGTCGCCAGGTAGCAGATGTAGACGATCAGCGCCATTTGGCGCTCGTCGCTCAAGGGAGAGCTGGCCGGAGGCGGCGAAGGGGCGACGTCGCTCATGCGCGTAGCTTAACCCCGAACCGCGGTGATCTCCACTCCGGCGCCCACCGCGTCGGGCGCCAGGGCCAGCGGCTTCTCCACCCGTATGCGCGCCCGGGTCACCTTCGGCTCCTCGAAACAGGCCTCGGCCAGCCGGTGGGCGAAGGTCTCCACGAGGCCCCGGTGCCCCTCGGCGGCCACCGCCTTCGCCTTGGCGGCGATCACTTCGTAGTTCACCGTCTCGGCCAAGGAGCTCCAACTGGTGACCGCCACGTCGAGCTCCACATCGATGACCAGCGGCTGGGTGCGGCCCTCCTCGTGGCGGTGGACGCCGATCCGCGCCTCCACCCGGAGGCCGCGCACGAACACCTTGGTGATGACGATCCTGAGCCCCTCGGGGCCCGCGTCGGCGCCGGCGTCGAGGGCCGGGGTCTTGCGCTTCTCAGCCATCCAGCACGTCCGGAGTTCGCCAGGCGAGGTGCTGGCCGCCGTCCACGGCGATCATCTGGCCGGTGACCGAGGGCGCGGCGATGAGGAAGGCCAGCGCCTGGCCGATCTCCTCGGGGGTCGGCCCGTGACCCAGCGGCACCGCCCCCGCTTCGGCGGCGAAGTCCGCCGGCGACTGGTGCACCGAGGCAAGAGTCGGTCCCGGCGCGATGGCGTTCACCCGGATCCGCGGCGCCAGCGCCTGGGCCAGCATCACGGTGGCCGCCCAGAGCGCGGCCTTGCTCACCGCATAGCTGAAGAAGCGCGGCGTGGGCCGCCACACCCGCTGGTCGGTGATGTTGACGATCAGACCCTGGCGGTCCGGCGGCAGGGCGGCGGCGAACGCCTGGGAGAGCAGCACCGGCGCGCGCGCGTTGGAGGCCATGGCCGCGTCCCAGCCGCCCGGGGTGAGGGTCTCGATGCGGTCGTCTTCGAACGCCGAGGCGCAGTTGACGAGCAGGGTGATCGGCCGCCCGCCGAGCTCAGCGTCCGGCTGCAGAAGCCTCTTGCAGACGTCGGGCGCCGCAAGCTCGCCGAGACGGACCGCGTGACGCCGGCCCAGCGCCTCGATGGCGCGGCCGGTTTCCGCCGCGTCCTCGGGGGCGGCGCGGGCATGCACGATCACATCGTGGCCTGCCGTCGCGGCCGCCAGCGCCAGGGCGCGGCCGATCCGACGGCTCGCGCCGGTGACGAGGGCCCAGCCGCGATCGACCACGCCGGCCTCAGTCGAAGCGGCCGAACTCGTAACGATTGAGCGCGGCGATGGCGGCGATGAAGATGATGATGGCGTAGATGCCTTCCATGGGCCCCTCGGCGCGGCGGTTTCGCCGGCTTTAGCGGCCGGCGCCCCTGACGGCAAGCTTGAGAGCCGCTAGGAGAAGAGGATGCCCTGGCGCCGCCGCTTCCGACCCTTCGTACAGCCCTTCTACCGGGCCTACTGGCGCGTGAGCCGCGGCATGACGCTGGGCGTGCGGGCGGTGGTGGTCAACGCCGAGGGCGAGGTCCTCTTGGTGGAGCACACCTATTCGCACGGCTGGCACCTGCCGGGCGGCGGCGTGGAGCGGGGCGAAACGGTCGAGGCGGCGCTGGCGCGCGAGCTCGTGGAGGAGGCCGGCGTGGTCATGAACGGGCCGCCGACCCTGGTGGGAGTGCGCGACAACTACGCGGCGTTCCACGGCGACCACGTGGTCTGCTTCCGGATCGACCGCTGGACACGGGGAGAGGCGACCTCCCGCGGCGAGATCCTCCACACCTGCTGGGCCGCGCCCGACGCCTTGCCGCCAGGCGTCTCCAGGCTGACGCGAGTCTTCATCCTCCAGGCGGCGGGCTCGCTCTCGCCGGGGGCGAGAATCGGAGAGCCGCCCCCTTTGCGCCGAGGCGGCGATCACTAATATGCCGGCCAAAATCCGGTCCTGAGACGGCGCTGCGCCGCAGATATCCCCCAAGGAGACCCGTATGCGCGAGTACCTGAAGTTCTACATCGACGGCGAATGGGTCGATCCTGCCGCGCCCCGGACCTTGGCGGTGGTCAACCCCGCCACCGAAGAGGTCGCCGGCCACATCTCCGCCGGCTCGGCCGCCGACGTCGACAAGGCCGTCGCCGCCGCGCGCCGCGCCTTCGAAAGCTACGCGCGCACCAGCCGCGAAGACCGCCTCGAACTGCTGCAGCGGATCCTCGCCGAATACCAGAAGCGGTTCGGCGACATCGCCCACGCGATCACCGAGGAGATGGGCGCGCCGGCCAGCCTCGCCCAGCGGGCCCAGGCGGCCATGGGGCTCACCCATCTCAACGGCGCCATCGAGGCGCTGAAAGGCTTCAAGTTCGACGAGGATCGCGGAACCACCCGCATCGTCAAAGAGCCGGTTGGCGTGTGCGGGATGATCACCCCCTGGAACTGGCCGATCAACCAGATCGTCTGCAAGGTCGCGCCGGCGCTCGCCACCGGCTGCACGATGGTGCTGAAGCCCTCGGAGGAGGCGCCCTTCTCGGCTCAGATCTGGGCCGAGGTGCTGCACGCCGCCGGCGTGCCGGCCGGGGTCTTCAACATGATCCAGGGCACAGGGCCGGAGGTGGGCGCGGCCATCGCCGCCCATCCCGGGATCGATATGGTGTCCTTCACCGGCTCAACCCGGGCCGGCATCGAAGTGGCCAAGGCCGCCGCCCCGACCGTGAAGCGCGTGGCCCAGGAGCTGGGCGGCAAGAGCCCGAACATCATCCTCGAGGACGCCGACCTGAAGCGCGCCGTGGGCGGCGGGGTCAGGACGGTGATGAACAACTCCGGCCAGTCCTGCAACGCGCCTACCCGCATGCTCGTGCCCTCTCGGCGGATGGACGAGGTGATCGCCATCGCCAAGGAGGCGGCCGAGGCCACCACCGTGGGCGATCCCAACGGCAACGCCACCATCGGCCCGGTGGTCAACAAGACCCAGTGGGAAAAGATCCAGCGGCTGATCAAGGCCGGGATCGACGAAGGCGCGACCCTGGTCACCGGCGGCCTCGGCCGGCCCGAGGGGCTGGAGAAGGGCTACTACGTGAAGCCCACCGTCTTCGCCCACGTGAAGAACGACATGACCATCGCCCGCGAGGAGATCTTCGGGCCGGTGGTGTCGGTCCTGGGCTACGAGAACGTCGACGAGGCGGTGAGGATCGGCAACGACACCGAATACGGCCTGGCCGCTTACGTCTCGGGCGGCGACCTCGACAAGGTCCGCGAGGTCGCCTCGCGCCTGCGCGCCGGCCAGGTGTGCCTGAACGGCACGGCCGACTACAGCGCACCGTTCGGCGGCTACAAGATGAGCGGCAACGGCCGCGAGTGGGGCGAGTACGGCTTCCACGAATATCTCGAGGTCAAGGCCGTCACCGGCTTCTCGCCCAAGCAGGCGGCCTAGCAGACCAATCCGAAATCCCCTTCAGTAGCCCTCTCCCCGCTTGCGGGGAGAGGGCTGGGTGAGGGGACGTTGCTACGCGTTCGCCGGCCCCGCCTGCGCCCCGCGCACCAGCCGCCCCGGCAGGGCGCCGGTCGCCTCGCCGTCGCGGTAGGTGATCTCGCCGGCCACCATCGTCGCCGCGTAGCCGCTGGCGCGCTGGATGAGGCGGCGCCCGCCGGCCGGCAGGTCGTAGACCACTTCCGGCGCGTGCAAGGTGAGCTGCTCGTGGTCGATGACGTTGAGGTCGGCCCGGTAGCCGGGCGCGATCCGGCCGCGGTCGAGGAGCCCCACCGCGCGGGCCGTCTCCAGGCACTGGCCGCGGAAGACCTGCTCCAGCTTCAGCTTGGGTCCGCGGGTGCGGTCGCGGGCCCAGTGGGTGAGCAGGGTGGTCGGGAAGCTTCCGTCGCAGATCTGGCCCACGTGGGCGCCGCCGTCGGAAAGCCCCGGCACCGTCTGCGGGTGGCTCAGCATGGCGTAGGCCGGACCCAGGTCGCCCTCGGCGTAGTTGAGGGTGGGCGCGTAGATCATGCCGCGGCCATCGCCCTCGAGCATGAGGTCGAGGGCCACCTCCTCGGGAAGCAGGCCGTGGCGCGCGGCGATCGCGGTCACGGTGTTTTCCGGCAACGGCTCGTAGTCGGGGACATCGCCCATCGGATACATCCGTGAGAAGTTCCGTACCGCGCCCCGGCCCGGCTTCTCGGGCTTCATAGCGAAGAGGCGGGCTCGGAATTCGGGGTTCCTGAGGAGCGCCACCCGCTCGGCGAGCGGGCGGCCGGCGATCTCCTTGTAGACCGGATAATGGTTGAAGGGATTGTCGGTAAGCTCCAGGCCGAGCACGTGGCCCACCGGCCGGACCGCCGCCTGCGCCCGCATCGGCAGGCCTTCGGCGGCCGCCTCGGCGAGCAGGCGCAGCTGGGTCTTGTAGAACTGCGGCTTCAGCGGGTTCTGGGCCAGCGAGAAGGAGAGCGGCCGCCCGGACCGCTCCACGATCCGCCGCAGCATGGCGAAATCGGCCTCCTCGGCGTCGAAGTCGATGACCACCTGCAGCACGCCCCTGCCGGCCTCCGCGAGGCCCAGCGCGATGCCGGTCAGCTCCTCCTCGCCGGCGGTGAGGGTGGGGATGTGGCTGCCGTCGCTGGCCTTGTGGTTGATGGTCCGCGAGGTGGAGAAGCCGAGCGCCCCAGCCTCGGCCGCGGCCCGAGCGATCTGCGCCATCGCCGCCACGTCGGCCGCCGTGGCCGGCTCGCGGTTCGCGCCCCGCTCGCCCATCACGAACACCCGCAGCGCCGAGTGCGGCAGCTGGGAGCCTATGTCCACGTCGAACCGCCGCGGCGCCAGGGAGGCGAGGTAGTCGGGATAGCTCTCCCAGTTCCAGGGCAGGCCCTCGGAGAGGATGGGGAAGGGGATGTCCTCCACCCCTTCCATCAGGCGCACCAGCCGGTCGTGGTCGTCCGGACGGCAAGGCGCGAAGCCGACGCCGCAATTGCCCATCACCACCGTGGTGACCCCATGCCAGGAGGAGGGCTGCATGCGCTCGTCCCAGGTGGCCTGGCCGTCGTAGTGGGTGTGGATGTCCACGAACCCCGGGGCCACGATCTTGCCCCGCGCGTCGATTTCCTCGGCGCCGGCGCCGGCGAGCCCCGCGGCCACGGCGGCGATGCGGCCGTCCTTCACCGCCACGTCCGCCTCGACGGGGGCGCCGCCCGCGCCATCGTAGACGAGGCCGCCGCGGATCACGACGTCGTAGGGGCGTTCCATGGCCATCACTCCCGGCTTTTCGGGCCACATCCCGCCGATCGCGCCGCCGCGTCAAGCGCCGAAGCGCGGCGGCTGTGACGCCTGGGGCCGCCGTTCGACTCATCGGCCGGGCCGAATCCCCCTATAGTCCTCGTTTGTGAATCGCGGGGCCTTCACCTTTTACGAATTCTTCGCCGGCGGCGGCATGGCGCGCCTGGGTCTTGGCGAGACCTGGCGCTGCCTGTTCGCCAACGACTTCGATCCCCGCAAGGCGGCGGCCTACCGGGCGAACTTCGGCGGCGAGGATTTCCACCAGGGCGACGTCTGGGGCTTGCATCCGGCCGACGCGCCGGGGCGCGCCGACCTCGCCTGGGCCTCCAGCCCCTGCCAGGACCTCAGCCTCGCTGGCGCGCGGGCGGGTCTCGCCGGAGACCGCTCGTCGGCCTTCTTCGGCTTCTGGTGGCTCATGGAGGCGCTGGCCGGCCAGGACCGTGCGCCGCGCGCCATCGTGATCGAGAACGTGGCCGGGCTCTTCACCTCGCGCCGCGGGCGCGACTTGGAGGCCGTCTGCGCGGCGCTGGCCGGCGCCGGCTACCGGTTCGGGGCGCTGGAGATCGACGCGGCCCTCTATCTTCCCCAGTCGCGGACCCGCTGCGTGGTCATCGCCACCCTGGAGGCGCCGCCCGCTCGCCTGGTCGGGCAGGTCCCGGGCCGGGCGGTCGCCGAGGCCAAGGCGCGGCTGCCGGCGGCCCTCAAGGCGCGCTGGATCGATTGGCGCCTCGCGCCGCCGCCGCGCCGCAACTGCGACCTCGCCGCCCTGCTCGAGCCGGACGAGGCGGTGCGCTGGCGCACGGCGGGCGAGACCGCGGCTCTGATCGCCCAGATGGACGGGGCGAACCTGCTGCGGCTGGAGGCGGCGCTGGCCAGCGGCGAGCGACGCGTCGGGGCCGCCTTCCGCCGCATGCGCGCCGGGCGCCAGCGGACCGAGACGCGCTTCGACGGCCTGGCCGGTTGCCTGCGCACGCCGGGCGGCGGCTCCTCGCGCCAGTTCATCCTGGTGGCGGAGGCGGGCGAGGTGCGCAGCCGCCTCCTCAGCCCCCGGGAGGCGGCCCGGCTGATGGGCTTGCCGGACAGCTACCGCCTGCCGGGCGCCGCCACCGCGGGCCTGCATCTGGCCGGCGACGGCGTGGCGGTCCCGATGGTGCGCCATCTCGCCGCCGAGATCCTGGAGCCGCTGCTGGCGCCAGAGCCTTCCCGGGCGGCGGCATAAGCGCTTCCAATCTTCCGGCGGTCGCCTAAGGTCCCCGGCACAGGGCCTTCAGAACCGCAAGGATCCCCCATGGACTCCCCGGCCAAGGCGTACGACGCCGCCCGCTACAAGCGCGTCGGACGCGGCAAGATCTTCGATTCCATCTTGGACACCATCGGCGACACGCCGCTGATCCGCCTGCCCCGTCTCTCGGCCAAGCTGAAGCCCAAGGGCGAGGTGCTGGCCAAGCTGGAGTTCTTCAACCCGATCGGCTCGGTCAAGGACCGTGTCGGCGTCTCGATGATCGAGGCCATGGAGGCCCAGGGGCTCATCAAGGAGGGCACGACCATCGTCGAGCCCACCAGCGGCAACACCGGCATCGCGCTGGCCTTCGTGGCCGCCGCCAAGGGTCTGAAGCTGATCCTGGTGATGCCCGAGAGCATGTCGCTGGAGCGGCGCAAGATGCTGATCCTGCTGGGCGCCAAGCTCGAGCTCACCCCCGCCGAGCGCGGCATGGCGGGTGCGGTCGCCAGGGCCCGGGAAATCCTCACCGAGGTCAAGGGCTCGGTGATGCCCCAACAGTTCGAGAACCCGGCCAATCCCCTGATCCACCGGGTCTCCACGGCGGAGGAGATATGGAACGACACCGCCGGCGGGGTGGATGCGGTGATCTCGGGGGTCGGCACCGGCGGCACCATCACCGGGGTCGGCCAGGTGCTGAAGGCCCGCAAGCCGTCGGTGCGCATGGTGGCCGTGGAGCCGGCCGGCTCGCCGGTGCTCTCGGGGGGCGCGCCCGGCCCGCACAAGATCCAGGGGATCGGCGGCGGCTTCGTGCCGGCGATCCTGGACCGCGGGGTGATGGACGAGATCATCCAGGTCACCAACGAAGACGCCTTCGAGATGGCCCGCCAGTGCGCCCGCATCGAGGGCGTGCCGGTAGGGATCTCCTCGGGCGCGGCCCTCACCGCCGCCTTCGACGTGGCCACCCGCCCGGAGATGAGCGGTAAGATGATCGTGGCCATCATCCCGAGCTTCGCCGAGCGCTACCTCTCGACGCCGCTTTTCGAAGGGCTTTGACCACCGACGTCTACGGCCCGGAGAAGCGCTCGGCGGTGATGCGCCAGGTGAAGGGGCGCGACACCCGCCCCGAGCGCCAGGTGCGGCGGCTGATCTGGAACCTGGGCGGCCGCTACAGGCTGCATCGCGCCGACCTGCCGGGCAAGCCGGACATCGTGCTTGCCGGCCGTCGGCTCGCGGTCTTCGTGCACGGCTGCTTCTGGCACGGCCACGACTGCGCCAGAGGCGCCCGGGTCCCGAAGGCCAACCGCGACTACTGGCTCACCAAGGTCGCCCGCAACCGCGCCCGGGATCAGGCGGCGCGCGCGGCTCTAGAGGCCGCGGGCTGGCGAGTGGAGACCGTCTGGGAGTGCGAGCTGAAGGACGCCGAGGCGCTGGCGGCGCGGGTGGGGCGCTGGCTCGGCAGTGGAGGAAGCTCATGCAGAAATACACATGGACGTTGATAGGACCCCCTGACGTCGATCGGCGGCGGTTCCAGGATTTCGTCCGCGGCGGCTTGGCGAGGAACGCCGCCGAGCGCGTGGCGGGGGTGATTTCGGCGTCCGTGACGCTCCAGGAGATCGACGCCTATTCGAGCGCCGGCGTTCGGCTCGGCGAGGGCGAGCGGCCGGTCGATGCGGTGCTGGAGGTCACCTCTTCCCGGTCCTTTGGGCCGGTCAGGGAGGCGAACGCGTACCTGTCGGCGAACTGCGGCCACGTCCAGGGCTGGCGGATGCACCCGACCTCGATCTTCGACGCCAGCGCGCCCGTCCGGCCCGGAGCGCGCTCGCCCTGGCCGCAGGCGATCTACTTCAACCAGCGCCTGGACGGAACGACGCCTGAGCACTTCGACCGCAACTGGTACGTCCACGCGGGGCATCTCGACGGGAATGAGGCCGAGAGCGACCAGTCGCGGGCCATCCAGGCCGAGCGCGCGGCCGGGTCGCCCGGCGGGCGCTACATCCAGAACCGGGTGATCGAGCCGGTCACGCCGACCGCCTGGGTGACGCACGCCTACGCACAGATCGTCAGCCCGGCCTTCGTGGGCGCTTTGGGCGCCCGCCACGCGCCGCGTCACGGCGAGGCGGTGTTCGGGGAATGGCCGCCGCTGATCGTTCAGGGATACGAGCACAGGATCCTGTGATCGCCCCCCGGCTTGTTCCGGTTCGCCATTGCGACATTCGTAAGTGTTTCTGCCGGAAGCTCCCGAGCGCGAGCGAGGGGCGCCAGTATGGATGGACGTGTGCCGACGACGTGGAAGAGCGCCCGCGCCGTGCTGGCGGTAGGGGCGATCGCCTTCTTCGTGGGCGCGGCCATGGCCCGCTACGCCATGTCGTCGCCGCATGGATATCCCGACTTCCTGGTCTTCTGGACGGCGGCGCGGCACACCGCCGACCCGCTGCTCTACGATCCCGCGCATCTGACGCTCGCGGCGGGGGCCGCCACGGGTTTGTGGCCGGCGGTCGCCCTCGGCTTCACCAATCCGCCCACGTTTCTGCTGCTGATCATCCCCTTCGGCCTCCCGTCCTACCAGACGGCCTACCTGCTGTGGGCGGGGCTCTCGTGCGCCGCCCTCGTCTGGGCCAGCGCGGGTCTCGTGCGTCCGGGCTGGGCCGTGGCGATCCTGCCGTTCACCATTCCGGTGTTGGTCGCCGCTGCTCTTGGCCAGTCGGTGCTGCTGGCGGCCTCGGCGTTCATCTTCGGCGCGGTCCGGCTCGATCGCAGCCCGCGGCTGGCCGGCGCTCTGATCGCGGCCGCCGCCTGCATCAAGCCCCAGTTGATGATCCTCAGTCCCCTCCTCCTGCTCGGCCGCTGGGGCGCCATGCGCGCCGCCATCGTGACCGGACTTCTCCTCATGGTCGCGAGCTTTTCGTTCGGTCCCGGGCGCTGGATCGAGTGGCTGGAGCAAATGCCCGGCTTCGTCCACAAAGTGCAGGGGCTCGCGGCGGCGCACAGGTTCCCGCTGGTCAGCCTGCTCAGCCCGAGCCTTCCCTTGCCGGCGAAGCTCGTAGTGATCGGCGCTGGTCTCGGGTTCGCGCTCTGGTGCTCCCGCCGCTCGCCTGCGGAGCAGATCATCGGAGTCATCTGCGGCTCGCTTTGCTGCACCCCCTACGACGCGCGGCCCGATCTGGTGGCGCTGGCGCCGAGCGGGCTCGCGTGGCTGCTGGGCGCCAACGCGTCCTGGATGAAACGCGTCACCGGGGCCGCCTTGCTGTCCGGGCTGGTGGCCTCGCCGCTAGGCGTCGCCCTGGCGATGCTGGCCGTCGCGTTGAATCAACTCGGAGGGTCGCCGTGGACCTTGCCGTTGAGGCGATCCCGGAAACCCGGCGCCGCGGCGCTGTCAGTTCCTTAACCGAACCGGCCTTCACTCGCGGGCGACACGCCCTCGTCGAGGCCCCCATGCCCGCCGCCGCCCGCCGCGCGCTCCCCGCCAGCCCCACCGACGACTTCATCGCCGCCGGCTATCACGCCTTTCCGCGCGGGGTCGATGCGATCGCGGCGGCCGCTCTGCTGGCCGATGTCCGCGCCACCCGCCGTTTCGATGCGAGTCTCTTCCTCACCGAAGCCGCGTTCGACGCCGATCCGCGCTACGTGGGCGTCAATCCCGAGCCGGGACGCAACCTCCTGGAGCGGTTCGAGGACCGGCTGGGGTTCGTGGAGGCCGACCCGGGGATCGTCGCCGGCCTCACCGACCTCCTGGGCGAGGGCTACGAGATCCTGAACCGCAAGCTTGTCTGCGGCGTGCCGGCGACGTCCGTCCCCGCCTGGCTGAAGGCCCGGATCACCGACAACCCGGTGAACAACCTCGGCGCCTACGTCCGCCCAGAGTACCGGGACGTCACCTACTTCTACGGCATCGACTTCCACCAGGACCTGATCGACTTCAAGGACCGGGAGGCCGATTTCGTCACCCTTTACGTCTACCTCCACGAGGTCGGCCCCCGCGACGCGCCCCTCTATCTCCTGGAGGGCAGCCACCGGCTGGGCGCGACGGTCTTTCCCCACCGGCTCACCCGGACCGGGGAGGCGTGGCGCTACGCCGACGGCCGGCGCGGCGAGGCCTGGACGCTCCAGCGGATGCTCACCGGGCCGGCCGGCTTCGCGGCGGTGTGGCACGCCTGCACCCTGCACGGCACCCAGCCGCACGCCGCCGACCATGAGCGGATCTCGCTACGCTACCTGTTCGCCAAGGGGCGCGGTCCCGCCGGCCTCGACCGGGTCAACGCCACGCTCTCGGGTCCGCTCAGGCTCGCCGACACCCGGCGCGACCTCGACGCCGCCGGCCAGGCGCGGATCAAGGCCAACAGCGTCAACCGGGCCTGAAACAGGCCTGGGTAGGGCGTCACGAAAACGAAGACGCGAAGTCGACGCCACGGAGAGCTTGGTGCGTTCCGTGCGCTTGGGGTGAATAGGCCGTCCGCCCTGGCAAGCTTCCGGTGACCGATGCCTAGAACGCCTCCGCCGGCAGGGCCATGACCGGCTCGGCGCCGGTCTTCAGCTTGGCGAGGCAGGCGCCGGCGTCCGGCAGCACGCGCTGCAGGAAGTAGCGCCCGACGATCAGCTTGTTCGCATAGAAAGGATCGGTCTCGCCGCCGGCCATCTTCGCGCCCGCCGCCTTGGCGATCAGCGCCCACATGTAGGCGAGGCCGGTAAGCCCGAAAAGATGCAGATAGTCGCTGGAGGCCGCCGCGGCGTTGTCAGGGGCCGAGAGGCCGTTCTGCATCAGCCAGAGCGTCGCCTCCTGGAGCTGGCCCTTGGCGGCGGCCAGGCCCTCCGTGAACGGGCGCAGCGCCGCCTCGCCCTGGTTCGCGCCCACGAAAGCGTCGATCTCGGCCAGGAAGCTCCTCATCGCGCGCCCGCCGCTCGCCGGCAGCTTGCGCCCCACGAGGTCTAGCGCCTGCACCCCGTTGGTCCCCTCGTAGATCATGCTGATCCGGCAGTCGCGCAGGTACTGGCTGACCGGAAAGTGCTCGGTGAAGCCCGAGCCGCCGTGCACCTGCATGGCGTCCGAGCAGATCTTGAAGCCGCGGTCGGTGAGGTAGGCCTTCAGCACCGGCGTCAGCAGCGCCATGTAGTCCTGGGCGCGCTCGCGCACCGCCGCGTCGGGGTGGGCGTGGCTGAGATCGCCCTGCAGCGCGGTCCAGAAGAGGAAGGCGCGGCCCGCCTCCAGGATCGCCCGGGAATCCATCAGCATGCGCCGGACGTCGGGATGGACGAGGATGGGGTCGGCAGGCCCGTCGGGGTTCTTCGGCCCGGTGAGGCTGCGGCCCTGGAGCCGTTCCTTGGCGAAGGCGGCGGCGGCCTGGTAGGCGGCCTCGCCCTGCGCCAGGCCCTGCATCCCCACCCCCAGCCGCTCCTCGTTCATCATCACGAACATGGCCGCGAGGCCTTTGTTCTCCTCGCCCACCAGCCAGCCGGTGGACCCCTCGTGAACGATCACGCAGGTGGCGCTGCCGTGGATGCCCATCTTCTCCTCGATGCCGGCGCACTTGACGGCGTTGCGCGGGCCGGGCTTGCCGTCGGCGTCCGGGAGGAACTTCGGCGCCAGGAAGAGGCTGATGCCGCGCACGCCCGCCGGGGCGTCCGGCGTCCTGGCCAGCACCAGGTGGACGATGTTCTCGGTGAGATCGTGCTCGCCGCTGGAGATCCAGATCTTTTCGCCGCTGATCCTGTAGCTGCCGTCGCCGGCGGGGACCGCCTTGGTGCGGATGAGGCCGAGGTCGGTCCCGCACTGCGGCTCGGTGAGGTTCATCGTGCCGCCCCATTCGCCGGAGGCGAGCTTCGGCAGGTAGAGCGCCTTCTGTTCGGGCGAGCCGGCCGCCAGGATCGCCGAATAGGCGCCGTGTGTCAGGCCGGGGTACATGGCGAAGGCCATGTTGGCCGCCGAGCTCATCTCGCTGAAAGCGAGGCTCACCACGTAGGGCAGGCCCTGGCCGCCGTACTCGGCGCCCGCCCCCAGCGCCGGCCAGCCGCCCGCGACGAAGGCGCGGTACGCTTCCTTGAACCCCGGAGGCGTCTCGACCGTGTTGTCCGGCCGCCAGACGCAGCCCTCTTTGTCGCCGACCGCGTTCAGCGGCGCCAGGACTTCGCCGCAGAACTTCGCCGCTTCCGTGAGGATCTGCTCGACGACGTCAAGGGAAGCGTCCTGGAACCCCGGCAGGGCCGCGAACCGGTCGATCTGCAGCACCTCGCGCAGGAGGAAGAGATGCTCGCGGACCGGCGGCTGGTAGGGCATGGGCGAATCCTCTCGCTGGGCGAGCGGAATCTACACGAGAGGCGCGCTTGAATTCGCGTGCAAAGGTGAGGAATGCTGAAGCTGAGCGGCTTGGCGAGGGCTTGTCCATGATCCGGTTTGTGCTGCGGGTGCTGATCGCCGCGCTCGGCCTCTGGGTCGCCTCGCGGATCGTGCCGGGGGCGCGGGTCTCCAGCGCCGGCGCCGCGGTCGTCGCCGCTCTCGCGCTGGGGGTCGTCAACGCCCTCGTCCGGCCGATCGTGACCCTGCTCACCTTGCCGATCACGGTCATCACGCTCGGCCTTTTTCTCCTGGTGGTGAACGGGCTGATGATCCTCTTCGTGGGCTGGATCCTGCGCCACCTCGGGGTTTCGGGCTTTCACATCGACGGGCTGGTTCCGGCCATCCTCACCACCATCGTCGTCTGGTTCATCAGCCTGGCCGCCAACATGCTGCTGGGGGACGAGCTCAAGCGGCGATGAAAAAAGCCCCCGGCGTTTCCGCCGGGGGCTCGTCTCTCGAAGGTTGGACGTCGACCTAGAAGTCCATGTCGCCCATGCCGCCGCCGGGCATCGGCGGGGCGGGAGAGGCCTTCTTCGGCGCCTCGACCACCGCCGCTTCGGTGGTGATCATGAGGCCCGCCACCGAGGCGGCGTCCTGGAGGGCGGTGCGGACCACCTTGGCCGGGTCGATGACGCCGGCTTTCACGAGGTCACCGTACTCTTCGGTCTGGGCGTTGAAGCCGAAGGTCGCCGAGCTCTGCTCCAGCACCTTGCCGACCACGATCGACCCTTCCACGCCGGCGTTCTCGGCGATCTGGCGGATCGGAGCCTGCAGGGCCCGGCGCACGATGGCGATGCCGGCGTTCTGGTCGTCGTTGTCGCCCTTCAGGCCGTCCAGGGTCTTGGACGCCTTGAGGAGGGCGACGCCGCCGCCGGCCACGATGCCTTCCTCGACTGCCGCGCGGGTGGCGTTGAGGGCGTCGTCGACCCGGTCCTTCTTCTCCTTCACCTCGACTTCGGTCGAGCCGCCGACGCGGACCACCGCGACCCCGCCGGCCAGCTTGGCCAGGCGTTCCTGCAGCTTCTCCTTGTCGTAGTCGGAGGTGGTGTCCTCGATCTGGCGCTTGATCTGGCTGATCCGGCCTTCGATGTCGGCGCGGGCGCCCGAGCCGTCGACGATGGTGGTGTCATCCTTGGTGATCGAGACCTTCTTGGCCTTGCCGAGCATGTCGAGACCGACGTTCTCGAGCTTGATGCCCAGGTCTTCGCTGATCAGCTGGCCGCCGGTGAGGATGGCGATGTCTTCCAGCATCGCCTTACGACGATCGCCGAAGCCCGGCGCCTTCACCGCCGCGACCCGAAGGCCGCCGCGCAGCTTGTTGACCACCAGGGTGGCCAGCGCCTCGCCTTCAACGTCCTCGGCCACGATCAGCAGCGGACGGCCCGACTGCACCACCGCTTCCAGGACCGGGAGCAGGGGCTGCAGGGAGGAGAGCTTCTTTTCGAAGAGCAGGATCAGCGGCTCTTCGAGGATGGCCTCCATCTTGTCGGCGTTGGTGATGAAGTAGGGCGACAGGTAGCCGCGGTCGAACTGCATGCCCTCGACCACGTCGAGCTCGGTCTCGAGGCTCTTGGCCTCTTCCACCGTGATCACGCCCTCGTTGCCGACCTTGTCCATGGCCTTGGCGATCATGTCGCCGATCTCATGGTCGCCGTTGGCCGAGATGGCGCCCACCTGGGCGATCTCGTTGTTGGTGGTCACCTTCTTGGAGGTGGACTTGATCTCCTCGACGATGCGTTGCACCGCCTTGTCGACGCCGCGCTTCAGATCCATCGGGTTCATGCCGGCGGCCACCGACTTCAGGCCCTCCACGACGATCGCCTGGGCGAGCACGGTGGCGGTGGTGGTGCCGTCGCCGGCCTTGTCGTTGGTCTTGGAGGCGACTTCCCGGATGAGCTGGGCGCCCAGGTTCTCGAACTTGTCGACCAGTTCGATCTCCTTGGCCACCGTGACGCCGTCCTTGGTGGAGCGGGGGGCGCCGAACGACTTCTCGAGGATCACGTTGCGGCCCTTGGGACCGAGGGTCACCTTGACCGCATTGGCCAGGGTGTTGACGCCGCGAAGCATGCGATCGCGCGCGTCGGAGGCGAAATAGACGTCTTTCGCAGCCATTGTTCCTGCTCTTCGTCTTTCTGGGTTGGATGATTGTCGAAAAAGACCGCGCCTTAGGCGGCCTTGGCCTTCTTGGACGTCGCTTCGAGGACGCCCAGGATGTCGCTCTCCTTCATGATCAGGAGATCTTCGCCATCGAGCTTGACCTCGGTGCCGGACCACTTGCCGAACAGGATGCGGTCGCCGGTCTTCACGTCGAGCGGCTGGATCTTGCCGCTGTCGTCGCGGGCGCCGGGGCCGACGGCGATGACCTCGCCTTCCTGCGGCTTCTCCTTCGCGGTGTCGGGGATGATGATCCCGCCTTTGGTCTTCTCTTCCTCCTCGACGCGGCGGACGAGGACGCGGTCGCCAAGCGGACGAAACGCCATTCGGTTCTCTCCGTAGAGCTGGATGCCTTCGGGTGTGTGACGCGAAAGCTCTCGGGCAGACCAACTGTTAGCAGTCTATCCAGCCGAGTGCCAGCGCGGGCTCGACTTAGGATCTGACGGCGTGACTGTCAAGCGGGGCGGGGAAGGCCGCGAGCGGGGCCGCGCTTCACGGGTCGGAAAGGACCGCCCGAAAGTCCGTCCGCCCTCCACCCATGGGTCATTTTACTGAGTATCCGGAAAAATGTGATTGAATTTCGGCAATGTGATTGAACCGGTGCAACCGGTGAACGCAAATTTGCTAAGCTTATTATTTGACCGGTAAGAATCGGCATGGCGAAGTTCCACCTCTGGGAGGTGGGCCATGGCCATCAGCAGGACAACCATCGTCGCCCTGGCGGCGGCATCCTTGGCGGTGGGCGCCGCGTTCGCCCAGGAGGCGGGCGCCAACTTCGATCTTCCCCGCGGCGTATTGGCCGCCGCCACCGCCTTCCAGGCCTACACCGCCCGCGCCGCCGCCGTGGGCCGCTTCTCGGGCAGCCAGTCGGTGGCCGAGGGCCTGCGCGCCGGCGTCTCCTACGAGCCCGTCCAGCTCGAGGAGGGAATGATCGCCTATGGGGCGATCGCCGCGCTCAGGGAGGGGGCCTTCGTGGAGGGGGTGCGGGAGGCCGCCCGCGACGGATACGGGCGAGAGGCGCTGGCCGACCGGCTGGTCTCCGATCCCTACGAGGTGGGCCGAATCGACGGAGCGGCTGGCGCGGCCCGTCGGGTGGATGCGGTCCTGGCGGCGCAGGCCGCGCCGCTCCTCACGGCCGGGGCGCAAGTCAAGCAGGCCGCCTACGCCGTGCAGCACCAAGCATGGTCGCATGTGACGGTGGCCGACGGCCAGGGGCGGCTTGCCGAAGTCAAGCGTCTTTCCGCCACCCGCGCGGTCCCCACCGACGCCGAGAGCCTGGCGATGCTGCGTTCGATGGAGACGGCGGACAGCGCCCGCTTCGAGGGGCGCTCGCAGGGGCTGAGCGAAGTGGAGGCCAAGGCCCTGGCGCTTGCCGCAGAGGCGGTGCTGCGGGGCCGGCGGCTGGACGAGCCGCGGCTGGCGCCGCTGCTCAGCGAGCCGCGAAGCGCTCAGTGCCTGAGGATGGCCAAGCTCAATCTCTACCAGTGCATGGCGGTGGCGGGGCCGCAGTACGAGGATATCTACTGCCTGGGGCAGCACGCGATGTTCGACACCGGCGCCTGCGTGCGCGACGCCGTCGAGCGCCGGCCGGCGCGGGTCATTCCCGCCGCAAGCTATTCCGCCTACGACGACCGCTACCGCGCCTCGGCGTCCCGCTCGCAGCAGGGTTACGACGACAATTACCGGCGCGGGCGCCTCCACCGCCGCATGGAGGACTACGATCAGTAGCGGAGCGCCTCCGAAGCATCCGGCCTGGCCTCGATCCCGGGCGCGAGCAGGAGTCGATGCGGCAGGTCGCCATCCTCCATGGCGTTGGCGAGAAGCCTTTCCAAGACCGTGTGGGCCGCCCGCTGAGCCGCCTCGTCGATCCCGTCCAGGAGTCTGGCGTTCAGGGCCTCGACAGCTTCCTTCGCGGTTCTGGCGAGGCTGAAGCCGGCGTGGGTGAGCCTCAGGACCACCTGGCGGCGGTCCTGCGGCGGCGTCGTTCGCTCCACCAGCTCGGCCGCCACCAACTGGTCCACCGTCCTCGTCATGGTCGTACGATCCACCGCGCTGGCGTCGGCAAGTTCCGACATGGTGCACGATCCCAGGAGACCGATCGCCATGAGCGCCCGAAAGCGCGGGGGGTTCAGCGCCAAAGGCTGCAGCACCCGATCGATCTTCAGGTCGCGGTGGCGGTTGGCGACCACCAGCAGATAGAGAAGGCGGAACTGCAGGGAGAAGCCTTGCCTGGCCCCCGAAGACCGCGCCGGCGATTTGGACATGCCTTCCCTCAAGACTCCAATGCGGACCCGACGACTCTTTTCCGCCCGAATTAGTGTAACTTCGTTATATTGATTTCGCACTATGTGCGGTTACACTTTGTTGTTGACCGCGATATCCGGCCCCTCTAAGGCAAAGCTTCGGTGGCTGGCATCTGCGCGCTCATTGGCTTCATGGCGGCGGCGGCGATCGGCCTCGTCCTCGTCCTGGCGTTCCGCTAGCGCGCCTTCGCGCGAAGACGGAATCGCTTGTGCGACCAGAGCGCGCTCCAGGCCGTCGAACCTGAAACGATTCAGCGGCCGGTCGTTCCGCCGGCTCGCCGCGCGCCTTTTGAGCGTTTCTTCAGCACAATGCAATCGGGCCGCGAGTCGCGCCCGTCGCTTGATGGCCGCGCGGGGAAGCGCCGGCGATCGACGATCGTGGCGCAAGGCGAGCTACGGGCGCCGCCGGGATGTCACGGCGCCCGCGGCTCGGCGAGCCCAGGTTCAGCGCGAGCCTACCGGAACCCGCTCGGCGTCACGCTCGGCCCGAATCCGGGCGTGCAGGTCGCCGTACTTGGCGAACTCCATCCGCGCGATGGTGCGGTTGTGGACCTCGTCGGGCCCGTCCGCCAGGCGCAGGGTCCGCTGGCTGGCGTAGAGCTTGGCGAGCCCGAAATCGGTGGTCACCCCACCGCCGCCGTGGGCCTGGATCGCCTGGTCGATGATCCGGCAGGCCATGTTGGGGGCCGACACCTTGATCATGGAGATCTCCAGGCGCGCCACCTTGTTGCCGGCCTTGTCCATCATGTCGGCGGCCTTCAGGCAGAGCAGGCGGTTCATCTCGATCTCGGTGCGCGCCTCGGCCACCCGCTGTTCCCAGACGGACTGCTCGGAGACGTACTTGCCGAAGGCTTTACGGCTCATCAGCCGCTTGCACATCTTCTCGAGCGCCACCTCGGTGGCGCCGATGATGCGCATGCAGTGGTGGATCCGCCCCGGGCCGAGCCTCGCCTGGCTGATCTCGAAGCCGCGACCCTCGCCGAGGATCAGGCTCTCCTCGACGGGCACCCGCACGTTCTCGAGCAGCACCTCGCCGTGGCCGTGCGGCGCGTCGTCATAGCCGAACACCGGCAGCATCCGCAGGATCTTGACACCGGGCGCGTCCATCGGCACCAGCACCTGCGACTGGCGCTGGTGGGGCGCCGCGTCGGGGTTCGTCTGGCCCATGACGATCGCCACCTTGCAGCGCGGATCGCCCACCCCGGAAGACCACCATTTGCGGCCGTTGATCACATAGTGGTCGCCGTCGCGCTCGATGCGGGTCTCGATGTTGGTGGCGTCCGAGGAAGCGACGGCCGGCTCGGTCATCAGGAAGGCGGAGCGGATCTCTCCGTTCATCAGCGGCCGCAGCCAACGGTCCTTCTGAGCCCGCGTGGCGAAGCGGTTCAGCACCTCCATGTTGCCGGTGTCGGGCGCCGAGCAGTTGAACACCTCCGGCGCGAAGCTCACCCGGCCCAGCATCTCGCAGATCGGCGCGTACTCGAGGTTGGAGAGTTGGATCCCTTCGAACTGGAAGCTGTCGTCCACGTGCGGCACGCCCGAATGGGGCGGCATGAACATGTTCCACAGGCCGGATTTCTTGGCCTTGGCCTTGAGCTCCTCGAGGATCGGGATGACCTTCCAGCGCTCGCCCTCGTCCGACTGCTGCTCGTAGATCGGCACGGCCGGAAAGATGTGCTCGTCCATGAAGTCCGAGACACGGCGCATCAGCTCCTGCTGGCGGGGGGAATAGTCGAAGTCCATGGACGTCCTCCGGTTCAAACGCTTGTTTGAAGCCTCGCACAAGCCCGGCCGAGGGGCAAGCCGCGGAGTTTTTCGTTCGAGGTAGACGCCGGTCGGCCGGCGGCGGCGCTTTTGCTAAAGCGCACGAACCAGCCGCTTCATGCCCGCTGCTGCGGCGTGCGCGATGAGACGCAAATCGGCGGTCACAAGCGGAACGCCGCGATCGCGAGCGACCGCGAGGTAAGTCGCATCATAGGCGGAGCAGCCACTGTCGTTGGCTAGGCGGAAAGCCGTCGGGCCAAGCGCCCGCAATGGCGCGAACTCGTCGATAAGATCTCCGACGGACGCCATGGCGTCTAGGGCGCGTTCGACACTGGTCAGTCCGCGCCGGACCCGCTTCGTGGCGACACTCGCCATTTCGATCAACAGGAGCTCGGGGGCCGCAACGACAACGCCTGAGGTGAGAAGGTCTTGCGCCCGCTCCGACCCCTCTTCGAAAAAGAAGAACTTGGCGACGACGGACGAGTCGACAATCAACTCAGCGCGCATCTCGATCTTCGCGGATCAGATCAGCGCTATCGACGTCGGAGCGTTCTCCCCCCAGCGGAAAGCGCTCGCGAATCCGCCGCCGCCGCTCGAGCGCCATCTCGCCAAGGAGGCTATCGATCGCCACCGGAAAGGGGCAGCCGTGTTCCTGTGCGCGCCGCTCTAGAAGTGCCCTAGCCGACGGACGAAGGTTAGCCAAACGGACGGTGAAGGCCTCGTCGGACGCGCCGGCGAGGTCCGTCGCCGAGTCTTGCACCTTCTTGAAGACGACTCTCTCTCTGGCGAGATCCACCTCGGAGGTCTTCCAGCCGGCTTTCATCCACGCCTCAGCATGGCTGTGGGTGGATGTGTTCGCCCACCACGCAGGGTGCAGGCGCGCAGAAGCAGGGAGCTTCCGCCTCAGGATGTCCTCGATCTGCGAAAATTCGAAAGGCGCCCGCGAGAAGCGGCAGTGTTCAAGATGACGGGTGAGGGGATCGTACAGGCCCATAATTCAACCTCCCGGAAGAGAGGAGTAACTTAATGTACATATACATTAAGTCAAGCGTCCTCTCCGCTTGCGGAAAAAGTCCCGCAGCAACCTGCTGCTCTCCTCGGCGAGGAGGCCGCCCTCGACCTTCGGGCGCCAGTGGCAGGCGCTCTGTTCGAAGAACCGCGGCCCGTGGACGACCGCGCCCCCCTTCTCGTCCAGAGCCCCGAACACCAGCCGGCCGATCCGGGCGTGGCTGATGGCGCCGGCGCACATGGCGCAGGGCTCCAGGGTGACGAACAGCGAGAGGCCCGTAAGGCGGTAGTTGCCCAGCCTCGCCGCCGCCGCGCGCAGCGCGCGGATCTCGGCGTGCGCGGTGGGATCGCTGAGCGCCACGGGGGCGTTGGCGGCCCGCGCGACGATCTCGCCGCTGACCGGATCGACCACCACCGCGCCCACCGGCGTCTCGCCCGATGCGCCCGCCGCTTGCGCCTCCTCGAGGGCGATGCGCATGTGGGCCTGGTCATGGAGGGTCATCCTGCGCAACGAAAAGGGGGCGGCGGCGCGCGTCAAGACGGCGAGGCCGGCGGCGAGCGGATCGCCAAGGTTCTGGCGCGGGCCGGCGTCGCCTCGCGGCGGGAGGCGGAGCGGCTGATCGCGGCGGGACGGATCGCCCTCAACGGCGCGCCGCTCACCAGCCCGGCGGTGAAGGTGGGGGCCGGCGACGTGGTCACCCTGGATGGCCAGCCGGTGGCGGCCGCAGAGCCGACCCGGCTCTTCCTCTACCACAAGCCGCCGGGCCTGGTGACGACCCACCGCGACCCGCAAGGGCGGACCACGGTCTTTGCGGCGCTGCCGGCGGGACTGCCCCGGCTGATCTCGGTGGGCAGGCTCGACCTCAATTCCGAGGGCCTGCTGCTGCTCACCAACGACGGCGGCCTCGCCCGGACGCTGGAGCTGCCGGCGAGCGGCCTCGTGCGGCGCTACCGGGCCCGGGCCCGGGGCCGGATCGACGCGGCGGCGCTGGAGCGGCTCAAGGAAGGGGTGACGGTCGAGGGCGTCCGCTATGGGCCGATCGAGGCGAAGCTGGAGCCGGGGCGGCCCGGCGCCGCCAACGTCTGGATCAGCCTCGCGCTCGCCGAGGGCAAGAACCGGGAGGTCCGCAAGGTGCTGCAGGCCCAAGGGCTTGTGGTCAACCGGCTGATCCGGATCGCCTACGGGCCCTTCGAACTGGGGCTGCTTCGGCCGGGGCGGCTGGAGGAGGTCGCGCCCGCGGCGCTGCGCAAGCGCCTCGGCGCCCTGGCGGGCCCGGCGATCGGCCCCCGCTACAAGCCGGGCTGGGCGCGGCCAAAGCCCCGTCGGCGCGGAGGAGCTCGGCCAGGGAAGCAGGCCTGATCAGGATCCCGACCAGATTGTCGCCGGCCCGGCTTGCGATGGGGACGAGGCGCCCGCGTCGGCGCCCGACCATCGCCGCAGCGGCGGCCAGCGGGCGGTAATCTCGGTCATCGCCACATAGGCGACCGCCAGGAAGACATCTTCGAGCAGGCTGTCGAGGGTGAACCCGCCGGAGGGCGTCGGCGTCAGGGACAGCGGCTGGATCAGCAGCACGATCAGGATGTTGTTGGCCGCATGCGCCCCGGTCGAGAACTCGATCCCCCCGAGCCGCAGGGTCATGTAGGCGAACCCCGCGCCCATCAAGGCGCGGGTCAGGAAGGCGTCCGGGGCGAAGTCGACGTGGACGGCCGAGAAGATCACGCCGTTCAAAACCAGGAGCACGGCCGGATTGCGCACGAAGGCCGCCGTCTGGCGAAGCAGCCAGCCGCGGAACACCATCTCCTCGGCGGCCGCGGCCGGAATCAGCAGCAGGAACGAGGCCAGGGCGTAGCCGGTCCGTCCCAGGGGCGCCGGCGAGAGGCTCAGCAGCGGCGGCCGGGGTGCGTGCGGGTCCAGCAACTGGCCGACGACCACCATCGGGCCGATCACCACGAACGACAGCAACAGACCGCTGAGCAGCAGCCGCCAGCGAAACCGCGGCGCGGCGGTGAAATAGACGGATATCCGCCGCCGGCCGATCGCCGCCGCGATGAGGACGAAGACGAGCGCCAGAGGCAGGTTGGTGGAGACCGCCACCGCCATGGCGCCCAGCGCGATCGCCAGCGGCGGCCCGTCGCCCGACATCAACGCCCCGACGCCCCCGCGAAGGCCGCCCACCGCCGGCGCCAGCACCAGCGCGCAGACAAGAAGTGCGAGGCCTCCGACAAAGAGGCCGACCGCGACGGCGCCCGCAAGACCGCCACCCACCGTGGCGACGATCCGCCAGAGGCTCCGGTCGCGCGAATCGAGGCTGGCCAGGAAGGGGGAGTCGGTCAGCCTTGCACCTTCGCGCGTCATCACGATCCCCATGGCGGACGCCCGAGTTTTGCGCCGCGGTTCGCCGATCCGCTAGAAGTGGCGGCTCCCCGAGGGTTTTGCATGCGGATCGTTGCCGGGATCTTTCGAGGCCGCCCGCTCGCGGCGCCAAAGGGCCAGGCGACGCGCCCCACCGCCGACCGGACGCGCCAGGCGATGTTCAACGTGCTGGAGCACGCGGCCTGGTCGCCGGGGGTCGCCGGGCTGCGGGTGATCGACCTCTTCGCCGGCGCGGGAGCCCTGGGCCTGGAGGCCCTGTCGCGCGGCGCCGCCTTCTGCCTGTTCGTGGAGGCGAGCGCCGAGGCGCGGGCGGCGATCCACGCCAACATCGAGGCCCTGGGTCTCTTCGGGCGAGCGCGAATCCACCGGCGCGACGCCACCGCGCTTGGGCCGCGCCCCGGCGCCGACGGCCCGCCGTTCGACCTCGCCTTCCTGGACCCGCCTTACGGGCTGGGGCTCGGCGAGGGTGCGCTGACGGCCCTGACGACCGGCGGCTGGCTCACGGCCGGGGCCCTGGCGGTGCTCGAGCGGGGCGCCCAGGATCCGTCGCCCCCGGTTCCGGCCTTCGAGGAGATCGGCGAGCGGCGCTGGGGCGCGGCGCGGGTCTCCTTTCTTCGCCATCGTCCCACCAGGCCTTAGCGCGGTCCGATCAGCGTCGCCCGAACAGGCGCTCGATGTCCGCCAGCTTCAGCTCCACGTAGGTGGGCCGGCCATGGTTGCACTGGCCGGAATGCGGGGTCGCCTCCATCTGTCGCAGGAGGGCGTTCATCTCGGCGGCGGCGAGGCGCCGGCCCGCCCGGACCGAGCCGTGGCAGGCCATGGTGGAGGCCACCGCCTCCAACCGCTCGGCCAGCGCCATCGCCGCGCCGGTCTCCGCTAGGTCGTCGGCGATGTCGCGCACGAGTCCCGCCGCGTCGGCCTCACCGAGCAAGGCCGGGGTCTCGCGGACCAGCACCGCCCCGGGCCCGAACGGCTCCAGCACCAGGCCGAGCCGCGCCAGTTCGTCGGCCTTCGCGGCCACCCGTTCGGCGTCGGCCGGATCCAGCTCCACCACCTGGGGCGCGATGAGCGCCTGGCTGGCGAGGCCGCCCTCGGCCATGGCCGCCTTCATCCGCTCGTAGACCAGCCGCTCGTGGGCCGCATGCTGGTCGACGATGACCACCCCATCGCGGGTCTGGGCGACGATGTAGGTCTCGTGGAGCTGAGCGCGCGCCGCGCCCAGCGGGAAGTCGAGCGGCTCGGGCGCGCCCTCCATGGGGCGTTCGGGCTCGGCCACGCCTTGCGCCACGTCCAGCCGCGCCGAAGCCTCGGCCAGCCCCGGCAAGCTGGGGGCCGCCCAATCCCGGCGCGGGGACCAGCCGCCGGCGCCCCAGGCGGAAAAGCCGGCCGCCGAAGGCTCCGCGCGGAACCGGGCCAGGGCGTCGGCGGCGGTGGTGGTGGCCGAGCGGCTGCCCTCGGAGGCCAGGGCGTGGCGCAAGGCGCCCACCATGAGCCCGCGCACCAGGGCCGGATCGCGAAACCGCACCTCCGCCTTGGCCGGATGCACGTTGACGTCCACCAGGGTGGGATCGAGATCCAGGTAGAGGGCGGCCACGGGATGGCGGTCCCGGGCGAGGAAATCGGCGTAGGCGGCGCGAAGCGCGCCCTGCAGCAGCCGGTCGCGCACCGGCCGGCCGTTCACGAAGAGATGCTGCTGCGAAGCATTCCCGCGGTTGAAGGTCGCAAGGCCCGCGAATCCCGACAGGCGCACGCCGTCCCGGACCTGGTCGATGAGGAGCGCATTCTCGGCGAACTCGCGCCCCAGCACGGCGGCCAGCCGGGCCAGCCGCCCCTCGGGGCCGTCCGTCTCGGCGGGCAGACGCAGGACGCGCTTGCCCTCGATGTCGAGAAAGAAGGCGACGCTCGGGTTGGCCATCGCCTGGCGCTTCACCTCCTCGGTGATGGCCAGCGCCTCGGCCCGCTCGGACTTCATGAACTTCAGCCGCGCCGGGGTGGCGTAGAAGAGGTCGCGGACCTCGACCCGGGCGCCGTGCGGGCCGGCGAAGGCGGCCGGCGCCGCGGGCCCGACCGCACCCGCCTCCACCAGGATCTGGGCCGCTTCCCTCCCCGCGCGCCGCGCGGCGATGGCCAGCCGCGAGACCGCGCCGATCGAAGGCAGCGCCTCGCCTCGGAAGCCGAGCGTGGCGATCCGCAGCAGATCCAGGGCGCCGTCGGGCCCGGGAGCGAGCTTGGAGGTGGCGTGCCGCTCCACCGCCAGGGGGAGCTCCTCGGCGGCGAGGCCGCAGCCGTCGTCGGCGACCAGGAGGCGCGTCAATCCGCCTCCGTCGGCCTGGATCTCGATTTTCCGGGCCCCGGCGTCGAGCGCGTTCTCGACCAGTTCCTTGACGGCGCTCGCCGGACGCTCGACCACCTCGCCGGCGGCGATCCGGCTAACGAGCTCGGGCGGCAGGCGTCGAATGGTCATCTCAGCCGAGCCCTATAAGCCGATTCCGGCGTAACCGGGCGAGCGGCGTAAGCGAGATCAGAGCCCCGGCAGCTTGACCTTCGAACCGCCTTCCCGCGCGATGACCACCGTGCCGCCGCCGGTGAGCTGCTTCAGGCGGTTCTCTTCCGAACCCGGGTCGATGGGGGTGGAGGCCTGGTCGGGAAGGTGGCCCGCCGGCGGGGCCGCGGGCTTGTCGCGCCTCCAGAACATCACCCAATCGGCGAAGCCCTTGTCCTTGTGGGCGATGCCGCCGAATTCGTCGTCGACCTCGTAGGCGATCAGCGGATCGGCGTGGTCGCCGCCGGCGCGGGAGATGAGCAGCTTTTCGCCGTCCGAGCGCTGGTCGGCCCCCCGCCTCTGGTCCAGGGCGGCGCGCGCGGCTTCCTCCGGCTGCAACTCCTGCGGCCGCGGCTCGCCGGGGGCGGGCGGCCGCAGCGAATAGTCCGGCGGCAGCACGAGCGGCGCCTTGGTGACCACCCGGAACTCGTCCGGCGTCACCTTGGAGAGGCCGAAGGCGCGCGAGGTGGCGTGACACCCGCAAAGCCCCGCCGCACCGATCAGGGCGCCGGCGACGAGAACGCCGTGGAACTTCATCGACAGTCTCTTTCCATCACGCCCACCCCGGGGCCGTTTGGGGCGCTTGGATAACGCATCGTTGGCCCCGGCGCCAACGGCTTCAGTCCGAGGCGGTGCGCCGGCTGCCGATCAAACTGTCCCCGAGGATCAGGACGACGCCGACGGTGATGGCGCTGTCGGCGATGTTGAACACCCAGGGGAAATAGAGCCGGCTGAAGTCGATGAAGTCGGTCACCGCCCCGAAACGGATGCGGTCGATGACGTTGCCGATCGCCCCGCCCATGACCAGGCCAAGCGCCATGGCCAGCAGCGGCCTTTCGACGCGCCTCGCCCACACCGCCAGCGCGGTGGCCACCGCGATCGAAAAGCCCGAGAGCGCCCAGCGTGTCCAGTCGGTCCCGAGGTTCAGGAAGCCGAAGCTGACTCCGCGGTTCCAGACCATGCTGAGCTTCAGCGGCCCCAGGATCGTGGGTGCGGCGCGCTCGGGCAGCCGGTAGATCTCCAGCACCCAGTACTTGAGGAGCTGGTCGAGGGCGATCACCAGCACGGCCAGGCCGTAGGCGAGCGGGGCGAGGCGGCTTGGGCGGCTCATGCGGCGCGGCCCGCGCTCCAGACGGCCACCGCCGCCTCGCAGCGCAGGCAGAGCAGGCCGGGCGCCTTCACCTCGGGCAAGATCCGCCAGCACCTCGCGCACTTGCAGCCTTCGGCCAGCGCCGGCTGGACGGCCACGCCGCCGAGGTCGTCGAGCCGGAAGGCCCCCGGCGGACCCTCGCCGGCCACCAGGGTCGCGGCGCTGGTGCGGAAGACCTCCGCCGGGTCCAGCCCCGCAAAGGCGGCCATCAGATCCGGATCGGCGACGAAGACGGTGGGCGCGGCCTCCAGCGCCGCGCCGATCCGCTTTTCCCGCCGCTCGATCTCGAGGGCGCCGGTGACCGCCCGGGTGACCCGCTCCACCCTACGCCAACGGGCCGCCTCCGCCTCGCAAGTCCATTCGGCAGGGGTGTCGGGAAAGATCCTGAGGGCGTTGGGCCCGGCGCCCGGGAAGCGGACGCTCCAGGCCTCCTCCATGGTGAAGGCGAGGAGCGGCGCGAGCCAGATGGTCAGGCGCTCGAAGACCAGGTCCATCACCGTCCGCGCCGCCCGGCGGCGCAGGCTCTGCGGCTCGTCGCAGTAGAGGACGTCGCGACGGATGTCGAAGAAGAGCGCCGATAGGTCGTTGGAGCAGAAGTCGGCCAGGGGCCGGATCACGTCGACGAACGCATAGGTCTCGTAGGCGGTGCGCACCTGCTGGTCGAGCTCGCGCAGGCGGTGGAGGATGAACCGCTCCAGCGGCGGCGCCTCGTCCGGCGCCAGCCGCTCGGCGGGCGCAAAGCCGTCCAGCGCGCCCAGCAGGTAGCGGACCGTGTTGCGCAGCTTGCGGTAGGAATCGATGGTGGTCTGCAGGATGGTTCGGCCGATCCGCTGATCCTCGGAATAGTCCGTGAGCGCCGCCCATAGGCGCAGGATCTCGGCGCCGCTCTCCTTGGTGACGTCCTGCGGCTCGACGCTGTTGCCCAGCGACTTCGACATCTTCTCCCCCTTCTCGTCGAGGGTGAAGCCGTGGGTCATCACCGCCCCATAGGGCGCTCGGCCCCGGGTTCCGCAGGCCTCCAGCAGCGAGGACTGGAACCAGCCGCGGTGCTGGTCCGACCCTTCGAGGTAGAGGTCGGCCGGCCAGCGGCTGCCGGCGCGGCCCTCCAGGACAAAGGCGTGGGTCGCCCCGGAATCGAACCAGACGTCGAGGATGTCCTCGACCTTTTCGTATCGGCCCGCGTCGTGCGCGCCGAGGAAGTCGCCCGTCGGCCGCACGAACCAGGCGTCGGCCCCTTCGTCCGAGATCATGCGCTCGATCCGCGCATCGACCTCGGGGTCATGCAGCGGCTGGCCCGTCGTCTTGTCCACGAACATGGCCAGGGGCGATCCCCAGGCCCGCTGGCGGCTGATCAGCCAGTCCGGCCGGCCTTCCACCATGGAGCGGATGCGGTTGCGCCCCGCCGCCGGGTGGAAGCTGGTCTCGTCGATCGCGGTAAGGGCCCGTTCGCGCAAGGTGCGCCCGTCGCCGAGCGGATGGTCCATCCGGATGAACCACTGCGGCGTGTTGCGGAAGATCACCGGCGCCTTGGATCGCCAGGAATGGGGATAGCTGTGCTCCAGCCGGCCGCGCGCGAGCAGGGTCCCGGCCTCGATCAGCTTGTCGATCACCGCATTGTTGGCGGGGCCGAACTTGCCGGCCTTCTTGCCCTCGGTCTCCAGCACTTTCAGCCCGCCGAAGAGCGGCACGTGGGCGAAATAGGCGCCGTCCTCGTCGACGGTCTCGGGGATTTCGCGATGGCCATGCGCGAGCCAGACCGCGTAGTCCTCGGCCCCGTGGCCGGGGGCGGTATGGACGAAGCCCGTTCCGGCGTCGTCGGTGACATGGTCGCCGGCCAGCATCGGAACGGCGAAGCCGTAGCCGTTGTCGAGGCCGGCCAGGGGATGGCCGAGCACCATCCCTTCCGGATCGATGGTTTCTAGCCTCAGCCACTTGGCCACCTTGGCCGCCGCAAAGACCTCGGCGGCCAGCTTGTCGGCCAGGACCAGCCGGTCCCCTGGCCTCGCCCAGGGCTCGAAGGGCAAGTCGCGTTCCAGAGCTTCGACCCGATAGGCGCCGTAGGCGATGTCGGGATTGTAGGCGACGGCGCGGTTGCCGGGCAGGGTCCAGGGCGTGGTCGTCCAGATCACCACCGCGCCGCCGAGAGCGGCGTCGGAGCCTTCCGTCACCGGGAACTTCACCCAGACGGTGGGGCTGACGTGGTCGTGGTACTCGACCTCGGCGTCGGCAAGCGCGGTCCGCTCCACCGGGCTCCACATCACCGGCTTTGAGCCGCGGTAGAGCTGCCCCGAGGCCACGAACTTGTGGAACTCGGCCACGATCGCCGCCTCGCTGGCGAAGTCCATGGTGGCGTAGCGATGGTCCCAGTCGGCCAGCACGCCCAGCCTGCGGAACTCGCGCCCCTGTTCGGCGATCCAGCGCTCGGCGTAGGCGCGGCAACGGGCCCGGAACTCGGCCTTGGAGACCTCGTCCTTGCGTCGCCCCTTGGCCCGGAACTCCTCCTCGATCTTCCATTCGATGGGAAGGCCGTGGCAATCCCAGCCGGGAACGTAGTCGACGTCGTAGCCGAGGGCGAAGCGGGAGCGGACCACGAAGTCCTTGAGGATCTTGTTGAGCGCGTGGCCGATGTGGATGGCGCCGTTGGCGTAGGGCGGACCGTCGTGCAGCACGTAGAGCGGCGCGCCGGCCGCCTGGCGGGCCTTGCGCACGGTCCAGTAGAGGTCGCCCAGCCGCTCGAGCAGCTTGGGCTCCAGCGTCGGCAGTCCCGCGCGCATGGGAAACGGCGTATCGGGCAGGAAGACCGTCTCGCGGTAGTCCCGCCCGGACTTTTCGGCGTCGTCGGACATGACGGCTCCAGAATGGGTGGGGCCGGCCCGGCCTTCGTGGGGCCCCGGCCGGGAGGAGGACGTTCCGAGAGGTCCCGGCGCGCGCTGGAGGTCTTCCGGCGGCGTCACGCCGGGCGGTTAATTCGCGGAGCCGTCCGAAGCCGGGTCATGGCCGGCGATGTAGCAGAGCCCGGCGTCCGCCGCTACTGGTCGTCCCGGCAGGGTGGCTGGGCGCCGCCGGGGAAGCGCTCGCGCCAACCGGCCTCGAAGTCCTTGCGCGCGCGGATGTAGTCGGGATCGCCGTCGGGGGTCTCGAGCACGGCGCGGAAGGCGTAGACCGCGCCCGGCCGGCCGTGCTTCGGGTTCTCGAGATAGATCTCGATCTCCGGGACGTCGTCGCGGTTCAGCCGGCGCCGGAGGCCCACCGAGGCCTGCACGCAGTAGTCGCCCCCCGCGTCGAGGGGGTTGAGCTCGTTGACGAGCTCGCAGCGTCCGGCCGACCAGGCGATGGAGCGCCGCGCGCCCGCGGTGAGGGCCTCGAGCCAGGCCTCGACGCTCACGTCGCCGTCGCAATAGGTCTCCAGGTAGTCGATCTGCTTCAGGGGGGCGGCCTTGGCCGCCGCGATCAGGGCGGCGCTGGCGATGGGCGGACGATGCGGCGCCCGAGGCTCAGCGGCGGCGCCGAGGGCCAGCGCGAGCGTGGTCAGGGCGAGGGCGGCGGCGGTCTTCATGGTGACAGCTTTGCGGATCCTTGTGGGAAGCTAACCTGGCCATCTGAATTGGCCAACTCGCGCCCGAATGGTAAGGATCGCGATCAGCGGAGCTTCGCCATGAAGATCAACATCCTCGACGCCAAGAACCGGCTTTCGCAGCTGATCAAGTCGGCCCAGGCCGGCGAGGAGATCCTGATCGCCAACCGGGGCGCGCCGGTGGCGCGGCTGGTTCCGGTGAACGAGGCGTCCGCGGCCAGGGGCGAAGCCCGTGCGATCCTCCGGTGGCTGGCCGCCTATCCGCTCCCCGCGCACGCCAAGCGCTCGGCGGCCGAGATCGATGCGGCCCTCGAGGCGGAACGCTCGGCATGGGGCTGATCTACCTCGACGCCCCGGTCGTCATCTATCTCGTCGAGCGGCACGGGCGCTGGGGCGAGCCCGCCGCCCGCGCCATAGCCGGCGCGCCCGAGGCGCGGTTCGGTGTGTCGGCGCTGGCGAAGGCCGAATGCCTTGCCGCCCCCTTGAAGCGGGGCGATCCGGTGCTGCGGCGCGCGTACCTCGATCTCTTCGACCTGCTCCTGCCCTTGGCCATGCCCGAGACCGCCTATCTCGAGGCGGCGGAGCTTCGGGCGCGCTTCGGTCTTTCCATGCCCGACGCGCTGCATCTGGCCTGCGCCCACCACCACGGCTGCGAGGCCCTGTGGACCAACCACGACCGGCTCGAGGCCGCCTCGCACGGCCTGGCGCGCAACATCCTGAAGGCGCAGAAGCCTTAGCCGAGGATCGCCCGCGCCCGGGCGGCGTCGTCGCGGATCTGGACCAGCATGGCCTCGATGGAGGGGAACTTCTCCTCCGGGCGGAGGAAGGCCACCAGGTCGGTTTCGATGGTCTCGCCGTAGATGTCCTCGTCGAACTGGAACATCCAGACCTCGAGCCGGGCGGCGACCTCGCCGGTGGTGGGGTTGACCCCGATGTTGGCGACGCCCTTGAGCTCGCGACCGTCCTTCAGCCGGGTGCGGGTGGCGTAGACGCCGAACTTCGGCGCCACGTAGTCGTCCAGTGGGACGTTGGCGGTGGGAATCCCGAGCTTGCGGCCGAGCTGCCGGCCTTTCTGGACGACGCCTTCGATGGCGAAGGGGCGCCCGAGGCGCAGGGCCGCCAGATCGGGCCGGCCCTCGCGCAGCGCCTGGCGGATCATGCTGGAGGATATCTTGTCGCCATCCGCCGCCTCCACCGGACCGGCGACCGAAACCGAAAAGCCGAACGTCTCCCCATAGCGCTTCATGATCTCGGGATCGCCCGACCGGTCCTTGCCGAAGGTGACGTCGAACCCCACCGCCACGTGGCGCACGCCAAGGCCCCCGACCAGCACGTCCTCGACGAACTGCCGATCCGTCATCATCGCCATCTGGTGGCCGAACGGCAGCAGATAGAGCCGGTCCACCCCCAGCCGCTCCACCGCCCGCGCGAGCTGGTGGGGGTTGGTCAGTCGGAACGGCGGCCCGCCCGGATTGAAAAGCTGCTGCGGGTGCGGCTCGAGGCTGATCACCCCGAGCGGCGCTCCGAGCCGGGCGGCGGCGCGGGCGGCGTCGGCGATTACCCTCTGGTGGCCGAGGTGGACGCCGTCGAAGTTCCCGTAGGCGACCGCCGCAAGCCGGTCCCCCGGCTCGAGATCGCGCCAGCGGTGGTAGACACGCAGGGCCATCAGCGGCCGCGCCCCGCGCTCTCCGCGGCCTCGCCCTCGATGTCCCCCACGAAGCGCCCGTCCATGTCCTTCATCCGCGACGATGTCTTTTAGCCTGTTCGAAGCCGATCGCCAGCCGATGGTCGCCCAGCCCCACCGAACGCCTCACCAGGCGAGCTCGGCGATGGCGTAGGCGGCGTGTGCGCCCGCCCCCGCCAGCAGCGCCTCGATCTCCGCCGCCTCGAGCCTGCCTTCGGCGGCCCCGGTCTCGGCGCCGTGGATGCCGGAGGCGACGAAGAGGATGTCGAGCCCCTGGGCGTTGGCGCCGGCGACGTCGGTGGCCAGGCCATCGCCCAAGGCCAGGACCTCGGGACGGGAAAGCGCGTGGCCCAGCAGCCGCTCGGCTTCGGCCAGCGAGGCGTCGTAGATGGGGGCGAACGGCTTTCCGGCCATTTCCACCCGGCCGCCCAGGGTCTCGTAGAGGTCCGCGAGCGCCCCGGCGCAGTAGACGAGGCGTTCGCCCCGCTGCACGACCCGATCGGGGTTGGCGCAGATCATCATGAGGCCCCTCAGGGCCGCGACCGACAGGGCCTTGCGGTAGTTCTCCGGCGCCTCCGTCTCGTCGTCCACGAGGCCGGTGCAGGAGATGAAGGCGGCGTCTTCGGGGCCGGCGAAGCCGAGGTCCAGCCCCTCGTAGAGGACCGCGTCGCGTTCCGGACCGATCGCCCAGGCGGGGCCAGGGGCGCGGGCGGCGATGAGGGCGCGCGTGGCGTCCCCGGAGGTCACCAGGCTCGACCATGCCTCGCGCGGCACGCCGAGGGCGTCGAGCTGGGGAATCACGTCGCCGGACGGGCGGGGGGAGTTCGAGATCAACACCACCGGTCCACGCTCGCGTCGCCAGCGCGCGGTGGCCGCACAAGGCCCCGGAAAGGCCTCGCGGCCGTTGTGGATGACCCCCCACACATCGCAGAGCAGGACGCGGTGACGCTTTGCGACCTCGGCGAGGCTCCGGATCATGCGGGTCATGGTCGGCGGTAGCTTGCGCCGCCTCGCCCCGTCAACGGTGAGCGGCGCCTAGCCTGCCCGCCGCAGGGCGGCCTGCATGAGCTCGGTAGGCGCGCCGGTCTGGGCCAGGACCGAATCGCGAATCGGTCGCGGCTCCCCGAAGATGAGGCCCTGGCCGTAGCGGATGTTCAGCTCCAGGACGTCGACCACCTGGCGTTCGCTCTCCACCTTCTCGGCGATCAGCTCCACTCCGTGCCGGGCGGCGAGCGCGGCGTAGGCGCCGGCTTCGAGATCGGGAAGCGATCTCAGCGTCAGCACCCCGTCCCTTTCCTGCAACTGCTCGATCAGCACCGGCGCGGCGATTTTCACGAACTTGACGTCGGCCCGGCTGAGATCCTGGAAATCGAGGTCGACGTCGGTGACCTTGTCCAGCGAGAAGCGGAAGCCGAGGTCGGCGAGCTTGGCCATGCTGCGCGACTCTGCGGCCCCGCGCGCGTCGAAGGCGGCCTGGCCGAGCTCGAAGATCAAGGCGTCGGCAAGGTCGCGGTTGGCGCCCAGGAACTCCACGAACTGGGGAAAGAACTCCTCGTCGCCCAGGCTGGCGAGGGAGATGTTGCAGAAGATTCCGATCTTGCGCTCCTGCCTGGCGAGCCGTCGGACGATCTGGACGCAGCGGAACAGGAGCAGGTTGTCGATGGCCGCGACCAGCCGGGCCGGCTCGGCCACGCTCAGGAACTCGGCGGGCATCAGCACCCGGCCGGTCTCGTCGCGCAGGCGCGAGAAGCTCTCGTAGAACTGCACCCGCCGCTGGGGCAGGCTGACCACCGATTGGAGATAGAGATCGACCCGGCCCGACGCGAGCGCCGAGCGCACGGTCTCCAGGAGGGCGCTCGTCTGCGGGGAGACCATCGCCCCGGTTTCACGGCCGGTCTCGTCGGCCCGGCCGCTCAGGCCCGCCTCGATCCGGTCGCTGATCTGCTGGACGACGTCCTCGAGCAGCTGGACTTCGGTGAACAGCTCCTCGGACCGCCGCAGCGCATCCTCGGTGGCGGTTTCGAGCTCGCCGGTGATCCTGGCTTCCACCTTCGCGACCTCGCGGGCGAGGCCTCGCTGGGAGTCGGCAAGGCTGGCCAGGTCCCCCGCCAGTCGTCCGCCGACCAGGCTCCTTTCCACGACGCCCTGGAAGGCGAAGCACAAGGCCAGGGCGCCCAGAAAACCGGCGAGGCTCGCGCCGGGGCCGCCGCCGAGCCGCCACACCATGAGCGCGGCGATCAACGACAGGCAAACGTAGGCGCCCGAGAGCAGCGCCAGGGTGAGCTTCGACATCCAGCCCCCGGAGGCGAATCGCTTTTGCCGAGTATCACGCCTCGGCGATCGGCCGTCGAACGGAATGAAGCGCGGCGATGTCCCAGCGAGGGGCGGGTGGGACGCGAGAAGGCGTCAGCGGGTCGGAACCGGCGTTTCCCCGCGGTAGTCGTAGAAGCCGCGGCCGGATTTGCGCCCGAGCCAGCCAGCCTCGACATACTTCACCAGCAGCGGACAGGGCCGATATTTGGAATCGGCCAGACCGTCGTAGAGCACGTTCATGATCGACAGGACCACGTCCAGCCCGATGAAATCGCCTAGCTCCAGCGGCCCCATGGGATGGTTGGCGCCGAGCCTGAGGCCGATATCGATGGCGTCCACCGTGCCGACGCCTTCATAGAGGGTGTAGATCGCCTCGTTGATCATCGGCACGAGGATGCGGTTGACGATAAAGGCCGGGAAATCTTCCGCGTTGGCGGTGGTCTTGCCCAGCGACTTGGCGAAGGTGACGGCGATCTCGTAGGTGTGCGCGTCGGTGGCGATGCCGCGGATGATCTCCACCAGCTTCATCACCGGCACCGGGTTCATGAAGTGGAGGCCGATGAAGCGCTCCGGCCGGTCGGTGCTCGAGGCCAGGCGGGTGATCGAGATCGAGGAGGTGTTGGAGGCCAGCAGCGTCCGGTCGTCGAGATGCGGCGAGAGCCGCGCGAAGATCTCCTTCTTGACCTTCTCGTCCTCGGTGGCCGCCTCGATGGCGAGATCCGTCTTGCCGATGTCGGCGAGGCTCTCCACGGCACGGATGCGCGCGAAGGCCTCCATCTTGTCCAGCTCGCCGACCACCCCGCGGCTGACCTGGCGCTGCATGTTGCGGTCGATGACCTTCAGGCTCTGGTCCAGCCGCTCGCGCGTCAGGTCGTTAAGGAACACCTCGTAACCGGCCAAGGCGCAGACATGCGCGATGCCGCTTCCCATCTGGCCCGCGCCGATGACGCCGACCGTTCTGATATCCGTCATCCGTAAAGCCTCTCGGGGCCGCAGACCGCGTCCCCGCGCACGGCCTTTGCTTGTGACGGCTTTCTAACATGATATGCCGCGCCGCAGACAAGTCTTTGCTGCGTTGCAGCGGACTTTGCACGGGGCGCGCGCGGCGAGGGGCGGCGGGGAGACCTATTTCCCCGCCTGGGTCAGGGCCTCCATGAGCTCCGGCACCGCCGCCTTGTAGTCCGCCACCAGGCCGTAGTCGGCCACCTGGAAGATCGGCGCGTCCGCATCCTTGTTGATGGCGACGATCACCTTGGAATCCTTCATGCCGGCCAGGTGCTGGATCGCCCCGGAGATGCCGATCGCGACATAGAGATCGGGCGCCACGACCTTTCCGGTCTGCCCCACCTGATAGTCGTTGGGGGCGTAGCCGGCGTCGACCGCCGCGCGCGAGGCCCCGACGGCGGCGCCGAGCTTGTCGGCCAGCGGCTCGATCACCCGCTTGAACTCTTCGGCGGAGCCCATGGCCCGGCCTCCGGAGACCACGATCTTCGCGGCCGCCAGCTCGGGACGGTCGGACTTGACCACCTCCTGGCTCACGAACCGGACCTTCGCGGGCGCAGCAGGCGCTTCGATCGGCTCGATCGCCGCCGCGCCCCCTTCCGCCGCCGCCTTGAACAGGCTCGAGCGCACGGTGATCACCTTCTTGGCGTCGGACGAGCGGACGGTCTCGAGGGCGTTGCCGGCGTAGATCGGCCGCACGAAGGTCGACTCGTCGACCACTTCGATGATCTCGGAGATCTGCGCCACGTCGAGCCGCGCGGCGATCCGGGGGGCGATGTTCTTGCCCTGGGAGGTGGCCGGGGTGAGGACCGCGTCATAGTTCGCCATGAGCGGGACGACCAAGGCTTCGAGCGCCTCGGCGACGCCTTGGCCGAGCGCGTCGCTCTCGGCGACCAGCACCTTGCGCACGCCGGAGATCTTGGCCCCCTGCTGGGCCGCGGCCCCGCAGTCCTTGCCGGCGACCAGCACGTCCACGTCGCCGGAGAGCTTCAGCGCGGCGGTGACCGTCTTGTGGGTGGAATCGCGGACGTGCGCGTTGTCGTGGTCGGCGATGACGAGGACGGCCATTAAAGCACTCCCGCTTCGTTCTTCAGTTTCGAGACAAGGTCGGCGGCGCTCTCGAGCTTCACCCCGGCTTGCCGCTTGGGGGGCTCGGTCACCTTCAGCACCGTGAGACGCGGGGCGATGTCGACGCCGTAGCTGGCCGCCTCCTTCACGTCGATCGGCTTCTTCTTGGCCTTCATGATGTTCGGCAAGGAGGCGTAGCGTGGCTCGTTGAGGCGCAGGTCGGCGGTGATCACGGCCGGCAGGTCGAGCTCCAGCGTCTGCAGCCCGCCGTCCACTTCGCGGGTGACGGTGGCCTTTTCGCCCGCGATCTCGATCCGGTAGGCGAAGGTCGCTTGCGGCCAGCCCAGCAGCGCCGCCAGCATCTGGCCGGCGGCGTTGTTGTCGCCGTCGATCGCCTGCTTGCCCATCAGCACCAGCTTCGGCGATTCCTCGTCGATGACCGCCTTGAGCAGCTTGGCCACCCCCAGCGGTCCCGGGTCGGCGTCGGTCTGGACGAGGACGCCGCGGTCGGCGCCCATGGCCAGCGCGGTGCGGAGCGTCTCCTGGGCCTGGGCCACGCCGATGGAGACCACCACCACTTCCTCGGCGACGCCCTTCTCCTTCAGGCGCACGGCCTCTTCCACGGCGATCTCGCAGAAGGGGTTGATGGACATCTTCACATTGGCCAGGTCGACGCCCGTCTGATCGGACTTCACCCTCGCCTTGACGTTGGAATCGATCACCCGCTTGACCGGGACCAGCACTTTCATGTCGTTCTTTCCGCCTCGCCTCATCCCGCGTCCAGGCCCGGCTTGGCCGGCCCCGCATCCGCGGCGTCCAGGGGGCAATAGCGTCTTGTGCGGGGTTTGCAAGTGATCGCCCGCCCGCCCACCACACCGTTCCTCCGCGGTCGGCCGGCTTGCCGCCGCCACGGGTTCCTGGAATGAAGCGGCCCGCGATGTTCAGAATCTTCTCCCGCGTTCAGCTCGCCTACCTGGCGGTTTTCCTGCTCATCTGCGCGGGTCTCTACGTCTACGAGGCGATGTACGTCTGGCCGGCGCAGCGCTGCGAGGCGGACGGGGCCTGGTGGAATGCGCGTGACCGGGAATGCGACACTCCGATCCAGATCTGGCGGATCACCGGGAAGGCGCCGCGTGCCCGCGCCGCGCCGCCATCCGCGGCGCCGCGGCCTTGATCAGCGCGTCGCGCCGGGAGTCCAGAGTACGTCGGCGCGCCCTTCGTCGTTGGCGAAGCGGGCCGCGACGAACAGCAGATCCGAAAGCCGGTTGAGGTACTTCAGCGAGGCGGGCCCCACCGGTTCGCGGCCGGCCAGCGCCACCGTCGCCCGTTCCGCGCGCCGGCAGATGGTCCGCGCCAGATGCAGGGCGGCGGCCGCCGGCGAGCCGCCGGGCAGGACGAAGGAACTGAGGGGCGCCATGCGGCCGTTGAGCGCATCGATCTCGCGCTCCAGCCGCTCCACCTGGCCCTCCACGATCCGCAGCTTCGAGGCCTCGTCGGGCCCTAGCGGCGTCGCGAGGTCAGCGCCCAGGTCGAAGAGCTCGTTCTGGATCCGCGCCAGGATGGGTTCCAGGGCCGCGTCCTCGGCGGTGGCGCAGCGCGCCATCCCGATGGCGGCGTTGGTCTCGTCCACCAGCCCATAGGCTTCCACCCTGAGATCGGCCTTGGAGACCGGGGCGCCGCTGGCCAGCCGCGTCGCCCCGGCGTCGCCCGAGCGGGTGTAGATCCGGTTCAGGGTGACCACGGCGGCTCCCTCAGCGCGTGTGCGAGCCCCACCAGAAGGCGGCGACCAGCACCATGATGGTGACGAACTGCAAGAGGACGCGCAACCGCATGAGCTTGTTCGAATAGCTGCGTCCGAAATCGCCGCCCCGGAACAGGGCGTAGAAGCCAAGACACAGCGAGACCGTCACCGCGATCAGGCAGAGCGGAAGCAGCACGTGGAAGACGTCGCGCATCCAAGAGACTCTAGGCGCATATCGGCGGGCCGGCCAGTCGCGGCGAAGGACGTCGCCCGCCTTGAACCGGCGCGCTCGGATAGATAACTGAACGCGATCACCGAACGCGCTCACTCCACGCGGTGCAGATGGTTCGAATTTCGGCTTGCGACAAATTGGCGCTGCGACCGCCAGTCGTACGGCGAAGATTCGTCCGACCTTGTAGCGAGGCGGGCCGAAAGACGCGGCTGCGCCGGGTTTGTTGAACGTGTTCGGATCTCCACCTGTGCGGCTGGGGATCGCGCTTAGGCCGTGTCCCTCCCGCAGACTGAGAGGAAGCAGAATGCAAGCGACTTTGCTGGTCGCACGACTGACCGCCACCGCGCCTGCGCAAATCGGACAGGGGGCCCGTCGTTGAACCAGATGACTGTTGGAGGACTGAGCGCGCTTGGCCGCGTCGGCCGGCCCTCGCAACGCGCCCTCGCCAAGCAGCGCACCCGGGAAAAGATCCTGGCCGCCGCCTCGGCGAGATCGTCGGCGCCGAGCAGGAAAGGCTCGTGCGGGAAATGCGCGACGCCTCCCAAGGGCTTCGGGGACGCCCGGCGGTCGAAGCCATCCTGGATGCGGCCGCCCGCCGGCACATGGCCGAGCTTCCGCTCCTCAACGCCACGATGAGCGTCCTGTGGTCGCAGGATCTCGGACGGCTGATGTGCAAGCGACTCGGCCGGCCGCCGGCGATCGAGCTGATCGGGGCGGTCCTCAAGGACGCCGCGGCGCTGGGCGCGCCCATGGCGGACGCCGATCCCGAGCTGCTCGCGGAGATGCTCTGGGGCGTCTATATGGCGGCCCTGCGGCGGACGATCCGCGAGAACCTCGACCTCGAGGCGCTGCGGGGCCTGGTCCGCGACCAGGTCGAAGTCCTGCTCACCGGGGCGACGCGGAACTAGGAGACCGCTTCGGCCGGCGCGACGGGGGGAGGGGAGCGCGTGTTGAGTCTGCGGGCAGCGCGAAAGGACGCCACCCGGCGGCGCGTGGTCGACGCGGCGCGCGAGCTCTTCGAGGACGTAGGCTACGAGGCGGCCACCATCCGCGCCATCGCCCGGCGCGCGGGCGTTTCGGTGGGCAGCGTCTTCACGAGCTTCACCTGCAAGGCGCACGTGCTCAGCCAGGTCATGCAGGAGCGGCTGGGCGAACTCTACGCCGAATTGGAGCGGCTCCTGCCCCATCTGCGCGGCTCGGCCGTCGACCGCTGCCGTTCCTTGTTCGCCGTCCACTACGCCTTCGAGCTTCGCCGTTCGCGCCTGTTTCTCGCCTATGTCGCCGCCGCGTTCGACTGGGAGACGGCGCCGAACGTTCCGCCCCTGGGCGCCAATCCGAGGCTGCGGGGCATGGTGCAGGCGTGCCTGGAAGCCGGGGTGGCGCGCGGCGAGCTGCGCGGCGACATCGATCAGGAGCTGGTGGTCGACCTGCTGATCGGAGTCTACGCCTGGAACTACCGGCTGGCGGCTTCGGACGGGGCGGACGAAAAGCGGCTGGTTTCCCTGATGGACCGCCAGATCGGCACGATCTTCGACGGGCTGGCCGCGTAGATCAGCTCGGCAAGGCGTCGTCGAGCCAGCCTTCCAGGAAATCGAACACCGTCGCCTTGTAGAGGGCGTGGGGGATCGCCGAGAAGTGGTCCACGCCCGGCAGGGTGACCGCCTTGGCGCCGGGAATGGCGTCGGCCAGGCCCTGGGGATCGCCGGCCAGCTGGTCGCGTGCGCCGGCCACCACGAGCGTCGGAACCGCGATCGCCGCCACGTCGGCTGGCGAGAGGCGACCGCCGCCGCGGGCCTCGCTGCAGGCGGCGAGCGCCAGACGGTCCTCGCCCTGCTCGTCTGCGAACAAGCGAAAGCTCTTCAGGATCGGGTCGGAAACGGTTTCCGGGTCCGCCGCCCGCATGGCCTGCGCCATCGTCATTCCCCCTTCCGACGGCTTCGGCGGCTCGAACATCCGGCCTCCGACGCCGCCGACGATCAGATTGCCGATGCGGTCCGGATGGGAGAGGGCGGTCTGCAGCGAGAGGTGGGCGCCCATCGAATAGCCCATCAGATCCACGCGCCGCAGGCCCAGGTGGTCCATCAGGCCGACCACGTCGCCCAGGAAGCTGTCCCAGCCGTAGGCCGCCGCCTCGTGCGGCTTGTCGCTCTCGCCGTGGCCGCGCAGGTCCAGGGCCACCATCCGATAGCCCTTGCGCTCGAAGGCCTGGAACCAGCCCAGGCGGCGCCAGTTTTCGGCCCGGCTGGTGGCGAAGCCGTGGATCAGCATCGCCGTCCCCGCGGGCTCGCCGGCGGGCTGGATGTCGTCGTAGGCGATGCTGAGCCCGCCCGAAGAGAAGGTCGCCATGCGCGCGACCTAACCAGCGGCTTCGCCCCTCCGCAAGCCTCAGCGCACGCCCGTGGACCCGAACCCGCCGACGCCTCTCTCGGTCTCCCCGAGCGCCTCGACTTCCAGGAGCGCCGCCCGGACCACGGGCGCGATCAGTAGTTGGGCGATGCGATCGCCCCGGCGGACGATGAAGTCCTTCTCGCCGAGATTGGCCAGGATCACCATGACCTCGCCCCGATAGTCCGCATCGATGGTGCCGGGGCTGTTGAGGCAGGTCACCCCGGAGCGCAGCGCCAGTCCCGACCTCGGCCGCACCTGGCCCTCGAAGCCGGGGGGAATCGCCATGACGAGTCCGGTGGGCACCGCCGTCCGATCGCCAGGATGCAAGGTGATCGGCGCATCGGCGGGCGCCGCGGCGCGCAGGTCCATGCCGGCGGCATGGACGCTCTCGTAGGCGGGCAGCGGCAGGTCGGCGCCGTGGGGGAGCCGCATCACCTCCACGGTCGGCGCCGTGGCGCTCATGCCAGCGTCTCGGCGATCCGGGCGGCCAGGCGCCTGGCCACCTCGGCCTTGGCGACTTTCGGCCACGCCTCCGCCCCCTTGGAGGAGATCAGCATGATCTCGTTGTCGTCGCCGCCCATGATCCCGTCGGCGCTGACGTCGTTGGCGACGATCCAGTCGCAGCCCTTCCGCTTCAGCTTGGCGCGCGCGTGCGCTTCGAGGTCGTTCGTCTCCGCGGCGAAGCCCACCACCAGGGCCGGGCGTCCGGGCTTGCGGGCGGCCAGGTCGGCGAGGATGTCGGGCGTCTCCACCAGCCGCACCACCGGGGGCCCTTCATGGCTCTTCTTCAGCTTGACGGCGAAGGCCTCGTCGGGCCGCCAGTCGGCCACGGCGGCGACGCACACTGCTGCATCTGCAGGCAGCGCAGTGCGGCAGGCGGCCAGCATCTGCGCGGCGGTCTCCACGTCGATGCGCGCCACGCCGGCGGGCGCCGCCAGCGCCGTCGGTCCCGAGACCAGCGTCACCTTCGCCCCGAGGGCGGCGAGGGCTTCGGCGATGGCGTAACCCTGCTTGCCGCTCGAGCGGTTGGTGATCACCCGCACCGGGTCCAGCGGCTCGGCGGTGGGCCCGGCCGTCACAATCACGTGCCTGCCGGCCAGGGGTCCGGACCGCGCCCGGTCCAGGGCCGCGGTGATGGCCGCGAAGATCGCCTCCGGCTCGGCCATCCGGCCGGGGCCGAACTCGCCACAGGCCATGGGCCCCTCGTCCGGCCCGACGATGGCGACCCCGTCGGCCTTCAGGGTGGCCAGGTTGCGCTGCGTCGCCGCATGCAGCCACATCCGCACGTTCATCGCCGGCGCCATCAGCACCGGCTTGTCGGTGGCGAGCAACGCCGTCGAGGCGAGGTCGTCGGCGAGGCCGTGGGCGGCCTTGGCCATCAGGTCGGCGGTCGCCGGGGCGATCACCACGAGGTCCGCCGAACGCGACAACTCGATATGGCCCATCTCGGCCTCGTCGGTGAGGCTGAAGAGGTCGCCGTGGACCTTGTCCTCGCAAAGGGCGGCCAGCGAAAGCGGCGTCACGAACTCGGCCCCGGCGCGGGTCAGCACCGGCCGCACGGCGATCTCGGCCTTGCGCAGCAACCGCACCAGCCCCAGCGCCTTGTAGGCCGCCACGCCGCCGCCGACGATGAGAAGGACGCGTCGCTGGCTCAAGGGCCCCTCCGGTGGATGGCCGCTCTTAGCTTGAAGGCGAGCCCTAGACAAACCGGCGGCGGCGATTATGCCGGACTTGACTAGGATTTCTAGCTGGTCTGGTATAGCTCCGGTAGATCGCCGGAGGGATTCGCCATGCAGCGGGACCGGTTCATTGCTTTTGCCCTCTGGCTCTCCGCCGCTGGGCTGGCCGTCGCGCTAATGGCCGCGCCTCTTCTAGTCCTAGACCCGGCTCGCCACAGTCTGTGGCTCGCGTGCTTCGTCGTCGGAGCCGCTATCATGCTTCTATGCCTGGTCGTTGGGTTGGTCGCCGCCGTTACGGATGAACGCGAGCGCGAAGAGCTGGGGAGACGCCACAAGATGGTGCCGCTTATAGGTATGGTCGCCTGCGGGATCGGGTTCGCCATCTTCGCCGGTTTGTATTTCTCGCCCAGCAAATCTAAAACAATCGCAGGGCCGCCCCCTACAGTCTCTGTGCCAGCTCTATTTGTCGAATGCCGCCCCGCATTCTCTCCGCGAACAGTTCCTCCAAGCGGGTATTATTGGAGCCTTACGCTAAACTCCGAGCTAATTGGAGAAGCGCTCTCGGAAGGTCATGGTATTCCCGGGACTGCGTTGCCAAGCCACCCCGGTTATGAATGCATAATAACGAATTACGGTACCAGGGCTGTCACGGATGTCCTTTTGCAGGTTGACGCCCAAGTCGTTGCCGATGGTCCGTCACCCCCCATCAAAAAGACATTTACGATCCC
>JAFBAO010000048.1 GCA_019247715.1 Caulobacteraceae bacterium
GGGAACCTCGGTGAAGATCTACCTGCCGCGCTGGACCGGCGAGGGCGTGGCTGTGGAGACCCCAGCCACGCCCACCTCACTGCCGCGGGCCAGGGATCATGAGATCGTGCTGGTGGTCGAGGATGACGACAAGGTCCGGGAAGTCACCTGCGACACCTTGCGCGACCTGGGCTACACCGTGGTCCACGCGGCCTCCGGCGACGAGGCCATCAAGGTGATGACCGAGCAGCCGCAGGTCGACCTACTGCTCACCGACATCGTCATGCCGGGCATGACCGGCCGGGTCCTGGCGGACCACATCCTGAGCCACAGGCCGGCGCTGAAGGTGCTCTACATGACCGGCTATACGCGCAACGCCGTGGTGCACAGCGGCGTGCTCGATAGCGGTGTCGCCTTCCTGCAGAAGCCGTTTTCGGTCGAGCAGCTCGCGCGCAAGGTGCGCGAGGTGCTCCATGGCGCCGGCGCCAACCGGGCCGGCTGACCCCAGCCCGGCCGCCGGCGGACGCGGCGTCAGACCTTGCCCAGGCGTTCGATGGCCTTGGCCAGCGGCCGCTCGCCGTCGCAATAGTCTTCCCACGCCTTGAGCTTCCCCACGAGCGCGGGGACGGTGCATACTGCGTAGGCCTTTGGGTCGAGACCCTTCTTTACCTGGGTCCAGCTGATCGGCATCGAGACCGGGGCCCCGGGCCGGCCCCGCCGGGAAAGAGGCGCCACCGCGGTCGCCATGCGATCATTGCGTAGATAGTCCAGGAAGATGCGGCCGGTGTGCTCCTCCTAACGAGGCCACTACGAACTACCGATTCGGTCCGCCGAACGGCCAACCGTGCAGAGCGGATGGCGTACGGTTGCTCGGACGCAGTTTTCGCGCATCGCGAGATTGTGGCTTTCAACCTGAGCCTTGCGGTGCGAGTGATCCAGAACGTGCTGGGCAGCGTCGCCTTGTTAAGCTGAACCGCGGCGGCAATGGCGGGATTTCAAATGGGGTTATGCCGGTCACGACCGAGGGAGAGTCGCTTTGCGGTGGCGCCAGAAGGAGCCGATGAGACTCGGTTACCCTCCCCAAATGTGGATTTTAAAGTGACGGCTGACCAGCCACAACGCGCCATCAGTTGAAGGGCGATCCATCAGCGACCCTTGCCGAGCCGCTCAGGGAGGAAGCCAAAATGCCAGACGACTACAACGCCGCCCTTCAGGAGGCCTGGGACAGCTTCTGCGACCGGATCAAGGCGGCGGGCCGCCTGGCCTTTCGCAAGGAGACGCCCGACAGCCCTCTGGTGCGGGCCGAGGGGGTGCGCTACATGGCGCGCTACATCTCCAAGGCGATGGACAACGAGTTCAACTTCGCCGACCCGCTCTACCCGCAGTTCTGGGTGCTGCAGACGCCGACGAATAAGTCCTTCGGCGACAATCCGGACTGCACCTACTGGGTGGCGTGCGCCGATGGCGGGAACGACTATCGCATCACCGGCAACCGCGGCACGGTGTCTTGGGTGTCGTTCAAGGTCGGCGACCATGTCCTGCACAATCACGACCTGAAGACCGAGTGGGACGGCTCGTTCGTCATCGAGCTCAGCGCGACAAAGAAGCCCGGCAACTGGATCAAGCTGGACCCGGGCAAGCAGCGGGTGTTCGTGCGCCAGTTCTTCGGCGAGTGGGACACCGAGGAGCCGATGCGGGCGCGCATCGAGCGGCTGGACCTGGACAGCCCACCGCCGCCGCTGACGCCCAAGCAGGTCATCGACGGCCTCGCCGCCACGGCCAAGTGGCTGGAGGAGGATTCCGCCTGGTGGCCGCGCTGGGTCGACTCTTTTCTGGAGCACCCGAACACCTTCACCTCCGGCGTGCCCGCCTTCACCCGCCCGGCCACCGACCCCGGCTACGACGGCAACCAGGCCCTGCTGGGTCGGCTGCTGAATTTCGTCGGCTGGCGCATCCAGCCGGACGAGGCGCTGGTGATCGACGTCAAGCCGCCGGAAGTGTGCAGCTACTGGAACTTCGAGCTGGGCGACCGTTGGTGGAACTCCACCGACTACCGCTACCGGCTGTCGTCGCTGAACTGCAAGCAGGCCGAGCTGGCTTCGGACGGGACGATCTGGGCGGTGGTCTCGCACCAGGATCCGGGGATCGCCAACTGGCTGGACGTCGGCGGCAACATCGAGGGCTCGGTCAACCAGCGCTGGGTCGACGCCACGGAAAGCCCACTGCCGCGGGCCCGGCTGGTGAAGATGTCCGAGCTCGACCAGGTGCTGCCCAAGGAGCTCAAGCGCCTTACGCCCGCCGAGCGGCGCGAGCAGCTGCGGCGGCGCAAGATCGGCGTCGACCGGAGATTCCCCGTATAGACGCCGCCCCTCAAATTACATGGCAAACCCAGAGAACCAAGGCATGGACCGCGGGAAGACATTTGAAAGCTGGTTCCACCTCACGGGCCTCAACGCCCTGGTGACCGGGGCGGGCACGGGCTTGGCCGAGCCGGTGGCGAAGGGCTTCGCCGAGGCGGGCGCGACGGTTGTGGTCGGCCACCACGAACTGGCGGAGGCCGAACGAGTGGCCGGCGCCATCGAGGCGGCGGGCGGCAAGGCGCTGCCGGTCCTGCTCAACGTCGCCGACGAGGCCTCCGTGCTGGCGGCGTTCGAGACCACCAAGGCGAAGGTGGGCGACCTCGACATCCTGTTCAACGGCGCGATGTACCAGAGCGGCGCGCCGTTCCTGGAGATGACCGCCGCGCAGTGGGACCAGATGCACGACACCAACCTGCGCGGCGCGTTCCTGTGCAGCCGCGAGGCGCTGAAGATGATGGTGGCGAGCGGCCGCGGCGGGCGCGTCCTGGCGCTGAGCACCATCGGCTCGCTCCATGCGGTCCTGAGCGGCCACCAGGCCTACGGCCCCTCCAAGGCCGGCCTGAACGCCCTGATGCGCAATATCGCCTTCGACTTCGCCAAGCACGGCGTGCGCGCCAACTCCATCTTACCCGGGCCGATCCCCGGCAACGCCGCCAAGATCGACGGCTTCGTGCAGGGCAAGGGTCCCGGACAGGATCCGGCGCGGGCGCCCTTCGGTCACGGCCCGCCCCACGAGGTCGCGAGGATGGCCGTCTTTCTGTCTGGCCCCTCGGCCACCTACATCAGCGGCCAGAACATCGCCATCGACGGCGGTTGGTCTGCCCTGTGAGAGGCGCGTCATTGGGGCGTGGAGAAGCCGCGCGGTCGCGCTCGGCCACAACAGCGGCTTCGTGCGTCGCCGGGCGGCCCCACCGGTGTGACAAGGGGCCGATAATCGCCCCTGGGACGACAGGCGCCGCGGCCCAAGCCCGACGTCATTTCGAGAAGGAGTTGAAAGTGCGCCAGGTTGATGCGGATCGGATTGTCGAGCGGGCCCACAGGGAGACCGGCCTGGACAGGTTCGAGTCCCAAAGCTTTCGCGAGGGTCTGGATATCGTCGTCTCGGACGTCAACAAGGCCGACTGGCCAGAATGGGGTCTCACCCATGTCGAGGACACAGCCGCACACCTGCTCGGCCTGCGGCTGAAGATCGACGATTATCTGCGCCAGCACCCCGAGGCGCTCGAGGTCCCGGTCAAGGCGCCCGTCATCGTGATGGGCATTCCGCGCACCGGCACGACCCTTTCGAGCAATCTGCTGGGCGCCGACCCGAACCGGCGCTCGCTGCTTAGCTGGGTCGCGGACGATCCGGTGCCGCCGCCGGCGACCGACAAGCTGCACACCGATCCGCGCGCCCTGGCGGCGCTGGAGGCCGAACGCCGCTCGCGCGCCGAAGACCCGGCGGCCGCCCGCTTCTACATGGCCTCGGCCATCTTCCCGAGCGAATGCATCAGCGTGCTGTCGCAGGACTTCAAGTCGATGCACTGGGAGGCGCTGGGCCGGCTGCCGGCCTATTCGGAGTGGATCTGGAGCGCCGACATGACCTCGGCCTACGACCACCACCGCCGCTTCCTGCAGGTGCTGCAGCACGCCGCGCCGGGGCCGTGGAACCTGAAGATGCCCTCCCACGCCATGCACATCCGCTACGTGTTGAAGGCCTATCCGGACGCGCGGCTGGTGTGGACCCATCGCGACCCCTACACGGCGGTGGGCTCGATCTGCAGCGTGATCGCCAATGTGCACCTGCGCACCCAGGACACCCCTGACGAGGCGTGGCTGGGCGAGCTCTATCCCCGCCAGCTGGCGGAACACGCGCGGCGGATCATGCAGGTGCGCGCCGAGATCGGTCATGACCGCGTCTACGACCTGCACTACGCGAGCACCATGCGCGACGCGGTCGGGACGATGCGCGACCTCTACGCCTGGCTGGGCGACGAGTTCACGCCGCAGGTTGAGGGGGCTATGACCCGCTGGCTGCAGGAAAATCCGCAGGGCAAGTGGGGCAAGCACGCCTACAAGCTCGACCGGTACGGCCTGACCAAGGAATTCCTGGAGCCGCTGTTCGCCGACTACCTCGCCAACTACGACGTCGAGGCCGAGGGTTGAAGACAGGCCGACGATCTTTGCTCGGTCCATCGCTCTGGACTGGCGCGTGATGAACAGGCCGAGCAATGATCTGGTCTAGCGCCCGCCAAGCCTTGAAATCGAGTTGTATTCAGTTCGCATCGAACGCTTCGCCGCCACCCCGGCCGATGCGGCGCAGCCGCAAGAGCCGGGCCCGCAAGCGCCGCGGCCCATCGGCATTGGTCAGGAAAGCGGCCCGTCCGACCCCCGGATAACGCCTTTCGCCCATTCCGGGGTGACGATGCGGGCGTTGGACGAGCCTGATCTCAATGCGCTCTGAGATTGCTTACTGGCACGTCGGCATAGAAGTCCTTCCCGCCGGAATGCAGCAGGATGTACTCACTGTAGTGGCCGAATAGCGCCCGCGTGTCGAAATAGGTGGCGCTGACGACCTCTGGTATTCCGCCCTGGAGCGCCGCGGTCTGCCGGACGTGGGCGTGCTCATTCCGGTCAAGTCGACCGACGAGGCCTAGCCGCGGATTGTCACCGGGCCGGTGAAGCGGATGCCGCCGGCGGGCGCCAGGCCGACGACCGGGTGAGGGACATAGGGCGCCTCAAGGCGGGCGACGTCGTCGGCGGACAGCTGAAGGTCCAGCGCGGCGATCGGGTCGACGAGCTGTTCCGGACGGGTGGCGCCGACGATCGGCGCGGTGACGCCCTTCTTTCCCAGCAGCCAGGCGATGGCGACCTGCGCGCGCGGGACGTCGCGTTCCTCGGCGATGTCCGAGACCGCCTCCACGACCTTGCGGTCCTGGTCGGAGGTCGCATCGTAGATGACCTTGCTGAACTGGTCGGTCTCGGAGCGGCGGGTTTTCTCGTCCCAGTCGCGGGTGAGCATGCCCCTCGCCAGCGGGCTCCACGGGATGACGGCGACGCCCTGGTCGATACAAAGCGGCAGCATCTCGCGCTCCTCCTCGCGGTAGACGAGGTTGAGCTGCGGCTGCATGGAGACGAAAGGCGTCCAGCCGTTGGTCTCGGCCACGTGCTGGGCCTTGGCGAATTGCCATGCCCACATGGACGAGGCGCCGATGTGCCGGGCCTTGCCGGCCTTCACGATGTCGTGGAGCGCTTCCATCGTCTCGGCGATGGGCGTGTTTTCATCCCAGCGGTGGATCTGGAAGAGGTCGACGTGGTCCATGCCCAGGCGCTGCAGGCTGGCGTCGATGGCGTTGAACAGGGCCTTGCGCGACAGGCCGCCGGTGTTGGGCGCCATCCGCCAGGGGGAAAAGGCCTTGGTGGCCACGACGATCTCGTCGCGGCTGGCGAAATCCGCCAGGGCGCGCCCGACGATCTCTTCGGACGAGCCAGCCGCGTACTCGTTGGCCGTGTCGAAGAAATTGATCCCGGCTTCCATCGCCGTGCGAATGATCTTGCGGCTTTCGGTTTCATCCACCGTCCACGCGTGGCGGCCTCGGCCCGGTTCGCCGAAGCTCATGCAGCCGAGGCAGATCCGCGACACGACGAGGCCGGTGGGGCCGAGATTCACGTATTGCATCGATCGTTACCCCAAACGGCCGCGCCAAGACGGGACCAGGAAGCTGAATTGGAAGAGTCCATGTCCGCCCCGATGGGGCGACCTGAAGCTGCGCCGCAGCGGCGCTGTGATCGCTCAGACGCGCCTGACGGGCAAGGCCTTTAGCTGGTTGATGAAGATCGAGCGGCCCCGGCTTGAGCCTCCACGGGCCGCCTCAGGGGCGATGCGCGTGGTGTGCGTGTTGGCGGGACCAGAGCGCGCGAATCGGCGCGGCGATCGCCTCGGCCATCTCGGCGGCGGACAAACCCCCTTTGAGGGCGTCCGTCAGGGCGGGCAGCGCCGCCTCGACCTCGCGGGTCGGCCCGGGGAGGGCCGCCAGCCGCGTATCGCCGTAGCGCCCGCAACCGACCCGGACCTCCGCCTTCACATGGCGACCTTCGCCGACCTTGTAGCTGGCCAGCACGGCGGTCGCGAGCTGCGGGTCGAGCCGCTGCAACGCCTCGATGGTGCGGTCCTTGTCCTCGGCGCCGACGCCGCCGGTGGTGACGATCAGACCGAACCCCTCGTCCGCCAGGCGCGCCACGAGGCCGAGGATGGCGTCGTCATCGTCCCGGGCGACGCCGCCCGCCACCACCTCATAGCCGGCGGCGCCCATCCGCTGCTGGATGGCGGCGAGATTGGTGTCCTTGATCTCGCCGCCCAGCACCTCCCCGCCGGTGGAGACGACGGCGACGCGGCGCGAGACGTAGGCGCGAAGATTGGCGTCCAGCTCCTGCGCGGCGGCGAGGATGTCACCCACCTGATCCTTCGGCGTCCCCAGCACGCCGAGGACGCCATGGCTGTGGACGCTCGCGCCCGGATCGAGATGCACGCCGGGCACGGCGGCGACGGCGGCCAGCAGCTCCGGCTCGCGCCCGATCACCTGCTCCAGGCTCACCTTCGGCAGGGTGATGTCGAACACCACGTGGTCGTCGCGCACGTCGGTGACGAACACCGCCTGGCGCGGCAGCGACAGAGCGTCGGCGGCGGCGGCGGCGAGGTCGGCCAGCGTCACGGCCTCAAGCCGCACGCCCTCGAGCCAGAGCTCGGTTTTGTCGAACAGGTCCAGGTCCGGCATCGCCGCCTCACGCCAGTCCGCGTTGCGCCAGCCATTTCGGCAGCAGCGTCGTCCCGACTTCCTCGTCCACCTGGGCCGCGTGCGCCTTCAGGAAGTCGGCCATGGCGGCGTTGCAGGTGATGTGGCCGTAGCTGCCGTCGAAGACGATCACCTTGTCGGTCTGGCCCTTCTCC
>JAFBAO010000095.1 GCA_019247715.1 Caulobacteraceae bacterium
GACCGGCTGTTCGACGCCGCCATGGCCCGGATCGAGGCGATGGAGGCCGAGCGCGCCGCTCTCATCTCCATGGCCCGGGACGAGTCGCCCGCGGCCCTGGCGGTCCATTTCCCGTTCACCGCCCGCGCCATCCTCGAGGCGGCCGGCGTCACCGCGACGCCGCCGCGCCTCCTGGCGATGACGGCGGTCTGGGCGCGGCTGGCGCAGGTGTGGCGGGACGACGAAGGGGCCCTCAACCGCACAATGGCCGAGCTCGACAAGCGGCTCAAGCAGATGCGGGCGCGCTTGAAATGGATCGGGGCGGACTTCTGAGGACCGGCGAAGGGGCTATCCCGGCAGCCTGACGACGGCCCGGAGCCCCCCGAGCGGTGAGCGGTCCAAGGTCACCTCGCCGCCGTGGCCGCGGGCGACGTCGCGGGCGATCGCCAGGCCCAGGCCGACGCCCTTCTCGTTCTGGTTCCGCGACTCGTCGAGCCGCCCGAACGGCGTGAAGGCCTCCTCGAACCGATCCGGCGGTATTCCGGGACCATCATCGTCCACCACGATCTCGACGCCGCCGGCCGGCGTCGAGCGCGCCGCGACCTCCACGTGCGCCCCGTGGGCGGCGGCGTTGGCCACCAGGTTGGAGAGCGCCCGCTTCAAGGCGTTCGGTCGAACGGTTGCCAAGAGCCACTGGTCGGCGACCACCCGGATCTGGGCCCCAGCCCGCCCCGCGCCGTCGCTGATCTCGTCGAGCAAGGGGCGCAGCCGCGTACGCTCCAGGGCCTCGCCCCCCTCGCCGCGCGCGAAAGCCAGGTACTCGTCGATCATGTGCTCCATTTCTGCGAGGTCCCGCTTCATGGCTTCCCCGCGCGCGCTCGGCTCCGCCAGCGCCAGCTCCAGCTTCAGCCGGGTGAGCGGAGTGCGAAGGTCGTGGCTGACCGAGGCGAGGAGAGCGGTGCGCTGATCCACATAGCGCTGGATGCGCGCCTTCATGGCCAGGAACGCCTGGGCCGCCTGGCGGACCTCCTTGGCCCCGTGCGGCTTGAAGTCCGCATCCGCGCCCTTGCCGAACGCCTCGGCGGCGGCCGCCAGTCTCTCGATCGCCCGCACCTGATTGCGGATGAACAACACCGCTACGGCGGTCAGCAGCACCGTGGCCAGCGTCAGCCAGAAGATGAAGATGTAGCCCTGGGCGGCGAAGGCGCGGTCGCGGGGGGCGATGATCCTGAGGACGCCGTGGTTCACCTTGACCCGGATATCCACATAGGCCGGGTAGCGGGTGCTCTCGAACCAGAACGGCTGGTCGAGCCGCTCGGAGAGGGAGCGCTGAAGCGCACGGTCGATGCCGAACACCGCCGAATGCCGGCGGACCGGCAGCTGGGCGTCGGGCTGCAGGATGAGCGACAGGTCGAGGCTCTGCTCGGCGCGGTTGGATAGCCGCGCGAAGCCGGCTGCGGTGGGATCGTCCTCATAGGCCCGGATGACCCAGGCGATCTCGCCGGCCAGGCCCTCGGTCAGGTGCCCGTTCACCCGCTGCCAGTAGGATTCGAAGAAGATCCAGGTGACGGCGATCTGCATCACCGCGATCGGCAGCACGATGATGAGCAGGCTGCGGCCGAAAAGGGTGGTCGGCATTCGGCGCTTGATCAGCCGCAGCGAAAAGGGCGCCTTCAGCTTCATCCGTCGGGGGCCAGCATGTAGCCGATCCCCCGCACCGTCTGCAGGTAGCGGGGGTTCTTCGGATCATCCTCGATCTTGCGTCGCAGGCGGGTCACCTGGATGTCCACGGCCCGCCCGCCGCCTTCGACGCCGTCGCTGGCGAGCGCCAGCCGGTCGACCGGCTCGTGCGCCGCAGCCGCGAGCTGGCGAAGCAGCTGCGCCTCGCCCTGGGTCAGCCGCACCGGCTGGTCGTCCCGCGTGAGCTCGCCGCGCGTGGGATCGAAGGCGCAGCGGCCGAGCTGGATGCGGCTGACGGCGTCCGCCCGCGGACTGGCCCGGCGCAGGATGGCCTCGATCCGCAGCACCAGCTCCATCGGCTCGAAGGGCTTGGCCAGATAGTCGTCGGCGCCGACCGCCAGACCGGCGATCCGGTCGTCGGCGAGGCCGCGGGCGGTCAGGATCAGGATCGGCGTGCGGCCCGCCTCGCCGGGCAGGGAGCGCAGCCATCTCGCCAGGGAAAGACCGTCCTCGCCCGGCATCATCACGTCGAGGACGAGGAGGTCGAAGCTGAGCTGGTCCATGAGACGGCGGGCGGCGGCCGCATCGGCGGCGGCGGAGACCCGAAAGCCCGCCCGGGCGAGGTACTCCTTGATGAGGCCCCGGATTCGGTCGTCGTCATCGATCACCAGCAGGTGCCTGGCCTGCGCTTCCCGGCCCCGAATGGAGAGCCCCGCGCCCCGGGGCATTTCGTTTGACGCCGCAGGCCGGGCGCCGTCTAAGGACCGGATCGAAAGGAAGGAAGGCTTTCGGCCCAATGTCACTCGTTCCCTTTGATGATCGCGACGGTTGGATCTGGTTCGACGGCCAGTTCGTGCCTTGGCGCGAGGCGAAGGTGCACGTCCTGACCCACGGGCTGCATTACGCCTCGGCGGTGTTCGAAGGCGAGCGGATGTACGGCGGCGAGATCTTCAAGCTGACCGAGCATACCCAGCGCCTGTTCAAGTCTGCGGAAATCCTCGACTTTTCGATCCCGTTCACGGTGGCGCAGATCGACGAGGCGTGCAAGGCGGCCTGCGCCAAAAACAACCTCGACGACTGTTACGTCCGGCCGATCGCCTGGCGCGGCTCCGAAAGCATCAGCGTCTCGGCCCATGATGCGTCGATCCACGTGGCCATCGCCGTCTGGGAATGGCCCAGCTACTTCAAGCCGGAGGAGAAGGCCAAGGGGATACGCCTCGCCTGGGCCAAATACCGGCGCCCGTCGCCGGAGACCGCCCCCACCGCCTCCAAGGCGGCCGGTCTCTACATGATCTGCACCGTCTCCAAGCATATCGCCGAGCGCGAGGGCTTCGCCGACGCCATGATGCTCGACTGGCGCGGCTACGTCGCCGAGGCCACCGGGGCGAACGCCTTCTTCATCCGCGACGGGGTGATCCACACCCCCACCCCCGACTGCTTCCTCGACGGGATCACCCGCCAATCGGTGATCGCCCTGGCGCGTCAAAAGGGCCTCGAAGTGATCGAGCGGCACATCGCGCCGGCGGAGCTGCCCAGCTTCACGGAATGCTTCATCACCGGCACGGCCGCCGAAGTGACCCCCGTCTCCCAGATCGGCGAACACCTGTTCACGCCGGGGCCCCTGTCGCTGTCGCTGATGGACGAGTTCGCGCGCCTGGTCCGGCGCCAGCTGCAGCCGGCCTGATCGCGAGCTGCGCGAGAAGGCCCGCCGTGGGCGTGCGCGCTTGCCATTTCGGTTGCGGTTGCTAGTCACGGCCGATGGCTGACGACACCGAGGGGCGCTCCCCGCCCGACCTCGACGAACGACTGGACGAGGATGAACCTGCCCGGCTGCAGCCTGACTGGCCGCCGGAGCTCGCCGCGCCCCTGAAGCCCTTCGCGGGGGCGGAGCCGCCGGCTCCCGCCTGGTTCGCCGAAGCCCTGGCGCAGCCGCCCGACCGGCGTCTGATCCAGGTGGCCGGAGCGAATATCGAGCGGTTGGCCTGGGGCGAGGTCGGAAATCCGGGCCTGATGCTGGTGCACGGCAACAGCGCCCACGCCGACTGGTGGAGCTATATCGCACCGTTCCTCGCCCAGGGGCGGCGGGTGGCGGCGATCTCGCTCTCGGGAATGGGCGGCTCGGATTGGCGCGATCGATACGACTTCCCCACCTACGCCGAGGAGATCTTCGCCGTCGCCAAGGACGCCGGTCTCTACGAGGCGGAGACGAAACCGGTGTTCGTGGGCCACTCGTTCGGCGGCGCCCAGGTCTTCTACTCGGCGGCGCTGCATCCCGAACGGATGGCCGGCGTCATTCTGGTGGACAGTTCGCTGGGGGCGCTCGGAACCGAGGCGCAGCGCGCCGAGTGGGCCCGCGTGGCGGCCATCGCCGGTCGGCCGCATCCGGGCCCCATTCAGCGCACCCGTCCCAACCGGGTCTATCCCGCCCTGGAGGAGGCCCTGGCGCGTTTCCGCCTGTCTCCGCCTCAGGTTCCCGGCAACCTTTTCGCCGCCGACTTCATCGCCCGCCGCTCACTGCGGCCTGCGCCGCTGCCTGACGCCCCCGGGACGGGCTGGACCTGGAAGTTCGATCCGTTCCTCTGGCGCAAGCTCGAGCGCACGGAGCTGGCGTCCCTGCCTAAGGACCGACTTCCGCCGCTGGTCGATATCATCGCCGATCGATCCGCCTTGGTGCCGCTGCGGCAAGCCGGCGAGATCAGCTTGTACGTCCCGCCCGGGACCCCCAGCATCGTCATTCCCAATTCCGAGCATCACATCATGGTGGACCAGCCGCTCGCGCTCGTGGCTGCGTTGAACGCCGTGCTGGCCGTCTGGCCCGCTTGAGCGCATCGCCCGCTTCGTGTAGCACCCGGTCATCCTCGGGCTGGTTCGGCCAAGGTTGAAACCGCCCAAGATCAGGAGTTTGGCGCGCGCTCGGGCGCCGGGAAGACCCCCGCCGATCGTTCGCTGGTCAGGGAGCTGCGTGGTTCATGGCTGAAGCCGTCCAAGAATATCATTCCGGCCAACAGGAGATCTCCGAACAGATCGCCACCTTCCATCTGGTGGGTGGGCTCCTCAAGTGGGGATCGCTGGCGGTGGCCGTGTTGCTGAGCATGCTCGTTCTGTGGTTCTGCACCAGCGCCGGTTTCCTCGCGGGCCTCATCACCGGGCTGGTGATCCTGGCGGTAGGGATCTACTTCCTCCGCTCGAAGCCTTCCGCCGAACACTAAGCCCAGCGGGCGCTGGACAGGGGGCCGAGTCGGCCCCAACCTCGAACAGTGTCCGCGCCCTATTTCGAGGAAGAGCCTGCAGAATGCCGGTCCTCGCCATTACCCGGGAGCGCCGCGAGGAAGAGACGCGGGTGGCCGCGACCGCCGACTCGGTCAAGCGTCTTACGGGGCTGGGGTTTGAGGTGGTGGTGGAAGCCGGCGCCGGGCTGTCGGCGGCCGTAAGGGACGAAGACTACGCTGCGGCGGGGGCGCGGATCGCCGCCGACGCCGGCGCGGCGCTGAACGGCGCTGAGGTGGTCTTCAAGGTGCGTGGGCCGTCCCGCGAGGAGATCGACGTCCTGGGGCCTGGCGCGATCGTGGTCGGCCTTCTCGATCCGCACCGGGAAAAGGCGCTGATGGAGGCGCTCACCCAGCGCGGCGCCACGGTCTTCGCCATGGAGCTGATCCCCCGGATCACCCGCGCCCAGGCCATGGACGCCCTGTCGAGCCAGGCGAACCTCGCCGGCTACCGGGCGGTGATCGAGGCGGCGCAGGTCTATGGGCGGGCGCTGCCGATGATGATGACGGCGGCCGGCACGGTCGCGGCCGCCAAGGTCTTCGTTATGGGCGCGGGCGTCGCCGGTCTGCAGGCGATCGCCACCGCCCGTCGCCTGGGGGCGGTGGTCACCGCCACCGATGTGCGGCCCGCCGCCAAGGAGCAGGTCGAAAGCCTCGGAGCGCGATTTGTCGCGGTCGAGGACGAGGAATTCAGGGCCGCCGAAACCGCCGCCGGCTACGCCAAGGAAATGAGCGCCGCCTACCGGGCCAAACAGGCGGCCCTGGTGGCCGGCCACATCCGCGGCCAGGACATCGTCATCACCACCGCCCTCATCCCGGGGCGTCCGGCGCCCCGTCTGGTGAGCGCCGAGCAGGTGGCTTCCATGCGGCCGGGATCGGTGCTGGTCGACCTGGCGGTGGAGCAAGGCGGCAACGTCGAGGGCGTCGCGCGTGACCGGATCGTCGAGGCGGGCGGCGCCAGGATCATCGGCTACGCCAACCTGCCCGGCCGGATCGCCGCGGACGCCTCGGCCCTCTACGCCCGCAACCTCGTCGCCTTCGCCGGCCTGCTGATCAAGGACGGGGCGCTCGTGGAGTCGTTCGACGACGAGATCCTCAAGGCCTCGCTGGTGGCGCTCAGCGGGGCGGTGGTCCACCCGGCCCTGCAGGCGGCCTAACGGAGACGCCCCGCGTCCATGGAAGCGGTCGACCCCACCATCTTGCACTTCGCCGTCTTCGTCCTGGCGATCTTCGTCGGCTACTACGTGGTCTGGAGCGTCACGCCGGCCCTCCATACGCCCCTGATGTCGGTGACCAACGCGGTCTCATCGGTGATCGTGGTGGGCGCGCTCCTGGCGGCGGCGGCGCACGCCGAGCCGGGGCACGGCAAGATGTGGGTCTCGAAGGGGGCCGGGGTGCTGGCGGTGGCGCTGGCCTCGGTGAACATCTTCGGCGGCTTCCTGGTCACCCAGCGGATGCTCGCGATGTACCGCAAGAAGGAGCCGCGGCCGTGAGCGGGCCCGCATGAACGCCAACCTGGCGGCCGTCGCCTACCTGGCCTCGGGGGTGCTCTTCATCCTGACGCTGCGGGGGCTTTCCAATCCCGAGACCAGCCGGCGCGGCAATCTGCTCGGCATGATCGGCATGGGCCTGGCGGTCGCCGTGGCGCTCGCCAGCCTCTGGAACCAGCGCCTGCTCGACGCGGCCACGGTGGGATTGATCGCCGGGGGCGTGCTGGTGGGCGGCTCGGTCGGGGCGGTGATCGCCCGGCGCGTGCAGATGACGGCGATGCCGCAGCTGGTGGCGGCCTTCCACTCGCTGGTGGGACTGGCCGCCTGCCTGGTGGCCGTGGCCGCCCTCTACGCCCCGGCCGCCTACGGCATCGCCGACGGCGCCGGCGTGCGGCTCGAGAACCTGGTGGAGCTGTCGGCCGGCGTGGTCATCGGGGCGGTGACTTTCAGCGGCTCCCTGATCGCCTTCGCCAAGCTGAACGGAAACATGTCCGGCGCGCCGATCATCCTGCCGGCCCGTCACCTGATCAACGTCGCCATCGCCGTGGCCGTCGTGGTCATGATCGGCCTCCTCGTCGCCAACGGCGGGGCGCACAAGGGGCCCTTCTGGGCCGCCTTCGGCCTGGCGCTGGCGGCGGGCGTCACCCTGATCATCCCCATCGGCGGGGCGGACATGCCGGTGGTGATCTCGATGCTGAACAGCTACTCCGGCTGGGCGGCCGCCGCCCTCGGTTTCACCTTGGCCAACACCACCCTCATCATCACCGGCGCGATGGTCGGCTCGTCGGGGGCGATTCTCAGCTACATCATGTGCAAGGGGATGAACCGCTCCTTCGTGTCGGTGATCCTGGGCGGCTTCGGCGGCGAGCCGGCGGCGCAAGGGCGCGTGGAGACGCGGCCGGTCAAGCAAGGCTCGGCGGAGGACGCGGCCTTCATCATGAAGAACGCCTCCAAGGTGATCATCGTCCCCGGTTACGGGATGGCCGTGGCCCAGGCCCAGCACGCCGTGCGCGAGATGGTCGACAAGCTGAAGGCCGCCGGGGTGACGGTGAAGTACGCGATCCATCCAGTCGCCGGGCGGATGCCCGGGCACATGAACGTCCTCCTGGCCGAGGCCAACGTCCCCTACGACGAGGTCTTCGAGCTGGAGGACATCAACTCGGAATTCCCTACCGCCGACGTCGCCTTCGTGATCGGCGCCAACGACGTCACCAATCCCGCCGCCAAGACCGATCCCAGCTCGCCGATCTTCGGCATGCCCATCCTCGACGTCGAGAAGGCCCGGACGGTGCTCTTCGTAAAGCGCGGCATGGGCTCGGGGTACGCCGGGGTGGAGAACGAGCTCTTCTTCCGCGACAACACCATGATGCTCTTCGGCGACGCGCGAAAGATGGCCGAAGGGATCGTGCGGGCGCTATGAGCGCCAGCGACGACGCCGTGCGAGACCCGAAGCCGATGACCCGAAGCCGATGACGATCCTGGTGACCGGCGGCGCCGGTTATATTGGCGGCAACATGGCCTTCGCCCTCCTGGATGCGGGGCGCGAAGTCGTGGTGCTCGACGATCTGTCCAAAGGCGTGCGCGAGGCGGTTCCGCCTGAGGCGAGCTTCGTCCAGGGCGACGTGGGCGACCAGGGCCTGGTCCGCAAGCTGATCGCCGAGCGCGCCGTCGAGGCGGTCCTCCACTTCGCGGGCTCGATCGTGGTGCCCGAGTCGGTGCGCCGGCCGCTCGACTATTACGACAACAACACCGTGCGGACCCGGGCCCTGATCGCGGCGTGCGTCGAGGCCGGCGTGAAGCATTTCATCTTCAGCTCCACCGCCGCGGTCTACGGGACGCCGACCACGACGCCGACGCCGGAGGACGCGCCTCTGGCGCCGATCTCCCCGTATGGCGCATCGAAGGCGATGAGCGAGCGGATGCTGGTGGACGCGGCCGCCGCCCATCGCCTCGGCTATGCGGTTCTCCGCTACTTCAACGTCGCCGGCGCCGATCTGGCCGGCCGCGCCGGTCAGCGCGGGGCCGGAGGGACCCACCTCATCAAGGTCGCCGCCGAGACCGCGGCCGGCCGCCGGCCCGAGCTCGTCGTCTTCGGCGCCGACTATCCGACCCGCGATGGCACCGCCATCCGCGACTACATCCACGTCACCGATCTGGCCGAGGCGCACCTGGCCGCCCTCGCCCATCTGGAGTCGGGCGGCGCGAACCTCATCGCCAACTGCGGATATGGCCACGGCTACACGGTCAGGGAGGTGTTGAGCGCCGTCGAGGCCGAGCTTGGACGGCCGCTGCCCGTCCGCGAAGGGCCGCGTCGGGCCGGCGATCCGGCGGAACTGGTCGCCGACGTCGGTCGGATCGGGCGTGAGCTCGGCTGGCGGCCACGCCGGGACGATCTTCGCCTCATCGTCCGGACCGCGCTGGATTTCGAAGCCCGAACGCCGCTGTAACGCAGTCGCCGATCGCCCGCCTGGTTATCGCCATTCCCCGTCCCTAAGTCCGCCCATCTCTCCCGCGCCGCCACCGCCCGCTCCCATGTCTTCACCGTCCAGCCTTCCGCAACGCGTCACCCCGCCGGCGCCGTCGCCGCGCGGCCGGCTGATCGAGATCGCCCCGGGGCGCAGGCTGCATCTGATCGCCGAGGGCCCGTCCGGCTCGGGGCGCCCGACGGTGCTGCTGGAGGCGGGCGCCTTCGGCTTCTCGGCCGACTGGGCCGCCGTTCAGGAGGGACTCGCGCGAGCGGGCGTGCGTTCCTTGGCCTATGATCGCTCCGGGCTTGGTTTCTCCGACCCAGGGCCGAGACCGCGCGACAGCCACGCGATCATCTCCGACCTCGAACAGCTGCTGGGCGCCGCCGCCGAGCCCGGCCCCTATATCCTCTGCGGACATTCGATGGCGGGTCTGCACCTGCGCGTGTTCGCGGCGCGCAACCTGGCGAGCATCAGGGGCGTGGTGCTGGTGGACGCCTCGACGCCGGAGGCGATGGACGCCGCCGCCGCCCGCCACGGCGTCGCAAGCTTCGCCTTCTTCGCCAGACTCGCGGCCATGGGCGCCTCCTTTGGGCTGATCCGGCCTTTCGGACCGCCGCTGGGCGATTCCATCGGGCTTCCGCCGGCCGCCAAGGCGGAAAAGCGCTGGGCCTTCGCCGATCCGGGCCACAACCGCTGGGCGGCGCTGGAGGTGGCCGCCTGGCCGGCGGACGCTGCGGCGGGTGTCGCGGCCGGTCCCTATCCCTCCGCATGGCCGGCGGCGGTGGTCCTGACGGCGCGATCGCGCGCCGCCAGCGCCCGGCACGCCAGTCAATCGGCGCCGGCGCGCGCCTCGCGGTCGGGGTTTGTCGTCCACGTGGCCGGGGCCAACCACGCCACCCTGCTGGGAGAGACCTTCGGCGGGCGGATCGTCGAGGCGGTCCTCGAGGTGGAAGCGGCGGCCGCAAAGGCCTGATAAGACTCTCTGTCCTAAGGAAGGCCATGGAGACTGCGCTCAGCCTCGACGGCGTCACCAAGCGCTATGGCGCCTTCGCCGCCGTCGCCGACCTGTCGTTCCAGGCGCGGACCGGCCGGATTCTCGGCTTCCTGGGGCCGAACGGGGCCGGCAAGACCACCACCCTGCGGATGATCCTGGGGCTGGTGCGCCCGACCGCCGGACAGGTGAGGGTCCTGGGCGAGACGGACGCGCGCAAGCTGCGGCGCCGCATCGGGTTTCTCCCGGAGGAGCGGGGACTCTACCGGAGGATGACCCCGGTCGGAGTGATCGCCTTCCTCGCGACCTTGAAGGGCATGCCCGCCGGGCAAGCCCGACGCCGGGCCCGAACCCTGCTGGAGGCCCACGGCCTGGGCGAGGCCTGCGACCGGCAGATCCGGGCGCTCTCCAAGGGGATGGCTCAGAAGGTGCAGCTGCTGTCGGCCATCGCCCACGAGCCGGAGCTGGTGATCCTCGACGAGCCGTTCTCGGGGCTCGATCCGGTCAACCAACAGGCCTTGGAGGCGATCATCCGCGAGCTCGCCGGCCGCGGCGCCACGGTGATCTTCTCGACCCACGTGATGCAGCACGCCGAGCGTCTCTGCGACCAGGTGGTGCTGATCGCGCGCGGGCGCAAAGTGTTCGACGGGCGGGTGGACGAGGCCTGCGCGGCCGCGCCGCGGCGTCTGGTGCTCGAGGGCGCTCTGACCTGCAACGCCCTGGCGGACGCGCCAGGCGTCGTCCGCGTCGTCCACGAGCCCGCCGAAGAGGGCCGCACGCGCCTCATCGCCGAGCTCGCGGCGGGCGCTCCGGTCCAGGCGGCGCTGAAAGCGGCCTTCCAGCGCGACCTAGACATCGCCCGGCTGGAGCTGAAGGAGCCGCACCTGCACGACGCCTTCATCGTGCTTACCGGCGAGAGGGACGCCGCATGAGCCGGCTTCTGGCCATCGCGACGCGCGAATACTGGGCCTTCGTGCGCACCGTGGGGTTCTGGCTCTCGATCTGCCTGATGCCGTTCGGCCTCCTCATGGCGATCTACGCCTCCGGCCTTGCGGAGAAGACCGCCCCGCCGCCGACCCTGGCCGTCGTCGACCTCAGCGGAGCGGGGTACGGCGACGACCTGGCCGCGGCCGCCCGGGAGGATCGCCCGATCCCGACCCTCGTCCCGGCGCCGGGCGCCCCGTTCGCCAGCCCCGCGGACGCCGTCCGCAGCCTGAGACCCTTCCTCAGCGGCGCCCGTCGGCTGCCCGGCGGCGCGAAGCTGGACGCCGTCGCCCTCATCGAGGGAACCCGCTCGGCGCCGGCGCTCAACCTCTGGACCCGGGAGATCGCCGAGCCGGCCCTCGAAGCCCGCCTCGCCGACGCCCTCGGCGAGGCCCTGCGCCGCAACCGCCTGGCCGACGCCGGCCTCGCGCCCGCCCAGATCGCCGCCCTGGAAGCCGCCCAGCCGAAGGTCGCCCACTTCTCGCCGCGCAGCGGTGCGGGCGAGGTCTCCTTGCGCGACCGGCTGCCTTCCTACGTCGGCTTCGCCATGGGCCTGATGCTATGGTCCCTGATCCTCACCGGCGCCGGGGTTCTGCTGAACAGCGTCATCGAGGAGAAATCCAGCCGCATCCTGGAGGTGCTGCTCACCTCGGCCTCGGTCCCCGAGATCATGGGGGGCAAGATCCTGGGTGCGGCGGCGGTGACCGCCACGGCGCTCTGCGTCTGGCTGGGCCTCGCCGGCGCGGCGCTGGCCTCGCAGAACCCCGTCCTGGCCGGCGACATCGCCGGCGTCCTCTTCCAGCACGGCCTGCTCTTCTATTTCGCCCTCTACTTCGTGGGCGGCTACCTCGCCTATGCGACCCTCTTCACCACCATCGGGGCCTTCTGCGAGACCACCCGCGAGGCGCAGACGCTGCTGGGTCCGCTGATGATCCTGATGTCCATCCCGATGATCTTCATGGGCCAGGCGATCGGCCGCCCGGATGCGCCGCTGATCCAGGCGCTCTCGTGGTTTCCGCCCTTCACGCCTTTCCTGATGGCCGCGCGCGCCGCCAGCGGGCCGCCCTGGTGGCAGGTGGCGGGCACCGGCGCCCTGCTGGCGGGCATGGTCGGCCTAGAGCTCTGGATCGCCGGGCGCGCCTTCCGCACCGGCGCCCTTTCGAGCGGCCGCTTCGATCCGCGGCTGCTGCTGGCCGGTCTCGCCGGCCGCGGCGAGTCCGCTTGACCCTGGCCGGCGCGGCGCCATCCTCGCCCGCGATCCCGACTCGCTCTCTTCGAAGGAGGTTCCGATGGCCGCCGCCGCTACGCACGCGCGTGAGACCTCGGACGGGGAATCGGAGCTGCGGGAGATCATCCGCGTCCGATCCTTCCGGCTCGGCCGATTCACCCTTTCGTCCGGCCGCGAGAGCGACCTCTACTTCAACCTGAAGCCCACCATGATGGACGCGCGCGGCGCGCGGCTCTGCGCCGAGGCCTTCCTCGCCCGCGTCCTCGAGGAAAAGGTGGATTACGTGGGCGGTCTGGAGATGGGGGCGGTGCCGGTGATCTCCGCGCTGGCGGCGGTCAGCGACGTGAAGGGGGTTCCGGTGCGCACCTTCTTCGTGCGCAAGGAGGCCAAGGGCCACGGCACGCGCGAGGTGATCGAGGGCCTGGGGCCTGGCGAGAGCCTGACCGGCAAGCGGGTGCTGATCGTCGACGACGTGGCCACCACCGGCGGCTCGGTGGTCAAGGCGGTGGAGGCGGCGAGGGCCGCCGGCGCCGTGGTCGAGGCCGCCCTGGTGATCGTCGACCGCCAAGAAGGCGCGAGCGAAGCCCTCGCGGACGCGGGGCTGCGGCTCATTTCGGTCTTTACGGGGGCGGAGTTCCGCTAGATCGCGGCGGCGAGCCGAAGGCCGGCCGGGCACGCCCTACTGGCGCGTCGGTTTCTTCGGAGCGGCGATCAGGCCCTCGCGCTGGGCGCGCTTGCGGGCGAGCTTGCGGGCGCGACGAACCGCCTCGGCCTTCTGTCGGGCCCGCTTCTCGGACGGCTTTTCGTAGTGGACGTGCCGCTTCATCTCGCGGAACGAGCCCTCGCGCTGCATCTTCTTCTTCAGCGCCTTGAGGGCCTGGTCGACATTGTTGTCGCGAACGAAAATCTGGACGATGACCCGCGCTCCTATCGCCAGGCGGTCTGGTTTCGGTTGAGGGCGGGGCTGATAGCAGAAGGCCTTGCGGTTGTCCACGGGCCGTCGCCGGCGCTAGAGGAGGGTATGAGCGAAGCTGGGCCCGACTACGCTGAGCGCGCCGAGGCAGGCGTGCTGGAGGCCGCCCTGGCGCTTGCGCCCGCCCAGGGCTGGACCTGGCCGATGACCTATGCGGCGGGCCGGGTGGCGGGGCTCTCGCGCGGGGAGGTGGAGCTGCTGCTGCCCGAAGGCCCGCGAGACCTCGCCGCGCTCTTCTCGCGCCGGCACGACCGGGCCGCCCTCCTGGCCCTGGCCGACCTTGATCCGGCCGCCATGAAGGTCCGCGAGCGCATCCGCCGGGCGGTGCGCACGCGCCTGGAGGCCGCCCTTGCCGACGCCGAGGCGGTGCGCCGCTGGACCGGATTTCTGGCGCTGCCAGCCAACCTGGCGCTGGCCGCCCGGCTCGTGTGGGAGAGCGCCGACGGCCTTTGGCGCTGGGCGGGCGACGTCTCGACCGATGCGAACCACTACAGCAAGCGCGCGATTTTGGCCGAGATCCTGGCCAGCAGCCTGGCCATCTGGCTCGTAAGCGGAGAGGCAGAGGCCCTGGCCCACCTCGACCGCAGGATCGAAGCGGTGATGACCTTCGAGCGGCTGAAGGCCAAGGTGACGCGTGGGGGCCTAGGCGAGGGCGTGGCGAACGCCTTGGGGCGCGTGCGTTACGGCCTGCTGCGCGGATAGCCGCCTACGGGTCGAGTGGCCCCAGCCGGTTCACGTGGCCCATCTTGCGGCCGGGCCTGGCCTCGGTCTTGCCGTAGAGCCAGAGCCGCGCGTTCGCCTCGGCGGCGAGCGCCTGCCAAGCATCGATCTCGTCGCCGAGCAGGTTGGTCATCTCCACCCGCGCCAGCGCCCGGGTTGGGCCCAGCGGCCAGCCGGCGACGGCCCGGATGTGCTGCTCGAACTGGTCGACTTCGCAACCGTCGAGGGTCCAGTGGCCGCTGTTGTGGACCCGCGGCGCGAACTCGTTGACCAGCAGCCCGCCGCCGCGTTGCTCGAACAGCTCGATCCCGATCACGCCCACGTAGTCGAGGGCCGCCAGCAGGGTGACGGCGATCTGTTCGGCCTGGGACTGGACCGCCGGCGTGGTGCGGGCCGGTGCGGTGGTCTGGCGCAGCACCCCGCCCACGTGCCGGTTTTCGCCGAGGGGATAGACGGCGACCTCCCCGGATCGGCCGCGCGCGGCGATGACCGAAAGCTCCCGATCGAACCCGGCCGGTGTCTCGGCGATCGCCGGGACCGCGCCGGCGGCGCGCCAGACGGCGTCGATGTCGTCGGCGCGCTCCAGCCAGGCCTGGCCCTTCCCGTCATAGCCGCCCTGGCGGCTCTTCACGAGCAGCGGCGCGCCGTGACGCTTCAGGGCCTCGGCGAGGTCGGCGGGGCCGCCGACGGCGGCGAAGGCGACGGTGGGGGCGCCGGCCGCGTTCAGGAAGGTCTTCTCGGCCAGACGGTCCTGGGAGATGGCGAGCGCCCGCCCCGAGGGCGCCACCGCCGCGCCGAGGTCCGCGAGGGTCTGGATGGCGGCGGCCGGCACGTTCTCGAACTCGAAGGTGATGGCGTCGGAAATCTGCGCCAGGAGGGCGAGCGCCGCCGGGTCGTCGTATTCGGCGGCGATGGCCTTCGCGGCCACCCGCGCCGCCGGGGCGTCCGGCGCCGGGTCCAGCACCGCGACGTCAAATCCCAGCCGCGCGGCGGCCAGGGCCAGCATCCGCCCGAGCTGGCCTCCGCCGAGAATTCCGATCGTCGAACCTGGCGGAATGGGAAAGCGGCTCAATCCTCGACCTCGTCGGGCACCTGGGCGGTCTGGCGGGCCTGGAAGCCGGCGACCCGCTCGGCCAGGGCGGGATCGGCGAGCGCCAGGATACGCGCGGCCATCAGGCCGGCGTTGCGGGCCCCCGCTTCGCCCACCGCCAGCGTGCCCACCGGGATCCCGGCGGGCATCTGAACGATGGAGAGCAGGGAATCGAGCCCGTCCAGCGCCTTGCCGCGCACCGGCACGCCGAGCACCGGCAGGGTGGTCAAGGAAGCCGTCATCCCAGGCAGGTGCGCCGCGCCGCCGGCCCCGGCGATGATCACCTTGAACCCGGCCTCGGCGGCGCTCTTGGCGAAGGAGAAGAGGCGCTCGGGCGTCCGGTGGGCCGACACTACCCGCGCCTCGTAGGCGACCCCGAGCTCGTCCAGCGCGTCGGCGGCGCCCTTCAGCGTCGGCCAGTCCGAGCGGCTTCCCATGATGATCGCCACCGGCGCCTGCGCGCCCATCCGCCGCTCCTTCCCGAGGAAAGGCGGGGAGTATAGGCGCCGCCGCAGGCGCGACAACCAAGCTTGCGCGGCCCTACGGCCCGGCCGGCGCCGGTCCGCGTCCCACCGGCGGCGGGCTGGCTCTTTCCTGGGCGTCCAGTTGCGGCTCTCGATAGCGGGTGCGGATGACGGGCGTGGCGGCGAACTCCATCAGCGCCTCAGTCTTTGGGTCGTACCTCGGCCACCGCCGGCCGGCGGCGGCGCAGCGCGGCGCCCCGGTCTTGGCGAAGCTCACCCAACAGCTATGGACGAAGGCGGCCACCTTGCGGTCCTCGTCCACGATCTCGGCCGCGTAGCTGGGGATGATCATCTGGGTGTCGAAGACGTAGGGATTCTCCGAGGTGTGGTTGGCGCCGGGGATCTTTCCGCGCCGGGCGACGCGCACATAGGAGAACGCGTAGAGCCAGGCCGGCGCCCGGATCGAGGCCCTGGCGGCGATCCAGCGGGCAGGGGCGCCCATGGTCGCGTCGGTGAACATCGCCTGGGCGAGCCGCTCCGGCTCGGCGGCCTCGCCCGGGTAGGCCGCGCGCAGCGAGGGCGGGGCGGCGGCAAGGTAGGCGGCCGACTCCGTGGGCGGCAGCAGCGAGGCCTCCCAGCTGTTGGAGCCGATGATCAACGGGACCGGCGCGGCCTCGCCCCGCGCGAAGGCCTCGGCGATGCTCTCGAAGATCAGCCGCCGGTCGACGACCGGGCCGAAGCGGCCGGGGGCGCCGACCAGCTTCTCGGCCGGGATGGCCCTCAGCTTGTCGACGTCGGCGTGGGCAGGCAGACCGAGCCACGCGGTCAGGGCGAGGCCCGCCGCCTCGGCCTCGGCAAGGGTCGGCGGTCTCTCCCACGCGGGCGCCGACTGGACCGTGGCCTTCTGGAACAAGCCGTGCGCGGAGGGGGCGGCCATCAGCGTCAGCACGTCGGCCCCGCCGGCGGATTCGCCGAAGACCGTGACGTTGCGCGGATCGCCTCCGAAGGCGGCGATGTTGCGCTTCACCCACGCGAGCGCGGCGATCTGATCCATGATGCCATAGGACGCGAGCGGCTCGGCCAGCCCGGCGGTTTCGGTCAGGGCCGGATGGGCGAAGAAGCCAAGCGCTCCCAACCGGTAATTCATCGAGACCAGCACCACGCCGTCGCGGGCGAAGGCCCGCCCGTCGTTGGGGGCGATGGAATCGGCGCCATAGAGATTCCCGCCCCCGTAGATCCAGACCATCACCGGCGCCTTGTGGGCCTGCGCCGGCGCCCAGACGTCGAGCGTCAGGCAGTCCTCGCTGGTGGGGCCGGCGTAGCCGCCGCCGTTGGGTCGTCCGTCGGCGTTCACCGGCTGCAGGCAGGCCGGACCGTCGGCGCCGGCGTCGCGCTCGCCGGCCCAGGCGCGCGCGGGGGCCGGGGGCGACCAGCGCAGCGGTCCCAGCGGCGGCGCGGCGTAGGGGATCGCCTTGAAGCTCCGCACCGGCCCGCTCTGACGGCCCACCAGCACGCCGGTCTCGATCCGCGCCTTCACCGGCTGGACGGAAGGCTTCGCGCCCCTGGCCGCGGCTGGTCCGAGAGCGAGCGCCGCTGCGAGCGCGACAGCCAAACGCTTCATTCGAAACCTTCAGGAATCCAGGCGTGGCCGATGGAGCGAGCCGCTAGTGTGGTGGATTCGAAGTTCGCCCGACTGATGGGGCGGGCGCCGAAGCGAACTTCAAATTCGTAAACCACATGAAATTCAAAGCTTTGCCGGTGTCCTTGTCGAGTCCGAAGTCCGCTCGGCGCCCATCCCATCCACTGGCGAACTTCTGAACCGGGGCACTAGCCGTGCTCGTCAAGCCCTTCGAAGAAGTAGGTGACCGGCACCCCCAGCGCGTTGGCGATCGCCCAGAGCCGCGCGGCGGAGATCTTGTTGACCCCGCTTTCGTACTTCTGGATCTGCTGGAAGCGCACGCCGACGGCGGAGCCGAGCCGCTGCTGGGTCCACTGAAGCATCCGCCGGCGATGGCAGACTCGCTTGCCCAGATGGGCGTCGATGTGGTGTTCCATCCCCCTACCCGGTTCTCGATGCGGTGACTGCGCGGGCGGCTTCGCCATTGCGCGCCTCGCTTCTGCGGCGCGGGGCGTCTGGAGGCGCCCGAAAATACTAAGGCCCCGGCGAGGACGGCCGGGGCCCGAAATCATTTGGGCTGACTGCAGGGCAATTGGACCCCTCGCGGCGAACCTGCCGTGCGCTGAGCCAAGCGTCTCAATATGGCAATGTTTGGGCGCCAACGAGTCGAGTTGGAGGCGTCTTCGACTAACGTCCCGCCCGGCCGGCGCCGCTGGACAAGAGTCGGACAATCCATGAAGACCTCGCCTCGGCGCCGGTCCACGCCGGCATGCAGGGAAGACCTCGATGCGGTGCGTTCTACTGGTCCTGCTCCTGTCGGCGGCCGCAGGCGCGGCCGGCGCGGCGCCCGCGCCCGCAGCGGCGCCGACCGTTCCGCGGATCTACCAGGCCGCCGGCTACAGCCAGCCCGAGATCACCGCCAACCACTGCCGCAATGTCAGTCCGAGCGAGACGGACTGCACGATCCCGGCGATGACCGCCGGCGCCTACATGATCGAGGCGTCGGGACTGTCCACCGCCAGCGGCCCCGGCGCCAGCCAGGCGATCGTCATCCGGGTCGAGAACGCCGTCTGCGCCCAGGGCCGCAGCGTCAACACCGGCCCCAACAGCCGGCCGTGGACCAGCGGACCGCAGACGATCCGGCTCTCCTGCGTGATCCAGGTGGTCGCCGACGCGCCGCTGCGGGTCTCGGCCGCCTATGACGACGAGAAGGCGACGAAGGATCCGAAGGGTCCGGCCCTGGCGCTGCGCCGCCTTCCGTGGAACCCTGTCCTGCAGATGGGCCCCCTCGGCGGCGCGACCGACCAGCCGGCGCCCGCCCGGTAGACCATGGAGAAGACGGTGCGCGAGGTGATGCATTTCGTGGGCGGGGCGCGCCTCGCCGGCGGCTCAGGCCGCTGGGGGGAAATCTACGATCCGAACACCGGCGAGATCCAGGGCCGGGTCGCTCTGGCCGACGCGGCGGTGGTGGATGCGGCGGTGAAAGCCGCCCGCGCCGCTCAGCCGGGGTGGGCCGCCCTCAACCCGCAGCGCCGGGCGCGGGTGATGTTCGAGTTCAAGCGCCTGGTGGAGTCCCAGATGGAGGCGCTGGCCGCCCTGCTGTCGTCCGAGCACGGCAAGGTGCTGGCCGACTCGCGCGGCGACATCCAGCGGGGCCTGGAAGTGGTGGAGTTCGCCTGCGGCGTCCCGCATGCCTTGAAGGGCGAGTACACCGACGGGGCCGGGCCCGGCATCGACGTCTGGTCCATGCGCCAGCCCCTGGGGGTCGCCGCGGGGATCACCCCGTTCAACTTCCCGGCGATGATCCCGATGTGGATGTTCGCGGTGGCGATCGCGGTGGGCAACGCCTTCGTGCTGAAGCCCTCGGAGAAGGACCCGAGCGTTCCGGTGCGCCTGGCGGAACTGTTCCTGGAAGCGGGTGGTCCGCCGGGCGTGCTCAACGTGGTCCAGGGCGATGCGGCCGCCGTCGAGGCCATCCTCGTCCATCCGGACATCGCTGCGGTCAGCTTCGTCGGCTCCTCGGACGTGGCCGCCCGCGTCTACGCCACCGCCGCCGCGCACGGAAAGCGGGTCCAGGCCATGGGCGGGGCCAAGAACCACGGGATCGTGCTGCCCGACGCCGACCTCGACCAGGCGGTGAGCGACATCGTGGGCGCGGCCTACGGCTCGGCCGGCGAGCGCTGCATGGCCCTGCCGGTGGTTGTCCCGGTGGGGGCGGGGACGGCCGAGGCGCTGCGCGGGCGGCTGCTTTCGGAGATCGAGCGGCTGAAGGTCGGGCTCTCCACCGATCCGGATGTCCAGTACGGGCCGGTGGTGACCGCCGCCCACCGGCGCAGAATCGAGGACTACATCGAGCTCGGCGTCCGCGAGGGGGCCGAACTGGTGCTCGATGGACGCGGCTTCGCCCTCCAGGGCCACAAGCAGGGCTTCTTCATCGGCCCGACCCTCTTCGACCACGTCGCCCCGAAGATGAAGACCTACCAGGACGAGATCTTCGGCCCGGTGCTGCAGATCGTGCGCGCCGAGACCTTCGAGGAGGCGCTCGCCCTGCCGTCTGAGCACGCTTACGGGAACGGCGTGTCGGTGTTCACCCGCAGCGGCCAGGCGGCCAGGGAATTCGCCCGCCGCGTCGACGTCGGCATGGTGGGCGTCAACGTGCCGATCCCGGTGCCGGTGGCCTACCACACCTTCGGCGGCTGGAAGCGCAGCGCCTTCGGCGACGCCAACCAGCACGGGATGGAAGGCGTGCGGTTCTTCACCCGCGTCAAGACCGTCACCGCCCGCTGGCCCGGCGACGCCCGCCCCGGCGAGTCGGCCTTCGTCATACCGACCCTGCGATAGGCGCGATGGATTTCGCCCTCACCGACGAACAACGCGCCCTGGAGGACGCGGCCCGCGACTTCGCCGCCGCTGAGCTCGCCCCCAATTCCGCGCGCTGGGACGAGGAGGAGCATTTTCCCGTCGAGGTGATGCGCAAGGCCGCCGCCCTCGGCTTCGCGAGCCTCTACGTCGGGGAGGAGCTGGGCGGCGCCGGCCTCACCCGGCTCGACGCGGCGATCATCTTCGAGGCCCTGGCCGCCGGCGACGTGGCCACCGCCGCCTACCTCTCCATCCACAACATGTGCGCCTGGATGATCGACCGGTTCGGCGCCGACGCGTTGCGTCGACGCTACGTGCCCGGGCTCTGCCGCATGGAGCTGGTCGCCTCCTACTGCCTGACCGAGCCAGGCGCAGGCTCGGACGCCGGCTCGCTTGCCACCCGCGCCCGCCGCGAAGGCGACGGGTACGTGCTGTCCGGCGCCAAGGCCTTCATCTCCGGGGCCGGGACGTCGGATCTCTACGTCGTGATGGCCCGCACGGGCGGCGAGGGGCCTGGCGGGGTGTCGGCGCTCGTGGTGGAGAAGGGGACGCCCGGCCTCAGCTTCGGGACGCCGGAGCGCAAGCTCGGCTGGCGCGCCCAGCCCACCGCCATGGTCCATTTCGACGAGGTCCGGGTCCCGGCCGCCAACCGGATCGGCGAGGAAGGACAGGGCTTCCGCTTCGCCATGCGGGGGCTCGATGGCGGCAGGCTCAACATCGCCGCCTGTGCGCTGGGCGGCGCGGGTCTCGCCCTCGACACCGCCAAAGCCTACCTCGGCCAGCGCCGCCAGTTCGGCCGCCGCCTTGCCGAGTTCCAGGCCCTCAGGTTCCGGCTTGCGGACATGGCCACCGAGCTGGAGGCGGCGCGGCTGATGGTCCGGCGCGGCGCCGCCGCCCTCGACGCCGGCGATCCGGCCGCCACCATGTACTGCGCCATGGCCAAGCGCTTCGCCACCGACGCGGCCTTCGAGGTCGCCAACCAGGCGCTGCAGCTCCACGGCGGTTACGGCTACCTGAAGGACTACCCGCTGGAGCGCATCGTCCGCGACTTGCGCGTTCACCAGATCCTGGAAGGGACGAACGAGATCATGCGGGTGATCATCTCGAGGGAGTTGCTGGGATCGTGAGCGCGCCGGAGGTCCTGGTGGGTGTCGAGGGCGAGGTCGGGCGGCTGACGCTCAACCGGCCTGCGGCGCTGCACGCCCTCACCACCGACATGTGCCGGCGGATGACAGAGGCGTTGCTGGCGTGGCGCGAGGATCCGCGGGTGCGGGCGGTGATCATCGACCATGCCGGCGAGCGCGGCTTCTGCGCCGGCGGCGACATCCGCATGCTGGCCGAGAGCGGCGCGGGCGACGGCGCGGCGGCGCGGGAGTTCTTCTTCACCGAGTACCGGCTGAACGCGCTGCTCTTCGACTATCACAAGCCCGTCGTGGCGGTGATGGACGGGATCACCATGGGGGGCGGCGTCGGGATCGCCATGCCGGCCAAGTTCCGCATCGCCACCGAGCGCACTGCGTTCGCCATGCCCGAGACCGGCATCGGCCTCTTCCCGGACGTGGGCGGCGGCTGGCACCTGTCGCGGTTGCAGCGCCACGCCGGCATGTGGCTGGCGCTCACCGGCGCGCGGATCAAGGCCGACGACTGCTTCGCGCTGAAGATCGCCACCCACGTGGTCCCGGCCGCCGACCTGCCGGCCCTGAAGGCCGCCGTCGTCGCCGAGCCGGCCAAGATCCCGGACGCCATCGCCCCCTTCGCCCACGATCCCGCCTCCGCGCCGCTCGAGGCGCGGCTCGCCGACATCGATCGCCTGTTCGGCCGCGAGAGCGTCGAGGCCATCGTCGCGGCGCTGGAAGCCGACCCCTCCGACTGGGCGCGCGCCCAGCTCGAGACGCTGAAGACCAAGTCGCCTCAGACCCTGAAGGTCGCCTTCCGCCAGCTCGCCACGGGCGCGCGCCTCGCCTCGTTCGTCGAGGAAATGCGGATGGAATACCGGATCGCCGCCCGCGTGGTGGGCCGCCACGACTTCCTGGAGGGCGTCCGCGCCGTGATCGTCCACAAGGACAACGCCCCCGCCTGGCGCCCTGCGTCCCTGGCCGGCGTCACCGGCGCCATGCTCGACGAGATCTTCGCCCCCCCGCCGCCGGCCGAGGAATGGACGCCGTTGCCGGACGCCAACGCGGCGGGGCTCGCCAACCAGGATCCCTAGAGTTCAAACACTGAAGTCCAGCACGATCTTTCCGAAATGCTCGCCTCGTTCCATCGCTCGGAGCGCCGTCGAGGCCTCACTCCACGGATAGACGCGATCGATCACCGGCCTGATCTTATGCATCTCGATCGCGCGGCACATACTCGAGAACATTTCGCGGGAGCCTACGAACAGGCCGCGTAAGGTGACGCAGGTCGTGATTATCTGAGCGATGTTGTAGTCGCCGCGGCCGGTGAGCGCCCCCACGACCATCACTTCGCCGCCGATCTTCACCGCCCGCACGCTTTGTTCGAGCGTTCCCGCGCCGCCGACTTCGACCACCAGGTCAGCGCCCGCTCCGGTCAGACGCACGACTTCGGCGGCCCAGTCGGGATTGCTCCGATAATTGATGGTTTCATGCGCCCCGAGGCGCCGGCATTCGGCCAGTTTCGAATCCGACGAAGACGTGATGATCGTGCGACATCCGGCCGCCAGCGCGAATTGCAGAGCGAAGATCGAGACCCCGCCGGTTCCCAGCAGCACGACGGTCGCGCCGGGCCTCACACGGCCCAGATCCATGAGCGCCTGCCAAGCCGTCAGCGCCGCGCAAGGCAGGGTGGCCGCCTCCTGATCCGTCAGGAAATCCGGTGCGCGCGCCAGCCCCCTTTCGGCGAGGATCGCATACTCGCGTCCAACGCCCGGAAGCGGATAAGCCAGCGCCGAGGCGAGTTTTTCCTTGTCGGGGGCGCCAGCTTCCCAGTCCTGAAAAAAGAGGCTGACCACGCGCTCGCCAGGTTCGACTTCCGTGACGCCGGGACCGATCGCATCCACGACGCCGCAACCGTCCGAGAAAGGCGTGATCGGGAGCGGACGTTTCAGCCTGCCCGAGATCAGCCCCAGGTCGCGATGGTTCAGCGAGGCCGCCGTCATCCGAACACGCACCTCGCCCGGCCCCGGCGTGGGCTTCGGACGACGCACCAACTGAAGATTCTCTATTCCCGGAGCAGCGGCCAGCTCTAGCGCGCGCATCGTCATATCCATTTCGTCCTTTCGCGATTGCACGGACTCGTTCCTCGCGACCGCCTTGCCGTGTCTTCCTGTCCGGGTCATAGCCTCTTGCGCTTTCCCGCCGCCAGAGAGACTCCCATGGCCTACGAGACCCTGATCGTCGAAGCCCACGAGGCCGTGACGCTGATCCGGCTCAACCGGCCGGACGCCCTGAACGCCCTCTCCGGCCAGCTGATGGACGAGCTCACCGCCGCCCTGGACGTCGCCGAAGCCGACGCGGGCGTGCGGGCGATCGTCGTCACCGGATCGGACCGCGCCTTCGCCGCCGGCGCCGACATCAAGGAGATGGCCTCGAAATCCTACGCCGACGTGTTCTCCGAGGACTTCATCACCCGTAACTGGGAGCGGGTGACCCGCTGCCGCAAGCCGGTGATCGCCGCGGTGGCCGGCTTCGCCCTGGGCGGCGGCTGCGAGCTCGCCATGATGTGCGACTTCATCATCGCCGCCGACAATGCGAGGTTCGGCCAGCCGGAGATCAACCTCGGGGTCATCCCGGGCGCCGGCGGCACCCAGCGCCTCACCCGCTTCATCGGCAAGGCCAAGGCCATGGACATGGTGCTCACCGGCCGGATGATGGACGCCGCCGAGGCCGAGCGCTGCGCCCTGGTGAGCCGCGTCGTGCCGCTCGCCGAGCTCCTGCCCACGGCGCTGGACGTCGCTCAGCGGATCGCCGCCCTCTCGCCGCTGGCGGTGATGATGGCCAAGGAGGTGGTGACCGCCGCCTACGAGACGCCGCTCTCCGAAGGGGTGAAGCTGGAGCGGCGGCTGTTCCACTCGCTCTTCGCCTTCGAGGACCAGAAGGAGGGCATGGCCGCCTTCGTGGAGAAGCGCAAACCCGCGTTCAAGGGCCGCTAGGGCGATGTCGCGCGCCCTGGTCCTGGGCGGCGGCGGGCCGGTGGGCATCGCCTGGGAGACCGGCCTCATCGCCGGCCTGGCCGAGAACGGCGTCGACCTCGCCCGCGCCGACCACATCCTCGGCACCTCCGCCGGCGCTTTCGTGGGCTCGCAGATCGCCATGGGCCGCAGCGCCGTCAAGATGGCGGACGCCATGCTCGCCGAGGCCGAGCGGCCGCGGCCCGTGCCGACGCCGGCGCCGGGCGGACCTGACGTCCTGGCGCTGATCGGCCGCGCGCGCGAGGCGGCGGCGCGCGGGGACCCGGCCGCCGCGCGCCGCGAAATCGGCGCCTTCGCCCTCGCTGCTCAGACCATCGACGAGCAGAGCTTCATCCGCGGCTTCGGCCGGGCGCTTTCCGAGCTCCAGGCGGACGTTTGGCCGGAGCGGGGCTACGCCTGCGTCGCGGTGGACGCGGAAAGCGGCGCGCTCGTGGTCTGGGGCGCCGAGCAGAAGGTCGGCCTCGCCCGCGCGGTGGCGTCCAGCTGCAGCGTGCCCGGCGTCTTCCCGCCGATCACCATCGGCGGGCGGCGTTACATCGACGGCGGCGTCCGCTCGGCCACCAACGCCGACCTCGCCGTCGGCCACGACCTGGTGGTGGTTGTCGCGGTGCGGACGGGTCTCGCCGAGCTCAGCGGATCGCTGGAGGCGGAGCTGAAGACCCTGCGCGACGACGGGGCCGCGGTGGAACTGGTGGGACCGGACCGCCGCAGCCTCGAGGCCTTGTCCGTCAACCTGCTGGACCCGGCTGGCCGTCCGGCCGCCGCCCGCGCCGGCCTGGGGCAGGGGCGCGCCCTCGCCGCGCGGCTGAGCGGCCTCTGGCGCTGAACCTCAGGAGAAACGCACGTGACAGACGCGTTCACCGATCTGCCCCCGCTCCGCAGCGGCGGGGCGGCCGTCATCACCGGCGGGGCGAGCGGCATCGGGCTGGCCGCGGCGCGCAGGTTCGCCGCCATGGGCCTGCCGGTGGCGATCGCCGACCTGCCGGGCGAGCGGCTCAGCGCCGCCGAGGCGACGCTCGCGGCCGAGGCGCCTGGCGGCCCGTCGCGCATCGCGGCGGTCGCGACGGATGTCTCCGACGCCAGCGCCCTGGAGCGGCTGCGCGACGTCGCGTTCGAGCGCTTCGGCCACGTTTCGGTGCTGATGAACAACGCCGGCATAGGCCTGCATCCCGGCGGCGCCTGGAAGAACCTCGAGGCCTGGCGGACCCTGATCGGGGTGAACTTCTGGGGCGTCGTGCACGGCGTGCAGGCGTTCCTGCCGGCGATGCTGGAGGCCAGCCGGCCCGCTTTCGTGATCAACACCGGCTCCAAGCAGGGTATCACCACGCCGCCCGGCAACGCCGCCTACAATGTCTCCAAGGCCGCGCTGAAGGCCTACACCGAGGCGCTCCAACACGAGCTGCGCAACACGCCCGGCGCCAGCATAAGCGCCCATCTGCTGGTTCCCGGCTTCACCTTCACCGGCATCAACGCCGCCCGCATGGCGCAGAAGCCGCCTGGGGCATGGACCGCCGAGCAGGTGGTGGAATTCATGTTCGAGAGCCTCGCCCGGGGCGACTTCTACATCCTCTGCCCGGACAACGACGTGAGCCGCGCCATGGACGAGCGGCGGATGGCGTGGGCGATGGGCGATCTGATCGAGAACCGCCCCGCCCTGTCGCGGTGGCATCCGAACTACCAGGCCGCCTTCGAG